>NZ_JBIRPD010000010.1:0-358022 GCF_044332485.1 Streptomyces sp. NPDC017056 | reverse complement strand
GGTTGATAGGCCAGATATGGAAGCCCGGTAACGGGTGGAGTTGACTGGTACTAATAGGCCGAGGGCTTGTCCTCAGTTGCTCGCGTCCACTGTGTTAGTTCTGAAGTAACGAACTCGCCTTGTCGGCTGGAGTTGTTATCTTCATAGTGTTTCGGTGGTCATAGCGTTAGGGAAACGCCCGGTTACATTTCGAACCCGGAAGCTAAGCCTTTCAGCGCCGATGGTACTGCAGGGGGGACCCTGTGGGAGAGTAGGACGCCGCCGAACAAATTGTGAATGTGGGGAGCCCCGCACCGTATGGTGCGGGGCTTTTCGCATTTCCGGACACTTTTCGGACGCCACCCCGGCGCCTTTCGGACGCATTTCGGGGCGGCTCTCCATGGCGTTTACGCTCGAAGGATGCGCTATGACCTCATCATCTTCGACAACGACGGCGTGCTCGTCGACAGCGAGCCGATTTCCAATACCATCATGGCCGGTTATCTCACCGAACTCGGCCACCCCACCTCTTACGAGGAATCCATCCGCGACTACATGGGTGCCGCGATGCACCGGGTGCACGACCTGGTGAAGGAGCGGACCGGGCAGCTCCTCCCCGAGGACTTCGAGGCGACGCTGCACTCGCGCGTCTTCGAAGCGTTCGAGCGGGAGCTGGAGCCGGTCGCCGGCGTGGACGAGGTGCTGGGGAAGCTGACCGCCGACGGGACCCCGTACTGTGTGGCGTCCTCCGGCAGCCACGAGCGGATCCGGGTCGGGCACCGCAAGACCGGCCTCGAAGAGTGGTTCGAGGAGGAGTGGATTTTCAGCTCGCAGGACGTCGGCAAGGGCAAGCCGGCTCCGGACCTGTTCCTGCACGCGGCGCGCGAGATGGGTGTGGCGCCGGAGCGCTGCGCGGTGATCGAGGACAGCCCGCTCGGCGTCCAGGCCGCGGTCGCCGCAGGAATGGACGTCTACGGCTTCACGGCCATGACGCCGGCGGAGAAGCTCACCGCGGCCGGCGCGGTCACCGGCCTCTTCGCGAGCATGGCGGAACTGCCGCAGCTGCTCGCGTAACCAGACGGCTGCCAGACCGGGCGGCAGCCCAACCAGGCGGCTCCCCGACCGGACGGCTGCCAGACCGGACGGCTCCCCGGCCAGGCGGCTACCCGACCGCCCGCCACCCGGCAAGGGGACGGCCGGGTACAGGTTTCCGGCGCTCGGATACGGTGACGGGCATGAGCGGCCGCGCACAGCTGATGTGGGACGAGGCAGTAACGGGCTACGACTTCGGGCCCGGCCATCCGATGGACCCGGTCCGGCTCGCACTGACCATGCGGTTGGTGGAGGCGTTCGGGCTCGATCGCGGGCCCGATGCGGTGGAAGTGGTGGCCGCGAAGGCCGCCGGGATCTCCACCCTGGGGCTCGTGCACCGCGCGGACTACATCGACGCCGTACGGAGGGCCTCTGCCGACCCGAAGGCCGCCGACGCGGCGTACGGGCTCGGTACCGAGGACGATCCGGCGTTCGCCGGGATGCACGAGGCGTCGGCGCTGATTGCGGGGCAATCAGTGGGCGCGGCCGAGGCGGTGTGGCGCGGGGAAGCCCTGCACGCGGTGAACTTCGCGGGCGGCCTGCACCACGCGATGCCCGGCGGGGCCGCGGGCTTCTGTATCTACAACGACGCGGCGCTGGCCGTGGCGCGGCTGCTGGAGCTGGGCGCCGAGCGGGTCGCGTACGTGGATGTGGACGTGCACCACGGAGACGGCGTACAGGCCGCCTTCTGGGACGACCCGCGGGTGCTGACGATCTCCCTGCACGAGCACCCGCGGACGCTTTTCCCGAACACCGGGTGGCCCGAGGAGACCGGTGGCACCGAGGCCGAGGGCAGCGTGGTGAATGTCGCGCTGCCGGCCGGGACCGGCGACGAGGGCTGGCTGCGGGCGTTCCACGCGGTGGTGCCGGACCTGCTGGACGTGTTCCGTCCCGAGGTGCTCGTGACCCAGCACGGGGCCGACACGCACTTCGAGGACCCGCTCGCGCACCTGGCGGTGAGCCTGGACGCGCAGCGGGCGGTGGCGGCGGCCTGTCACGACCTGGCGCACGAGCACGCCGAGGGGCGCTGGGTGGCGCTGGGCGGCGGCGGGTACGCGGTGGTCGACGTCGTACCGCGCAGTTGGACACATCTGGTCGCGATCGCGGCGGGCCGGCCGATCGAGCCCGCGACGGCGGTGCCTGAGGAGTGGCGGCACGAAGTGTTCCGGCGGACGCGGGGGCCGGGCCCGTACCGGATGACGGACGGGCGGGAGGCGGGTTGGCGCGACTTCGTGAGCGGCGGGTACGACCCGGGGGACCGGCTGGACCAGGCGGTGCTGGCGGCGCGGCGGGCGGTGTTCCCCTCGCACGGGCTGCTGCCGTAGTCCGTGGGCCCGGTGAGGCGGGTCGTCCCAGAAGGCGGCCTGTACGAGGGACGGGCCGCCGGAAGGGCACGGGTTCCGTTCTCACCGGCCGAGGCCGCGTGGCGGGCCGTGCGCCCGGATGTGTGACTGTCGGGCGGTTTCGCGGCCGGTGCGGGCCCCGGGGCGTCAGCATGACGGGGTACGGGGTTCTGCTGCGAGCGGGGGCGGGGCGTGGAAGTCGGTGCGCTCAAGGCATATATGGTGCGGGCGGGTCTTGCGGGGACGATTGCTACCTCCCGGGAGAAAAGCCTGAACCGTTACCGGCTCTTCGCGGCCGGCGACCCCCGCGTACTGATCGGTCTTGAGCCCGAAGCCGACTGGTCCGTACGCGAAGTGCTTCGGGTGATGGCTGAGCGATGTGGGGTTTCGGCCGATCCCGGATATACATCCGGCCCCGATGTGATCGATCCGGACTGTACGATCGCGGGGCTCGACGCTTTCGCCGACCGGCTCGGCGCGGCGGCCGCCCGGCACGCTGCGGTACTGATCGGAACGGGCCATCCGCACCGGTTGCTGGGCTTCTACGGCGGCCTGGCAGACGCTCTGTCGGCGGCGGGGTGCCCCGTTCTCACCCCGGCGTATGGCCACTGTGTCGACATAGCGACCCGATTCGGGGTACGCACGTACAACCTTGACTACGTACGGGGAGTCGCGCTGATGCGCGAACCCGGCGTGCGGCGCGCCCCCGGTGAGCCGGGTGTGCACACCCACTCCCCCCTCCCGGTTCGTACCGCCCTCGACGCCGCAGCAGACGCCGGAGGGCCGCTTCCCGAGCTGGTGATCGGTGACCACGGATGGGTCTGCGGAGCAGGTCAGCTGGGCTTTGAGGCCATCGGACTGGCGGATACGGACGATCCGGCGCTGTTCGTCGGACAGGCGGAGGGGCGGGTGTCCGCCGTAGTTCCGCTTGATGACGCTGTGCGGTCTGATTACTACCGACCGCTTACTCGCTATGTACTCAATCGAGCGTGTCTGTCACAGTAGGCGGCCGATCGCTGCTCCTCTTCCCCACTCGCATCACCCGCCCCTAACCTGGGGAGTGAGCGCACAGCGACGGGGAGTCACCGGAGGGGAAGCCGGTGCCCGTCATGTGCGGAAGGTTCAGGTGTGTCATGGCTGCAGACCAAAGGCCTCTCAACGAGGTCGTGTTCCTGACCGTGGCGGAAGTCGCCACGGTGATGCGAGTGTCGAAGATGACCGTGTACCGCTTGGTGCACAGCGGTCATCTGCCCGCGATCCGAGTGGGGAGGTCTTTCCGGGTCCCGGAGCAAGCGGTCCACGACTACCTCCGTGAGTCTTACGTGGGGGTGGAATCGGCCTGAGGGGCCCAAGATGACCCTCGGATTACGCCGTAGGCTCGACGCCGGGTAGGCTGGCCCGATGTAGGTAGTGTGGGCTCGGACGCCCCGCACCGAGTGATACGAAGTGAGCGAGGGTAGTCGTGGGCTCTGTTATCAAGAAGCGGCGCAAGCGGATGGCCAAGAAGAAGCACCGCAAGCTGCTCAAGCGCACCCGTGTTCAGCGTCGCAACAAGAAGTAAGCGACGCTGATCACGATTCCGCAGCCTCTCACCGCATCAGGCGGTGGGGGGCTGCGGTGCGTTTCGGGACGGGTTTACGGCGCACCCGGGGAGCGCGCCGGAATGCGGGACGGGGCCATCCGGGCGAAGGGCGGGCGCCGGCAAAGCTGTCCGGTGGCACACGCAAAGCTCGGGCCAAGGCTTGAAATGTAGCTCAGCGCATCCCGCGGTCATCACAGCGCAACAACGACCCGATAGCGTGGCCGCACAGCTCGGCTCACGCGAGGGACAAAGGGCGGGAAGGAAGGGCTGATCTTGGGAAAGGTCGTGCTCGTCACTGGAGTCGCACGGCAACTGGGGGGCCGGTTCGTACGACGCATTCAGCGCGACCCCGACGTCGACCGGGTGATCGGAGTCGACGCCGTAGCGCCCGAGCACCATTTGGGCGGGGCCGAGTTCCTCAAGGCCGACATCAGGCATCCGGCCATTGCCAGAGTGCTGGCCGAGACGCACGCGGACACCGTGGTCCACATGGACATCAACGCCGCGCCGCTCGGCGGCCGGGGCAGCCGGACGCTGGTCAAGGAGACCAATGTCATCGGCACCATGCAGCTGCTCGGCGCCTGCCAGAAGGCACCGCACGTCAAACGGCTGGTGGTGAAGTCCAGCACCAGCGTGTACGGCTCGGCGCCCCGCGACCCCGCCGTCTTCACCGAGACCACGCCCCCGAAATCGCTGCCGAGCGGCGGCTTCGCCAAGGACGCGGTCGAGGTCGAGGGGTACGTACGCGGCTTCGCCCGGCGCCGTCCCGACGTGGCGGTGTGCGTGCTGCGCTTCGCCAACATCCTCGGCGCGTGCGCCGACTCGCCGCTCGCCGAGTACTTCTCGCTGCCCGTGCTGCCCACCGTCCTGGGCTACGACCCCCGGCTGCAGTTCGTGCACGAGGACGACGCGATCGAGGTGCTGCGCCTGGCCGCCGCGAAGCCGCGCCGCGGCACGCTCAACAGCGGCACGTTCAACATCGCGGGGGACGGCGCCCTGCTGCTCTCCCAGTGCTCCCGGCGGCTGGGCCGGCCCACCCTGCCGCTGTTCCTGCCGACCGTCACCTGGGCCGGCACCGCACTGCGCTCGCTCGGCATCACCGACTTCTCGCCGGAACAGATCCGGATGCTCACCCACGGCCGGGTCGTCCAGACGACCCAAATGCGGGAGACACTGGGGTTTCATCCGAAATACACGACGGCGGACTCCTTCGCGGAGTTCGCCGGCAGCCGGGGACCCGGGCTGCTGCCGCCCGAGGTCCTCGCCCGTACCGTCGACCGGCTCGCCGCCGTGCTCCCCGCACGCAGCGGCCCGACCCAGTGAGGAGTTCACCCACGATGGCGGACGCCAAGGTCATTCCCTTCGGCGAGGAGCCCCGGTCGCGCAGAAAGAGCAAGCGGCCGGGCCGCGGGAGCCGCCGCTCGGCGCTCGCGCCCGTACCGGAGCCCCGGCGGCGGGCCGGGGAGGAGCCGGTGGCCGGGGCGCCGGAGGAGCCGCCGGGGGCGTCCTGGGAGCGGCGGATCGCCGGCGGCCTGCGCTTCCTGCGCAGGCGGCTCACCGGTGAGTACGAGGTCGACGACTTCGGTTACGACGAGGAGCTCACCGACCAGGTCCTGATGACGCTGCTGCGGCCCTTCTACGAGAAGTACTTCCGGGTCGAGGTCAAGGGCATCGAGAACATCCCGGCCGACGGCGGTGCGCTGATCGTCGCCAACCACTCCGGGACGCTGCCCCTGGACGGGCTGATGCTCCAGGTCGCGGTGCACGACAACCACCCGGCCGAGCGGCACCTGCGGCTGCTGGCGGCCGACCTGGTCTTCGTCCTGCCGGTGATCAACGAGCTGGCGCGCAAGGCGGGGCACACACTGGCCTGCGCGGAGGACGCGCAGCGGCTGCTGGAGCGGGGCGAACTGGTCGGGGTGATGCCGGAGGGCTTCAAGGGCATCGGCAAGCCCTTCTCGGACCGCTACAAGCTCCAGCGGTTCGGGCGCGGCGGGTTCGTCTCCACCGCGCTGCGGGCCGGGGTGCCGATCGTGCCGTGCTCGATCGTGGGCGCGGAGGAGATCTATCCGAAGATCGGGGACGCCAAGACGCTGGCGCGGGTGCTGGGCTTCCCGTACTTCCCGCTGACGCCGACCTTCCCGTGGCTCGGGCCGCTGGGGCTGGTGCCGCTGCCGACGAAGTGGACGATCCAGTTCGGTGAGCCGATTCCGACGGACGGCTATCCGCCGGAGGCGGCGGACGACCCGATGCTGATGTTCAACCTGACGGACCAGGTGCGGGAAACGATTCAGCACACGCTCTACAAGCTGCTGGTGCAGCGGCGGTCGGTCTTCTTCTAGAAGAGCTTCTCAAGGGCCTCCGGCGCGCGCGTACGGCGCGCGCGTACGGCCTGGAGCACGTGCCGGCCTGGAGCACGTGCGGCCCGGAGGAACGCCAAGTGCCCCGGCGCCGCATCGGGCGCCGGGGCACGGCCGGCGGGTCAGCCCAGCGGGTTCTTGCCGTCGAGATTGATGTCGGGCAGGAGTCCGGGGAGCAGCGGCGGGATGGTGACGTCGGGCTCGTGCGGCGAGTCCTTGCCCGGCCGCCCCTTGCCGTCCGGCGCGGGGGTGCCGTCGTCGGTCGGCGGGTCCAGCAGGCCGCCCGTGCTGCCGCCGAGCAGTCCGTCCTTCTCCTGGGCGGGCGACGAGGCCGACGGGTGGTGGCGGGGGGCCTGGGAGCCGTCGGCCTCGCCGGACGAGGTGGCGCTCTCCCCGGACGGGGCCGGCCGGTCCGTACGGCTCTTGGCCGCGCCCGGCGCGGGCTCGCGGGGGGCGCTCTCGTGCCGGCTCGCGCCGTCCGGCGGCTTGGGCAGCAGGGAGCGCAGCGGGCCGACTTCCTCGTCTATGGCGTCGAAGACCGAGCTGACCTCGTCGCGGACGTCCATGAGCTGGGCGGGCAGGCGGTCGCGGAGCTTGCTCCAGCTGTCGCGGTGCGACTTGGTGAAGCTGTTGAGCGTCTGGATGGGGCCGAGGGAGCCGTCCCGCTCGTACGCCTCGTGGAGCAGGCGGTGGCCCTCGCCGGCGTCCTGCTTGACGCCGGAGAGCGCCTTGCGGACCTCGCCGAGCGATTCGTGGTCGAGGGCGCCGAGCCGGCCGCGCTCCATGAGGCGGTGGGCCTCGAACATGCGCGTGGACGCCTGGTCGAGGAAGAGGCGGCCCCGGTCGGCCACGTCGTCCGCCATGCCCAGTTTCAGATCCTCCATGCCGCGCTTGAGGCCGTACAGCGAGTCGCCCGGGAGCGCGTCGGAGCTGGCGGCGGCGACGCCGCTGAACGCCCCGGCCGCGACGCCGACCGTCAGGCCGCCCGCCGCGAGCCCCTTGGACAGCCGGGACCTGGGGCGCAGCCGGCCCAGGGATTTCGCGGCCCGGTGCGCCCCGCGCTGCGGTGGCACCCGCGAGCCGTCGGACGGGGCACCGCCTTCGGCGAAGGCCGCTTCCATCGCCGCGATGAGCTGGGCCCGGTGGACGGTTTTGACCTCGGGGTCCAACTCCGGCTTGGGGAGTTCTCCGAGCGTGCCGGCGACCGCCAGCAGCCTTGTTTCTCCGCACGCTTCCGCCGGTGTGCCGACCTCGTCCTCGGCCGCCGCGCCCGGAAGGACCTGATCCTCCAGGGCCTGGGCGAAGGCGTTAGCCCGCCGGTGCACCGATACGTTCGCGATCACGGGCGGCACCTCCTCTCGTCATCCCGCTCGACTCCCCGGACTGGCTTGACTATCCAGACTGGCCGGAAGGTTGCACGCCTTGTTCGCGTCCACTCGAACGAGTGAGGTGTTGCGGGCATGGCGTGACCGCAGGGAGCCTGCATTCCGCACAACGAGCGCCGCGGCACTTGGGTTACGCACTCACGATGATCTGACGGAACGGTCACGAACGATCACCTGTAGTCAAAAGGCGAGACGGCCGGCGCCGGGCGTGTCAGCGGGCGCGGAACGCCGGTCGGGCGCTGCGCCGGCGTCAACATCGGTCCGGGAGATTCAGGCGATCGGGGCGGTGGTCCAAGCGTTAGTCCTGATGATGGGCCGGAGAGGGGCCTCGGGGCGGTGAAACGGGCAACAGTGCAGGCAGGAAGGGTGATCGGGGCCCGGGAGGGCGCGCGGGCGGGGTTCCGGGGCGCCGTGGCGGCGGTCAGCGGGCGTCGTCCGGGAGCAGCCGGGCCAGGGTCCGTACGGCCCGGTACTGGAGGGTCTTGATCGCGCCCTCGTTCTTCCCCATGACGCGGGCGGTCTCCGCGACCGACAGGCCCTGGAGGAAGCGCAGTGTCACGCACTCCTGCTGCTGCGGGTTGAGCTTGCGGACCGCTTCCAGGAGCGCCGCGTTGGAGAGGGATTCCAGGACGGAGTCCTCGGGGCTGCGCTCGACCTCGTTGGCGTCGAGCATCTCGCCGGTGGTGACCTCCAGCCGGAAGCGCGACGACTTGAAGTGGTCGGCGACCAGGTTGCGGGCGATCGTGACCAGCCAGGCGCCGAAGTCGCGGCCCTGCCAGGTGAAGGTGCCGATGCGGCGCAGGGCGCGCAGGAACGTCTCGCTGGTCAGGTCCTCGGCCGTGGCCCGGCCGCCCACCCGGTAGTAGATGTAGCGGTAGACCGTGTCGGCGTACTGGTCGTAGAGGCGGCCGAACGCCTCGGCCTCGCCGGCCTGGGCGCGCTCGACGAGGTCCATCATGCGGCGGCTGTCGCTGTCGGCGGGGCGCCGGGCGGTGGGCGTGCCAGCGCCGCGGCGGGTTCTGCCGCCGGCCTTGCCGACTGTGGTGGTGCTCCCGTCGGCCAGGGCGTAGCAGGGGCCGGCGGGGGCGGCGGTGGCGAATGCGGGGACGGCGATCGCGGTGGGGACAAAACTGCGCAGGTGGTCGACGAGTGTCGTACGCAGCGTAGCCAGGCCCGAGGCGTCAACCCCGACGTGTGGGTACACGGGACTCCCAGAGGCAGAGCTTCCATCACGTGCAGTGCGGGACCGTTCACCCGTCGTAGGGACGCGTGGGTACCGGTTTGCGTCTGAGGAGAATAACGCTTCGTACAGGCAGCGCTACACCCAGTTGCTCAAATCATCGATTACTTCTGGTCCGTTACGCGTTCATGCCCGTTCAAGTATCGATTGCTGAGCAGATATTGATCAGAAAGGAACGTGATCTGCCTGGTTGCAGGGCGTGTTGTGGCGGACCGTCAGCAACGGGACTGTGGGGGACGGGGTGGGGGTATAGAGCAGGGATTGCCCGCGGGACGGGGCTGACGGGCCGCCGGTCACGGCCGGTGAGCGGACGGCGGGCGCCGCCGCCGGGCGTGGCGGCCTCAGCCGCGGTCCGGCGCGTCCGCCAGCCACTCGGCGTACCACTCGCGGAACCAGGGACCCGGTGCCAGGTGGGGCCAGACCGCCAGATCGTCGTACCAGACGCGCCCGCGCTGCGCGCCGGTGACGACGAGGCGGACGAGGTACGGCTCCGGCAGCTCGACGCCGTGCTCCGCCTCGAACGCGCGGAGTTCCGCGGCGGGCAGCGGCGGTGCGAGCCGGTACCGGTGCTTGTCGGCGCCGGTGCGCGCGAGCCGGGGGTCGCGGCGCGCCAGCTCCGCCAGGCGGCCCCGGATCGCGGCCGCGTCCCAGGAGGCCGCGGGGCCGGTGGCCGATTGCGTACGGGGGCGCCCGTCCACCGTGGTCAGCGGCGGCGGCGCTGGAGCGCGACGGCCGCGGCGGCGCCGCCCGCCAGGGCGCCCACGCCGGCCGCCGCCGGGATGCCGATCTTCACGGCCTTGCGCCCCGTCCGGTAGTCCCGCAGCCGCCAGCCCTGCTCGCGGGCGTGCTTGCGCAACCGCCCGTCGGGGTTGACCGCGTACGGGTGGCCGACCAGCGACAGCATCGGGATGTCGTTGGCGGAGTCGCTGTAGGCGGCGCAGCGCTCCAGGTCCAGGCCCTCGGCGGCGGCCAGCGCCCGTACGGCCTCGGCCTTGGCGGGGCCGTGCAGCGGCTCGCCGACCAGCTTGCCGGTGTAGACGCCGCCGACGGACTCGGCGACGGTGCCGAGGGCGCCGGTCAGGCCGAGCCGCCGGGCGATGATCGTCGCGGTCTCGACGGGCGCGGCGGTGACCAGCCAGACCTTCTGGCCCGCGTCCAGGTGGGCCTGGGCGAGGGCGCGGGTGCCGGGCCAGATCCGCTCGGCCATGTACTCGTCGTAGATCTCCTCGCCGATGGTCATCAGCTCGGAGACGCGGTGGCCCTGGACGATGGACAGCGCGCTGTTGCGGGCGTCCGCCATGTGCTCGGGGTTCTCCGAGCCGATGAAGCGGAAGTAGATCTGCTGCCAGACGAAGCGGGCCAGGTCGCGCTTGTGGAAGAAGCGCCGCTTGTACAGGCCGCGCCCGAAGTGGAAGAGGGACGCGCCCTGCATGACGGTGTTGTCGAGGTCGAAGAAGGCGGCGGCGCAGGTGTCGCCGACGACCGGGAACTCCGGCTCCTCGGCCGTGGTGTCCTCGGCGGCCGCCTCCTGGGCCTCCGCTTCCAGGGAGGACTTGCGTGCGGCCTCGGCCGCTGCCTCGCCGGCGAGCACGCTGCGCGCGGTGGCGGGGCGCCTACGGCGGCTGAACCATCCCGTGGGGAGGTGCGTGCCGTAGGTGTTCCTGCGGGGGCGGCGGTCGGGCGACGGGTGGGCCATGTGGCTAGCCTAGCCAGGTTGTTCGGTGCATCCGGTTACGGCCGGATGTCGGACGGGCCGGGTTCGGCCGACGGTCGCGTTACGGCCATTCGGGTGACGGCTCCGGGCGGCGGGGCGCGCCCGGCGCCGGGGGCGTACGCCGGGGGGTACCAACGGCGTACGTGACCGGTACGGCCCGGTCGTAGCCGGGCTCGTACGGCGGTGGGGGCGGGGTGTGGTGCGGTCAGGCGCCCAGTGCCTTGCGCAGCCGCTGGGGGTCGACCCGCCAGAAATCGTGCTGCGCGCCGTCCACGAGGACGACCGGAATCTGTTCCCAGTACTTGCGGTACAGCTCCTCGTCCTGGGTGATGTCCTTCTTCTCCCAGGAGGCGCCGGTCTCCGCGCACACTTTTTCGATGACTTCTTGTGCGACATCGCACAAGTGGCAGCCGGGCTTTCCGATGAGCGTGACCGTGCTGTCCGCGGGATTCTTGCGGGTGTTGCGGTTGAAGAGGGAGGCCATGCCCGCAATTGTGCCTCCGCTCGGCGGGTTGGACAGTCGCCTCGGTCGACTACCATCGGTGGGCGATTTGTAGGTTTCCGGGGGGATAGCGGTGAGGAGTGAGGGCGCGTGCTGCCGTCGGCGCTCCCGTGTTACCGGCGCGAAACATGTGAACGGTGCGCCGGCAGAGTTGGTTCCGGACGGGGCCGTAAAAGCCGCGTGACCCCGGTCACTTTGCCCGGACAAAGCGGACACCATCTTTGTGCACGCGTTCACAAAGACATAGCCTGCTGTCGACGGGGCGGTCGGGGAACACACGGCCGTCCACAGCCCCGCTCTACCCGCAGGAGCACCGTGGCAACTGGCCGAACTCACCGACCGGCGACCCGAAGCCGAGGGATTCCCGAGGCCACCGTCGCCCGCCTTCCGCTGTATCTGCGCGCGTTGACCGCGCTCTCCGAGCGTTCGGTACCCACGGTCTCCTCCGAGGAACTCGCGGCCGCCGCCGGGGTCAACTCCGCCAAGCTGCGCAAGGACTTCTCCTACCTCGGCTCGTACGGCACCCGCGGGGTCGGCTACGACGTGGAGTACCTCGTCTACCAGATCTCCCGCGAGCTGGGCCTGACGCAGGACTGGCCGGTCGTGATCGTCGGTATCGGCAACCTCGGCGCCGCCCTGGCCAACTACGGCGGCTTCGCCTCCCGCGGGTTCCGTGTCGCTGCGCTCATAGACGCCGACCCGGCCATGGCCGGCAAGCCGGTGGCGGGCATCGCCGTCCAGCACACCGACGAGCTGGAAAAGATCATCACCGACAACGGCGTCTCGATCGGCGTGATCGCGACCCCGGCCGGCGCGGCCCAGCAGGTCTGCGACCGCCTCGTCGCCGCCGGTGTCACCTCCATCCTGAACTTCGCGCCGACCGTGCTGACCGTCCCGGACGGCGTGGACGTGCGCAAGGTCGACCTGTCGATAGAGCTGCAGATCCTGGCCTTCCACGAGCAGCGCAAGGCGGGCGAGGACGCCGGGCACGACGAGACCGGCGACGCCCGTGCCGCCGCCGCGCGCGAGGCCCGGCGGGCGGTGCGCGAGGTGCGCGAGGCCGTGGGCAAGGCCGACCCGGACGCGGACGCCCCCACCGGGTCGTCCGACCGCAAGGGACCCGACGGGGACGTTCCCGCCGTGATGCCGGCATGAGCCTTCTAGTAGTAGGGCTCAGTCACCGCAGTGCCCCCGTGAGCGTGCTGGAGCACGCCGCCATCGCCCCCGACGCGCGCGGCAAGCTCCTCCAGGACACGGTGTCGGCCGAGCCGGCCGCCGAGGCCGCGGTGCTCTCCACCTGCAACCGCATCGAGCTGTACGCCGACGTGGACAAGTTCCACGCCGGTGTCGCCGAGCTGTCCACGCTGCTGGCCCGGCACAGCGGCGCGGGGCTGGACGAGCTGACCCCGTACCTCTACGTGCACTACGAGGACCGGGCCGTCCACCACCTCTTCTCGGTGGCCTGCGGCCTGGACTCGATGGTCGTGGGCGAGGGCCAGATCCTCGGCCAGATCAAGGACGCGCTCGCCGTCGCGCAGGAGCAGCACACCGCGGGCCGCCTGCTGAACGACCTGTTCCAGCAGGCGCTGCGGGTCGGCAAGCGTGCCCACAGCGAGACCGGCATCGACAAGGCGGGCCAGTCGCTGGTCACCTTCGGCCTGGAGCAGCTGGCCCGGGGCACCGACGTCGCCGAGTGGGCCCGGGGCAAGCGCGCCCTGGTCATCGGCGCCGGTTCCATGTCGTCGCTGGCCGCCACCACGCTCGTACGGGCCGGGGTGAGCGAACTGGCCGTGGCCAACCGGACGGTGGAGCGCGCCGAGCGGCTCACGCGGATCCTGACCGAGCCGGGCTCGGCGGGCGCGCTGAACGGGCTGACCGCCCGCGCCGTGCCGATGCCCGCCGTCGAGACCGAGCTGGCGCTCGCCGACGTCGTCGTCTCCTGTACGGGTGCGACGGGTCTGGTCCTGACCGGCGAGGCGATCACCGGTGCCGCCGAGACCCGCGCCGCCCGTATCGCGGCGGGTGACGGGTACGCCGGCACCGCGGGCGGCGCCGGCAGCACGGCCGCCCCGGCGCCCGAGCTGGCACTGCTGGACCTGGCCATGCCGCGGGACATCGACGCCGCCGCCCACCGGGCCGAGGGCGTGCACCTCGTCGACATCGAGTCGCTGGCCGCCGCCTCGGCGGACGCCCCGATGGCGGCCGACGTGGACCGGGTGCGCGGCATCGTCTCCGACGAGGTGGCCGCGTTCGGCGCCGCGCAGCGGGCCGCGCACATCACGCCGACGGTGGTCGCGCTGCGCACCATGGCGGCCGACGTCGTGGCGAGCGAGATCGCCCGGCTCGACGGCCGCCTCCCCGACCTCGACGACAAGCAGCGCGCGGAGATCACCCAGACCGTGCGCCGGGTCGTCGACAAACTCCTGCACGCGCCCACCGTGCGGGTCAAGCAGCTGGCCAGCGAGCCCGGCGGTGCCGGGTACGCGGACGCGCTGCGCGAACTCTTCGACCTCGACCCCCAGACGGTTGCCGCCGTCAGCCGGGCCGACACGCGGGCCGACGGCCCGCACACAGCACGGGAGCGGGCATGACTGACAGCAATCCACGGGCACTGCGGCTGGGCACGCGGCGCAGCAAGCTCGCCATGGCCCAGTCCGGCATGGTGGCCGAGGCGGTGCGCGAGCTGACCGGCCGCCCCGTCGAGCTGGTGGAGATCACCACCTACGGCGACATCTCGCGCGAGCACCTGGCGCAGATCGGCGGCACCGGCGTATTCGTCTCCGCGCTGCGCGACGCGCTGCTCGACGGGTCGATCGACTTCGCCGTGCACTCGCTCAAGGACCTGCCGACCGCGCAGCCCGACGACCTGACGCTGGCCGCGGTGCCGGTGCGCGAGGACCCCCGCGACGTGCTGGTGGCGCGCGACGGCCTGGCCTTCGAGGAGCTGCCGGACGGCGCCCGCGTGGGTACGGGGTCGCCGCGCCGCATGGCGCAGCTGAACGCCTGGGCGCGTTCGCTGGGCCGGCGGGTGGAGGCGGTGCCGATCCGCGGCAACATCGACACCCGTATCGGCTACGTCGAGAAGGGCGAGCTGGACGCGGTCGTGCTGGCCGCGGCCGGGCTGTCCCGTATCGGCCGGATCGAGGAGGCGACGGAACACCTGTCGCCCGACATGGTTTTGCCCGCCCCCGGTCAGGGGGCCCTGGCGGTGGAGTGTGCCGCGCGCAACGCGCAGCTCGCCGCCCAGCTCGCCGAGCTCGACGACCCGTTCACCCGGGCCGCCGTGACCGCCGAGCGTTCCCTGCTCGCCGCCCTGGAGGCCGGCTGCTCCGCACCTGTGGGTGCGCTGGCCGACCTGCAGGCCGACGGGCAGGCTGTCACCGAAATGCGCCTGCGCGGCGTCGTCGGCACGACCGACGGCGGCACGCTGGTGCAGCTGTCCACCACCGGACACGTACCCGCCTCTCTCGGCGACGCGGCGACCCCCGTGAACATGGGGCGCGAACTCGCCGCCGAGATGCTCGCGAAGGGTGCGGCCGGTCTTATGGGGGAGCGAGCACTTTGAACCCCACCGCCCCGAACCACCCCGCTGCCGGCCAGGTCACCTTCATCGGTGCCGGGCCCGGAGACCCGGGACTGCTGACGCTGCGTGCCGTGGAGGCACTGGCACGCGCGGACGTGCTGATCGCCGACCCGCAGGTGCTCGACGTCGTCCGCGCGCATGCGCGGGCGAATGTGGACACGCCGCAGCAGCCGACGGCTGACGAAGCGTCAACCACCGCCGGAGTCCCCGCGCTTAGGGACACCACCAATCTTGTCATGTCGGCTGTGCGCACCGGCAAGCGGGTGGTGCGTGCGGTGTCCGGCGATCCCGGCCTGGACGCCCATGTCGCCGAGGAGATGCTGGCGTGCGCCGCCGAGGGCGTCGTCTTCGAGGTCGTGCCGGGCATCGCCGCGGCCGTCGGCGTGCCCGCGTACGCCGGTGTGCCGCTGCGCGACGCGGACGGCACGGACGTGCGCTTCGTCGACGCGCGGACCGCCGACGCCCGCTGCTGGTCGGAGGTGGGCGCCAGCGACGCCACCGCCGTCGTCTCCACCGCGCTGGACTCGGTGGCCGCGGCCGCGGCCGAGCTGGTGTCGGCGGGCCGCAAGCCCGACACCCCGATGTCGGTGACGGTCGCCGGTACGACGACGCGCCAGCGCACGTGGAACACGACGCTCGGCTCGGTCGCCCAGGTGCTGAAGGCCGCGAAGGTGCTGCCGTCGGCGGACGGCGGCCAGCCGGTCATAGCCGTGGTCGGCGAGCGCAGTGCCGCGGCCCAGCGCGACCGGCTGTCCTGGTTCGAGAACAAGCCGCTGTTCGGCTGGCGGGTCCTCGTGCCGCGGACGAAGGAGCAGGCCGCCTCGCTCTCCGACCAGCTCGTCGAGTACGGCGCGGTGCCGCACGAGGTGCCGACCATCGCCGTGGAGCCGCCGCGCACCCCGCAGCAGATGGAGCGCGCGGTCAAGGGCCTGGTCACCGGGCGCTACGAGTGGATCGCCTTCACCTCGGTCAACGCCGTCAAGGCGGTCCGGGAGAAGTTCGAGGAGTACGGGCTCGACGCCCGCGCGTTCGCCGGGATCAAGGTCGCGGCGGTGGGCGAGCAGACCGCCAAGGCGCTGATCGCCTTCGGCGTGAAGCCCGACCTCGTACCGTCCGGCGAGCAGTCCGCCGCCGGGCTGCTGGAGGACTGGCCGCCGTACGACCCGGTCTTCGACCCGATCGACCGCGTCTTCCTGCCGCGCGCCGACATCGCCACCGAGACGCTGGTGGCGGGCCTGATCGAGCTGGGCTGGGAGGTCGACGACGTCACGGCCTACCGGACCGTACGGGCCTCGCCGCCGCCGCAGGAGACCCGCGAGGCGATCAAGGGCGGCGGTTTCGACGCCGTGCTGTTCACCTCGTCCTCCACGGTGCGCAACCTGGTCGGCATCGCCGGCAAGCCGCACAACGTGACCGTGATCGCCTGTATCGGCCCGGCCACCGCCAAGACCGCCGAGGAGCACGGGCTGCGCGTGGACGTCATGTCGCCCGAGCCGTCGGTGCACAAGTTGGCCGAAGCGCTCGCGGACTTCGGGGCGGCGCGGCGCGATGCCGCGCTGGAGGCCGGGGACCCGGTCACGCGCCCCAGCGAGCGCCGGCCCGGATCGCGTAGGAGGGCTCGCAGTTGAGCAGCAGTACGTACGGCAACTTCCCCGGCGCCCGGCCGCGTCGGCTGCGCACCACGCCGGCCATGCGCCGGATGGTCGCCGAACACCGCCTGCACCCGGCGGACCTGATCCTGCCCGCGTTCGTGCGGGAGGGGATCTCGGAGCCGATGCCGATTGGTGCGATGCCGGGCGTCGTCCAGCACACCCGTGACACGCTGCGGAAGGCCGCCGTCGAGGCGGCCGAGGCGGGCGTCGCCGGGATCATGCTGTTCGGCGTGCCGGAGGACGCGAAGAAGGACGCCGCCGGCTCGGCCGGCACGGACCCGGACGGCATCCTCCAGCAGGGCATCCGGGACGTGCGCGCCGAGGTCGGCGACAACCTGGTGATCATGTCGGACCTGTGCCTGGACGAGTACACCGACCACGGCCACTGCGGTGTCCTGGACGGCGAGGGCAGGGTGGACAACGACGCGACGCTGGAGCGCTACGCCGAGATGGCGCAGGTCCAGGCCGACGCGGGCGTCCACGTGGTGGGCCCGAGCGGCATGATGGACGGCCAGGTCGGCGTCATCCGCGACGCGCTGGACCAGACCGGCCACGAGGACGTCTCGATCCTGGCGTACACCGCGAAGTACGCCTCCGCGTTCTACGGCCCGTTCCGCGAGGCCGTCGGCTCCTCCCTCAAGGGCGACCGCAAGACCTACCAGCAGGACTACGGCAACTCCCGCGAGTCGCTGCGCGAGCTGGCGCTCGACCTCCAGGAGGGCGCCGACATGGTCATGGTCAAGCCGGGTATGCCGTACCTGGACGTGCTGGCGAAGATCGCGGAAGCGGTGGACGTGCCGGTCGCCGCGTACCAGATCTCCGGTGAGTACGCGATGGTCGAGGCCGCCGCCGAGAAGGGCTGGATCGACCGTGACGCGGCGATCCTGGAGTCCCTGACCGGCTTCAAGCGCGCGGGCGCGGACATGATCCTGACCTACTGGGCCACAGAGGTCGCGCGCAAGCTCTAGTTCCCCCTACGTATCTCCACCGTTCCCACGTCGAACGCGTGTACCCAACTCCCTCCGGGGGCAAGGGAAAAGCGACGTCACGACAGGGAGGGGTACAGGGCATGAGAGTTCGCCTGAAGAGATGGCGGCGCTCCGTCGGGAGCGCCGCCATCGCGTTGTGCGCGGCGGCCGGACTCGGCGGGGCGCTGGCCGCGCCGGCGGCCGCGGCGGCCGGCCCGACGCCCGTCACCTCGTACACGTATACGAGCGTGGCGGGGGACTACATCGGGCAGGGCAAGGCCGGTACGTACCGGGAGCCGACCGCGAAGATCACCTTGACCGGGGACGCCGGGGCGGTCCGCGTCCGCGTCGAGGGTGGCGAAGACCTGTGGGACATCGACATCGCCGCCCCCAAGGGCGAGCAGCTGCGCCCCGGCGTCTACCGGGACGCCGAGCGGGCGGCGTTCCGCACCGGCCGTTCGCCCGGCCTCGACGTCGGCGGCAACGGCCGCGGCTGCAACGAGGTCTACGGGCAGTTCACGGTCAACCAGATCGCCACGGACGCGTCGGGCGCGGTCACGCTGCTCGACGCCTCGTACACGCAGAAGTGCGAGTCGGCGACGGCCCAGCCGCTCAAGGGGACGCTCAAGTACCGCGCGCTGCCGCTGTCGTACGCGTACAAGAGCGAGCCGGGAGACTGGATCGGCCAGGGGAAGTCGGCGACGCATCTGGGGGCGACCAGCACCTTCACGCTCCAGAACGCCCCGGACGGCGGTGTCGGGTTCGCGGTCGAAGGCAAGCGGGAGGAATGGACGGCGGAGTTCCGGCCGCCGCCGGGCGAGCGGCTGGCGTCCGGGCGTACGTACCAGGTCACCGACGCCCAGGGCAGCGCTCGGATGGACGTCTCCGGCAACCACCACGGCTGCAACACGACCACCGGCGAGTTCACCGTCGACCGCCTGTACTTCGCCGACGACGGCACGCCGACGGGTCTCGCCGTCCGCTTCAAGCAGTTCTGCGACGACAGCACCGCGGCGCTGACGGGCACCATTCGCCACGGCGCCTGAGGCGGGTTGCGGGCCGCGCCCTCTCCGGGGAGCGCGGCCCGCAACATCCGCCCCGTGCGCGGCGATTGGCCGGTTCCGTGGCTTGTGCCCCTCTCGTGGCGTCCACATAATCGCAACGCTCTGCCGCGTCGTGGCGCCCCCTCCCCCACGTAATCGCTCTGCCGGTGGGCGCCCTCCGACGTGAACTTGGCTTGAGCCGGTCAGCGCAGACCGGCGGTGGCCGATGGCGCGCAACCCCCTTCGAGAGGACGTCCGTTGACCCGCTCCGCGACATTCCTGAAGAGATCCGTGGCCCTCGGCGCAATCGCCCTGGCGGCCCTGTCCCTGCAGCCCGGCGCCGCACAGGCGGCCCCCGAACCGACCCCGTCGACGTCGAGCAGCACACCCGGTTCCAAGGTCGTCGGCGGCGTGCCCGCCGCGCAGGGCGAGTTCCCGTTCATGGTCCGGCTGTCCATGGGCTGCGGCGGCGCGCTCTACCGGCCGGACATCGTGCTCACCGCCGCACACTGTGTGGACGGCAGCGGCAACAACACCTCCATCACCGCCACCGCCGGCGTGGTGGACCTCCAGAGCTCCAGCGCGATCAAGATCAAGTCCACCAAGGTGCTCCAGGCCCCCGGCTACGACGGCTCGGGCAAGGACTGGGCGCTGATCAAGCTGGCCCGCCCGGTCACCAACCTGCCCACCCTCCCCGTCACCACGGACGGGCGCTACGACTCGGGCGACTTCGTCGTCGCCGGATGGGGCGCGACCCGCGAGGGCGGCGGACAGCAGCGCTACCTGCGCAAGGCGACCGTGCCGTTCGTCGACACCCCCACCTGCCAGCGCGCGTACGGGAGTTCCTACATCCCCGGTGAGGAGATCTGCGCCGGAATCATGTCCACCGGCGGCGTCGACACCTGCCAGGGCGACTCCGGCGGCCCGATGTTCCGCAAGGACAACAACGGCGCCTGGATACAGGTCGGCATCACCAGCTGGGGCGACGGCTGTGCGCGGCCGGGCAAGCCGGGCGTCTACACGCGGGTGAGCGCCTTCGCGAAGGCCATCGCGACCGCCGCGGACCAACTGCGGCGCTGAGTAGGGACGAACGGGGCGGGGCGGCGCTCAGGCCGCCCCGCCCTTCTGCTTGCTCTCACATTTGCTTGCTCTCACGCCGGAACCGGTACCGACCCATCCAGATACGGATACGTCGCCGTTCTCGACAAGTGGCCTGTTTCAGAACCTTGTGCGTCTTTGGCGTGCGTCCACATAATCACAACGCTCCAGTCACGAAATGGCACTTCCTGCGCAGTACTGCGCATCGGTTGTGCTGCTCCGTGCTGCCCCGTGCCGCCGCGTGCCGCGCGGTACGAGCTGGACACCGCTGTACCTCCCCGACGCGAGAGGAAAGTCCTTGAAGCGCTCCGCGAGATGTATCAAGCGTTCCATAGCCGTTGGCGCCGCCGTGGCGGCGGCCGTCGCACTCCAGTCGGCGAGCGGCGCCAGCGCCGCCCCGGCACCGACGCCGACCCCCGGCCAGCAGATCATCGGCGGGCCGCCCGCCGCCCAGGGCGAGTTCCCGTTCATGGTCCGGCTCTCCATGGGCTGCGGCGGCTCCCTCATCAGGGACAACGTCGTGCTGACCGCCGCGCACTGCGTGGACGGCAGCGGACCCAACACGTCCATCACCGTCACCGCGGGCGTCGTCGACCTCCAGGACCCCAAGGCCGTCAAGGTGAAGTCGGCCGAGGTCCTCCAGGCCCCCGGCTACAACGGCAAGGGCAAGGACTGGGCCCTGATCAGGCTCGCCACGCCGATCAAGGACGCGGAAACGCTGCATCTCGCCGAGGACGACTCGTTCGACCACGGCAAGTTCACCATCACCGGCTGGGGCGCGGACAAGGAAGGCGGCGCCCAGCAGCGCTTCCTGCGCAAGGCCAAGGTCCCGTTCGTGAACACGACCGCCTGCCAGCTGGCGTACGGCAGCGAACTGACCCCCGGCGAGGAGATCTGCGCCGGCTTCGTGGCCGAGGGTGGCGTCGACACCTGCCAGGGCGACTCCGGCGGCCCGATGTTCCGCCGCGACGAGGACGGCGACTGGGTCCAGGTCGGCATCACCAGCTGGGGCGAGGGCTGCGCGCGGCCCGGCAAGCCCGGCGTCTACACGAAGGTGAGCGCCTTCTCCGCCCAGATCGAGAAGGCCGCCGGCAAGATGGCGCGCTGACCGGACGCGGGTCCCGGGCCACGCAAGCGGTGGCCCGGGACGCGCACGCCCAGCCCGCGAAACCCTTTCCCCGATTCCCATATTCGGGATACCGTCCCACATATGGGAAGCGAACCAACGTCTGGTCCCTTGGACTCCCGACTGGCCACCCGGCTCGCCGAGTTGCGAACGGAACAGGACTGGTCACTGGACGACCTGGCCCGGCGTACGAATGTCAGCCGCTCGACCCTCTCCCGCCTGGAACGCGCAGAAATCAGCCCGACAGCGGCACTGCTGTCCAAACTGTGCGCGGCCTACGGCCGGACCATGTCCCAACTACTGGCCGAGGTCGAGTCCGAGCCACCCCAACTCGTCCCCGCCTCCCGGCAATCCGTCTGGCGCGACGACGCCTCCGGCTTCACCCGCCGCTCCGTCTCGCCACCCCACCCCGGCCTCCGCGGCGAACTCGTCGAAGGCACCCTGCAACCCGGCGCGGACATCACGTACGACGGCCCGCCGCCCATCCCCGGCCTTGAGCAACACATCTGGCTCCTGGCCGGCGCCCTGGAGGTCACCACGGGCGGCACCACGCACACCGTGAACACCGGCGACTGCCTGCGCTTCCGCCTGTGGGCCCCATCCCGCTTCCGCTGCACAAGCCCCACCCCGGCCCGCTACGCCCTATTGGTGGTCCTCCCGTGACCACCACTCTCCCCACCATCACCCGGCTCTCGGCCACCTCCTTCCCCAGCAGCCTCCCGGGCCTGTCCGCCCTCCTCGCCGACGCCGTCGCCGGCGGCGCGTCCCTCGGCTTCGTCACCCCCTTCGGCCGGGACGCGGCAGCGGACTGGTGGCGTACGCAGCACCCCGCCGTGGCCGACGGCAGCCTCACCGTCTGGGTAGCCGAGGGCCCGTCCGGCATCACCGGCACGATCAGCCTCGCCCACCCGGCGAAGCCGAACGCCCGCCACCGAGCCGAGATCGTCAAACTGATCGTCCACCGCGCGGCCCGCGGCCAGGGCCTCGGCCGCGCCCTCCTCACCACAGCCGAACGCGCCGCCGCCCGCTCCGGCTACCGCCTCCTGCTCCTCGACACAGAATCCGCCAGCCCGGCAGACCGGCTCTACGCCACCGCGGGCTGGACACCGTACGGAACCGTCCCGGCCTACGCCTCCGCCCCCACGGGAGAACTGCGAGACTGCACGTTCTTTTACAAGGAGCTGGGGTAGCGGGGGCGGGGTCCGTCGGAACGTTCTTCCGGCGAGAACTTTCGCAGTCTGCGTGACGTGACCATCCCTCTTGGCCCACTCACCGTGCTTGTGGGCCCGAACGGGGTGGGAAAGTCGAATGTCCTAAAGGTTTTCGACTTCCTCGCCTCGATCATCCGAACCGACCTGCAACCCGCGCTCGACGACCGCGGAGGGTTCGACGAGGTGGGGTTTTGGGGTGGCGAAAAGCCTCCGACGTCGATGAAGATCGAGCTCAAGGCCACCTGGACGACCCACGCCAGTCTCAAGGCGCCGGATGAATACGCCCTGACCATCCGCCGGCGTGCCACACCGAGCAGCCGCCATTCGTACACGCTGTCGCGTCATGAGAGCTTCCGGTTCAAGCGCACGCGCGGCAGGGGGCGTCGGATCACCATTGCGGGTGACGAAGCCCGCGTGGTCGACGAGAGAGCCGGGCGGGAATCCGACGGCACCAGTTTCGGTATGCAGCGCCTGAGCAGCGGACTGTCGACGCTGCCGCGATTGGGGCGTTCGGACGGGGGTGAAGAAGTGACGCGCGTCGCCGAGCGCCTGTCCTCGTTCCGGGTCTTCGACGTGGACGTTTCCGCTGCCCGGCAGCCGACTCGTACCCGTTCCACCCTCGCCGACCGCCTCCAGTCGCACGCCGAGAACCTGGCCGCGTTTCTCGTCCAGCTCAGCGCGGACGAGGAACGCTGGGACCACTTGGCGAAGGACGCACGCCGTGTGCTGCCGCAATTGGAGGCGATCGAGTTCGAGCAGGTCGGAGGGTATGCCGACCGGCTCGCTGTCGTACTGCACGAGCGCGGTCTGCGCCGCACCACCCCACTGGCCGACGCATCGTTCGGCACGGTGCGCCTTCTGGGCCTGCTGGCCATGCTTTACGATCCGCATCCCCCGGCTCTCACCTGCGTCGAAGAGATCGACCACGGCTTGCATCCACAAGCGCTCGAACTCATCGTCGAGCGCTTGCGAGAGGCGTCCGCACGAACCCAGTTCATCGTGGCGACCCACTCTCCGGCACTGGTCGATCGCTTGCGTCCGCACGAGTTCATCGTGTGTGACCGTGACGAAAGCGGCGCGTCGATCATTCCGGCACTGGCCGAGAACGAAGTCCGGGAGATCGCCGCCGAAGCCGGTGACCGGCCACTCGGTGAACTGTGGTTCTCCGGAGTTCTCGGTGGCGACCTGACGGAGGACGAACTGTGAAGCGCGGAGCCAGCAGGTCCGCGGGCAGAGGCATCGTCGTCCTGGCGGGCGAGAGTTCCAACGACCGTCGCCTGCTGGCCGCCTTCATCAAGGCCGCTCATCCCGACTTACTGCTCGTTTCAGAATGAGTTGAGCTGTGGTCTTGCGCTTGGCGATCTTGATCGGCAGGGTGTTCGGGGTGCCTGCTGGTCTTGTTCCTGATGACTTGTGGGAGCGAGTGGCGCCGTTGTTGCCGCCCGCTCCCGAGCGGCGCCGCCGTCACCCCGGACGGCTGCGTGTTCCGGACCGGTCCGCACTCGCCGGCGTCATGTACGTACTGCGGACCGGTGCCGCCTGGCGTGATGTCCCCGCGGAGACCGTGGGCTGCTCCGGGGTGACGGCCTGGCGTCGGCTGCGGGACTGGACCGAGGCCGGCGTCTGGCCGCGCCTGCACGCGGCCCTGCTGACCGAGCTGCGCCGCGCCGGCCTGTTGGATCTTGAGTACTGCGCTGTTGACGGCTCGCATGTCCGGGCCCTGAAAGGGGGGATCACGTCGGCCCCTCGCCAGTCGACCGCGCCCGTCCCGGTTCCAAGCACCACTTGATAGTCGACCGGCACGGAACCCCGCTCGCCGTCACGCTCACCGGCGGCAACCGGCACGATGTCACCCAGCTGCTGCCGCTGCTCGACGCGGTTCCGCCGATCCGGGGGCTGCGAGGACGGCCCCGCCGCAAGCCGCGGTACCTGTATGCCGACCGGGGCTACGACTTCGACAAGTATCGCTGGCTGCTGTGGAAGCGTGGCATCAAGCCCATGATCGCCCGACGTGGTGTCGCCCACGGCTCAGGGCTCGGCAAAGTCCGTTGGGTGGTGGAACGGTCCTTCGCCTGGCTACACCAGTTCAAACGACTCCGGATCCGCTACGAACGACGCGCCGACGTCCATCGGGGCCTGCTCGAACTGGCCTGCAGCCTCATATGCCTCCGCCGCCTACGAACTTCATTCTGACCTGATCATTGCAGGGCCGCGTGCTGCGGACCGGTGTCGCATGCTGGGTGAACTACGCCGTCGACCGCCACGGAACACCGCTCGCCGTCACGCTCACCGGCAGCAACCGCCACGACAGCACCCAACTCCTGTCACTGCTGGACGCGGTCCCGCCGATCCGGGGACTTCGCGGACGCCCCCGGCGCGCCTGGATGTCCCGTCAAGTCTGCGCTCAGCCTCTTCGGTGACTGCGGCGAGCGGTGACGGTGCCGTGCATGTGGTCCGACCCAACGTTCTGAGACTCGCTCGTGTACGCCGTGCGCCTCACGCCGAGGCCGACCCGTGCCGGAAGACCGGACACGCGCATGCGAAGGGAAGACCGGCCCGAATCAAGTGTGGGGCCGGAGCCGGTCGTTGAGCGCGGCACCGACGTCGGGGCAGTTCTTCCGGATAGTGTCGAGGAAGGCGCGCAGCACCGGGGAGTGATCGCGGGCCGCGAAGGACAGGACGAGATCGGGCAGGGGCGTGCGCGGGGTCACTTCACAGAACCGCACTCCCGGACGCGGGACCACCCTCATGCGGGACGGCCCCAGGCCGACGCCCACGCCCGAGGCGGCGAGGCCGATGATCGTGTGCACATCCCTCGCGACGGTCGCGCCGCCGAGAGTCGATGAGTCCGCGCCCAGCAGGGTGCGCAGTCCGGCGACCACAGCGGGCTCGTCCTCGCCGGCTGACACGATCAGCGGCTGTCGCCGCAACTGATCGGCACTTACCGACTGATGGCCCGCGTACGGGTGCACCGTACTTACCACAGCGATCACGTGGTCGCGTCCGATCGGGACGGACACGAGATGCTCGGCTCCGGCACCCCGTGGTGGGCCCAGGGTGATGGCCACGTCCAGCTCCCCGGCGACGAGAGCCGGGCTGCTGCGGCTGGTCGCCATCTCGTGCAGTTCCAGTCTCACATCGGGCCGTTCACGGCCGAATCGGCTCAGGACGCCCGGCAGCGGGTCGAGCAGTGCCGAGGCGATGAAGCCGAGGCGCAGACGTCCCGTCTCGCCGCGCGCGGCCCGGCCCGCGTCGACCGTGGCCGCCGCGATCTCGTCGAGCGCCCGGCGCGCCCGCGCGAGGAACGCCTCGCCGGCGGCGGTCGGGAACACCCCCTGACGGGTGCGGTCGAACAGCCGGGCCCCGACCTCGCGCTCCAGGTCGGCGATCTGCTTGGACAGCGGCGGCTGCGCGATGCCCAGCTCGCCGGCCGCCCGGCCGAAGTGTTCGTGCTCGGCGAGAGCAACCGCGTACCGCAGGTGCCGCGCTTCCATGACCCGCCCTCCATCCCATCGGCTGGTGGTAATACCTCAAAGATATTGCCATGCCACTTACCAGATCTATGAATGGATAGCGCTGTAATTCCTGTCTGCAATGGAGCCATGAGGAACGTATCTCTGACCGACACCGTCTTCGTTTTCGTGCACGGCGCCTGGCACAGCTCCGGACAGTGGGCGGCGACGCAGCGCGCGCTAGCCGGACTGGGCGCTGCAAGCGTGGCCGTCGACATGCCGGGGCACGGCTTCGACGCACCCCTGCCCACCGGATACCTGCTGCCCGGCCAGCCGGGCCTGCTGACCGAGAAGTCACAGCTCGCCACCCTGACGATGGACGACTGCGCCGAGGCAGTACTGAGCGTCCTGCGCCAGGTGCGTCACCATCGCACGGTCGTGCTCGTCGCGCACAGCGCGGGCGGCGGTCCCGCGTCCCTGGCCGCGGAGCGGGCGCCCGAGCTGGTGGACCGGATCGTCTACCTGTCCGCTTTCGTCCCGGGCGGGCGGCCGCGGTTCTTCGACTATCTGGGCTCACCCGAGAACGCCTCTGCGCTGGGCCATAACCTGAACCTCGGCGACCCCGAGACCCTGGGCGCCGTACGGATCAATCCGCTCTCACCGGATCCCGTCTACCTTGACGAACTGCGGGAAACCCACTACCACGACACCCCCCTGGACCGCTTTGACCGGTGGCGGTCCGCGCTGAGCCCTGATCTGCCCCTGGCGATCCCGACGGCTCCGGTCACCCTGACCGCAGCACGGTGGGGACGCATTCCACGAACTTTCCTGCGCTGCGCCGAGGACCGGGCGCTGGCACCGGCCGCGCAGGACCTGATGATCGCGGAAGCCGACCGGGCCTTCCCCGGTAACCCGTTCACTGTGCGTACCCTGCCCGGCAGCCACAGCCCGTTCGCCGCCCGGCCGGGCGAGCTCGCCGCGGTCCTCGCCTCGTGAGCCGGCATCGGCCCGTGAAGGGTTCCCCGTCCCTGAGCGGGGGACGGCTCGCGGCCGGTGGCGGCGGGCGGCTCGTGCTGCCGGTCGTGCTGAGCGCGACATTCGTGCAGTTGCTCAACGTCACCGTCGCGCAGATCGCCGCCCCGGCGATCCGGGCCGACCTGGGTGCCGGCTCAGGTGCCGTGCAGCTGATCCTGGCCGGGTACACCCTGACCTACGCCTGCTTGCTTATCACGGCCGCGCGCCTCGGCGACCGGTACGGCTACCACCGGCTGTTCGCGCTGGGCACCGTCGTCTTCATGGCCGGTTCAGTAGCGGCCGCGTGTGCTCCCGATGCCACGTTCCTCATCGCGGCCCGGTTGGTCCAGGGCGCGGGCAGCGGCTTGGTCGCCCCGCAGGTTCTGTCGATCATCCAGGTCGCCGTCCCCGCTGCCCGGCGCCCACGGGCGCTCGGCCTGTTCGGTGCCACGATGGGAGTGGCGTCGCTGGCCGGGCCGCTGATTGGCGGACTTCTCGTCGGCGCCGACCTCTTCGGTCTCGGCTGGCGCTCGGTGTTCCTGGTCACGGTGCCGGTGGCACTCGTCTCGCTCGCGGGCGCGACCGTACTGCCTCACACGCGAGGCGCGGCCGGACAGCGCGTGGACGGGATGGGCATGTTGCTGACTACCGTGGGCTTCGGTGCGCTGGTGCTGCCGCTCTCGCTGGGAGGGGAAGCCGGCTGGCCCTGGTGGACATGGGCCACGCTGGCCGTGTCCGTGGCAGTTCTCGGCTGCTTCGCTCTGACTCTCCCGTACCGGCCGGATCCCCTGGTGCATCCGTCGCTGTTCCGCGACCGGAGGGCGCGTGCGGGGGTGCTGCTGGTGTTTGTGTTCAACTCCGGGGTGCCATCCTTCACGTATCTGCTGTTCCTGCATCTGCAGTCGGCCATTGGGTATCCCGCCCTCACGGCCGCGCTGACGTCGGCTCCCTTCGCGGCCGCGGCCGTGCTGGGCAGCCGTGGCGCACCCGCGCTGGCCCGCCGACACGGGTCGGCCGTGCTCACGGTTTCGGCGCTGGTACTGGCGGGGACGGCCCTGGCTCTCGCGCCGCTCATCGGCACGGCGGCCGGACGCTGGGCGGCGTTGCCGGTCCTGGCTCTCGGCGGCGCCGCGTTCGGCTCGTTCACCGCCTCGGTGTTCGCGTCGGTGCTGGCGAGGGTGGACGGCTCCGCGGCCGGTTCTGTGTCCGGGCTGTTGCCCACGGCTCAGCAGCTAGGCGGGTCGATCGGGGTGGCTGCGGCGGGGCTCGTCTACTTCGCACCCGCCGCCGGCCCGGGCGCCGCGTTTCGGCACGCCATGATCTACGAGGCCGCCGTCTTCGCCGTCACCGCGCTGATCAGCCTTCGGATGCGCGATCGGAACCGACCAGCCGCGCCACGGGCAGGCGCGACGCGTGCTGCGGGGACGTTCGAAACACCCGGATCGTGAGCCCGGCGAAGCGCCGGGGTGCGAGGCAGCAGGTTCGTAAGCCCCGACGCCGAGCCGGCCTGCGGCCTCATCTGCCTCCGCCGTCAGCGAACCTCATTCTGAAACGATCAGTTAGCGGCTGCCGTCAGCCTCACCGAGATCACGGACCCGGTCCGGCTGCGGAAGAAAACCGGCGCCGACTTGGTGAC
Source organism: Streptomyces sp. NPDC017056 (assembly GCF_044332485.1). Classification (NCBI taxonomy): domain Bacteria; kingdom Bacillati; phylum Actinomycetota; class Actinomycetes; order Kitasatosporales; family Streptomycetaceae; genus Streptomyces; species Streptomyces sp. NPDC017056. Next base: position 330,042 of record NZ_JBIRPD010000010.1, on the reverse strand, counting down.
AGCGGCGAATGTGCTGGTGGGCAAGGCGCGAGGCAAGGCCAAGCTGAAGGCCGGCGACTTCGTCGGCATCGCGGTGCACGAGGATATGGATGCCTGTACAGGCCCCGGCTACGACTCGGTACGCCGTGCGGTTTCCTCCGCACTCGCCAAGGCCGCCGGCGCGTCCTCGTCCGTATACGCATTGGCCGCGGCGGAATCCGAGGCGTGGCTCCTGCTGTTCCCCGACGCGTTCTCTATCTACCGGCCTTCGTGGAAGATCCCCGCCCAGTGGAAAGGGAAGGACACCGGCCGCCGAAAGAACCCCAAGGAAGACATCGAGGCCGAACTGATCCGCCCCCGATTCAGGGAGAGCGACGGCCCCGAGATCGCGAATGCCGCACTGGGGCATGGGCTGTTGACCAGTCCAGACGGTTCGAACCGTTCCTACAGCGAGTTCGTACGGGACCTGGCCACGTGGCCGGTCCCGAGGCGGGGGCGGTAGGACTCAGGTTCCCGAGGGGAGGGCGCCGTGCTTGATGACGCGTATGAGAGAGCCGAGCCCCATTCGGCTCACGGTGACGAACGTGTCCGGGGCCTCGCTCTCACGAATCCGTAGGGTGCCGTCAGGGCTGGCGGTGAGTCCCAGGCAGTTGTTGCCTGTGCCGCAGTATGAAGATGTCTGCCAGTCGCACTCGGGCATGTACGGCCTCTCAGATTTCTCGCGCGATGGTGAGGATGAAATCCCGCGGCTCCGATCCCGCCTTGATGGCTCTTATGAAAGACCCGAGCTGAGCCCGGGCGGTGGTGACGACTGTGCCGGGGGACGAGCTTTCGCGTATGTGCATGGTGTTGTCGGAGCTTGTAGCGATGCCTAGGCAGCTTCCGCCTTCCTGGCAGAAGGAGGACTGTTGCCATACAAGCTCGGTCACTTGAACTCCCGTTCAGAGGCTCTGGGCGATGTCGTGGATGAAGTCGCGGGAGGGGCGGGGTTTGAGGGCGAGTGCTTCGAGCTGGTCGAGGAGTGTGCGGTACTTGATGCGTTGGGCTTCCGCGTCGATGAACAGCACGCCGTGCGCCTGGTCCAGGTGGACGGTGTCGAGCTGAGGCACCGAACCTCGTGCGTAGCTGAAAGTCTGCCCCGAGCCGGGGAACGCACCGGCGGCGAAGGGGATGACAACGACGGTGATGTTGTCGCGCTCGCTCATTTCGAGGATGTGCGTCAATTGTGCTCGTGTCACGGCCCGGCCGCCGAATTGCATGCGCAGTGCAGCCTCGTGCAGTACCGCGGTGTATGGTGCCGGGTCGTCCCTGTACAGAACGGCTTGGCGTTTGATGCGGAGGGAGATGCGGTGCTCGATCTCCGGCGGGGGTAGTGGCGGAAAGCCTTGCTGGAATACCGACCGGGCGTGGTCAACGGTCTGGAGCAGCCCAGGCAGGATGGCCGTTTGGGCTGCGCGCAACTCAGTGGCGTAATGCTCCAGTTCCGCCAAGTCGAGCATGCCCGGTGGCAGGATGCCCCGGTACTCCTCCCACCAGTGCCGGGTGCGGCCGCCGGTCATCGCGGCGAGGGCCTCGATGAGTTCCTTGTCCGCGCAGTCGTAGTTGCAGGCGAGGGTGCGAACGCGCTCGGCGCTGATGGGTGCGCGGCCGGTCTCGATGTTGCTGATGCGGGCCTGGTTGCCGCCGAGTAGCGCGCCCGCCGCGCTCGCGGTCATGCCTGCTTTCTCCCGCAGTTTGCGGAGCTCCGCCCCGAGGCGCTGCTGCCGGGCCGTCGGGTGTGTCCTCGCAGCCATGAGCCCTCTCTCTTCGTTCCCGGCCAAGTCTGCCGTGGGTACCACCGATGCGCCAGGGGTGATGGATTCGAGTGGATGGGTCGAATGTATCCATCCAGAGCCGCTACGGTGTGTGCTGCGTCACTCGCCCAGTGGCGTCAGCTCGGCAACCGTAACGGAGGCTTGCCATGCCCAGTGACTGGGACTATGCGTTCGAAATGCCTGATCATCCACGGGCTCCGCGGGTCGCTCGGCGGGTGGTGCGGCTGGTGCTGGAGGAGCATGGGGAGGGGGAACTCGTGGACCAGGCGGAGTTGTTGGCCTCCGAGCTGATCGCCAACTCGCATCGGTATGCGAAGGGGCCCGCCAACGTGCGGGTGAAGCGGATCGGAGCGCGGTTGCGCGTCAGCGTGTGGGACGGGAATCCGGATCTGCCGAGCTTCGGCACGGCTGCGGTGTCCGGGCCCGGGGACGAGGCGGGGCGGGGGCTGGGGCTGGTCAGGTTGTGCGCTGAGAGTTATGGGGGGTTCGCGTACGGGTCGGGGGCGCTGGGGTCGGGGGGCGGCAAGGTGATGTGGTTCGAGTTGGGGGATGAGGGGGCTTGTCGCGGGCTTGGGTGAGCATCACGGTTTGCGCCCCGCCCCCTCCCCGGGGTCGGCCGTGGGAGAGGGCGGGGCAGTTTGTGGGGCGGGCGAGGTCAGGACGGGTGGATCGCCTCGGCCATGGCGGTGGCGGTTTTGATGATCAGGGGAGTGTCGCCCGCGGCGGTGGGTTGAGTCGGCTTGTGGGTGAAGGCGGCGAGTATGAGCGGGGCGCCGTCGGGGGTCCAGGCGATGGCTACGTCGTTGCTCGTTCCGTACGTGCTGCCGCCGCCGGACTTGTCCGCCACCTTCCAGTCCTTCGGCAGCCCCTTGCGGAACCGGTCGGTGCTGGTGGTGTTGCGCAGCAGCCAGTCGGTCAGGAGGGCGCGGTCGGGGCCGTTCAGGGCGTTGCCGAGGACGAGGTGGCGGTAGGTGCGGGCGATGGCGTACGGGGTGGTGGTGTCCGTACGGCGGTCCGGCTCGGCCGAGTTCAGTTCCGGCTCCCAGCGGTCGAGGCGGGTGACCGGGTCGCCGAGGGAGCGGCAGAAGCGGGTGACGGCGGTCGGGCCGCCCAGTTCGCGCAGGAGGAGGTTGGCGGCGGCGTTGTCGCTGTAGCGGATCGTCGCGTCGCAGAGGTCCCGTACGGACATGCCGTCGGCGATGTGCTGCGACGTGACGGGCGTGTGGCCGGCCTTCTTCACGTCGGCCTCGGTGTAGTGGATCACGCGGGACAGCTGAGTCCCGTCGTGGTCCAGGTCGCGCAGTACGGCCGCGACGGCGAGCGTCTTGAAGACGGAGCAGATCGGGAACCGCTCGTGGGCGCGGTGCAGTACGGACGCGCCGGTGGCGAGGTTGAGGGCGAAGACTCCGATGCGGGCCTGGTGGTCGCGCTCCAACTGGCGGAGCTTGTGGACGGCCCCGGTGGCCCGGGAGGGCGTGCGGGCTCCGGCCGCGCTCGCCGGCGTGGTGCCGAGGGCGAGTGTGCCGCCGAGGCCGAGGCCGGCGCCGAGCAGTGACCGTCGGGTGAGTGACGACGTGGGCTTGCGCATGGGGTGGTGTTCCTTCCCTAGTCCCCGGTTGGATTGTGCTGGTGGGGACGTTGGGGGTGGTGGGGTGGTTGCGCTGGCACGAGGGCCGAGGGGAGGACGGTTAGAGGGCGTCGTCCAGTTCGGTCTGCCAGTACGTGACCTTGGCGGAGTCGTCGATGTACGTGTCCTTGGGGAGCGTGAGGCGGGTCGAGCGGTCGCCGTAGCCGCCGTCGCGGTTCGCGAAGAACACCTGGAGGCGGTGTGCCGTCTTCCCCCCGTCGGCCTCCCCGGTCGGGTCCGACGCGCGGACGGCCGCGTACGCGGACCGGCCCGGCTCCACGGACACCACGGCCTGCGGCCGGCTGTCCTCCATGACCGCGGTGGGCGCCTGGGCGTCGTCGAAGCGGAGGGCCGGGTAGTAGTAGGCGTCGCAGCGGGTGGAGCCGGTGTTGGTGACGGTGAGGAGCAGGTGGTTGATGGGGCGGCTGAGCTTGGAGACGGTCACTTTGGTGTTGGCCGGGGTGCAGGTGGTGGACGACTTGCCGTTCGGAGCGGCGTGGTGCTTGCCGCCGGAGCCGGTCTTGGCCGGGGCCGCGTGCGTGCCCGCTCCCGAGGGGGCCTTCGCCGACGGGCCCGTACCGCCCGAGCCGCCCGTACCGCCCGAGCCGTCCGAGCCGCCCGCTCCGTCCACAGGGGCGGACCCGGCCGCGGAGTCCGGTGCGGGGGAGGCCGCGGGCCGGTCGGCGCCGGCGGCCTTCTTGCCGTCCTCGGCACCGCCGCACGCGGTCAGCGAGAGCGCGGCGGCGACGGCCGCGGCGGAGGCGGCGATACGGGCGGTACGGGTGGTGAAGAGACGTGAGCGCATGGGTGGTGCTTCTCCTGGGGCGTACGGGAGTGAGCGGAAGTCAGAGTTGGCGTACGAGGGCCGTGATGACGACGACACAGAAGGCGAGTACGCCCAGTGCCGCGAGATCGGCTGGTTCGAGAGGAAAGCGGAAACGGATCCGCACGGTGGCTCCCCGGTAAGGCCCTGGTCAGGGCGTCGTCGGTGGTCACAGCCTGGGTGACGTCCCGTCCCGGGCACAACGCCCGGCGGAACATCCGGGACGCTGGAACGATTGCGCGTACGCTGACCAGCGGGAATGGGGGTTCCCTGGAACGCGGTTATGGGATGCGGCAGGAGGGGGAAGGGTGAGCACGGCTTCCGGTACGGACGATTTCGCGGCGCTGCTGCGTTCGTTGAAGACGAGGTCAGGGCTGAGTTACGGCGCCCTGGCGAAGCGCCTGCACATGAGTACGTCCACACTGCACCGCTACTGCAACGGCGACGCGGTGCCCACGGACTACGCGCCTGTGGAGCGGCTGGCCCGGGTGTGCGGCGCGAAGCCCGAGGAACTGGTCGAGCTGCATCGTCAGTGGATCCTGGCGGATGCGGCGCGGGGGAGGCGGGGGGTGGAGGGGGACGCTCCGGTTCCGCCCCCGGTTGCGGCCCCGGCCGGGGAGGCGAAGCCGGAGCCGGAGGCGGAGGACGCACCCGTGGCCGCGCCCGCGCCCGTGCCGGAGCCTGCCCCCGCGCCCGCCCCCGACCCCGCCCCGGAACCCCCAACCCCGGAACCCACCCCCACCTGCCGCCCCACCCGCTCCACCCGTCCCTCCCGCCCCAAGCTCCGCTGGGCCCTGGCCGGCACTGCCGCCCTCGCGCTGGCCGTTCCGGTCGTCGTCAGCGGTGTGACGTCTTCCGGGGAGGGCAGCTCCGGGGTGGCCAGGGCGAAGATGCCCGACCACCGTCCGGACAGTGGCGGCCGTGGCGCGGTCCCGGATGGTGGTCCCTCCGGTACGCCGTCCCCCTCCGCCTCGGTGTCCGCCGGGCCGACCGGGAAGCCGAAGCAGGACAGCGCGCCGGCCTCCGCGGATCCGAGCAGTGCCGGCACTGGTGCCGCCACCGGTGCCGGCACGGACGGCAGCGCGCGGCGCAGCGGTACTCCGCTGACCGTCGACGTGCGTACGAACAACTGGGACGACCCCTGCGACCGCTGGTACATGCTCGACAAGCCGCCCACCGAGGTCCCGCCGCCGCCCACCGGGGTCAGCGCGCGCGGCTGGGCGAACGCGTTGGGCGGGGTGCCCGGCGGCCATCTGCGGGTTTCGCTGGCGGTCCAGGGGACCGGTGACGAGGCCGTCGTGCTGCACTCGCTGAACGTTCGGACCACCACGCGCACGGCCGCGATGGGGGGCTCGGCGTACTCCATGGGCGACGGCTGCGGCGGCGGGCTCACCCCGGCCTCGTTCGACGTCGGGCTGGACGCGGCGCAGCCGCTGATGCGGCCGGTCGCCGGCGAGCAGGGGGACCGGAAGATCCCGGCGACCGACTTCCCGTTCAAGGTCTCGGCGTCCGATCCGCAGGCGCTGTACGTCGACGCGCACACGGAGGCGAACGACGTCAGCTGGTACCTGGAGCTGGAGTGGAGCAGCGGCGGCCGGCGCGGCACGCTGCGCCTGGACGATCACGGCAGGCCGTTCCGTACCAGTGCGATGAAGGGGCGTCCGGCGTACGGCTACCGATACGACACGAATGTGTGGGAGCCGATCGAGAACTGACCGCGTGCGGGCGAAACCGACCGCGTGCGGACATGGGGAAGGCCCCGCCGGAACCAACCGTTCCGGCGGGGCCTTCGTCCGTACGTGTCAGCGGGGCGTCAGAGCCGCTCGGGCGTGCGGATGCCCAGCAGCGCCATGCCGCGGTGGAGGGTGCGGGCCGTCAGGTCGCACAGGAACAGGCGGTTCTCGACCTGCTCGGCGCCGCCTTCGGCCTTGAGGACCGGGCACTGGTCGTAGAAGGTCGTGTAGAGGGAGGCGAGCTGGTAGAGGTACGCGGCCAGCTTGTGGGGCTCGTAGCCGGTCGCCGCCTCCTCCAGGGTCTCCGCGAACTGGTCCAGGTGCAGGCCCAGCGCGCGCTCGGCGGGGGCCAGCTCCAGCTCCGGGTGGGCCTTGGGCGCGGCGTCCCCGGCGCGCCGGAAGATGGACTGGATGCGGGCGTACGCGTACTGGATGTACACGCTGGTGTCGCCGTTGAGCGAGACCATCTGGTCCAGGTCGAACTTGTAGTCGCGGGACGCCGAGGTGGACAGGTCCGCGTACTTCACGGCGCCGATACCGACCTGGAAGCCGTTCTCGGTGATCTCCTGCTCGGTCAGGCCGATGTTCTCGCCCTTCTCGCGGACGACGGCGGTCGCCCGCTCCACCGCCTCGTCGAGCAGGTCCACCAGGCGCACCGTCTCGCCCTCACGGGTCTTGAACGGCTTGCCGTCCTTGCCGAGGACGGTGCCGAAGGCGAGCTGTACGGGCCGCACGTCGTCGCCCAGCCAGCCGGCCCGGCGCGCGGTCTCGAAGACCATCTTGAAGTGCAGGGACTGGCGGGCGTCGACCACGTACAGGAGGGTGTTCGCGCCCAGGCCCTGCACGCGGTCGCGGATGGCGGACAGGTCGGTGGCCGCGTAGCCGTAGCCGCCGTTGGACTTCTTGACGATCAGCGGGGTCGGGTTGCCGTCCGGGCCCTTGACGTCGTCGAAGAAGACGCAGAGCGCGCCGTCGGAGCGGACCGCGACGCCGGACTCCTCCAGGAGGCGGCAGGTCTCCTCCAGCATGGCGTTGTAGCCGGACTCGCCGACCACGTCCGCGTCCCGGATCTCCATGTCCAGCTTGTTGAAGACCGAGTAGAAGTAGACCTTCGACTCGTCGACGAAGCGCTGCCACAGGGCGAGCGTCTCCTCGTCGCCGGCCTGGAGGTCCACGACGCGGCGGCGGGCGCGCTCCTTGAACTCCTCGTCGGAGTCGAACAGGGCGCGCGACGCCTTGTAGAGGCGGTTGAGGTTGGACATGGCCTCTTCGCCGGAGACCTCGGCGGAGGCGTCGCCGCTCTTGTGGTCCAGCTCGTGCGGGTGCTCGATCAGGTACTGGATGAGCATGCCGAACTGGGTGCCCCAGTCGCCGATGTGGTGGCGGCGGACCACCTTCTCGCCGGTGAACTCCAGGATCTCCACCATCGCGGCGCCGATCACGGCGGAGCGCAGGTGGCCGACGTGCATCTCCTTGGCGACGTTCGGCTGCGCGTAGTCGATGACGGTGGTGCCGGGGTTCTGGGCGTACGGGACGCCGAGGCGGTCGTCGGCGGCGCGGGCGGCCAGGGTACGGACGATCGCCTCGTCGCTGACGGTGATGTTCAGGAAGCCGGGGCCGGAGACCTCGATCTCCTTGATCACGTCACCGGCGGCGAGCTGCCCGACGACCTGGCCGGCCAGCTCGCGCGGGTTGCCCTTGAGCTTCTTGGCCAGCGCGAGCAGGCCGTTGGCCTGGAAGTCGGCCCGGTCGCTTCGTCGCAGCAGCGGGTCGGCGGCGCCGGCCTCCGGCAGGGCTGCCGTGAGGGCGTCCGCGACGCGCTGGTTGACCGTGGCTGCGAGGGAAGGGACCGAAGTCATGGAATGAAGGCCGTTCCGTTGGTGTGGAAAGGGTTTGCCAGCGAGTATCCCACGGCGGTTCCCTCGGTTTTCCACAGGGAAAATCCCGCCGCGGCTCCGTCTGGGAGAATGGGGGCCGTCAGGCTTGTCGAGTGGTGAGAAGAGGAAGGGCCGATCGTGGCTCAGCAGAGCACCGAGACCGACTGGGTCTCCAGGTTCGCGGACGAGGTCGTTGCCGAGGCGGAGCGCCGCGCGCCCGGCAAACCGATCGTCTGCGCCTCGGGCCTGTCTCCTTCCGGCCCCATTCACCTGGGCAATCTGCGTGAGGTCATGACGCCGCACCTGGTCGCGGACGAGATCCGCCGCCGGGGCTTCGAGGTCCGCCACCTGATCTCCTGGGACGACTACGACCGGTACCGCAAGGTCCCGGCCGGCGTCGCGGGCGTCGACGAGTCGTGGGCCGAGCACATCGGCAAGCCGCTGACGTCGGTGCCGGCCCCGGCCGGCTCCGCGTACCCGAACTGGGCCGAGCACTTCAAGGCCGCCATGGTCGAGGCCCTCGCCGAGCTGGGCGTGGAGTACGACGGCATCAGCCAGACCGAGCAGTACACCTCCGGTGCCTACCGCGAGCAGATCCTGCACGCGATGAAGCACCGCGCGCAGATCGACGCGATTCTCGGCCAGTACCGCACCAAGAAGGCCCCCGCGAAGAAGTCGCAGAAGCCGGTCGACGAAGCCGAGCTGGAGGCCGCCGAGGGCTCCGGCGCCGCGGCCGAGGACGACGGCAGCAGCGGCTCGGCGGGCTATTTCCCGTACAAGCCTTACTGCGGTCAGTGCGAGAAGGACCTGACGACCGTCTCCTCCTACGTGGAGGAGACGACCGAGCTGACCTACGCCTGCACGGCCTGCGGCTTCGGCGAGACGGTCCGGCTCAGCGAGTTCGACCGCGGCAAGCTGGTCTGGAAGGTCGACTGGCCGATGCGCTGGGCGTACGAGGGCGTGATCTTCGAGCCGTCCGGTGTGGACCACTCCTCGCCGGGTTCGTCGTTCGTGGTCGGCGGCCAGATCGTGCGCGAGGTCTTCGGCGGCGCGCAGCCCATCGGCCCGATGTACGCCTTCGTCGGCATCAGCGGCATGGCCAAGATGTCCTCCTCCAAGGGCGGCGTGCCCACCCCGGGCGACGCGCTCAAGATCATGGAGGCGCCGCTGCTGCGCTGGCTGTACGCGCGCCGCAAGCCCAACCAGTCCTTCAAGATCGCCTTCGACCAGGAGATCCAGCGGCTCTACGACGAGTGGGACAAGCTGGAGGCCAAGGTCGCCGACGGCTCGGTGCTGCCCGCCGACGCCGCCGCGCACTCCCGCGCGGTCCGCACGGCCGCCGGCGAGCTGCCCCGCACCCCGCGCCCGCTGCCGTACCGCACGCTGGCCTCGGTCGCGGACATCACCGGCGGGCACGACGAGCAGACGCTGCGCATCCTCAGCGAGCTGGACCCGTCCGACCCGGTCACGTCCCTGGACGAGACCCGGCCCCGGCTGGACAAGGCCGAGTACTGGATCGCCACCCAGGTCCCGGCCGAGCAGCGCACGATCGTGCGCGACGAGCCGGACGCGGAGCTGCTCGGCTCGCTCGACGGGCAGGGCCGCGAGTCGCTGCGGCTGCTGCTGGACGGGCTGGACGAGCACTGGTCGCTGGACGGGCTGACCACGCTCGTCTACGGCGTGCCGAAGATCCAGGCCGGTCTGACGCCGGACGCCAAGCCGACGCCGGAGTTGAAGGTGGCGCAGCGTTCGTTCTTCGCGCTGCTCTACAACCTGCTCGTCGGCCGCGACACCGGCCCGCGCCTGCCCACGCTGCTGCTGGCGGTCGGCGCGGACCGCGTGCGCAAGCTGCTCGGCGCCTGAGTGACCGGTGTCTGAGCGGCTGGTGTCCGGGCGACCGGTGTCCGAGTGACCGGCGCCTGAGTGACCGGCGCCTGACTGAGCGGCGTGGTGCGCGGGCGGGGATGAGGCTGCCGACCGCGCGGCTGCGACTTTCGAATGAGTGCCGTTTCGGCCCCGGGGACGACGATCCCCGGGGCCGCTCGCGTGATGGTGGTTCCATGCGAGGAATCATCGGAATCATCGTCCTGATCCAGGGGGCCATGGGCGCCCTCGGCCGGACCTTCACGGACGGCACGGGCTGGGGCATCCTGCCGCACTGGTTCGACCTGCCGACGCTCGCGTACGCCGGGATGGCGGCGGTCGGCCTGGCCCTCATCGCGTGGGAGGAGGCGGACAAGAAGCGCAGGAAGCGTGTGGGCCCCGGGGCGTAGCGGCCCGCCGGCCTCCGCTGCCGCCCGCCGCCCGGCCGCGTTCCGGGCGGGAAATGGCCGGAACAGACATACGAAGAACATCGGGCGGGGACTCGTCTTCCATGACGGATTCGCTGACCTCACTCGGCCTGCCGGACGGCATCCGCGCCTGCCTGTTCGACCTCGACGGCGTCCTCACCAAGACGGCCGTCGTCCACACGGCCGCCTGGAAAGAAGCCTTCGACGACTTCCTGCGCCACCGCGACGGACCCGGATTCACCCCCTTCGACCCGGTTTCCGACTACGACGAGTACGTGGACGGGCGGCCCCGCGCCGACGGCGTCCGCACCTTCCTCGCCTCCCGCGGCATCGAACTGCCGGAGGGCGGCCCCGACGACCCGCCCGACCGCGACACCGTGCACGGGCTGGGCAACCGCAAGAACGAACTGCTGCTGGCCAAGCTCCGCGAACAGGGCGCCGAGGCGTACGAAGGCTCCCGCCGCTACGTGCAGGCCGTCCGCGACCGCGGACTGGCCACCGCCGTCGTCTCCTCCAGCGCCAACTGCCGCGAAGTGCTCGCGTCGGTGAACATGGAGGGGCTGTTCGACGTACGGATCGACGGGATCGTGGCCGCCGAGCGCAAGCTGCCCGGCAAACCGCACCCGGACACCTTCCTGGAAGCGGCCAGGGAACTGGGCGTCACCGTCGCGCGTGCGGTCGTCTACGAGGACGCCCTCGCGGGCATGGACGCCGGGCGCGCCGGCCACTTCGGATATGTCGTCGGCGTCGACCGGGTCGGCCAGGCCGAGGCGCTGCGCAAGCACGGGGCCGACGTCGTCGTCGAGGACCTCGCCGAGCTGTTGAAGGGGGACGCCACCGCATGATCACCCACTCCTCGTACGCCTGCGACCCCTGGGTGCTGCGCGAGACCGACCTCAACCTGGACGTGCTGCCGCAGAGCGAGTCCGTCTTCGCCCTGTCCAACGGGCACATCGGCTGGCGCGGCAACCTGGACGAGGGCGAGCCGCACGGCCTGCCCGGCACCTACCTCAACGGCGTCCACGAGCTGCGCCCGCTGCCGTACGCCGAGGCCGGCTACGGCTACCCCGAGTCCGGGCAGACCGTCATCAACGTCACCAACGGCAAGCTGATCCGGCTGCTGGTCAACGACGAACCGTTCGACCTGCGCTACGGGCGGCTGCGCTCCCACGAACGCGTGCTGGACCTGCGCGCCGGGACGCTGCGCCGCATCTGCGAATGGACCTCGCCGGCCGGCTGCACCGTACGGGTGACCTCCACCCGCCTGGTCTCCTTCACACAGCGGGCCGTCGCCGCCGTCGCCTACGAGGTCGAGCCCCTGGACTCCGAGGTCCGCGTCGTGGTGCAGTCCGAACTCGTCACCAACGAGCAGCTGCCCGAGTCCGGCGGCGACCCGCGGGTCTCCTCGGCGCTGCACAACCCGCTGGAGCCGGAGGAGCACTTCTCCTCGGACGCGCGCCTGCGGCTGATCCACCGCACCCGCCGCAGCGGGCTGCGGGTGGCGGCCGCCGCCGACCACATCGTCGAAGGACCCGAGGGCGCCACGCGTACCGACAGCGAGAGCGGAGACGACGTCGCGCGCTTCACCGTCACCTCGCTGCTGAAACAGGGCCAGCGGCTGCGCCTGGAGAAGACCGTGTCGTACGGCTGGTCCGGCGCGCGTTCGCTGCCCGCGGTGCGGGACCAGGTGGACGCGGCGCTCGCCGGCGCCCGCAGCACCGGCTGGCAGGGGCTGGTCGACCAGCAGCGCGCGTACCTGGACGACTTCTGGGACCGCGCGGACGTCGAGGTGGACGGCGACGCGGAGATCCAGCAGGCCGTCCGCTTCGCGCTCTTCCACGTCCTCCAGGCGGGCGCGCGGGCCGAACAGCGCGCCATCCCCGCCAAGGGCCTGACCGGGTCCGGCTACGACGGCCACACCTTCTGGGACAGCGAGACGTTCGTCCTGCCGATGCTCACGTACACCTCGCCCGCCGCCGTCGCCGAGGCGCTGCGCTGGCGGCAGGACACGATGGGCGCCGCCTGCGAAAGGGCGAAACAACTCGGGCTCCGGGGCGCGGCGTTTCCCTGGCGGACCATCGAAGGCTCGGAGTGCTCGGCGTACTGGCCGGCCGGCACCGCCGCGTTCCACGTGAACGCCGACATCGCCGACGCGGTCGTACGCTACGTCCGCGCCACCGGCGACGAGGAGTTCGAGCGGGAGACCGCCGTACCGATACTGGTGGAGACCGCCCGGCTGTGGCATTCGCTGGGCCAGCACGACCACCACGGCACGTTCCACATCGACGGCGTCACCGGGCCCGACGAGTACAGCGCCGTCGCGGACGACAACGTCTACACCAACCTCATGGCCCAGGCGAACCTGCGGGCCGCCGCCGACGTGGTCGAACGGCACCCCAGGGAGGCCGAGGCGCTGGGCGTCGACGACGAGGAGAGCGCGTCGTGGCGGGACGCGGCCGAGGCGGTGGCCGTGCCGTACAACCGCAATCTGCGGGTGCACGAGCAGTCGGCCGGCTTCACCACCCACCAGACCTGGGACTTCGCCGGTACGCGCCCGGACCAGTACCCGCTGATGCTGCACTTCCCCTACTTCGACCTGTACCGCAAGCAGGTCGTCAAGCAGGCCGACCTGGTGCTCGCCCTGTACAAGCGCGGCGACTGCTTCGACGCGGACGAGAAGGCGCGCAACTTCGCCTACTACGAGCCGCTGACCGTACGCGACTCCTCCCTGTCCGCGTGCGTCCAGGCCGTCATGGCCGCCGAGGTCGGCCATCTGCGCCTCGCCTACGACTACTTGGGCGAAGCGGCGCTGATGGACCTCCAGGACCTGGAGAACAACACCCGCGACGGGCTGCACACCGCCTCGCTCGCCGGCACCTGGGTCGCCCTCGTCGCCGGCTTCGGCGGCATGCGGCACACCGGCCAGGCCCTGTCCTTCGCGCCCCGCCTCCCCGAGAAGCTCAGCCGCCTGGCGTTCTCGGTACAGGTGCTGGGACGGCGGCTGCGGGTGGAGATCACCGGCCCGACGGCGACATACACGCTGGTCGAAGGGGCGCCGCTGGAAATACGGCACTACGACGAACCGCTCACCGTCTCCGACAAGAGCCCCCAGAAACGCGAGATCCCCGAACTGGCCGCCCGCCCCGAACCGTCCCAGCCGCCGGGCCGCCGCCCGATAAGGCGGCACTGAGCGCGGCCGGCCCGCCGGGAGCTACGGAATGTGCTCGGCGGTCTCCATGTCCTCGCGGAACCGCTGCCGGAAGTCGCGCACGAAGGTCCGCAGGTAGCCCTCGCTGAGGGGCCCGCCCTCGCGCCCGGTGACGCCGTACGCGTCCAGCAGGTACCGGCCGAACTGCCGGGAGTCGGGGAAGTCGTTCTTCTCGGCGACGAACGCGCGGAAGGCGGCATAGTACGCCTCGTCGCGCGGCACGTCGTCGGGGAGCCCGGGGCCGGGCCCGGGCTCGCGTCCGGCGGGCTCGGGCCCGGCCCCCGGCGCGTCCGGGGCCGGGGCGGTGCGCGGCTCCGGAATGGGCAGCGGCCCGGCCGTACCCCCGAGCGGCCGCTTGCGACCGGGAGCGACGGGCACACTCAACCGGCCGCCGTGCGCGGGGTGTTCGGCGGCGGCTTCCTCGGGGACCGGCGGGCGGTCAGGGGCGGGCGACTCCGGTTCGGCCCGCGACTCTTCGTGCGCGGGTTCCGGGGGCACGGGAGGCGGGGGCACGGGAGTCTCGGGAGCGGCCGCCTCAAGCGGCGGAGCCCCGGCACCCGGCCCCGCCTCGATCCCCGCCGCCGCCAGCCCCGCCGCGCCCGTCTGGGACAGCGGCACCCCGTACCGCGCCAGCCGCAGCGGCATCAGCGCCTCCACCGGCGCCCGCCGCCGCCACGCCCGCCCGTACCGGGCCCGCAGCCGCGTCCGGTAGACCAGCCGGTCCTGCTCCAGCTTGATCACCTCGTCGTACGACCGCAGCTCCCACAGCTTCATCCGGCGCCACAGCCGGAACGTGGAGGGAAACGCCAGCAGCCAGCGGGCGAGCCGGACGCCCTCCATGTGCTTGTCTGCGGTGAGGTCGGCGATCCGGCCGACGGCGTGCCGGGCGGCCTCGACGGCGACCACGAAGAGCACCGGGATCACTGCGTGCATGCCGACGCCGAGCGGGTCGGGCCAGGCGGCCGCGCCGTTGAAGGCGATGGTGGCGGCGGTCAGCAGCCAGGCGGTCTGGCGCAGCAGGGGGAACGGGATGCGGGTCCAGGTCAGGAGGAGGTCCAGGGCCAGCAGGACCACGATGCCCGCGTCGATGCCGAGGGGGAAGACGGCGGAGAAGGCGCCGAAGCCCTTGCGTTCGGCGAGGTCGCGGACGGCCGTGTAGGAGCCGGCGAAGCCGATCGCGGCGATCAGGGCCGCGCCGGCGACGACCACGCCGATCAGGATGCGGTGGGTACGGCTCAAGCGCGTCGCGTGTGTCGTCGCGGGCACCCGCGATCCCTCCCCGGCTTCGGCTGACTGTGTCGCTGTGTGGGCGCTCAGCCTGGCACACGCGTCAAGCCGGGGCCGGGGAGGACCGGGTGGTGGTTACTGGTTGGCCTTGCCGACCGCGGCGACGGCTTCCTTGGCGGCGGGCACGGCGAGCTCCAGGAGGTCGCTGGGGTCGGGGGCGTCGGCGCCTGCCAGGCCCGCGCCGTTGTAGTTGACGGTGACCACGACGTTGGCGGTGCGGGCGACCACCGTCTGGTTCTTGGAGACGCTGCCGTCCTTCTTCAGGTCGTACGTGATCCAGGCCGACTCGTCGCCGGCGCCGTCGACCGCGCCGGTCTTGACGTTCTCGGCGCCCTGGGTGGCCTTGGCCGTGTCGACCTGCTTCCGGTAGAAGTCGGTGGCGCGCTTCTCGCCGGTGCCCGCGGTCGGGTCGGAGTCGTAGCGCTGGAAGCCGACGTCCAGCCAGCGGTACTGGGTGCCGTCCACGCCCTTGTCCTCGGAGCTCTTCCAGGCGCAGTAGCCGCGGGCCATGGCGTTGGCGGACTTGCCCTGCTCGCCGTCCGCGTTCTCGGTCTTGGGCACCAGCTTCTTGATCGTGTCCTTGGACAGGGACTGGCAGGGGTTGGGCAGCTTCTTCATCTTGGCTGGCTTGACGCTGGGCGAGGCGCTGGCGCTGCCGCCGCTCTTGCCGGGCGAGGCGGACTTCGAGGCGCCGCCCTGGTCCTTCTTGCCGGAGTCGTCGGAGGAGCAGCCGGCGACGAGCATCACCGGTACGGCTGCGCAGGCGAGGAGGCTGGCGAGGCGCTTGGCTGAACGGTGCATGGTTCCTTCGCTGTTCGTCGTCGTTCGGCGCGTCGGTAGGACGCCGTCGGGTACCGCGTGCGGTACGTCCTTCGGGGCGCGCGGCGGCGTTGCCACGCGGGGGCTCGGGGGCTCACGGTACGCGGCACGGCACGGGCGGAGGGCGATTCGTGACGTTACTCGCCGGACGAACCGGACTATTCGTTGAAGTGGTCGGTCAGCTCCTGGGCCAGTGCCTGGGCCTTGTCCTGGAGGTCCTTGCTGTCCGGCAGCGCCGCCTTGTCGGTCGACCACTGGTCGTACGTGATGGTCACGATCACGTTCGAGGAGCGGAAGACGACCGTGACGTCGCGGTGCACGCCGCTGTCCGCGGTGATCAGCTTGTCGTTGAGGAAGGCGGCGTCGCCGAGGCCGTCCAGGACGCGCGGTGCGGTGCCGGCGCCGGGCGTGGAGCTCGGGTCGTCGCTCGGCGAGCCCGTGGGCGGGACGGGGGAGCCCGAGACCGCGGGGGACGCCTTGCCGCCGTCCGTGCCCTTGCCGCCCTCCTTGTCGTCCGCCGCGCCGGAGCCGGCGTCGCCGGGCGTCTTGGCGGACGGCGGCGGGGAGGAGGTGCCGGGTCCCGCTGGCAGCTTGGCGGCCAGTTCCTTCTTGGCGTAGACGCTCTGCGCCTTGTCGTCGTCGCTGACGGCGGGGTCGTAGGAGACCACCCGCTCGAAGTCGAGGCTGAGGTGGCGGGTGCCTTCGGGGGCCTCGCGCTTCCAGCGGCAGCCGACGCGCCGGTCCGTGTCGTACGTGATGTCGGCGGTGCCCGCGTAGACCTTCTCGGCGTCCTGGGGTTGCTCCGTGGCGCTGGGCGGGAGCATCTTGCGCAGGGTGTTCTTGGAGGGGAGGCGGCAGGGTTCGGGGAGCGTCTTGTATTTGCCGGGCTCGGCGGACTGCGCCATGGCGGCCGAGTCGCCGCTCTTGGTGTCGTCGGCGGTGCGGCCGGAGCCGGAGCTCCCGGAGCAGGCGGTGAGGGTGGCGGCCAGCGTGGCCGCGGTCACCAGCGCGGCACCCGGTACGAACGACCTTCGCTGCACCGTACCCGGCTCCTTCCGTGGGGAAATCTGGTTGCTGCGGCCTGACGGCAGATGAACACAATGTCTACCGCACGTTCTGCCGCACACGCCGGTTCCCTGTCCTTGATCAGGTCGCTTGTCCGGCTTTTGCTTTTTATGGATTTTCGGGGGAATGAGGAAGTCATGTCGTATACCGAAGTACCCGGGGCCAAGGTTCCGATCCGGATGTGGACGGACCCGTCCACGGTCGAGGGCGCGGCCATGCAGCAGCTGCACAACGTCGCCACCCTGCCATGGATCAAGGGCCTGGCCGTGATGCCTGACGTGCACTACGGCAAGGGTGCGACGGTCGGCTCGGTGATCGCCATGCACGGGGCGGTCTGCCCGGCGGCCGTCGGTGTCGACATCGGCTGCGGGATGAGCGCCGTGAAGACCTCGCTCACCGCCAACGATCTTCCCGGCGACCTGTCCCGCCTCCGCTCCAAGATCGAGGAGGCCATTCCGGTCGGGCGGGCGATGCACGACGACCCGGTGGACCCGGGCCGCCTGCACGGCCTGCCGACGAGCGGCTGGGACGACTTCTGGAGCCGCTTCGGCGGGGTGGCGGAAGCGGTCAGGTTCCGTGAGGAGCGTGCCGTCAAGCAGATGGGCTCGCTCGGCGGTGGCAACCACTTCATCGAGTTCTGCCTCGACGAGGCCGGCTCGGTCTGGTTGATGCTGCACTCCGGCTCCCGCAACATCGGCAAGGAGCTGGCCGACTTCCACATCGGCCAGGCGCAGAAGCTGCCGCACAACCAGGGCCTGGTCGACCGGGACCTCGCCGTCTTCATCGCGGACACCCCGCAGATGGCGGCGTACCGCAACGACCTCTTCTGGGCCCAGGAGTACGCCAAGCACAACCGCGCGATCATGATGGCCCTCTTCCAGGATGTCGTCCGCAAGGAGTTCAAGAAGGCCAGGCCGGTGTTCGAGCCGGTCATCTCCTGCCACCACAACTACGTGGCGGAGGAGCGGTACGACGGCATGGACCTGCTCGTGACGCGCAAGGGCGCCATCCGCGCCGGGAGCGGTGAGTACGGCATCATCCCGGGCTCGATGGGCACCGGTTCGTACATCGTCAAGGGCCTCGGCAACGCCGCGTCCTTCAACTCGGCCTCGCACGGCGCCGGCCGGAAGATGAGCCGCAACGCCGCGAAGAAGCGTTTCTCGACGCGGGACCTGGAGGAGCAGACCCGGGGTGTGGAGTGCCGCAAGGACTCCGGCGTGGTGGACGAGATCCCGGGCGCGTACAAGCCCATCGAGAAGGTCATCGACCAGCAGCGGGACCTGGTGGAGGTCGTGGCCAAGCTCAAGCAGGTGGTGTGTGTGAAGGGCTGATCACGCGCGCCCCCGGGCCAGGGCCCCGGACCGGTTTCCCCGGTCCGGGGCCCTGGCGTTCACAGGGTGATCAGTGCCCGTACGGGCCTGCTGGTGTCCGCCAGGGGGCGGACGGCCAGGCGTACGAGGGCCAGCGCGTTGTCGTCGCCCGCGGTGCGGTTGGTGCTCAGCTCACCGCAGGCCAGGCACTGGTGGACCAGCAGCCATTCGCCGTTCTGGCGGGTGGTCAGGCACAGCGCCCGCATCCGGCCGCCGCACTCCGCCGACCGGTCGCCCGGGACGCGGCGGTCCACGTGGCGGCTGGTCAGGCAGTGCGGGCAGTGGTTGCGGTGCGCGGTGCCCGGTGCGGCCAAAGGCACTTCCAGGCGGCAGCCCAGACAGCGGAACGCGTCTCCCGGCGTGCCGCCGGGGCCGTGCAGGACGTCCTTGGGCCGCTGGGCGCGGCGCCGTTGGCCGGGGTTGCTGCGTCGTGGCATGTCGTCGCTCCCCGCCCTACAGGTCGCCGAACGCTTCGAGCGGGAACGGCGGCTGGGCCAGCGGCCGGACCGCCATCCGCATCAGGATCAGCTGGTTGTCGTCCGGTGAGACGGGGTTGGAGGTCAGCTCGTCGCAGCGGGTGCACCGGTGGACGACCATCCAGTCGTTGTTGCGGAGCACCGCTATGGCGATGGGCGACATCCGCGACCGGCACGCGGAAGGGGCGTGCTCGACCGCGTCCCACACGTGCTGGGAGTGCAGGCAGCTGGGGCAGTGGTTGCGGCGGCTGCCGTCGGGGGCGAGCGTGGTGACGGTCAGACCGCACCGGACGCAGGTGAAGGTGTCGGTGCGGGGGAGCGGGCTGGAACTGCTGGAACTGTGGGATTTGTTGGAACCGTTGGAGCTGTTGGACAGCACTCGGGGACTCCTTGCCGGAAAGCGTGGTTGCGATGGCGGCGGGAGCAGGCCGAGCGGCCTCGGTCGTCAGGGCGGCGGACGGCGTCCGGTGAAAAAGAGGTTCAGCGGCGGGTTTCGTCCGCGCGGTGGTGAGGCGCGCTCAGCGCCGGCCGGGGCATAATCACTGCTTTCCAGGGCGGGGCCCGAGAGGTTCACGTGCGATGGCGTACAGCACGGTACGGGCGGACGCCGGTGGTGCGCCAACGATTATTCGGGACCGCGGCCCTTACCGCTCCCACAGTCCTTACCGCTCCTGCAAGCTCTTACGGCTCCCGCCGGGCCGACCGCATGAGCCGTTCGGCGAACCCGGCCACCAGGTCCCGGAGCTCGTCGGGCCGCTCGACGGCGAACGGCAGGTCCAGTGACGCGAGCACGGCGGGCAGCCAGTCGAGCCGTTCGGCGCGCAGCTCGACGCGGCACCAGTGCCCGGGGTCCGCGCCCGCGCTTTCCCCGGCCGGCGGCTCCGTCACGACGGCGAGGGCCGCGGGCAGCCGGGAGCGGATCTGCTCGGCCGTCCCCAGGACGCGCAGCACCACCTCGTGCCGGTACGGGGCGGTGGCGAGGCCGGTCAGGACGCGTTCCGCCGGGCCGGGGCCCTCGGGCGGTTCGAACGAGCCGGGCAGGGGCCGCGCGTCGGTGATGCGGTCCAGCCGGAAGGTCCGGTGCTCGCCGATCGCGGGGTCGGCTCCCGTCACGTACCACCTGCCCGAGTGGGCGACGAGCCCGTACGGGTGCAGGGTGCGTTCGCTGCGGCGCCCGTCGGCGGCGGTGTACCGGATGGAGACCGGCCGGTGGTGGCGTACCGCGTCGGCGACCGGGAGCAGGACCGCGGCCTTCGGGGCGGCCTCTTCGCCGGACGGTGCCGTGAAGGCGAGGGAGCCGAGTACCGCGTCGAGCCGGCGGCCGAGCCGGGCCGGCAGCACCCGCCGGATCTTGGCGGCCGCCGTCTCGCCCGCCGTGCCCGCGGTCGTCGTCAGGCCGGTCCGCCGCCCCGCGACCAGGCCGAGCAGCACGGCCAGCGCCTCGTCGTCGCTCAGCATGAGCGGGGGCATGCGGTAGCCGGGGGCGAGCCGGTAGCCGCCGTAGCGGCCGCGTACCGACTCGACGGGCACGTCGAGGTCGACGAGGTGGTCGGCGTACCGGCGCACCGTGCGCTCGTCGACGCCGAGCCGGTCGGCGAGTTCGGCCACGGTCCTGACGTCGCCCACCTGGAGGAGTTCCAGCAGGGTGAGGACGCGTGCGATGGGTCGGGTCATGGGAACCAGTCTCCCCGCGATACCGGGCGGGTTCTGTCCGGTATCGCTCGTAGCCTCTGGTCAGCAGCACCGACCGACCAGGAGAAAACCCATGGACTTCGTCTCGATCCGCGTCATCACCGAGGATGTCGCCCGCCTCGTCGCCTTCTACGAGCGCGCCACCGGAGTGCGGGCGAGCTGGTCCACCGAGGACTTCGCCGAGCTGCGGACCGCTTCGGCCACCCTCGCGATCGGCAGCACCCGTACCGTCCCGCTGTTCGCGCCCGGCTCCGCACGCCCGGCCGACAACCGCAGCGTCATCCTGGAATTCCTCGTGGACGACGTCGACGGCGTGTACCGGAACCTGAAGAGCTTCGTCACGGACTTCGTCAACGAGCCCACCACGATGCCCTGGGGCAACCGCGCGCTCCTGTTCCGCGACCCCGACGGCAACCTCGTCAACTTCTTCACCCCGGTCACCGCGGCCGCCGTCGAGAAGTTCGCGCGCTGATACGGCCCGCGCGACGGCGGTCCCGGCCGCGGCGGCCCGGCTCCCGCGGCCTCAGGAGGCCCGGTGCACCTTGGTGTTGGACGCCTGGGCGCGGGGGCGGACGACGAGGAGGTCGACGTTGACGTGGGCCGGGCGGGTGACGGCCCAGCCGATGGTGTCGGCGACGTCGTCGGCGGTGAGCGGCTCGGCGACGCCCTCGTACACCTTGGCCGCCTTGGCGGTGTCGCCGCGGAAGCGGGTGGTGGCGAACTCGTCCGTCTTGACCATGCCGGGCGCGATCTCGATGACGCGGACGGGCTCGCCGCACAGCTCCAGCCGGAGCGTCTCGGCGATGACGTGCGCGCCGTGCTTGGCGGCGACGTAGCCGCCGCCGCCCTCGTAGGTGCCGTGGCCCGCGGTCGAGGAGACGATCACGACGGTGCCGTCGCCCGAGGCGGTCAGGGCCGGCAGCAGGGCCTGGGTGACGTTGAGGACGCCGAGGACGTTGACCTCGTACATCGTGCGCCAGTCGGCCGGGTCGCCGGTCGCGACGGGGTCGGCGCCGAGAGCGCCGCCCGCGTTGTTGACGAGGACGTCCACGGAGCCGTGGCGCTCCCGGAGGTGGGCGGCGAAGGCGTCGACGGCCGCGCGGTCGGTGACGTCGAGGGGGTGGGCCTCGGCGTCGGGCAGTTCGGCGGCCAGTTCCGCTATGCGGTCCTTGCGGCGGGCGGCGAGCACCACGCGGTAGCCCTCGGCGGCCAGCCGGCGGGCGGTCGCGGCGCCGATGCCGCTGCTCGCTCCGGTGACGACGGCGGTACGGGCGGCGGGTACGGCGGTCATGAAGCGGCTCCTCGGGCGCGGCGGGCTGCGGGCTCGGTGGTACGTGTACGCAGGATATGCGGGTCAGCGGCCCCGCGGCGCGTACATGATCACGGCCATGCCGGCGAGGCAGACCAGCGCGCCGAGCACGTCCCAGCGGTCCGGGCGGTAGCCGTCCGCGATCATGCCCCAGGCCAGCGAGCCCGCGACGAAGACGCCGCCGTACGCGGCGAGGATGCGGCCGAAGTCGGCGTCGGGCTGGAGCGTGGCGACGAACCCGTACACGCCGAGGGCGAGCACCCCGGCGCCGATCCACACCCAGCCGCGGTGCTCGCGTACGCCCTGCCAGACGAGCCAGGCGCCGCCGATCTCGAAGAGGGCGGCGAGGAGGAAGAGGGCGGCGGAGCGGAGGGTGAGCATGTGACCAGCGTAAGGACGGGTGCGGCGGACGGGCCGGGCGTGGCGGTCCGGGGCCGTTGTCAGTGCCGTGTGAGAGCTTCGAGACATGCTCATCGAACGCGCATACGTGGATTTCTCCGCGGAAGAGGCGGCGGAGGCCGGGGAGAGCTGGCCCTGGACGGTTCCCTGCGTGCGCCGGTTGGTCGCGGACGGGCTGAAATTCGGCGCGCCGGTCACCTTTCTCGTGGGGGAGAACGGCTCCGGAAAGTCGACACTGGCCGAAGCCCTGGCGGAGGGCTTCGGCCTCGATTCGTACGGTGGCGCAGCCGGTTACAAGTACGCGAGCTCGCGCGCGCCCTCCGAGCTGGGCAGCGCCATCCGCTTCGACCCGACGATGGCGGGCCGCCGGATGCTGCGCGGGCCGCGCACCCGCCGGCGCGGGTTCTTCCTGCGGGCCGAGACCGCGTTCGACGCGCTGGGCAGGGCGGGCCTGTCGGGCGTGCCGGAGGAGATGAGCCACGGCGAGGGCTTCCTGATGGCGTTCAGGGAGCGGTTCCGCCAGCCGGGCCTGTACGTGATGGACGAGCCCGAGGCCGCCCTGTCCTTCTCCTCGTGCCTGGAACTGGCCGGGCTGATGCACGAGCTGAGCCGTACCGGCGCCCAGATCGTCTGTGCCACCCACTCGCCGCTGCTCACCGCGCTGCCCGGCGCGGAGATAATCGAGGTCGGTGAGCACGGCATGCGCTCGGTGGCCTGGGACGAGCTGGCCCTCGTCGACCACTGGCGCCGCTATCTCACCGACCCGCGGGCCTATTTGCGGCACATCGTCGGCTGACCCGGCGGGCGGCGCCGTATACGGCCGGTGAGGTTGTCCGGAAGCGGGGATTGACGGGAAAGGCGGGCGCACGAACAACCCCGGCCGGATGAACGGCGAACCACTGGCCAAAAATCGTACGGTGCGTCACATGCCCAGGCGGGCCCCCTTGTCACGGCGTAGATGGGTCCCTAGATTCCCCTTTTAACCGGGGGGCGACAGACCGGTCGGCGGGTGCGGACGGCGCGGGAAAGCGCGGTTTTCCGTTGATCGGTACACAACCGGTGGACCACCTCGAATTCCCCGCGGCACTTCCGGCGTACGCGATGTACCCGGTGCGCCCGGTGAATGCGCGGGCGGATTCACCGGGCACCGCGCGGCGGCCGCACATTCTTCGGTGGCGGGCGGCGGTAACCGGGCAGCTGCGGGATCCGGTTTCGCCGCCAGGCCCGGCAAGCGTCCGTCCGCCCGGCCCGGGGACGGCCGGGTGCACAGGACGGCGTGGGCCCGTCCCCCGTTCATGGCCGGGGGACGGGCCCACGCGGGCCGCACCGGGAGCGCTTCCGCGCGGTGTTCACGCCGCGGCGGCGCTCAGGGCGTCGGCGCCGCGGCCGGTGGCGCTGCCCGCGCCCGTCCAGCAGGCGAGCGCGCAGCGCAGGGCCTCGGCGCGTACGTCCGGGTCGGCCGCGTCGGTGGCCCAGGCGATGTAGCCGTCGGGCCGTACGAGGAGCGCGGTCCGCCGGTCGCTGTCCCACGAGGCCCGTACGAGCCGCGAACCGGTGCCGTCCGTGCCCGCCGCCGGAGCCTCGTCCGCCGGTGTGACGAGCACGAACCCGCCGCCGCGCAGCGCCTCGTACAGGCGGGTGCCGCCGGCCAGCCGCAGGTCGGGGGCGCGCTTGCCCGCGAGCGGATGGGCGCCGCGCCCGGCCTTGTACGCGATGCCCACGCCGCTGATCGACAGCATCGCCCGGTCCGCGAGCGGCGGCACCGAGTTCAGCAGCCGGGCGAGCGTCGCGCGAAGCGCCCGCTGCGGCTTGCTGCGCAGCTGCGCCAGCCGGATGACGGCGCCGCTGCTGCGCAGCACCATCTTGCCGACCGGGTGGCGTTCGGCGTGGTAGCTGTCCAGCAGGCTGTCGGCCGCGTCGCCGCGCAGCACCGCGGCCAGCTTCCAGCCGAGGTTGGCGGCGTCCTGGAGTCCGGTGTTCATGCCCTGGCCGCCGGCCGGGGAGTGGACGTGCGCGGCGTCGCCGGCGAGGAAGGCGCGGCCGACGCGGTACCGGGGGACCTGGCGCTCGTCGCTGTGGAAGCGGGACGTCCAGCGGACCTCGCCCAGGCCGTAGTCGCTGCCGAGCGCGAGGCGCATGTACTCGCGGAGTTCGTCGGCCTCGACGGGGGTGTCCTCGGGGACCCGGCGGCGCTGGTCCCAGCCGATGACGCGGTACCAGCCGTCGCCGAAGTTGCTGATGAGCGCGAAGGCGTCGTCGGTGGCGTTGGCGACGAGCGGGACGTCGGGCCGCTCGTCGAGCCGTACGTCGGCGAGCACGACGGAGTCCACCACGGTCCGGCCGGGGAAGGGCAGGCCGAGGGACTGGCGGACGGTGCTGCGCACGCCGTCCGTGCCGACGAGGTAGGCCGCGCGGTACGTCGTGGCGGCCCCGTCCTCCTCCTGTACGCGGACGTCGACGCCGTCGGCGTCCTGCTCCAGGCCGGTCACACGGGCCCCGTACCGGAAGGTGACGCCGGCCTGCCGCGCGCGCCGCTCCAGCAGCGCTTCGACCTCGTACTGCGGGGTGATCAGCACGAACGGGAAGCGGGAAGGCAGCCGGGACGGCTGCATGTCGGCGGCGGCGAAGAGCCGCAGGCGCGCCAGCGGGTGGCCGGTCGCGACGAGTTCGTCGGCGAGGCCGCGGGCGTCGAGCTGTTCGAGGCTGCGGGCGTGCACGGCCATCGCACGGGTGAGGTTGCTGATTCCGGGGGCGCGGCGCTCCAGCAGCGTGACGCGCAGTCCGGCGACGGCGAGGTCGCCGGCGAGCAGCAGTCCGGTGGGGCCGGCGCCGACGACGATGACGTCGCTGCTCGCGGTGGTGCGTGGGGAGTCCTGGTCGTTGGTGTTGCCGGGCTTGCGGGTCATGGCCGCCTCCTATGCCAACGCGTGTTGGTCAACGCATGTTGGTCAACGCTTGTTGGCAACGATAGGCCCGGCTTCCTGGCAAGTCAACGGGCGTTGGCCTACAGTCGCGGGCATGGTCGACACCGCCCCCGCCGAGCCCCAGGACCGCCCCCGCCGCTCCGACGCCACCCGCGCCGCGATCCTCGACGCCGCCCGCGACCGCTTCGCCGCCGACGGCTACGAGCGCGCCACCATCCGCGCCATCGCCCGGGACGCCGGCATCGACCCCTCGATGGTCATGCGCTACTACGGCAACAAGGCGGGCCTGTTCGCGGCCGCCTCCGAGATAGACCTGCGGCTGCCCGACCTGTCGGCCGTGCCGCGCGACCAGCGCGGCGAGCAGCTCGTACGGCACTTCCTCGCCCGCTGGGAGCACGACGAGGCGCTGACCGGGATGGTGCGCGTCGCCGTCACCAACGAAGCCGGCGCCGAGCGGCTGCTCGGCGTCTTCACCGGGCAGATCAAACCGGCGCTCGCCGCCATCTGCCCGGTACCGGAAGAGCTCGACTCCCGCGCGGCACTGATCGGCTCCCAGCTGGTCGGCATGGGCCTGCTGCGCTACATCCTGATCCTGCCGCCCGCCGCCGCCCTCCCCCGCGAAGAGGTCGTCGCCTGGCTGGCCCCCACCATCCAGCGCTACCTGACCGCCGAACACCCGTAACCGGCGGGGCACCTGGGCGATCTCCCGGACGCGGCCGCCCCGCCGCGCCTACGGTGAGGACCGTACCCGCGAGGGAACGGGAAGGAGACCCATGCCCCGGCACACTTCCGCGACGCCGCCCTCTCCCGAGGCACTCGTCGAGCTCTACGGGCTGGAACCACTGCCCAGGGAAGGCGGACGCTACCGGCGCACCTGGGCGGGCCCCGAGCGCGCCGACGGACGGCCGGAAGGCTCCGCGATCGTCGTACTGCTCACCGGCGAGCCCGGCGACTACAGCGCGCTGCACCGCCTGCCCACCGACGAGGTCTGGCACTTCTACCTCGGCGACCCGCTCACGCTCCTCCTCCTGGAACCGGACGGCGGCTCCCGCACGGTCGTCCTCGGCCCGCACGTCCTGGACGGCCAGCACATCCAGTTCACGGTCCCCGCCGGCACGTGGATGGCCGCCGAAGTCGCCGACGGCGGCGCCTGGTCGCTCTTCGGCTGCACCATGGCGCCGGGCTTCACCTTCGGCGGATACGAGCACGGGGACGCCGCCGCACTGGCCGCGCGCTACCCCCGGGAGGCGGCGCGGATCACCGCGCTGAGCCGCCCGTGAGCGCGCCCTCCGGCCACCCCGGCCTGCCGTCCCTCGCGGGCCAGGTGGCCCTGGTGACCGGCGCGGGCGGCTGCCTCGGCACCGGCATCGCCCTGCGCTTCGCCGCCGCGGGCGCCGCCGTCGTCGCCCACTACCGTACGAACGCCACCGCCGCCCGCGCACTCGTCGCGCGCATCGAGGAACAGGGCGGCAGCGCGCTGGCGGTGAGCGCCGACCTGTCGGCCGAGGAGGAGTGCCACCGGCTGGTGCGTACGGCGGCGGACTGGCACGGCCGGCTCACCGCCCTGGTCAACTGCGCGGGCGTGCAGCCCGACCAGGACCTGGCGTCCATGACCGTCGCCGACTGGCGGGCGGTCAACGACACCAACGTCCTGAGCACCTTCGCCTGCACCCAGGCCGCCGCCGCGGTGATGCGGGAGGGCGGCGGCGGGTCGGTCACCCACATCGCCTCCATCCAGGCACACCAGCCCGCCGAGGACCACGCGCACTACTGCGCCTCCAAGGCGGCCGTCGTGATGCACGCCCGCTCGGCCGCGCTGGAGTACGGGCCCGACGGCATCCGCGTCAACAGCGTCTCGCCCGGACTGGTCGACCGCGAAGGGCTGGAGGAGGCGTGGCCCGACGGCGTGCGCCGCTACCGCAGGGCCGCCCCGGCCGGACGGCTCGGCCGCCCCGAGGACGTCGGCGACGCGTGCGTCTTCCTCGCCTCGCCCATGGCTTCCTGGGTGACGGGCCAGGACCTGGTGGTGGACGGCGGGGTGTCGGCCCGGCCCACCTGGTGAACGCCTACTTGCCGCCCCCGGCCGGGCGTCCCGCGCGCGTCCCGCGCTCCCTGCGGTAGCGCCGGTCGTAGCGGTCCTGCCGGATGCGGCGCTCCCGGTAGACGCGGTACTCCGGGTCGAACCGCAGGAAACCCCGGTAGTAGTGCACGGTGAGGTAGACCAGGACGGCCGAGGCCACCCACCACAGCGGGCTCGCGAACCCGGCGATGACCGTGAGCACGATCGAGACGAGAAGCAGCGGGAACACTGCCCACCTCCCCAAGCGAAGCGGTCCTCGAAGCGCCCGGTCCCGGGCGCCCGTCAGGCCACGGCCTGCGGACCCGCGGCCGCGGCGTCGGTTGCGGTGTCCAGCCCGGGGAAGACCGGCAGCAGCCGGTTCAGCCCGCTGTCCCGCAGCGCCGCGAGGACGGCGGGGCTCGGCTGGACGAGTCTGAGGTCGCCCCCCTGGGAGCGGGCGCGCCGGGCCGCGGCGACGAGCGGGCCGAGGGCGAGCGCGCAGCAGGCGGTGACGCCGGACAGGTCGACGATCAGCAGGCTGCCGGGGGCGCGGGGCAGCCGGCGCAGCCGTTCGCGCAGGACCGGCAGGGTGGCGAGGTCGATCCTGCCGCGCACGATGAGCACCGCGAAGTCCGTCTGGGTGTCCTCTTCGCCGGGCTGCCCGTCCGGCACGGGCCGCGGTGGCACGGCCGTTGCGGGAGGGCGCGACGGCACGTACGGGGCACGGTGGCGGCCCTGGGCCGCCCGCGAGCCCACGGCTCCGGCGCGCGGAATGTCGAGGGAGATTCCGGGTTCTGCCATCACCACGCGCCTCCTCGGTGCGGAACGGGACTCCGCGCTGCCGGGGACTCGGGCTGCGTTCCCAGGGTAGTCCCGGCCGCGTGGCCCGAACAGCGTGCGTGCCGGAGCGAGCTGCCGCATTGTCACCCGCCCTCCGGGGGCTCCTCCTTGCGCATCAGCAGCCGCACCCCGATCCGGTCGGCCGCGTGCAGGCCGCCGTCGAGGCAGTGCACGGCCACCCACTCACGGGTCTCCCGGTGCAGCCCGGCGAACACGGAGGCGTCCCGGGTGCCGCCGTTGTGCCAGACCAGCGGCCCGTCCTGACGCCAGGTCAGGGCCGGCGGGCCCGGCACGTCGCCGGCCAGCAGCCCGCTGACCAGCGCCGCGACGGCGGGCGGTGTCGCCCAGTAACCCCCGGCGGGCAGGATCGCGCCGTCCATCGTCCACGCGGACCGCGGCCGGCCCCACCGGCCGGTGCCGGCCAGCCGCCGGTCCCCGGGCGGCCGGGCGGTCATCTCCTCGATGCCCAGCGGGTCGAGCACCCGGTGCCGTACGAGCCGCTCGTACGGCTCGCCGGCGGCCGCGGCCAGTGCGGCGCCCAGGACGGCGTAGCCGAGGTTCGAGTACTCCTCGGACGTGCCGGGCGGCGCGGTGGCGAGCGTGTCGAGCCGGGCCACGAGGGAGCGCAGCGCCCCGGCGTCGAAGCGGCGGTACGGGTCCCGGCGCGGCAGGGGCACCGGGGGCAGCCTGGGCAGTCCCGAGGTGTGGTCCGCCAGGTGGCGCAGGGTGATGCCGGTGCCGGGGGGCGCGTCGAGCCAGCGCTCCACCGGGTCGTCCGGTGCCAGTACGCCGTCGGCCGCCAGGCGGTCCAGCGCGGTGCCGGTGAGCACCTTGGTCAGCGAGCCGATCTCGACGTAGGCGTCGGTCCGGTGGCCGTTCGTCAGGCGGGGCGGTGCCGAGGAGGACAGGATCGCGGTGCGGGCGCGCGGTGGTAAGGCCATGGGCGCACCGTACGCGGCCGGGGCCGTCGCGGCCCCGGCCGTTCCGTCAGCGGTCCGCGCGCGTCACGGCCACACCAGGCAGTACGCCTGGTGGCCCGCCTCGTGCAGCCGGTGGGAGAAGTCCTGCCACTCGTGCAGCAGCTGGTAGACGGTGAAGGCGTCGCGGGGGCCGCCGCGGTCGGGGACCGTGGACCAGATGAAGGCCGCCGCGCCCACCGACTCCTCGCCGACGCCGCGCAGCGGGTCGACGACCGTCATGGGCAGCTTCACGACGGCGTAGTCGGGATGCAGCACGACCAGCTCCAGCGGGGGGACCTTGTGCAGCGGTATGCCCTCTATGCCGGTGAGGACCATCGCGGCCATCGTCTCCGGCTTGATCTTCGTGAACATGCCGCCCATGCCGAGCTCGTCGCCGCCGAGTTCCTCGGGCCGCATCGAGATCGGCACGCGCGCCGCCGTGGCACCGTTCGGCGCGCCGAAGTACTTGTACGTCACCCCCATGCGGCCGCCTCTGCTTCCCCCGCCCTTGGTCTCCTCGCGCCGGTGGCGGCCCCGCTGGGCGCGCTCAGGTCCCCGGTCATCGGTGCCCTCGCCCAGTTCGCCACCGCGATGCATATCTCCACCCGACCACTCGCAGCCCCAGCCGCGCAACCCGATCATCGTCTCAGAGACCTCCCCCGTCACCGGCGCGCGAAACGCCCGGCCGCGCGCCCCCGTGCGCCTCTGAGACCATTGCTTGCGTGACTTACTCGTACGTTGCCCCAGTTTTGCAGACTCGCGGGGTCTGACACCTGGACGAGAGCGGGCGGTTTTCCGTTCCGCGCTCAGCCCGGGTGCCGCCGCCGGCCGTCGCCCCTCCCTACGTTTGTGCAGGTCAGGATCACAGTGCCTTTTCCCTATGAAGCCCCAGTTTCGCAGACGCTCTTCGACCGCGCGGCCGTTGTGACGCCGGGCGGGGTGAACTCTCCCGTACGCGCGTTCCGCGCCGTGGGCGGTTCGCCCCGGTTCATGGTGTCCGGTACCGGTCCGTACCTCACCGACGCCGACGGCCGCGAGTACGTCGACCTCGTGTGCTCGTGGGGTCCGATGATCCTCGGGCACGCCCAGCCCGAGGTGATCGCCGCCGTACAGGAGGCCGTCGCCCGCGGCACCTCCTTCGGCACGCCCGGCGAGGGCGAGGTCGAGCTGGCCGAGCAGATCGTGGCGCGCATCGACCCCGTCGAGCAGGTCCGGCTGGTCTCCTCCGGCACCGAGGCGACCATGTCCGCCATCCGGCTGGCGCGCGGCTTCACCGGCCGCGCCAAGGTCGTGAAGTTCGCCGGCTGCTACCACGGGCACGTGGACGCGCTGCTGGCCGCGGCCGGCTCCGGCGTGGCGACCTTCGGACTGCCCGACACGCCCGGCGTCACCGGCGCCCAGGCCGGCGACACGATCGTGCTGCCGTACAACGACATCGAGGCCGTACGGGCCGCCTTCGCGGCCCACCCCGGCGAGATCGCCTGTGTGATCACCGAGGCGTCGCCCGGCAACATGGGCGTCGTCCCGCCGCTGCCCGGCTTCAACCAGGGCTTGAAGGACGTGTGTGCCGAGAACGGCGCGCTCTACATCTCCGACGAGGTCATGACCGGCTTCCGGGTCAGCCGCACCGGCTGGTACGGCATCGACGGCGTCCGGCCCGACCTGATGACCTTCGGCAAGGTCATGGGCGGCGGCTTCCCGGCCGCGGCCTTCGGCGGTCGCGCCGACGTGATGGCGCACCTCGCGCCGGCCGGCCCGGTCTACCAGGCGGGCACCCTGTCCGGTAACCCGGTCGCCACGGCCGCGGGCGTCGCGCAGCTCAAGCTGCTGGACGAGGCGGCGTACGAGAAGGTCGACGCGGCCTCGGCCGAGGTGCGCTCGCTGGTCACCGAGGCGTTCACGAAGGCGGGCGTCGCGCACCGCCTCCAAGTCGCGGGCAACATGTTCTCGGTCTTCTTCACCGACCGGGACGTGACCGACTACGACAGTGCCAAGTCGCAGGAGGCGTTCCGCTTCACCGCCTTCTTCCACTCGATGCTCTCCCAGGGCGTGTACCTGCCGCCGTCCGCCTTCGAGTCGTGGTTCGTCTCCACCACGCACGACGAGCGGGCGATCGAGCGGATCGCCGCGGCCCTGCCGTCGGCCGCGCGGGCCGCCGCCGAAGCGACCGCGTGAGCCGCGCGGACGGGACCGGAAGATGGGTGACATGAGCAGCGAAGACATCACCGTCGTACACCTGATGCGGCACGGCGAGGTGCACAACCCCGAGGGCGTGCTGTACGGGCGGCGGCCCGGCTACCACCTCTCCGAGCTGGGCCGGAGCATGGCCGACCGGGTCGCGGAGCACCTGGCGGGCCGGGACGTCACGCACGTCGTCGCCTCCCCGCTGGAGCGGGCGCAGGAGACCGCGACGCCGGTCGCCAAGGCGCACGGCCTCGACCTGGCCACCGACGAGCGGCTGATCGAGGCGGCCAACGTCTTCGAGGGCAAGACGTTCGGGGTCGGCGACGGCGCGCTGAAGAAGCCGGGCAACTGGAAGTACCTGACCAACCCGTTCCGGCCGTCGTGGGGCGAGCCGTACCTGGAGCAGGTCGTACGGATGATGGCGGCGCTGGGCGCGGCGCGCGACGCGGCCCGGGGGCACGAGGCGGTGGCGGTCAGCCACCAGCTGCCGATCTGGGTCGTGCGCAGCTTCGCCGAGCGGCGGCGGCTGTGGCACGACCCGCGCAAGCGGCAGTGCACGCTGGCCTCCCTGACCTCGTTCACCTTCCGCGGCGACAAGATTGTTTCGGTGGGTTACAGCGAGCCGGCGCTCGATCTGGTGCCGGTGCACCTGCGGGCGGGCGCCAAGCCGCAGGCGGGGAAATCCAAAGCCTTCGGGGCGTGACGCCGGACCGGCTTTTCGCATCTTGTGGTGTGAGGGACGCGAGAGGCCGGTGTGACGTGAGGTCATCAGCGAGTAAAATAAGCAATTTGCGCCAATAACCCGGAACCTCCGTGTTCGAAAAACCCTCTTACACAATGTCCGTTTATATGGATATTGAGTAAGACGAGTACGGATGGGGACGACGGTATGAGCGCGATCAGTCGGCGGAACCTGCTGGGCATGGGGGTGGGTGCGGCCGCGGCGCTCGGCGTCGCCGGCTGCTCCTCCGCCGGCTCGGGGTCCGGCTCCGGCCAGGACAAGAACGCCGTACAGGCGAAGGCCAAACCGATCGGCGACGGCTCGACGGCCGACGCGGGGCCGCAGCCCCACCAGCCGGAGAAGCCGCGCCGCCTGGAGCCCGGCGAGACCCCGCCGCAGTTCGTGATCTTCTCGTGGGACGGCGCGGGCGAGGTCGGCAACGGCCTCTTCCCGCGCTTCCGCAAACTGGCCAAGGACCACAACGCGGCCATGACCTTCTTCCTCTCCGGGCTGTACTGCCTCCCGGAGTCGAAGAAGCACCTCTACCGCCCGCCGAACAACAAGGTCGGCGCCTCCGACATCGGCTATCTCTCCGACGAGCACATCAAGGCCACCTTGAAGAACGTCCGGGAGGCGTGGCTGGAGGGCCACGAGATCGGCACGCACTTCAACGGGCATTTCTGCGGCGAGGCCCGTACCTCGGTCAAACACTGGACCCCGGCCCAGTGGCAGTCCGAAATCGACCAGGCCATGGACTTCGTCACGAAGTGGCGGACGAACACCGGATTCACCGACCTGGACCCGCTGCCCTTCGACTACAAGAAGGAACTGGTCGGCGGCCGTACGCCGTGCCTGCTCGGCCAGGACAACCTGCTGCCGACCGCCAAGAAGCTGGGCTGGCGCTACGACGCCAGCTCGCCGGGCGGCCTCCAGATGTGGCCCAAGAAGAAGCTGGGCCTGTGGGACTTCCCGCTCCAGCAGATACCTTTCCCCAGCCACCGGTTCGAGGTCCTGTCCATGGACTACAACATCCTCGCCAACCAGTCGAAGAACTCCACGAAGGGCCCGCCGGCCAACTACCCGGGCTGGCGCAAGGAAGCCACCGGCGCCTACATCAAGGGCTTCGAACGCGCCTACGAGACCAACCGCGCACCCCTGTTCGTCGGCAACCACTTCGAACAGTGGAACGGCGGGATCTACATGGACGCCGTCGAGGAAGCGCTCAAGCACATCGCCGACGAGAAGCGCAAGGACGTGCGCCTGGTCTCCTTCCGCCAGTTCACCGACTGGCTGGACGCCCAGGACCCCAAGGTCGTGGCCAAGCTCCAGGGCCTGCGGGTCGGGCAGAAGCCGGCCGGCGGCTGGAAGACCTTCCTGTCGGGCGCCTGACGTGCCCTGACATGGCCGGTACCGGCCGGTCGAGGGGGGCGCGGAAGATCCGTAACAGTCTCATGCGAAACTTTTCACATGAGTGCCTGCCGCGTCCCCCGCCGACTCGCCAGTCGTCGCCGCACCACCCTGCTCGCCGCAGGGGCCGCGCTCGCCGCGCTGACGCTGAGCGCCTGTGGCGAGGGCACCTCGGGCGGCTCCGAACAGACCCAGTTCGTCCAGGGCGAGGGCGGCGTCGCCACGGTCGCCAAGAAGGACCGCAAGCCCGTCCCCGCCCTCTCCGGCGAAACCACCCGCGGCGAGAAGCTGGACGTCGCCGACTACAAGGGCAAGGTCGTCGTCCTCAACGTCTGGGGATCGTGGTGCGGCCCCTGCATCGCCGAGGCCGCGAACTTCGCCAAGGTCGCGAACGAGACCAAGGCCAAGGGCGTCCAGTTCGTCGGCATCAACACCCGCGACTCGCAGCAGTCGCAGGCGGTCAGCTTCGAGGAACAGCACAAGATGCCGTACCCGAGCCTGTTCGACCCGACCGGCAAGCTGATGCTGCGCTTCCCCAAGGGCAGCCTCAACCCCCAGTCCATCCCCTCCACCATCGCCGTGGACCGCGAGGGGAAGATCGCGGCCCGCTCGATCGGCCCGCTCGGCGAGGACGAGCTGCGCAAGATGGTGCAGCCGCTGATCGACGAGAAGTGATCACATGATCGCGCTCGCCGCCCCCGACCCCGCCGCCACCATCGCCTCGGGCGCGCTGCTGCTCGCCGTGCCCGTCGCCCTCCTCGGCGGCCTGGTCTCCTTCTTCTCGCCCTGCGTGCTGCCGCTCGTACCCGGCTACATGTCCTACGTCACCGGCGTGACCGGCACGGACCTCGCCGACGCCAAACGCGGCCGGATGCTCGCCGGCGCCTCCCTCTTCGTCCTCGGCTTCACCGCCGTCTTCGTCTCCGGCGGCGCCCTCTTCGGCTACTTCGGCAGCAAGCTCCAGGAACATCAGGCCCTGCTCAACAGGGTCCTCGGCGTCCTGCTGATCCTCCTCGGCCTGGCCTTCGCCGGCGTCCTGAAGAACTTCGGCCAGCGCGAGCTGCGCTTCCACAAGAAGCCCGCCATGGGCCTGGCCGGCGCGCCGGTGCTCGGCGTGCTCTTCGGCGTCGGCTGGACGCCGTGCCTGGGCCCCACGCTCACCGCGGTCAGCTCCCTCGCCATCGACCAGGCCAACGCCGGGCGCGGCGCCCTGCTGACCGTGGCCTACTGTCTGGGTCTGGGCCTGCCGTTCATCTTCGTCGCCCTGGCCTTCCGCAAGGCGCTCGGCGCCTTCGGCTGGGTCAAACGCCACTATGTGTGGGTGATGCGGCTCGGCGGCGGCATGATGGTCGCGCTCGGCGTCCTGCTCCTCACCGGCGTATGGGCCGACATGATGTCCGGCCTGCAGAGCTGGACCAGCAGCTTCACCCCAGGGATCTGATTGATGTCCACCAATACCGACACCCACCGCGACGCCGACGACGCCGAAGTCGGCGCGGCGGGCTCCCGGCTCTCCACCGCGCCCCAGGAGGAGGTCTCCTTCCCCTCCCTGGGCCCCGTGGGCTGGGCCAGGTGGTTCTGGCGGCAGCTGACCTCGATGCGGGTCGCGCTGATCCTGCTGTTCCTGCTCTCGCTCGGCGCCATCCCCGGCTCGCTGGTCCCGCAGACCAGCATCGACCCCACCAAGGTCGAGCAGTTCCGCGCCGACCACACCACGCTGGCGCCGGTCTACGACAAGCTGGGCCTCTTCCACGTCTACAGCTCGGTGTGGTTCTCCGCGATCTACCTGCTGCTGTTCATCTCGCTGATCGGCTGCATCGTGCCGCGCTCGTGGCAGTTCGTCGGCCAGCTGCGCGGCCGCCCGCCGGGCGCCCCGCGCCGGCTGACCCGGCTGCCCGCGTACACCACGTGGCGTACGGACCGGGCGCCCGAGGAGGTGCTCGGCGCGGCCCGGCGCCTGTTGAAGAAGCGCCGCTTCCGCGCCCACCGGGTCGGTGACGCGGTCGCCGCCGAGAAGGGCTACCTGCGCGAGGCCGGCAACCTCGTCTTCCACATCTCCCTGATCGTGATCCTGGTGGCGGTCGCCGTCGGCAGCCTGTGGAAGTCCGAGGGCGGCAAGCTGGTCGTCGAGGGCGACGGCTTCGCCAACAGCCTCACCCAGTACGACAACTTCAAGTCGGGTGCCTTCTACGACACCGACGACCTCGAACCCTTCGGCTTCTCCCTCAAGAGCTTCGACGCGTCCTACGAGCGCAGCGGCCCCCAGATGGGCACCCCGCGCGAGTTCCGCGCCAACATCTCGTACTTCCAGGGCGCGGACGGCAAGGAGCACCAGGGCAAGATCGAGGTGAACCACCCGCTGGAGATCGCGGACTCCAAGGTCTTCCTGCTCTCCCACGGGTACGCGCCGGTCGTCGAGGTCACCGACGGCCGCGGCAAGAAGGTCTACAGCGGCGCCGTGCCGTTCCTGCCGCAGGACATGAAGAACTACACCTCCACCGGTGTGATCAAGGTGCCCAACGCGCAGACCGAGGACGGCAAGCGCAACCAGCTCGGCTTCTCGGGCTTCTTCGTGCCGACGTTCGGCGGCGAGGGCTCGGGCTCGATGTTCTCCCAGTTCCCGGCACTGGACAATCCGCGCCTCACGCTCACCGCCTACCACGGCGACCTCGGCACCGACTCCGGGCTGCCGCAGAGCGTGTACCAGCTGGAGAAGAAGAACCTCAAGCAGTACAAGCAGGACGGCAAGGCCGTCGCCCAGATGATGCGGGCCGGCGAGACGATGAAACTGCCCGGCGGCGACGGCAGCATCAAGTTCGTCGGCGTCAAGCAGTGGGCCACCTTCCAGGTCACCCACCAGCCCGGCAACGGCCTCGCGCTGATCGGCGCGATCGCCGTGCTGCTGGGCCTGGCCGGCTCGCTGTTCATCCAGCGCCGCCGGGTGTGGGTACGGGCCGTACCGGGCGCCGACGGCGTGACCGTCGTCGAGATGGCGGGCCTGGGCCGCAGCGAGTCCGCCCGCCTGCCGGAGGAACTGGCGGACCTGGCCGGGGCCCTGGGGCCGGACGCGCCGCAGACCTCCGCCGAACCGCCCGCCACCCCCACCGAGCCCGAGAACGCGGCGAAGCCCTCCGACTCCGCCGACCCTGCTGATCCCTCCGAAGGAGCGCGCGCGTGAACCTCGCTGCCGCAGCCACCAACGAGAACCTGGCCAGTATCAGCAACGTGCTGATCTACTCGGCCATGGCCGTCTACACCCTCGCCTTCCTCGCGCACCTCGCCGAGTGGGCCTTCGGCAGCCGCAGCAAGGTCGGCCGTACCGCCGCGGCCCTGACCGCCACGGTGCCCGCCCCCGCCAAGGCGGCGGACCAGGCGGCCGCGCAGGGCGGCGGCACGGCCGTACTGGAGCGCCCCAAGGTCGTCACCCGCGCGACGAACGGCAGCCGGGACGTCCCGGACGGCCCGGGCGCCGCGGGCGGCACCGAGAAGGGCGACCTGTACGGCCGGATCGCCATCTCGCTGACCACCCTCGCCTTCCTGATCCACCTCGGCGGCGTACTGACCCGCGGCCTGTCCGTGCAGCGTGCCCCCTGGGGCAACATGTACGAGTTCTCCACGACCTTCGGCATGGTCGCGGTGGCCGCGTACCTCGTCCTCCTCGCCTTGAAGAAGAACGTCCGCTGGATCGGCCTGCTGCTGACCGCCACCGTCCTGCTGGACCTCGGCGTGGCCGTCACCTGGCTCTACACCGACAGCTCCCAGCTGGTTCCGGCGCTGCACTCGTACTGGCTGTGGATCCACGTCAGCTGCGCGATCATCTCCGGCGCCTTCCTGTACCTCGGCGCCGTCTCCACGCTGCTCTACCTCTTCCGCGACCGCTACGAGAGCAAGCTGGCCGACCCGTCCGGCAAGCAGCCCGGCGCCTTCGCCACCTCTGTGATGGAGCGCCTCCCCGCGGCCGCGAGCCTGGACAAGTTCTCCTACCGCGTGAACGCCTCGATCTTCCCCCTGTGGACCTTCACGATCATCGCGGGCGCCGTCTGGGCCGGCGAGGCGTGGGGCCGCTACTGGGGCTGGGACTCCAAGGAGATCTGGTCCTTCGTCACCTGGGTCGCCTACGCCGCCTACCTGCACTCCCGCGCAACCGTGGGCTGGAAGGGCCGCAAGGCCGCCTACCTGGGCCTGTTCGCCTTCCTGACGTACATCTTCAACTACTACGTCGTGAACTACTTCTTCTCGGGGCTGCACTCCTACGCCGGGGTCTGACCCACCAGCGCCCCTGCTACCCGGCCGCCGGGCAGTAGGGGCGTTCTTCGGGGAGCAGGGCCGCGGCCGCGGTCAGGTTGCCTTGGGTGACCAGGGAGTGGATCTCCTGGGCCAGCGGGGTGACGTCGCGGATGGCGACCGTCCACTCGTCGGCGTAGCGGCGGGATGCCTCGCCCGCCAGGCCGAGCTGGAGCGAGCGGTACGGCAGCGGGTTGAGGCGCAGGTCGCGTTCGGGGTCCCACTGGACGCGCGCGGGGGACTCGCGCAGCTGCCGCTTCCAGGCGCTGCGGTCGGCGTGGACGTCGGGGTCGTAGTGGGACAGGCAGGCGTTGCGCAGCGCCCAGTCGAAGCCCGTGCGCTCGATCTCGATGGCGAGGACGCGCTCCTGGCCGGGCTTGGTGGCCCAGCCGCAGCGGTACATCATCCACAGGAACGACGGCTTGATCCACGTCATCCGCTCCCGCTTCCAGGCGGGCGGGAAGCGGCCGTCGCGGGCGGCGGGCAGGCCGAGGGACGGGGCGTACGCCTGGTAGACGGTGATGGTCGTAGCGGTGTGGGCGGCCCGGATGCGGCGGAGTGGTTCGGGGTGGGTGGCGGATCGGTCCGGCTGGGTGTGCTCGCTGTTCATGGGGCGTCAGTCTGTGCGGGCGGCGGCGTGGGCGGCCACTGGTTTTCGGGGCGGGACGGTGTCAGGCGGTGCCCTGTGCGTTGATGGCGGCGAGTTGTCCGCGCAGGTATGTGTGGGAGTCGGCCAGGGTGCCGACGCGGGTGCCGGGGTCGCATTCGTAGAAGTAGACGAGGGACATCAGTTCCTCGGCGGGGGCGTCGGACGGTGGCGGCAGGACGCGGTGGCGGCCGGAGCGCCAGCGGCCGCCGGTCCAGCGGGCCAGGAGGTCGCCGGCGTTGACGGTGAGGGAGCCCGGGACGTACGGGGCGTCCTGCCAGCCGGTGCCGCCGTCGGCGGGGTCGGTCCAGATCTGGAGGCCGCCCTTGCCCCGCTGCCGGTCCAGGACCGTGACGGTGCCGAAGTCGGTGTGCGGGCCGATGCGGTACTGGCCCG
Organism: Streptomyces sp. NPDC017056; assembly: GCF_044332485.1. NCBI lineage: Bacteria > Bacillati > Actinomycetota > Actinomycetes > Kitasatosporales > Streptomycetaceae > Streptomyces > Streptomyces sp. NPDC017056. The sequence goes on along the minus strand of NZ_JBIRPD010000010.1, from coordinate 291,853 downwards.
GAGCGGCCTCGCCCACGGTCCGGGTGCCCGGATACCAGTTGATGTTGAAGCCCCAGGTGGGGTGCGCGGTGTGCCGGGTGAAGTGGTCGGGTCCGGCGCCGAGCGCCTCGGCGAGGAGGGTGAGGAGCAGGTCGGACAGGGCCCGCAGGGCGGCCAGCAGGTCCTGGACGTCGGTGCGCAGGGCGGGCACCTGGTGGGGCCAGATGTTGGGCAGGAACCACTCGGCGTCGACGGCCGGGTTCCCGGTGGGCTCCTCGGACGCGAAGGACAGCGACTCCTTCATGTCCGGCGGCGTCGCGGTGCCCTCGGCGGCGCCGTTGGCCTCGGCGCCGGGCCCGAGCCAGCCGCGGCCGCCGACCTCGGTGGCGTACGGCTGCTTCTCCGCTGCGGGCAGCGCGAAGAAGGCACGGGCGGTGGCGCGGACGCGGTCGCGCAGGTCCGCGTCGATGCCGTGGCCGGTGACGAGCAGGAAGCCGGTGGCGCGCAGCGCGGCGTCGACGGCCGCGGCCGTCTCGCGGCGGGTGCCGAGGCCGCCGGCCCGCCAGCGGGCGAGGTCGACGGTGGGGACGGGGGAGGCGGGCGGTCCCGCGGTCTCAGTCACGGCCGATGTCCTCGTTCCACACCTCGGGCCGGGCGGCGACGAACCCGCGCATCATGGCCACGCACTCCGCGTCGTCCAGCAGCACGATCCGTACGCCGCTCTGGGCCAGCCAGTCGTGGCCGCCGTGGAAGGTGCGGGACTCGCCGATCAGCACCCGCGGTATCCCGAACTGGCGGACCAGGCCGCAGCAGAACCAGCAGGGGGAGAGGGTGGTGACCATCGTCGTGCCGCGGTAGCCGCGCTGCCGGCCGGCGGCCCGGAAGGCGGAGGTCTCCGCGTGCGCGGACGGGTCGCCGTCCTGGACGCGCCGGTTGCGGCCGCGCCCGAGGAGGGCGCCGTCAGGGCCGTACAGCGCGGCGCCGATCGGGATGCCGCCCTCGGCCAGCCCGGCCCGCGCCTCGGCGACCGCGGTCGCCAGCATCTGCCGCTCGTGGTCCTTCACGACCGCCACTGTCCTCGCTCCGGGGCGGCCCGGCAACGCACCGGCCGCGATCGGCGGGCGCGCGGACGCGGCAGCGCGCGGCGGGGAGCGCGGGGCCCCGTACGCGCCGGGCGTACGGGACGGGGCGCGTGGCGGCGGTCAGCCCTTCGCGGGCGGGTTCCCCTCGCCGTCCGACGGGCCGTTCTCCTTGCGCCGCAGCTCCTCCTCGCGGCGCCGCAGGTCGGCCTCCCAGTCCTTGAACATCGCCTCGTCCTTCTTGCCCTGGTCCTGCTTGCCCCCGTCCTTGAGCGTGCGCAGGAAGTCGGGGTTGTCGTCCGGCGCGACCCACTTGGCGGCCGGGCCGCGGCCGCCGCGCTGCCACGGTGCGGGCGCGCCGCCGGCGTGCTCGCGCCGCGGCCGGCCGGCGACGAGCCAGGCGACCGGCCCGATCAGCACCTCGCCGAACAGCAGGATGATGAAGACCCAGGCGATCTTCGGCAGGCCGCGTACCTGGTTCTCCGGCGTGTTCAGGCAGTCGATGAACGCGTAGATCCACAGCGCCAGGATCACGAGGAACGGCAGATACCTGAGCATTGCGGAAGCAGCCCCCCAGAGCTGACGGGCGGGCCCCGGCGGGGCCCGGTGACCCGTCCAGGGTAGTGCGTACCGGATACTGGAACGCATGGCTTATGACGATCTTCGCTCTTTCCTGCGAGCGCTCGACCGTGAAGGCGACCTCCAGCGGATCAAGGCCGAGGTCGACCCGTACCTGGAAGTCGGCGAGATCGTCGACCGGGTGCAGAAGTCCGGCGGCCCGGCGCTGCTCTTCGAGAACGTCAAGGGCTCGTCGATGCCGCTGGCCATGAACGTCTTCGGCACCGACCGGCGGCTGCTCAAGGCGCTCGGCCTGAAGTCGTACGACGACATCAGCGCCGCGATCGGCGGGCTGCTCAAGCCCGAGCTGCCGCAGGGCTTCGTCGGCGTACGCGAGGCGTTCGGGAAGCTCGCGAACATGACCCACGTACCGCCGAAGAAGGTCAAGGGCGACAGCGCGCCCGTCCAGGAGGTCGTGCTCCGGGGCGACGACGTGGACCTCGACGCGCTGCCCGCGCTGTTCACCTGGCCGAAGGACGGCGGGTCCTTCTTCAACCTGGGCCTGACCCACACCAAGCACCCCGAGACGGGCGTGCGGAACCTGGGCCTGTACCGCCTCCAGCGCCACGACAAGCGCACCATCGGCATGCACTGGCAGATCCACAAGGACAGCCGCAACCACTACCAGGTCGCGGCCAAGCGCGGCGAGAAGCTGCCCGTGGCGATCGCCTTCGGCTGCCCGCCGGCCGTGACGTACGCCTCCACCGCGCCGCTGCCCGGCGACATCGACGAGTACCTCTTCGCGGGCTTCGTGCAGGGCAAGCGGGTCGAGATGGTGGACTGCAAGACCGTGCCGCTCCAGGTGCCGGCCAACGCCGAGGTCGTGCTGGAGGGCTGGCTGGAGCCCGGCGAGACGCTGCCGGAGGGGCCGTTCGGCGACCACACCGGCTTCTACACGCCGCAGGAGGACTTCCCCGCGCTGACCATCGACTGCGTCACGATGCGCAAGCGCCCGCTGCTCCAGTCGATCGTGGTCGGCCGGCCGCCGACGGAGGACGGCCCGCTGGGCCGGGCCACGGAGCGGTTCTTCCTGCCGCTGCTGAAGATCATCGTGCCGGACATCGTGGACTACCACCTGCCCGAGTCGGGCGGCTTCCACAACTGCGCGATCGTCTCGATCGACAAGAAGTACCCCAAGCACGCCCAGAAGGTCATGCACGCCATCTGGGGCGCGCACATGATGTCCCTGACCAAGCTGATCATCGTGGTCGACGCCGACTGCGACGTGCACAACCTGCACGAGGTGTCCTGGCGGGCCCTCGGCAACACGGACTACGCGCGGGACCTGACCGTCGTCGAGGGGCCGGTCGACCACCTCGACCACTCCTCGTACCAGCAGTTCTGGGGCGGCAAGGCGGGCATCGACGCGACGAAGAAGCTGCCCGAGGAGGGCTACACCCGGGACGGCGGCTGGCCGGACATGGTCGAGTCGGACCCGGAGACGGCGGCGAAGGTCGACCGCCGCTGGAAGGAGTACGGGTTCTAGACATGAGCGCCGATTCAGCGACACCGGATCTCTTCGCACCCGAACCCGCACCGCCCGGCAGGATCAAAGCGTTTCTGCGGCTCGTCATGATCGAGCACTCGGTCTTCGCGCTGCCCTTCGCCTACATCGCCTCGCTGACCGCGATGCACGGCTCGGACCGCAGCATCCACTGGGTCGAGCTGCTGCTGGTCACCGTCGCCATGGTGGGCCTGCGGACGTTCGCGATGGCCGCCAACCGCATCATCGACCGGGAGATCGACGCCCGTAACCCGCGCACCGCCGGCCGCGAGCTGGTCACCGGCGCGGTGTCGGTGCGCTCCGCGTGGACCGGCGCGCTGGTCGCCGTGGTGTTCTTCCTCGGCGCCGCGGCCCTGCTCAACCCGCTGTGCCTGGCGCTGGCGCCGGTCGCCGTGATCCCGATGGTGGTCTACCCGTACGGGAAGCGCTTCACGAACTTCCCGCACGCGATACTGGGCCTGGCCCAGGCGATGGGCCCGGTCGGCGCGTGGATAGCCGTGACGGGGTCCTGGTCCTGGGACGCGGTGATCCTCGGGCTCGCCGTCGGCGTCTGGATCGGCGGCTTCGACCTGATCTTCGCCTGCCAGGACGTGCAGGCCGACCGGGCGCACGGCGTGAAGTCCGTACCGGCCCGCTTCGGCATCCCGGGGGCGCTGCACGGCGCCCGCGCCTGCCACGCCGTCACCACGGCCCTGCTGGTCTGGTACGCGCTCGCCACGCACGCCGGGGTGTTCTTCTGGCTCGGCCTGGTGATCGTCGTCGGCGCTTTCCTCTACGAGCACACCATCGTGCGGCCGCACGACCTGTCCCGGCTGAACCGGGCGTTCTTCCAGGTCAACGGCTTCATCGGCATCGCGCTGTTTGTATGCGCGCTGCTGGACCTGTTCGTACGCGGCCTGACGGTCTAGCACCGACCCCGAACGACGGAGCGCTCCGGGGCGGGCCCCGGAGCGCTCTTCTGCTTACCGCCTGTGCCGCTACGGCTTGACCATCGGCCAGGCGATGAACTTCGGGTACGACCACAGCTCACCGCGGTTGGCCTTGACCGTGCCGATGACGGCGAACACGATGCTGGTGATCGTGAAGGCCGCCAACAGCCCCAGGATGACCAGGATGGTGATCGGGAAGGCGAGCGCCACCCGGCCGTCCTGCGCGTCCTCCAGGCTGACGCCTATGAGGAAGGCGAAGAAGTAGAGCACCGCGCCGATGCCCACCACGATGGCCTGCGTGATGCCGAAGTTCATCGCCTGGGTGCCGTGGTGGCGCACCAGCGGGTCGTGCCGGTTCTCCTGGTTGTTGCGGATCGCCATGGGGGCGATCCAGCCGAGGATGCCGCCCAGGCCGCAGCAGAAGCTGGAGCCGACGGTGATCGTCAGCAGGGCGCCCAGGTGGGTCCACATGGCGTTGTTGTTCGACGAGGGCCGCGGCGGCTGCGCGTAGCCGGGGCCCCAGCCGCCGCCCTGGGGGTACTGACCGCCCTGGGGGTACTGGCCGGGGCCGTACCCGGGGCCGGGGCCGTACGGCTGGGCGCCGGGGGCCTGGCCGTAGGCGCCCTGCGGGGGCGGCGGGGGCTGCTGTGCCTGACCGGCGCCGTACGGGGGCGGCGGGGTCTGCGGAGCCTGCGGGTGCTGCGAGGGCTGCTGCGGCGTCTGCCCGCCCTGCGGGGACTGCTGCGACGCCTGCGGGTCCTGCGGCTGCTGCGGTTCTTCGGGCTTGTTGAATTCGACCATGCCAGGTCCCCCCAAGGGTCGTGCTGTCTGTCCTGCGGCGGCGCCCTGCGCGGGCTCCGGTCAGCGAGACTACGGGATCGCCCGGGCCTGGCCGCCGGGCAGTGACGCGGCCGGGCGCAACCGGAAGACGAACGCCGCCAGCACGCCGCCCACCAGCCCGAAGAGATGGCCCTGCCAGCTGATGCCGCTGCCGGTCGGCAGCGCGCCCCACAGGATTGATCCGTACACCGCGGCGACCAGCACGCCGAGGCCGATGTCCAGCGGCTTGCGGTCGATGAAGCCGCGTACCAGGAGATAGCCGAAGAGGCCGAAGACGATGCCAGAGGCGCCGGCCGTGTTGCTGTCCGCCGGGGCGGTCAGCCAGACGCCCAGGCCGCTGGTCAGGGCTATCAGCAGGGCGACGCCGGCGAAACGCCGCAGTCCGCTGCGGAGCGCGGCGAGGAAGCCGAGGAACAGCAGCGGCAGCGTGTTGGCCGCCAGGTGGTCGAAGCCGAAGTGCACGAAGGCGGCGGGCAGCACGTCGGCCAGCTCGCCCAGCTCGCGCGGCCGGACGCCGAAGGTGTCCAGCGCGTTGCCCGAGAGGGCGTCGGCGGCCTCCAGCGCCCACAGCAGCGCGACCCAGCCCAGCATCAGCGCGGCGGCGGGTTTGGCCCGGGTCTTCGCTCGCGTCCTCATCCCGCGTCCCCCTCTTCTTCCGTTCACCCGGTCAAACGGCCGTGAGTGGTCCGGTGTTCCGCCGGATAGGCTCGTTGCCGTGGAACCGCAGGACGACAACACCAGCAGGCCCGGGGTCCAAAGGCCCGGCGGGCACTCCGCCCGGCCTGCCGCCGGGGCCGCCGACATGCCGCGCCGCCCTTGGGTGGTGGGGGTTTCCGGGGCGTCCGGGACCCCGTACGCGGCGTCCGTGCTGCGCGGGCTGCTCGCGGCGGGGGAGGCGGTGGACCTGGTCGTCAGCCGGGCCTCGCGGCTGACGCTGCTGGACGAGACGGGCATCGCCTTCCGGGACGCGCACTGGCGCGAGGACCTGCGGGAGTGGCTGGCCCGCGGCGCGGACGGCAAGCCGGACACGTTCCCGGTCTCCGGCGCGGACCTGGACCGGGTGCGGCACTGGCCGGCCGGCGACCTCGCGGCGGGCCCTTCGTCGGGCTCGTATCCCGTCAAGGGGATGCTGATCGTGCCGGCGAGCACGGCGTGCGTGGCGGGTGTGGCGCTCGGGCTGTCGAAGGACCTGCTCCAGCGGGTGGCGAGCGTGACGCTCAAGGAGCGCAGGAAGCTGGTGGTCGCGGTGCGCGAGACGCCGCTGAACGGGCAGACGCTCAAGCAGCTGGTGACGCTGGACGAGGCGGGCGCGGTCGTGCTGCCCGCCTCGCCGGCGTTCTACGCGGGGGCGACGCACATCCAGGATCTGGCGGACTTCGTCGCGGGCCGGGTGCTGGATGCGGCGGGTGTGCCGCACCGGCTCTACCGGCGGTGGGAAGGGGAGCTCGGCTCGGGCTTCAAGAAGGAGGGTTAGCGCTTCTTGGCGGAGCCGGTACGGCCGAAGCGGCGCTTGGGCTGCGGAGCGGCGGCGGGACGGTGAGCACGTGAACGATTGGCCAGGTCCTGCAGCTCGCGCATGCGGGCGTAGGCCATCTCGATCGAGTACACGGTGACATCTCCTGTGAAAGATCGTCTTTGATCAGCTGAAATTGATGGTTTGCAGGGTCACATCCCCTGCTTGCCTTAGATTCTACATGTAAAAGTCGGGATTGCAGAGCGAATGGAAGGTCAGGGGCGTATGGATGCCGTAGATAGGCAGCTCATCCAGGCACTGCGTGAGAACGGCAGGGCCTCGTACGCGGAGCTGGGCCGGCTCGTGGGCCTGTCCGGGCCCAGCGTCACCGACCGGATCAACCGCCTGGAGGCGGCCGGGGTGATCACCGGCTACCGGGCGACCGTCGACGCGGCCTCCCTGGGCCTGGGCGTCACCGCACTGGTCGGCATCTCCCTGTCGGACGCGGCCGACCACGAGGACGTGGCGATGCGGCTGCGCGACCTCGCGGAGATCGAGGACGCCTGGTTCATCGCGGGCGACGACTCGTACATGCTCAAGGTGCGGGTGAGCGACGTGGACGGGCTGGAGCGCACCATCCGCAGGCTCTCGGGGACCAAGGGCGTCTCCCGCACGCGGACCACCATCGTGCTGTCCACCAAATGGGAGAACCGCGTCGGCGAGCTCCCCGAGGACGCGTAGGACCCCCGCTTCCGCGCCGGTACGGCGGGCCCCCGGCCGTACGGGCATGGGGGCCCGGCCGGGCCGGATTACGGGGGAGTACGCTCGGTGAAGCCCGATTTTGGCAGAGATATGGGAGGCGGCCGGATGACTGCATCCATGGATGTGGGTCTCAAGCGCGAGCTGGAGGACAAGGTCCGGTCCGGGGAGCGGCTGACCCGCGAGGACGGCATCGCCCTCTACGAGTGCGACGACCTGGCGTGGCTGGGCGGGCTCGCCCACGAGGTGCGCACGCGCAAGAACGGCGACGTCGTGCACTTCAACGTCAACCGTCACCTGAACATGACGAACGTGTGCACCGCCTCGTGCGCGTACTGCTCCTTCCAGCGCAAGCCGGGCGAGAAGGACGCGTACACGATGCGCATCGAGGAGGCCGTCCGCCTCGCCAAGGCGATGGAGGGCGACAAGCTCACCGAGCTGCACATCGTCAACGGCCTGCACCCGACCCTGCCGTGGCGCTACTACCCGCGCTCGCTCAGCGCCCTCAAGGAGGCGCTGCCCGACACGGTCTCCCTCAAGGCGTTCACCGCCACCGAGATCCACCACTTCGAGAAGATCTCCGGGCTGTCCGCCTCCGAGATCCTCGACGAGCTGATCGACGCCGGCCTGGAGTCGCTGACCGGCGGCGGCGCCGAGATCTTCGACTGGGAGGTGCGCCAGCACATCGTCGACCACGACACCCACTGGGAGGACTGGTCGCGCATCCACCGCCTGGCGCACGAGAAGGGCCTCAAGGGCCCGAGCACCATGCTGTACGGGCACATCGAGGAGCCCCGGCACCGCGTGGACCACGTGCTGCGCCTGCGCGAGCTCCAGGACGAGACCGGCGGCTTCCAGGTCTTCATCCCGCTGCGCTACCAGCACGACTTCGTGGACATGAAGGACGGCAAGGTCCGCAACCGCCTCCAGGCGCGCACCACGATGGCGACCGGCGCCGAGGCGTTGAAGACCTTCGCGGTCTCCCGGCTGCTGTTCGACAACGTCCCGCACGTGAAGGTCTTCTGGGTCATGCACGGCCTGCAGACCGCGCAGCTCGCGCTCCAGCACGGCGCCGACGACATGGACGGCTCGGTCGTCGAGTACAAGATCACGCACGACGCGGACAACTACGGCACGCCGAACAAGCTCACCCGCGACGACCTGCTGGACCTGATCCGCGACGCGGGCTTCCGGCCGGTCGAGCGCAACACCCGCTACGAGATCATCCAGGAGTACCCGGGCCCGGACGCCGCGCGCCGGGAGTCGCCGCAGCCGATGCGGGTGTGACGCTGCCGATACGGGTGTGACGTCAGGGGCAGGTGTTGTCCGGGGCGCATAGGGTCCGCACATGGACCTGCGCTTTGACCTGGACCCCGCCGTCACCCCCGGGCTGACCGACGGCATCCGTACGCTGTGGGCCGACGTGTCCAACGCGGGCGGTGCCGTCGGCTTTGTGCCGCCGGTCACGGCCGAGGACATCCGCCCCGACCTGCTCGCCCACCTGGTGGCGATATCCGAGGAGCGCGCAAGGCTGGTCGTGGGCCGCGACGAGCGGGACCGGGTGCTGGCCACCGCCTTCCTCCACCTCAACACCCGCCGCCTGATGAAGCACTGGCTGTGGGCCTACACGGTGATGGTGCACCCCGCGCTCCAGGGGCAGGGCGCGGGCACCGCGCTGATGGCGGCCGTCGAGGAGGCGGCCCGCTCGATCGGCGGCATCGAAGGCATCCGGCTCACCTGCCGCGGCGGCACCGGGCTCGACGCGTTCTACGCCTCCTGCGGCTACAAGGAGATCGGCCGGGCGCCCCGCGCGATCAGGGTGGCCGACGACGACTTCCGGGACGACATCACGATGTGGCGGGAGCTGGTGTGACCACCGCGGCCCGGCCGCGGCCCGGCCTCCGCCCGCGGGGGCCGGGACGAAGTGGTCCGTTTCCGGCAGGGGTCCGGAAGATCACGAAATCGGGCTGTGCTTGACTGGAGGCAGACCCTTTCGGTTGTCGTCGTGAAGAAGGTCAGCCCGTGAGTAGCCAGAAGTTCGCCACGCTCCGCTACACCGCTCTCCGCCTGGGGATCTTCGTCGTGTGCTTCGCGCTGGTCTGGGTGCTCGCGTACTTCCGGATCATCCCGCTCGGCGTGGGCAGCGCCAACGCGGTGTGGCTGCTCCTGCTCGCCGTCGTGATCTCCGCGCCGCTCAGCTTCGTACTGCTGCGCAAGCAGCGGGACGCGATGTCCGAGCAGATCGTGGCCAAGGTGGACCGGCAGAAGGAGCGCATCGCGGCCAACGCCCGCCAGGAGGACGGCCTCCTGTAGCCGGCCACGGGACCGCGCCGGCCCCGCCGCCCCTGTAAGGCGCCTCACAACCGACAAGAGCCCCGTCGTGGAGTTACCGCTCCAGGACGGGGTTTTCGTGCGTTCCGGGGCGGATCCGGACACCTCCCGCCCCTGCTGCCCAAAGAATCCCTTTGGGTTCCCCAAAGTTCAAGTGTTAACGTGTCCGACATGAAGACAGCAGTAGCGCACCAGTTCTCCACGGGCGTCCCGCTCGTGGCGCGCCTGCACGTCGATCTTTGCCGCTGCATGTCCGCGGCCTGTTGCCGCCGCTGACCCCTGTCACCGCAGCGGCCGGAGATCCCGTACGGATCGATACGGACCTCCTGTCTCCTGGCGCTGTCCGCCGTTCCCTTACCGACGCCTGTCTGTCCCCGGAGTGTGTCCGTTGTCCACCACGTCTTCCGAGACCTCGCGGTCCACCGAGACCGCCAGATCCTCCCGCATACCCAAGGTCCCGTTCTGGGCCCAGATCCTGCTCGGCCTCGTCCTCGGCGTGCTGCTCGGCTGGATCGCCAAGAGCGGCGACGTCTCCTGGCTGAAAACCACCCTCGACACGATCGGCAGCCTCTTCGTCCAGCTGCTCAAGCTGGCCGTGGCGCCGCTGGTGTTCTTCGCCATCCTGGTCTCGATCACCAACCTGCGGCAGGTCAACAACGCCGCCAGGCTGGCCACCAGGACCCTGCTGTGGTTCATGGCCACCTCGCTGATCGCGGTCGCCATCGGCATGGCGATCGGCCTGGTCAGCGACCCCGGCGCGGGCACCGGGCTGACCCCCAAGGACGGCAAGCTCCCGCAGCACGCCGGCTCCTGGATCGACTTCCTGACCGGCATCGTCCCCAAGGACGTCATCACGCCGTTCACCGAGCTGAAGGTCATGCAGATCGTCTTCATGGCGACCGTGGCCGGCATCGCCGCCCTCAAGCTGGGCGACCGCGCCGAGCCGGTGCTGCGCCTGAGCCGCTCCGCGCTGGAGCTGCTCCAGAAGGCCCTGTGGTGGGTCATCCGCCTCGCCCCGATCGGCTCGCTCGGCCTGATCGGCTACGCCATCGCGGACTACGGCTGGGACCTGATCAGCAAGTACGCGACGTTCACCGTCGACATCTACGTCGGCTGCGCCATCGTGCTGTTCGGCGTCTACCCGCTGCTGCTGTCGGTCTTCGCCAAGGTCAACCCCCTGCAGTTCTTCAAGGGCGCCTGGCCCGCCATCCAGCTGGCGTTCGTCTCCCGCTCCTCGGTCGGCACCATGCCGCTGACCCAGAAGGTCACCGAGCGCCTGGGCGTCCCGAAGGAGTACGCGTCCTTCGCCGTGCCGTTCGGCTCGACGACGAAGATGGACGGCTGCGCCTCGATCTACCCGGCGCTGGCCGCGATCTTCATCGCGCAGATCTTCGGCGTGGACCTGGGCGTCGGCGACTACGTACTGATCGCCTTCGTCTCGGTCATCGGCTCGGCGGCCACCGCCGGCCTCACCGGCGCCACCGTCATGCTGACCCTGACGCTGTCCACGCTCGGCCTCCCGCTGGAGGGCGTCGGCCTGCTGATGGCCATCGACCCGATCCTGGACATGATGCGGACCGCCACGAACGTCGCGGGCCAGGTCGTCGTGCCGATCCTGGTCTCGGCCAAGGAGAAGATCCTGGACCGCGACGCGTACGCCAGGGCTGCGGGCGTGGACCTGGAGGACGGCGCGGTGCGCGAGTCTGAGCAGAAGGCCGCGGTCCCGGCGACGGCCGGGGCGAGCTGACCGCCCTGCGGTACGGCTCTTCGAGAGCACCGTGAGCGCCGGGCGGGCGTGGGACGACCCCACGCCCGCCCGGCGCTTCGCGTAGGTACGGCCTTTTCTCAGCGCCCCGCTTTCGCCGTGAGCGCGAGGACCGCCTCGGCCAGCGGCCCCTGCACATCGGGCGGCAGCGCGTGGCCCATGCCCGGGATCTCCACCAGGTCCGCGCCCCGGACGACCTGCGCGAGGTGCTGCGGGTGCGGTGGCGGGAAGACCGGCTCGGCGGGGGCCGAAACGACGAGTACGGGTATCTCGTTCGCGGCCAGGGCCTCGGTGCGCAGGAGGCCCGAGTCGTCGGCGCGGCCGTGCGCGGTGGAGACGTCGTACCGGCCCGTGTGCTCGATGATCTTGCGCTCCAGCTCCCGGAAGTACCCGGCGTCGAACGGGAGCTGCCCGCCGCTCAGCACCCGCCAGTGCGCCACGCGCCGGTCGAGCTCGGCCTCCAGCCCGTGGTCCTCGACGGGCCGGCCCCACATCTCCAGCACCTCCGGCGCTATGCCGGGCAGCTCGTCGACGGGGACCTGTGTGCCGTCGGGGCGGGTGTACGGGGTGGTGCTCAGCGCGCAGGTGCCCAGCACGGTGGCGCTCAGCACCCGGCCGGGGTGGTCGGCGAGCACGAGCTGCGTCAGCAGCCCGCCCAGCGAGAGGCCCACCAGGTGGGCCCGCTCGATCCCGAGGCCGTCGAGGACCGCGACGGCGTCCTGTGCCAGGTCGGCGATGCGGTACGGCTGCCGGTCGAAGGACCAGGTGGAACGGCCGGTGTCGCGGTGGTCGTAACGGATGACGCGGTGGTGGACGGCGAGCGCGTCGACGAACGGCTCGGGCCAGCCCAGGCCGGACGCCTGCGCACCCATGACGAGCAGCAGCGCGGGCGCGTCCGCCGGGCCGCGCTGCTCGGTCCACAGGCGTACGCCGGGGGCCGCGTCCACGAACTGCTGGTGAACCTGCTGCATGGTGGGGTCCTCTCGTAGCTCTCAACGCGACGAACCGTATCGTCTCGTGAGGGGAGCGATCACGTCAAGACCCACCCGCCAAGCCGGGGATCCGTAAACTTACTTGGCGGTAAAGGGGTGGGAAGGAAGGTCAATCGGCGTGGGAGCTGTGAAGAGCAAGCGGATGCCACGAGCCGTACGGGAGCAGCAGATGCTCGACGCGGCCGTGCTGACCTTCGCGCGGCGCGGTTACCGCGCGGCCTCGATGGACGAGATCGCCGAGGTGGCCGGCGTGTCGAAGCCGCTGGTCTACCTGTACCTCAACTCCAAGGAGGAGCTGTTCAGCGCCGTGCTCCGGCGGGAGTCGGCGGCACTGGCCGCGGCCGTGCGGGCGGCGGTGGAGCCGGACGCGCCCGCCGACCGGCAGCTGTGGAGCGGGCTGAAAGGTTTCTTCGCGCATACGGCCGAACACCCGGACGGCTGGGCGGTCCTGCACCAGCAGGCCCGCACGCACGGCGAGCCGTTCGCCCGTGAAGTCGCCGCGATGCGGGCGGAGATCGTCACCTTCGTCACCGCGATGATCGGCGCGGCCGCCCAGGAGGCGGGCTGCGACCGGGAACTGGCCGCACGGGAGGTCTCGGGCCTGGCCCACGCCCTGGTGGGCGCGGCCGAATCGCTCGCCGACTGGGCCAACGTCCGCAGCGGCGACCTGCCGACGGGCGAACGCCCCCCGGCCAAGGACACGGCGGCCACGCTGATGAACTTCGCGTGGGCGGGCCTGGGCCGCCTGATGGCGGGCGAGCGCTGGTCGCCGGAGCGCTGACCGCTCCTCACGCCCCCGTCTCCACCTGCCCCTCCAGGTGGACGCGCGCCCGGTCGTCCGGGCCGCCGAGCAGCTGGAACGAGCCGCCGGTGCGGGTGGTCTCGTACGCGTACGAGACGGTGGCCGGAAGCAGCACCGGTGCGCGGAAACCGGCCGAGATGCGAAACGCCGGCGTACCGGGCGGCACGGCCTCGGCGGCGCAGCGCGCGAACGTCCACATGCCGTGCGCGATGGCGCGCGGGAAGCCGAGCGCGCGGGCCGTCAGGGCGTGCAGGTGGATCGGGTTGTAATCGCCGGACACGGCGGCATGCCGGCGGCCCAGGTCCGCGGGCAGCCGCCAGGTGGCCCGCACGGGAAGGCTCCGCGGCTCCGGTTCCGGCTCCTGCTCCGGGGGTGCGGCGCTCTCCGGCATGCGGTGCCGCGCCAGGTAGCCGCTCCGGTCGTGCCAGACCAGCGCCCCCGCCCGGCGCGCCTCGGTGATCATCACGACCTCGGTGCCCCGCCGGTGCGCCCGCAGCCCGCTCGCGAACACCGTCAGCTCCAGCGTGTCGGCGGGGTGCAGCGGAACGTACTGCGTGATCTCGATACCGGTGTGCACGAGCCCGAGCATCGGCAGCGGAAACTCCCGCGCGCTCATCAGCCGGGCGGCCAGCGGGAACCCGAGCACGTGCGGGTATGTGACGGGCAGCGGCTCGGTGGCCTGGAACCCGCAGACCCGCGCGTACGAAGCGGCCCGCCCCAGCCCGACCCGCACCGCGGGCAGCACCAGCCGCGTGCGCGGCACCCCGGCGTCCGCCCGCGGCCGCTTGCCGAACCCGGTCAGCACCCCTTTGGCCAGCACCGGCAGCAGACGCGGCGCCCGCGGCAGATCCACCCTGGCGGCCCCGGGCGCCATGTCGGTCATGAACCCACCTCTGCCTCCGCACGCGACTTTACTTCGAAGTAAGGTTACTGGCTGGTCAGTTGTTGGTCGAGGGGGTTGGTCACGACGCGTGGTGAGGCGCCTACGTACGGCCCTACCATCGGCAGCGGGAGCCCACTCCTCCCACCCGCGCCGACCCGCCGAGGTGAACGTGAGCAACTGGGCCGAATTGACGACCGGTAAGCGGATCAAGCACCTAAGGGGCTGCGATCTCACTCAACAAGGGCTGGCAGATGTCGCAGGCGTCTCCCTCGCTCTGGTGCAGAAGGCCGAGCAGGATCGCGGTGAGCTGTCCGTCGGTTCGCTGCTCAAGATCGCCGGCGCGCTCAAGACCGACGTAGGAGTGATCCTCGGGCAGCAGGCGCCGCGCCGAGGTATGAACCGGGGCGACCGAGCGTCGTTGCGGCAACTGTCCGACGCCGTGCATGAAAGTGCCCTCGGCGAGTGGGAAGGGGTCGACGATCCGAGCACCGTGGGCGAATTGAGCAAGGTCCGGGACCTGGCCTGGGATGCCTACTGGCGCAGCGACACTTCGAAGGTGAGTGCTCTCGCGGCGCAAGTTCTCATGGAGGGGCAAGTTCGGTACGCCGGCGCGACGGGTGCCGAGCGGGAGAGGCTGGGGCTGGTCCTGGCCAGCACGTACCGAGTAGCCGCTTCGTGCGCGACTGGGTTCGGACAACGGGACCTCGCGCTCAGTGCCCTGACGTCGGCGAAACTGCTCGCCCGGGATGCCGGCGATCCGATGATGACGGCACTGCTCGAATCCACGTTGTCCTGGGTGTACTTGCGTAGCGCCAAGACGCCCCGGGCTGTGGCTGTGGCCGAACGGGCGGCACTCGCGATCGAGCCCTCGTTCAGCAAGGTGAACCGACCTCAACTGCTCGCATACGGGCGGCTTATGATTTCGGCAGCCGTGGCGTCTTCCCGGCGCGACGATGAAAGCGCTGCCGACGACTACATCTCGCAGGCGCATGCCGCTGCGGCGAGGCTCGGCCGTGACGAAGCCCTGTACGGGACGCACTTCGGGCCGACAGCGGCAAAGGCGGAGGCTGTCGGTATTCATGTCGCCCTCGGCAACTACGGCCGCGCGCTCAACCTCGCCAATCAGCGCGACATGACTGACCTGCCCAAGCACATGTCCAAGGTGGCGCGTAACCGCTACAAGCTGGATGTCGCGTTGGCGCAGTGCGCATCCGGCTTGCATGACCAGGCGGGCAACACCCTCGTCGAGGTCGGCCTCGACGCCCCGGAGTGGGTCAAGCACCAAGCGCTGCCCGGTGTCATCGGCAAGCGTCTCGCCAAGGTGTCGACGGCGCGCGTCCGTACCATCAGCGAACTCATCGGCGTTCCCTTGATCAGCTGAGCCCTACGGAGCGTAGGAGCGGCAGTTGGGCAACCTCGTGAGGTCGTATGACTCGTCACTTCACGGTGTGTAATCAGGCCGCCACGATAAGCGCGTGTCCAGCACTCAAAGCACACCACGACAGGGGCCGCCGACGCCGGCCCGACGAACCACAGGCGACCTGCGCCGCCGTCGCGGTATCGCAGACGCCGCGACCGGCCTCGCATCGAGCGGTCCCGAAGTGCCCGCCGACGACTCGGGGGTCGAGCGGTTCCGTTGCGTCATCTACCTGTGCGGAGCTCCGAGCACCGACATGGACGGCCCGCGCGAGGAGTGCGAGGGGTACGCCGAGATGTTCGGCTGGGAGGTCGTGGCCGTGGTCGAGGAGCGTCAAGGGCTGCTGTCGCCGACGGGGCGCCCCGGGCTTCTGCGGGCCGTCGGCCGGATCGCGTGCGGCGAGGCGGGCGCGCTGCTCACACCTCTTCGCACGATGATCTCGCCGCTTTCCCGCGAGTACGACGAGGTGGCGCGCGAGATCGAGAAGGCGGGCGGATTCCTGCACGTCATGGACCGGCTCGGACGAGGGTGGCAACGCCAATGACGGCCAGGGCCCGGCGGAGGGCGGCCAGTGAGTGAGCGCGGTGGCGCGGAGGCCGGGCCGGGTGGGCTGGCCTCCGCGCTTGTGGAGAAGGGGGCCCTGTCCTCCGACTGGCTGGCCGCGTACGAGGCGGTGCCTCGCCACCTGTTCGTGCCCGACAGGCTGTGGCCGGGGCGGGCGAGCGGGGTCGGCCAGGGCGAGTGCGTCGACCGGCGGTCGGATCCGGACCTGTGGTGGCGGAAGGTCTACGCGGACATCCCCCTGACCACGCAGTGGGACGACGGTGCGTACGCGGGCGACGGCAAGGGGCGGGCTCCCACCTCGTCCAACTCCATGCCGCGCATGGTGTTCTCGATGCTTGCCGCGCTGGGTGTGGAGGACGGGGACCGGGTGCTGGAGGTCGGCACCGGAACTGGTTGGAACGCCGCGCTGCTCGCACATCGGCTCGGCTCCGAGCGTGTCGTGACCGTTGAGGTGGACGCGGCCGTGGCGGAGGAGGCCCGGCGGCGGTTGGCGGCGAGCGGCCTGGCGCCCTGGTCGGTGGTCGGCGACGGGGCGACAGGGCATCCGGAGCGGGCCCCTTACGACCGGGTGATCGCGACGTGCTCGATCGGTTCGCTTCCGTACGCGTGGGTGGAGCAGTGCCGGCCCGGCGGGGTCGTCGTCGCTCCGTGGGGGCCTCCGTACGGCGGGCAGGGCATCGCCCGCCTGGTGGTCGCCGAGGACGGTACGGCGTCCGGTGCGTTCGTCATGCCCTCGGCGTTCATGCGCATGCGGGACCAGCGGGAGGCGGTCCCGTCGCGACGGGCGTACCTGGGTGACGCCGAGTGGCCGGCGGGGGGGGGCGGGAGGGCGTGTCGTGCTTGTCGCCCGACGACATGGGCGACTGGATTCACATGTTCACCATCGGCGTCCAGGTGCCGGATCTGTTCTGCCGCCCCGAGTGGGGCGAGGACGGTGCCTACCGGCTGTGGCTGTTCGACAGGGCGGCCACCTCCTGGGCCACGGCGGATTTCGAGAAGGGCCGAACCCGTTACGCCATGGTGCAGTCCGGGCCGCGGCGGCTGTGGGAGGAGGTCGAGGCGGTCATGGAATGGTGGAAGGAGAACGGCGAGCCGGGGTTTGACCGGTACGGGCTGACCGTTTCGCGGCAGGGGCAGCGGGTGTGGCTCGACGAACCGGGCCATGCGGTGCCGGTGCGGCTGCCGCCCCCCGCCCCCGGGCCTCTCGCGGAGGCCGTGTCGTAGTCTCGTTCACGATCAGGGCCGGGCAGGGTGTGCCGGTGGGGACAGTTCGGGGGAGTTTCGTGACAGAGGCTGAGCAGGCCGCCGGGGCGGCTGTGGGCGGCCGGGACGGGGAAACGGCGGCCGTGGAGCGGCGCGGGCGGCGCATTCCCATGCTGCTGGCGGTCACCGCGTTCGTCTACCTTCTCGACCTGGGCAGCAAGCTGCTGGTGGTCGCGAAGCTGGAGGACCACGATCCGGTCGAGTTGATCGGTACGTGGCTCAGGCTGCGGGTGCTCCGCAACCGTGGTGCCGCCTTCGGGTTCGGCGAGGCGATGACCATCGTCTTCACGCTCGTCGCCGCTGCCGTCATCGTCGTCGTCATCCGCCTGGCCCGCAGGCTCTACAGCGCGCCGTGGGCCATCGCGCTCGGGCTGCTGCTGGGCGGTGCCCTGGGCAATCTGACCGACCGGGTCTTCCGCTCGCCCGGCGGCCTCCAGGGGGGCGTGGTCGACTTCATCGCCGCCGAGAGTTTCGCGGTGTTCAACATCGCCGACTCGGCGATCTGCTGCGGCTGCGTCCTGCTGGTGTTCCTGTCCTTCCGCGGTGTGGAGGCGGACGGCACGGTGCGCAAGGACTGAGGCACCGGCTTCCAGGCCCTGGCGGGTGCCGCGCGGGAAATGTGCGCGGACTCTGGCCAACTTCCCGGCCCGGCGCTAACTTACGCCCAAGTAAGGTTACTGATCGGTCAGGCGTGGGCGTAGGGCATGGCCACCGGTGCGGCGGCGGCCCTCGGGCTGTGAACGGCGCGTGTTCTCGGGGGGTCGGAGCCGTCCGGCGAGTGCCCCACCGTGAGACGAGGAGCCGCTCGTGTCGAATCGGGAACTGCAAGGCGAACCTCCGGCCCCCGCACTGGTGGAGCCGCGCAAGGCGGTACGGGGCGGGGTCGTGCGGGAGGTGTCCGTACCGCCGCTGGCGCCGCGGGTGCGGACCGGGTCGCTGGGGGACATCCCTTTCGACAACGCGGCGCAGGCGCCCGGCGAAGCCGTGCTGTCGCGCAAGAAGGCGGCGCGCGAGTCCGGGGGCGCGTGGCGGGACGTGAGCGCCGCCGAGTTCGCCGGCGAGGTGCTCGCCCTGGCCAAGGGGCTGATCGCGCACGGTCTGCGCCCCGGCGACCGGCTGGCGATCATGGCCCGTACGACCTACGAGTGGACCCTCGTCGACTTCGCCGCCTGGGCGGCCGGGCTGGTCACCGTCCCCATCTACCCGACCTCCTCCGCCCACCAGGCGCACTGGATTTTGCACGACTCCGGCGCCGCGGCCTGCGTCGTGGAGAGCGTCGAGCAGACCCGGCTGGTGAGCGGCGTGCGCTCGCACCTGCCGGGGCTGGAGCACCTGTGGCAGTTCGACACCGGGGCGGTGGCGCAGATCGTCTCGGCGGGTCGGGGGCTGCCGGACGATCTGGTGACCGAGCGGCGGGCGGGCGTCGGCCCCGGCAGCATCGCCACCCTCGTCTACACCTCCGGCACCACCGGCCGTCCCAAGGGCTGTGTGCTGACCCACGCCAACTTCTTCACCGAGGTGGACAACGCGACCGAACTGCTGCACCCGGTCTTCAAGTCGGTGAGCCGGGAGCCCGCCTCGACCCTGCTGTTCCTGCCCCTGTCGCACGTCTTCGGGCGGATGGTCGCGGTCGGCTGCCTGCGCGCCCGGGTACGGCTCGGCCACGCGCCCAGCATCCGTACCGAGGACCTCCTCGCCGACCTGGCCGCCTTCCGGCCGACGTTCCTGCTGGCGGTCCCGTACGTCCTGGAGAAGGTCTACAACACCGGGCGCGCGACCGCCGAGAAGATGGGCCGGGCCGCCTCCTTCGACCGTGCGGCCCGCATCGCCCGGCGGTACGGGGAAGCCGTCGAGGCCGGGGAGCACGGCACCGGCAGCGGGCCCGGCGTGGCGCTGAAGGCCGCCAGGCAGCTGTACGACCCGCTGGTCTACCGCCGTATCCGCGCCGCGCTCGGCGGCAAGGTCCGCTACGCGATCTGCGGCGGCTCGCCGCTCGGGCACCGGCTGGCGGCCTTCTACGCGGGCGCGGGCATCGAGATCTTCGAGGGCTACGGGCTGACGGAGACCACCGCCGCGGCCACCCTCACCCCGCCGCTCAAGCCCCGGATCGGCACGGTGGGCTGGCCGCTGCCCGGCAGCGCCGTACGGATCGCCGAGGACGGCGAGGTGCTGCTGCGTGGCGGCCAGGTCTTCTCCGGCTACTGGGACGCGGCGGCCGGCGGCCCGCGGCCGGCCGGGCACGGCGACTGGCTGGCGACCGGCGACATCGGTGCGCTGGACGCCGACGGCTACCTCACCATCACCGGCCGCAAGAAGGAACTGATCGTCACGACCGGCGGCAAGAACGTCGCGCCGGCCCCGCTGGAGGACCGGCTGCGGGCGCACCCGCTCGTCGGCCAGTGCATGGTGGTCGGCGACGGCCGCCCGTACGTCACCGCACTGATCACGCTGGAGGCGGACGGGCTGGCGCACTGGCGGCAGATGAAGCGGAAGCAGGGGGTCGCGATCGATGAACTGGTGCACGACCACGCGCTGTTGGCAGAGATGCAGGCGGCGGTGGACGACGCCAACAAGCTGGTGTCGCGGGCCGAGTCGATCCGCCGGTTCACCGTGCTGCCGGTGGACTTCACGGAGGAGAACGACCACCTCACCCCGTCCTTGAAGCTGAAGCGGGCCGCCATAGCGCGCGACTTCGCCAAGGAGATACAGGAGTTGTACGAGCGCCGTTGAGCCGCCCGTCTCCTGACGCGCCGTTAACTGACCCCCGGGTAACCTCGGACGGGGCCGGCCCGGCAGACTGGAACCCCGTGTCACCTCTGTGGGGGAGGTGGCACGGGGTTCCCCGCCGCGGGCCGGTCGCCCAGCTCTCAGCCGCAGTTGCCGCCGTCCGGTGCGCCGGCGAAGCGCGCGGCCAGCCAGTCGGCGGCCGGGACGGCGCCCGCGACCGCGCCGGCGACGTGCTCGCCCAGCGGTACCGCGGACCACCGCACGCCCGCGCCCCTGCCGCACCAGTCGGCGCGCAGCCGCTTGCCGACGCCGTACGGGATCAGCTCGTCGAGCGTGCCGTGGTAGAGGAAGACCGGCGCGTCCGGCTTGCGCGTGCCGAGGTCGGAGGAGCGCAGCCGCCGCTGCCAGTCGGCCTCGTGCAGCGGGTTCCTGACGGTGACGTCGGAGATCTTCTTGAAGGCTCCGGCGATGGCGTCGATCGCCACGCAGTGCTTCTTCACGAAGCCGACGTAGTACCGGCCCTTGTCGTTGAGGTACTTCGCCAGGTCCAGTTCGGGGAAGGCGGCGTCCTGGCCGACGGCGGCCATCAGGATCAGCCCCGCGCCCACGTTGCCGTCGTTGAAATCGGCGACCTTGAGCAGGTCGGCCGGGACGCCGCCGGCCGCGGTGCCCTTGACCTTCAGCTCGGGCGCGTACGCAGCGTGCAGCTCGGCCGCCCAGCCGGACGCCTGGCCGCCCTGCGAATAGCCCATGATCCCGACAGGGGAGTCCGCGGTGACGCCCGCCGCGACGGCGCCGGGCAGCCGCTGGGCGGCGCGGGCCGCGTCCAGGACGGCCTGCCCCTCGGCGCGGCCGACGGTGTACGTGTGCTCGCCCGGCGTGCCCAGACCCTCGTAGTCGGTGACGGCGACCGCCCAGCCGCGGGCCGTGAGCAGCTGGACGAGGTTGGCCTCGGCGGTGGTGCCCTTGGGGAAACCGGCCGAGGGCGCGCACTGGTCCGCGATGCCGACCGTGCCGACGGCGTAGGTGACCAGCGGGCGGGGCCCCGTACGGCCGTCGTCGGGGACGATGACGGTGCCGGACACGACGTTCGGGGCGCCTTCGGCGGTGGTCGAGCGGTACTCCACGTGCCAGGCGCGCGTGTGCGTCGGCTGGCCCGGCAGGGGGTGGAACGAGGTGGGGGAGGAGGTCACGATGTCGCCGGGGCGCGCGCTGTCCCGCTGGGCGGCCGCGGTGTTCGTGAGGCCGAGCGAGAGGGCGAGCGCCGTGGCGGCGGCGAGGGCGGTGGAGCGCAGCGCGCGGGGCGCGCGCCGCGCATGGGGGGTGCGTGGCACCATGCGGCTCTCCCAACGGTCCGGAGGTGCGAAACGGTTGGGGTGACCGTAGTGACGGGAGGGCGGGCCGGGAGCTGACCGGGACGCTCAGCTTTGCTGACCCGGCGGAGCGCTCCACGCGACGTCCCGGGCGGTGTGCGGGCGCAGCCGGTACGCGCCCGGCGTGGTGCCCGTCCACCGCCGGAACGCCCGGTGGAACGCGGTGTCAGCGGAGAACCCGAGCCGCGCCGCCAGCTCGGCGATCGGCTCCCGCCCCGCCACCAGCGAGCTGATCGCCGCGTCCCGGCGCACCACGTCCTTCAACCGCCGGTACGAGGTCCCCTCCTCCTGGAGCCGGCGGCGCAGCGTCGCCGGGCTCACCGCCAGGCGGGCCGCCACCTCGGCGGCTTCCGGCAGCCGCGCCGGGCCCGCGGTGCGCAGCGCCTGGCCGAGCGTGCGCCGCACCCGCTCGGTGACGGTCGTGCCGTACTCCCGCAGGCTCAGCAGGTCGGCGGGCGCCCGCCGCAGCAGCGCCGTCAGCGCGGCCTCGTCGCGTACGACCGGGGCGGCCAGCCAGCGGGCGTCGAAGGCCGCCGCGGTGCAGGGCGCCCCGAACCGCACCTCGCAGCCGAACAAAAGTCCGTATTCGTGGGCGTGGGCGGGCGCCGGGTAGGCGAAGTGGGCCCGGCGCAGCGGTATGCGGCGGCCGATCAGCCAGCTGGAGAGCCGGTGCCAGATGATCATCACGCACTCGGAGAGGAAATCGCCCTCGTCGTACGGGCGCAGATCGCTGCGGAGCGCGAAGACCGCGGCGCCGTCGGCGGACCCGGGTGTCACCGCCATCTCGGGCCCGCCGGGGAACAGCCCGTAGAACTGCACGGCCCGCTCCAGCGCCGTACCGAGGTCGGGGCAGCCCAGGCAGGCCAGGCCCATCATCGCGAAGGTGCCGTGCCGGCTGGGCGCCGGGCCGAGCCCCAGGAACTCGTCGCCGGTCGCCCGCCGTACCTCCCTGACCAGCCGGGAGAACCGGTCCGGGGCGACGCGCGCCCGCTCGTCCCCGAGGAGCAGCGGTGGTATCCGGGCCGCCTGGAGGAGGGGGACGGTGTCGATGCCGAGCCGCCGCGCACCGCTCAGCGCGGCCCGTACGTGGTGCACCGCGATGGTTGCCCCGGTCATGACAAATCACGGTAGCCGCAGTGCGCGCGGAGGTCAGGGGTGGCGACCGCGAAAAAGCAAAGGCAGGGGCCCCGTCCCCCTCCCCGAAGGGAGGGAGCGGGGCCCCTTGGGTACTGCTAGAACGACCGCGATCGGTCGGACCGGGCAAATCAGACCGGCGTGACGTTCTCCGCCTGCGGACCCTTCGGGCCCTGC
Organism: Streptomyces sp. NPDC017056; assembly: GCF_044332485.1. NCBI lineage: Bacteria > Bacillati > Actinomycetota > Actinomycetes > Kitasatosporales > Streptomycetaceae > Streptomyces > Streptomyces sp. NPDC017056. The sequence continues at coordinate 269,264 of NZ_JBIRPD010000010.1, read as the reverse complement.
GTGACGTCGAAGTTCACCTGCTGGTTCTCCTCCAGGGAGCGGAAGCCAGAGGCGTTGATCGCAGAGTAGTGAACGAAGACATCCGGGCCGCCGCCGTCCTGGGCGATGAAGCCGAAGCCCTTTTCAGCGTTGAACCACTTCACGGTTCCGGTAGCCATAAGCCCTCCTTGGGCCAAAGGGTTGCCCTGCTCCAGAACCTGCAAGAAGTCTGAAAACTACAAAAGCCTGCGGCGTCACATGCTCCGCAGGCTCTGTACTGCAAGGGAAACCAAACTGCAACTTGCGCTGAGCCTAGCACGGGCCGCTGTTGAGGCGGAAGAGCCAAAGATCACGTTTACCGGTGCGGTGCGGCGGCTACAGACGGACCCGCCGCATCGTTCGGCGCACATCAGGTCTAGCCTCCGCATGTGGACAATTCAACCGTTGGAGACGCATCCGCAGGAGCCGCCGCCGGCCACCGCCGGTCTCGGCCGCGGGTGGGTCACATCCAGTTCCTGAACTGCATGCCCCTGTACTGGGGCCTCGCGCGTACGGGCACGCTGCTCGACCTGGAGCTCACGAAGGACACCCCGGAAAAGCTCAGCGAACAGCTGGTTCGCGGCGATCTCGACATCGCCCCGGTGACCCTCGTGGAGTTCCTGCGGGCCGCCGACGACCTGGTCGCCTTCCCCAACCTGGCGGTCGGCTGCGACGGCCCGGTCATGTCCTGCGTGATCGTCTCGCAGAAGCCCCTGGAGGAGTTGGACGGGGTCCGGGTCGCGCTCGGCTCGACCTCCCGTACGTCTGTACGGCTGGCCCAGCTGCTGCTGGCCGAGAAGATCGGCGTGACCCCCGACTACTACACCTGCCCGCCCGACCTCGGCCTGATGATGCAGGAGGCGGACGCCGCGGTGCTGATCGGGGACGCGGCGCTGCGCGCGAACCTGCACGACGCGCCACGGCTCGGCCTCCAGGTGCACGACCTGGGGCAGATGTGGAAGGAGTGGACGGGCCTGCCGTTCGTCTTCGCCGTGTGGGCGACCCGGCGCGACTACCTGGAGCGCGAACCGGAGGTCGTGCACAAGGTGCACGAGGCGTTCCTGGCCTCCCGCGACCTGTCGCTGGAGGAGGTCGGCAAGGTGGCGGAGCAGGCCGCGCGCTGGGAGACCTTCGACGAGAAGGTGCTGGAACGCTACTTCACGACGCTGGACTTCCGTTTCGGTCCGGACCAGTTGCGCGGTGTGGCGGAATTCGCCCGCCGGACGGGAGAATCGACCGGGTATCCGGCGGATGTGCGGGTGGATCTGCTGGCGGAACCACCGCGTTAGGCACCGAATGCCGGGCGGTGAATTCCGGGCATACGGAAGGCGTACAGAACGCGTACGGAGGGCGTAGGAGTTCCGTAGGGAAGCCGGACGCCCTCCGTAGCGAAAATGGAGAAAGTCGTACGAATTGCCGTTCGCGGGTTATGCCGCGGGCGTCGGCCCCGGCATCACCTTGCTGATCCATTCCATGGTTCCGTCATCCATGCCGCGCACATACGTCTTGGCGTTGTGGTCGCCACCTTCGATCACCTGTAGGCGGGTCTTGATCGGCCCCTTGCCGTAATTCTTCATAAAAGCCTCCAGCTTGGCCCGGCCGCTCTCCTTGGTCCCGATCTGGAAGGCGATGTGCACGTCCGGCGCCCCCGGCTTCGCCAGCAGTTCCTTGGCCAGCTGTGCCGGGTCGTTGGCCCGCTGCTCCTTCGGGTGGCCGCGCCACAGCGGCGAGTCCGGCCGGGTGTCGGGGCCGCTGGCGATCACGGCCTTGAAGCGGTCGGGGTGCTGGAGCACCTGCTTGAGGCCGACGAAGCCGCCGGACGAGGAGCCCATGAACGCCCAGCCGTCCCGGGACGCGAAGGTACGGAAATTGGCCTTGACCAGGTCCGGCACGTCGTCCGACATCCAGGTGCCCATCTTCGGCTGCCCCGGGATGTCGCTGCCGTCGTAGTAGTTCTTGTCGTCCGCGTTCAGGACCGGCATGACGACGATGAACGGCTTGCTCTTGCCCGACTTCGCCCACTCGCTGATGCTGCTCTGCAGCTTCAGGTCGGTTCCCATCCAGTAATTGACCGGGTAGCCGGGGCCGCCGGGCAGCGCGACGAGCACCGGAAACGCGCTCTTGGCGTACCTCTCCTCGTAGTACTCCTTGGGCGCCCACACCCAGACCTTGCCCGTGAAACCGGACTTCTTCCCGTGCAGCGTGGTCACACCGATCCTGGTCCCGTCGTCCAGCGTGTTCGCCGTCGTGAACCGCGCCGGCGGGCCCGTGGGCATCCGCACACCCGGGTCGGCCGCGCCGGCGGACCCGCCGCCCGCACCGCCGCCCTCCGGACGGGGCTGGTCGAACGACATCGGCTTGCCGTTGCCGGAGAAGACGCCGAAGTGCTTGAGCACGGGCACGGCGGCCAGCCCGAGGACGGCCACGACCGCACCGGCCAGAAGCAACCGCCGCTTGCGCCGGCGCGGCCCGCGGTGGCCGGGCCCGCGCGGGGGCCGCTCCCCGGAAGGATGCTGCACTGAGGTACTCCGGTCGGTGCGCTGCCCCGTAGGACAAGTCGGACGGTTGCTGGCGTTTCACCTCTTTGGAGCCGCAAACGGCTGTACGGGTTCACCGGACCTGGCATGACCTGGGTCATAGGCTGGGGCGTCCGGGCCGGCAGGGGGAGGCGAAGCCATGGAGCCGCTGGGAGCGGACGATCCGCGCGTCATCGGTGCGTACCGGCTGCTGGGCCGGCTCGGCGCGGGCGGCATGGGCCGGGTCTACCTCGGACGCAGCGCGGGCGGCCGCACCGTCGCGGTGAAGTCCGTACACGCCAGGTTCGCGGTCGACGACCGGTTCAGGGCCCGCTTCCGGCGCGAGATCGAATCCGCGCGCCGGGTCGGCGGCGCCTGGACCGCGCCCGTACTGGACGCCGACCCGGACGCGCCCGTCCCCTGGGTGGCCACCGGCTACGTGGCCGGCCCCTCGCTCACCCGGGCCGTCGACGACTTCGGCCCGCTGGACGAGCACGCCGTACGGGCGCTGGGCACCGGGCTCGCCGAGGCGCTGGCCGTCGTGCACGCCCTCGGCCTGGTGCACCGTGACGTCAAACCGTCCAACGTCATGCTCACCCTCGACGGCCCGCTGCTGATCGACTTCGGCATCGCCCGCGCCACGGACGGCGGCGCCTCCCTGACCACCACCGGCGTCTCGGTCGGCTCGCCCGGCTACATGGCGCCCGAGCAGATCCTCGGCCGGGACGTCACCGGCGCCTGCGACGTCTTCTCGCTCGGCGCGGTGCTGGCCTTCGCGGCGACCGGCACCGGCCCGTTCACCGGGGACAGCTCCGCGGCCCTCCTCTACAAGGTCGTCCACGAGGAAGCCGAGCTGGGTGCGCAGCTCACCGGCGAGCTGCGCGAGGTGACCGCGGCCTGCCTGGCGAAGGAGCCCGGCGACCGGCCCACCCCGCAGGACATCGCGCGGCGGCTGGGCCGGGCAGCGGACGGGGCGGCCGCGCCGGGGCGCACCGGATGGCTCCCGGCGCCCCTCGTGGAGCGGGTCAGCCGGCAGGTGGTGGAGCTGCTGAACCTGGACGCGCGCACCGGGGACCCCGGCAGCGCCGGCTCCTTCGGCCCGCCCGACCCTTCGTACGACGCGCTCCCGGCCGCCTCGAACGGTGCGGTTTCGAACGGGGCGGCCTCGAACGGGGCGGTCTCGCACGGTGCGGCCTCGCCCACCCCGCCCCCGCCCTCGTACCAAGCGACGAACCCGCACCCCTCCTACGCCGCCCCCACCGCCCCCACCGCCTCCGCCCAGCGCCCGGCCCCCGTGGCAGCCGCCATCCCGCCCCAGCAGCCCGCCTGGCCGGCCGCCGGGCCGCCCACGCCGCCCCCCATGCCCGCCGAGCCGCCCGCCGCCGTCAAGGAACGCCGCCTCAGCCTCGGCGGCGTCGCGGGCCGCCGCCGGCTCAGCTGCACGCTTGTACTCTCCGTGGCCGGCGCGCTCGCCGCGGCGACGACCGCCGCGTTCGTCTTCCAGGTGCTGCCCGGTCAAGGCGGTGACGACCACAAGGACGCCACCGCGAAGCCGCCCGGCAGCGGACAGACCCCGTCCCCGGGGAACACCCGGCCGCCCGGGGACGCCCTCCCCGGGAAGACGGCCGTTCCCCAGCCCTTCCTCGGCACGTGGACCGGCACGGTCCTCACCCGCCACAACCTCCCCAACGGCACCATCACCAGCACCATCACCCCCGGCGTCAAGGGCGACTACGTGGTCCGCACCACGTACGACTTCGTGATCGCCCAGTGCGAGGCCAAGGCGAAACTGGTGTCCGCCACCGCCACCACGCTGACCCTGGAGGAGCGCGCGGACGGCAAACCGGGCCCCGGCTGCACCGGCGCGAAGGCCGCCGTGACGTACACCCTGGACAAGGACGGCACGCTCTCCTTCGCCTCCGACGACGAGGCGGGCGGCCGGCCGCGCGCGTCCTTGAAGAAGGCCGGCGGCTGAGCGGCCGGCGGTGCCACCCCGGCCGCCGCAGGTGGTGTCAGAGTGCTGGCGTACGCTGGTTCGGTCGTTATGCCCGCCTCCGAAGGGACGCCCGGTGACCGAGAACGCCGACCTTCAGTCCGTACTCGACCGCGCCGCGGCAGGCGGGCGGATCACGCCCGAGGAAGCGCTCGACCTGTACCGCTCCGCGCCGCTGCACGCGCTGGGCGCCGCCGCCGACGCCGTGCGCCGCCGCCGCTACGCCGGCACGGAGCACATCGCGACGTACATCATCGAGCGCAACATCAACTACACCAACGTGTGCGTGACGGCCTGCAAGTTCTGCGCGTTCTACGCCGCGCCCAAGGACACCGCCAAGGGCTGGACCCGCGACCTCGACGACATCCTGCGCCGCTGCGCCGAGACCGTCGAGCTGGGCGGCACCCAGATCATGTTCCAGGGCGGCCACCACCCCGACTACGGCGTCGAGTACTACGAAGAGCACTTCTCCGCCATCAAGAAGGCGTTCCCCCAGCTGGTCATCCACTCCCTCGGCGCCTCCGAGGTCGAGCACATGGCCCGCATCTCCAAGGTCTCCGTCGAGGACGCCATCCGCCGCATCCACGCCGCGGGCCTGGACTCCTTCGCCGGCGCCGGCGCCGAGCTGCTGCCGGAGCGCCCGCGCAAGGCCATCGCCCCGCTCAAGGAGTCCGGCGAACGCTGGCTGGAGATCATGGAGACCGCCCACAACCTGGGCGTCGAGTCGACCTCCACCATGCTCATGGGCACCGGCGAGACCAACGCCGAGCGCATCGAGCACCTGCGCATGATCCGCGACGTCCAGGACCGCACGGGCGGCTTCCGCGCCTTCATCCCGTACACCTACCAGCCCGAGAACAACCACCTCAAGGGCCGCACCCAGGCGACGATCTTCGAGTACCTGCGCATGATCGCCATCGCCCGGATCTTCCTCGACAACGTCGCCCACATCCAGGGCTCCTGGCTGACCACCGGCAAGGAGATCGGCCAGCTCTCCCTGCACTACGGCGCCGACGACCTCGGCTCGATCATGCTGGAGGAGAACGTGGTCTCCTCCGCCGGTGCCAAGCACCGCTCCAACCGCCAGGAGATCATCGACCTGATCCGCAAGGCCGGCCGCGTCCCCGCGCAGCGCGCGACCACCTACGAGCACCTGGTCGTGCACGACGACCCGGCCAACGACCCGGTCGACGAGCGCGTCGCCTCGCACATCTCCTCCACCGCCATCGAAGGCGGCACGGCGCACCCCGAGCTGAAGCTCGTCGAAGCCAACTGAGGCCAGGCCAGGACCCGCCCGTGAGCCCCGCGTGCTGACGATCCACCGCGTGCACGGCGTCCGCCGCGCCCCCGACGGCGCCACGGACCCCGGGCACGCGGTCGTCGTCTCCGGCGACCGCGTCGAGGCCGTCGGCCCGTACGAGGAGCTGTACGAGCGCTACGGCGACCGTGCCCGCGTACGCGACTGGAACGGCGTCCTGACACCGGGACGCCACGAACCCGACGGCGCGGCGCTGCTCGAAACCGCCTACCACCCCGACCCGCGCGAGGCCGGCGACCTGGGCACCGCCCCCCTCACCGGCGCCGCGCTCACCGCCCTCGGCATGACCGAAACCCGCTGGGGCGCGAGCGCCCGCCGGGGCGTGCAGCGCCTGCTCGCCACCGGCACGACATCCATCGCGGGCCCCTTCACCCGCCCCGCCGTCCGCACCGCGGTAGCCCGCTCCGGCCTCCGCGACCAGCCCGGCCCGCGGCCCCTCACCCCCGGCGCCCCGGCCGACTTCGCCGTGTTCGCGGAGGACGGCCGGTGCCTGGTGACGGTGCTGGGCGGGCGGCTGGTGTACCGGGGACGCTGAGCGCCAACCCCGCCAACCCGTCACCGCCGAGAAGCCCGCCCGTCACTTCGTGTGACGGTACTGTCGTATTCAGGACCGTGATCCGCACTCGCGTCCACACTCGCGTCCATGGGAGCAGTGATGAGCACTGACCGGCGGCTGGAGAAGGCGACTCCGGAGACCTGGATGAACCCGCCCGGGGGGCGGTGGGCATACGACCAGGTGAAGCATCTGGAGCTCCCCTTCGACTGGGAACTCGTGGACGGAGTGATCGTGGTTCGGGGGATGGCCAATTGGTGGCACGACGAAGTCCGGGACGAACTGCGAGACCGCTTCAAATCGGCCGTGCCCGACCCGGACCACGGGGTCAACGTCGAGCGCTGCGTCATGCTGGACGACTTCATCGTGATCAAGCCTGATGTCGTGATCTACGACAGGCGTGGCCTCGACCTCTTCACCATGGACTGCACACCGGCCGCCCACGTGAGACTCGCGGTGGAAGTGGTGTCGCCCGGCTCGGCGGTCGACGACCGGGTTCGCAAGCCGGCGCTCTACGCAGCGGCGGGAGTGCCGTACTTCTGGCGCGTGGAGCGGGGTGCCGACAATTGCCCCGAGGTGCACGAGTACTGGCTGCACTCCGGCACGGGCGAATACGTGTCGGCCCCCGAGCACCCTTGCCACAAGGGAAAGCTGGAGACCGACCGCCCCTTCCCGATCGGCATCGACCTGATGAGTGTCGTCGGCTTCTGACCCCGTCAGAATCCCGTGAAGGCGCCCGCGTCCTGCGTCAGGGCCCCGTCAACACAACCGGAACCCCGCCTCCCGCCCGGCAGGATCTTTCTCGCGGGGACGGCCGATTCGGCCGCTCACGATGCTTCGCGCACGACGCTGCACCGCTGGACCGCCCGGATGTTCTGAGGGGGGCATCGGGCCGTCCCCGTCCAAAGCCTTCCGGAGCCGTAGGGGACAATGGCCGGGTGACCCGAGCCTCTCTGGACAAGCAGCCGCACGACGTCGCCGCGATGTTCGACGACGTGGCGGCGCGCTACGACCTCACCAACGACGTGCTCTCCCTCGGGCAGGCGCGGCTGTGGCGCAAGGAGGTGGAGCGGGCCGTCGCGGCACGCCCCGCCGAGCGCGTGCTCGACCTCGCCGCCGGTACGGGCACCTCCTCGCTGCCCTTCACCCGCACCGGCGCCTACGTCGTCCCCTGCGACTTCTCCGTCGGCATGCTGGGCGAGGGCAAGAAGCGCCGCCCGTGGATGCCGTTCGTGGCCGGCGACGGGATGCAACTCCCCTTCGCCGACGACGTCTTCGACGCCGTCACCATCTCCTTCGGGCTGCGCAACGTGCAGGACACCGATGCCGCGCTCGGCGAGCTGTACCGGGTCACCAAGCCCGGCGGCCGCGTCGTCATCTGCGAGTTCAGCGAGCCGACGTGGGGCCCGTTCCGTACGGTCTACACCGAGTACCTGATGCGCGCGCTGCCGCCGGTCGCGCGCGCGGTGAGCAGCAACCCCGACGCGTACGTCTACCTGGCCGAGTCCATCCGCTCCTGGCCCAACCAGCCGGCGCTGGCGGCACGCCTCCAGCAGGCGGGCTGGGCGGAGGTGGCCTGGCGCAACCTGACCGGCGGCATCGTCGCCATGCACCGGGGCACGAAGCCGGGCGCGTAACGACACGTAGCGACGCGCAACGGCGGAGGGGGCCACGGCCGCACGGACCCGACGGCCCCCTCACCTCTCGCCCCCCTCGCCCCCCTACCTCCTCCTCACAGGTCCAGCCGGAAGCAGTACCCCTCCCGCCCGGACGGCGTACGGAACGTTTCCGCATGCCGCATCCCGAGCCGCCGCGTCACCGCGACGGACCGCTCGTTGCCGGCCGCCACCATCGCGACCACGCTCCGTACCCCCGCGGCCCGTACGGCCTCCAGGGCCGCATGCGCGGCCTGGGTGGCGTACCCCCGGCCCCAGTACGCGCGGCCCAGCCGCCAGCCGATCTCGACCTCACCCACCGGCCCCCAGTCGTGCGGCCACGGCTGCGCGCCCGTGAAGCCCAGGACGGCGCCGTCCGCCTCCCCCTCCGTACCGACCATCGAGTACATACAGAACCCGTGCTCGGCGTGGTGGCGGCGCTGCCGCGCGGCCAGCTCCTGATACTCGGACAGCTCGGCCGGGGCGCCGCCGTGGAACTCCATCACCTTGGGATGGTCGAACACCCGGTGCCAGTGCCAGGCGTCCTCCTCGGCCGGGACCCGCAGCGTGAATCCCGTGGCGGACTGCGGCGCCGACGCCGACTGCGACTGCGACTGCGACTGCGACGGAGGCTGTGACTGCGACGGAGGCTGTGACTGCGACGGCGGCTGCGTGTGCGGCTGTGCCTCTTGCCGTGGTTCGAGCATGGACCAACCAACCCTTCAGATCCTGATCACATACGCCCCCATAGACTGCAGGGGCCCAGTGCCGGTCGGCACCCAGATATCGACTTCCGGGAGACCCCGCCGTGACCGAGTCCGCGACTGAGTCCGTGAGCGAGTCCGTGACCACCCCCCGCTCCGAGTACACCGCGGACGTCATCGTCGTCGGGGCCGGCCCCGCCGGCTCGACGACCGCGTACCACCTCGCCAAGTCGGGCCTGGACGTCCTCCTCCTGGAGAAGACAGCCTTCCCGCGCGAGAAGGTCTGCGGCGACGGCCTCACGCCCCGCGCCACCAAGCAGCTGATCTCCATGGGGATCGACATCTCCGAGGAAGCCGGCTGGCTGCGCAACAAGGGCCTGCGCATCATCGGCGGCGGCAACCGCCTCCAGCTCGACTGGCCCGAGCTGGCCTCCTACCCGGACTACGGCCTGGTCCGCAAGCGCGACGACTTCGACGAGCAGCTGGCGCAGCAGGCGCAGAAGGCCGGTGCGCGCCTGTACGAGCGCTGCAACGTCGGCGCGCCGGTGATCAACGACCTGACCGGCCGTATCGAGGGCGTCCAGGCCAAGCTGGGCGAGGAGAAGACGCCGGTCACCTTCCACGCCCCGATCGTGGTCGCCGCCGACGGCAACTCCACCCGCCTCTCCCTGGCGATGGGCCTGCACCGCCGCGAGGACCGCCCGATGGGCGTCGCGGTCCGCACGTACTTCACCTCGCCCCGCCACGACGACGACTACCTCGAATCCTGGCTGGAACTGTGGGACCGCCGCGGCGCCCAGGACCGCCTGCTCCCCGGCTACGGCTGGATCTTCGGCATGGGCGACGGCACGAGCAACGTCGGACTCGGCGTCCTGAACACCTCCGCCGCCTTCAAGGAGCTGGACTGGCGCGAGATCCTCAAGGCGTGGTGCGCTTCCATGCCCGCCGACTGGGGCTACACCCCGGAGAACATGACCGGGCCGATCCGCGGCGCCGCGCTCCCCATGGCCTTCAACCGCCAGCCGCACTACACCAAGGGCCTGCTCCTGGTGGGTGACGCGGGCGGTCTGGTCAACCCGTTCAACGGCGAGGGCATCGCGTACGCCATGGAGTCCGGCGCCATCGCCGCCGAGGTGATCGTCCAGGCCCAGGCCCGCGCCACGTACGCCCAGCGCGAGCTGGCCCTCCAGCGCTACCCGAAGATCCTCAAGGAGACCTACGGCGGCTACTACTCCCTCGGCCGCGCCTTCGTGAAGCTCATCGGCAACCCGAAGGTCATGAAGATCGCCACCCAGCGCGGCCTCACCCACCCCCTCCTGATGCGCTTCACCCTCAAAATGCTCGCCAACCTCACCGACCCCACCGGCGGCGACGCCATGGACCGCGTAATCAACGGCCTGAGCAAGGTCGCCCCCAAGGCGTAGGGGGGGCGGTCGTACGGGGCGAGTGCGCGTATTCACGCCCGGGCAGCGCGGGTGGGCGTAGCGTGGATGTCCCAGCGAGCGTGGCGCCTCAGGGGGCGCGCGGTGAGGGAGGTGCGGTGTGACTGAGCCCGCAGGCCGGGGGGACGGCGACGCCTACGCCCCGAGGCCCGGCCGGAGCCCCGACGCGCTGCGGCTGGCGTTGGCGCGTCTCGCACCGCACCGGCTGGCCGAGATGGAGCAGCAGAAGAACGAAGCCTTCGAACTCGCCGCCAAGACGGAAAGCCTCGGCCCGATCCGTGGGTGGCTGACCGTATGGGCGGGTGAGGTCGAGGTGGAGCGGCGCCCCGACCTGCTGTCCAGGCGCCGTGCCGCGGAGCACTCCCTCCAGACGCTCGACCGCGGCGACCCGGATTGGAGCGCTGCCAGGGACGAACTGGTGGCCGTCCTCCGCGAGGCCCGCGAGGCGTCGGGGTGAGCTGGGGCTGGGAGTACAGCCCAAGCGAGGAACACGTCGCCGACGGTGCTCCTCCTGCTCTGTTGGTACAGATCGAGGAGAAGGCGGCCGAGCTGCTCCGCGCTGCAGAAGCTCTGTACGTGCACGGGACGGCGTACGAAGGTCTGTCGCCACAGGGCGGTACCGCCTTCGTCGAGGGCGGCATGTTCGATTACCAGGTGCTGCCGAGGCACGAGCGGGTCTACATCCTCCAAGTGACCGCCTGGTAGAGCGCCGTTCCTGCATCGAATGATGTACCCCCTTCTCGTCGTTGGGGACGAAGAAATGGGAGGTTGGCGCCCTGACGATGGTGTGAAAGTGGGCACCGGGGGCGGGAGACGGCGTGGTGGAGACGGTTGGGGTTGCGGGGCGTCCGGTGGCGGGCGGGGTGGGGGCTCGCGGGGCGCGGTTGCCGTTGTTGGACGTGTTGCGCGGGGTGGCGATCCTCGGGACGTTGATGACCAACGTCTGGATCTTCGCGTCGCCCGGCGCGGAGTGGGGCGGCGTCCTCAACGGCAGTGCCGCCGGGGCGGGGGCGGCGGAGGGGGCCTTCCGGTTTCTGGCGGACGGCAAGTTCCTGTCGATGCTGACGATTCTCTTCGGCGTCGGCCTGGCCATCCAGTTCCAGTCCGCCGCGAAGCGCGGCCTGCGGTGGCCCGGCCGGTACAAGTGGCGCGCGCTTTTCCTGTTCGTCGAGGGCACCGTGCACTTCGTGCTCGTCTTCGCGTGGGACGTGCTGATGGGGTACGCGGTCGTCGCCCTGTTGGTGGCCTGGCAGCTCACTCGTTCCGTACGTACGCAGCGGGTCCTGATGTGGACGGCGGCAGCTGTGCATGTGGCGGTGTTGGGGTTGTTGACCGTCTTCGCGATGGGGGGCGGAAAGGGAGAGGGAGATGGCGGGAGTGGGGGTGGGGTTAGTGGGCTTGTTGTCGGGTTGTATGCCGAGGGAGGGTATGGGGAGCAGGTCCTGTTTCGGTTGGAGAACGCGATCGCTCTGCGCATGGAGCCGGTGATCTCTTTCGCGTTGCTGGTCTTTCTCTTTCACCTCGGCGTGCGGCTTTTCCGTGCGGGCGCGTTCCGGCCGGACGCGGACGGCCGGCGCATCCGGCGGCGGATGTGCGGGTGGGGGTTGGGGGTTGGTGTTCCGCTGAACTTGGCCGCTGCGGCGGGTGGTTCGGAATTTTTCATGGTGGGTCGGTACGGGGCTGCTCCCATCGTCGCCATCGGCTACATCGGCCTGGTCGGTTTGATCGTCGACCGTGTGCGCCGTCCGGGCCCGCTGACGGCCGGACTCACCGCCATCGGCCGTACGGCACTGTCCTGCTACGTGCTCCAGAACGTGCTGTGCGTGCTGGCCTGTTACGGCATCGGTCTCGGCCTGGCCGCGCGCTGGGCGGACTACGGCCCGTGGTGGGTGATGGGCTTGTGGGCCGTGGTGTGCGTGGTGCTGTTCACGGGGGCCCAACTATGGCTGCGGCGCTTCGAGTACGGGCCGCTGGAGTCCGTGCAGAAGCGGTTGCTGCGCCGCTGAGCGGGAGCGCCACGACCGGGTGGGTTTCCGTCGTACGGCGGTCGCGGCAGTCGCGGCAGTGGCCCGGGGTCGGGGAGCGGAAGGGCCGGTCGCAGCCGTCGCAGTCCTGGAACGGTATGGGCCGCGCGGCGTCCGGGGCGTCCGGTACGGGCGCCAGGGGGAGCGGCGGCGGCAGCCACTCGGTGAGGCGGTGCTCCAGGAGGGCGGCCGGGCGGTAGATGGTGCCTTCGGGGAGTGCCGAGGCGAGCGTGCGGGTGATGTGTTCCGGGGCCACGCCGCGGTCGAGCCAGGCCGTCACGGCTGGGGCCAGGCGGTGTACGTCGCGTACGGAGAGCGTCAGGCGCGCGTCCTTGGTGCGCAGCCGGGTGAGGAGGTCTGTGGCCGGGGTGGGGATGAGGGTGGGCGGCTGCGGCGGCGGCTGCGGTTGCAGTTGCGGGAGAGGCTGCGGGGGTGGTGGTGGGGGTGGCTGCGGTTGTGGGGGCGTCTGTGGCTGTGGTGGTGGGGGTGGAGGGGGGTCCGGCGGGGGCGGAGTCGGTGAGGGTGGGGTCGAACCCGGGCGTTCGTAGTACGTGGTTCGGGTGACAATCCGCTGGCCTGGCGCGCGCTCGCGGCGGCGTTCCAGGTAGCCCGCCTCCTCCAGCTCGTTGAGGGCCTGCGCGATCCGGTACTCCGACTCCGGGAAGTGCGCGGCGAGCATCCGGATGCTGATGAGGGCGCCGTCGGGCAGTGCCTGGATGCGTACGGCGAGGCCGATGGCGACGGCGGAGAGGGTGGGGTGGAGGGCGAGGTGGTTGCCGACCACGGTGAAGCAGGAGGTGTGGCGGTGACGCACATGGGTGACACCGGCGGACGAACGGGCGGCGGCCGCGGTGGGGCGCGCGTTAGACTCACGTCGAGTCATGGGGAAGAGGTCGCTTCCTCTTGATAGGCCCTCGGCAATGGGATGGCAGTCCCGTCGGGGGCCGTTCTTTTTGGCCTTGTGGCGCGAACGTACAGCTTCCGGGCCCCGTAAGCGAGCTGGTCACCTGATCAGGTGACAAAGCCCAATTGAGGGGGAAGGGGGGAGGGTTGGTGGGTTCTTTCCCCGGTTCTTTAAGGGGCTCGCGGATCACCGGGGCGCCGTTCGCCGGGACACCGCTCACCGGGTCACGAATACCGCGACCCGGTGGGGCGCGTCACACGGAACGACCAGCGGAATGACCACCGGAACGGCCAGCGGGACGGCCAGCGGAACGGCCACCGGAACGACCAGCCAAATGGCCACCGGAACGGTCATCGGGACAGTCATCGGGACAGTCACAGGGACAACCATCGGGCCGGCCGCCGAAGCGGTCGTCTTTTACGGCTCCGACGAACCCCCTCCACGCGTCCTGCGAAAACAACAACGCCGGCCCGGCAGGGTTTTTGCTGTCGCGGACGGGGGTGACGGCGCCCGGTCCGTTGTCGGCGACCTCGACGCAACTGCCCCCTTCGCCACCGCTGTAACTGGACTTGCGCCACGCGGAGAGGCCCGACGTGTCGGACAAGTGGTTAGTGGTCACGTGCGTACTCCTCAGCGACTGCTTCGAGCAGGTGGTGGGAGGCCGGCAGGGACAGTGCGGCGGCCCGCGCGAGATCGTATGAGTACCGGTACTTCTGCACCGTGGCCGGATCGTCCTCCAGCCACCCGGTGTGCAGCGCCTCCACGTAGGCCACGTCGGGCTCTTCCGCGAAGCGCATCAGGCTGAGCATGCTGCTCATGGTCGCGTGCGCTCCCGCGCCGTGCGGCACGACCTGCACCTGCACCCTGCCGCTCTGGGCGAGCCGCGCGAGCGCGGCGACCTGGTCGCCCATGACCGCCGGCCCGCCGACGGCGGCGCGGATGACGTTCTCGCTGAGGATGACCCACACCCTCGGCTGTCCCGCCTTGTCGAGGATGCGGGCCCGGCCGCGCCGGTTGACGACGAGCTGGTCGATCTCGGCGGGCGGGCGGCTCGGCTGGTAGGCGCGGAAGACGGCGCGGGCGTACGCCTCCGTCTGTAAGATCCCGGGAACCAGGGTGGCCGCGTATTCCTCGATGACGGTGGCGCGTTGTTCCGCTTCCGCGGCCGCCGCGAAGAAGTCGGGAAAACGTACCGCATTCAACGTCCGCCGCATTCGGTAGAAGAACGTGCCGGTGCCCAGGGCGTCGTCCAGCCGCATGGCCACATCCGACGGCGGCTTTCGGCGGCCCGCCTCATAGTGGGCGATCAACGAGCCCGAGCAGAATGCCCGTTCACCCAGTTGCTCTTGAGTCATTCCGGCGTCCTCGCGCCGGATTCTCAGCTCCTCCCCGTAGAACTCCCTCGGAGATTGCGTCGGTTCGGCGCCACGTGCACACCCCATGGCTCAACGCCCTTCTTGACAAGCAAGGTTGGAGGGTCGCGCGCACTCCTCAGGCTACGCATCCCCCGCCACGCTGAGGAAAGCACGTACAGCGCCGAGTGAAGCACGGAATGTGAGGAGTGAGCGTGATGAACGAGGAAAGCGAGTCCGAGGATCGGACATCCGGCGAGGCGTCTTCGCGCAGCGCGGACGAGGAGAAAGAGCGGCTCGACGCCGAGCTCAGGGCCAAGGTGCGGGAGGCCAATCGGCAGAGCACGGAGCGGCCGAGGTGAGGGAAGGGAAGGGCGGCCGCGGCGATGCCGGATCCCCCTGCGCATACGGTCCGGTACGTACGCGACGTACGCCCGGACCGTAAACGCGGGGAATTCCGGGACGGCAACGGCTACGCCGTGGGGCGGTGCCTCACACCCGGCGGCCCGGGGCCCTGAGCAGCGGGGCGCCCTTGGGGACGGGCACGGAGGCGAAGATCTGGTTCTGCCGTGCGGCGAGCTGCGCCCTGCGCTGGGAGGTCGTGCCCGGCCTGCCCGTCTCCTCGTGCAGTTCCCGGCTCTCCTTCTGTGCGGCCCGGCTCCGGGGGGTGTGGAACTGGAGCTCGTAGGGGTGTGTGGAGTCGCCCGCGCGCCACGCGGTGTTGATCGCCCTGTAGCCGCGGGGACGCCCCCAGGTGTTGGACCAGCGGATGTTCGGGTTCTTCCACCGGCCGAGCATCGCGCTGGTGTCTTTGACGGCCTTGACGTAGTGCGCGTCCGGCCACTGGAGGATGTAGCGGACGGAGTCGTTGATCTTGCCGAGGGCGTCGTCGACCGTCTGGGTGGGATTGTCCTGCAGATCCCGGGCGACCGATCGTTTGACCGATTCGGGGGAGCGCAGGCGGTCGTCGTAGCCGAACATGGTGGCCTTGGTCCGGCGGGCGATGGCCCGGACCTGGGGGCTGATGGTGCGTTCGGCCTTCTTCGCGCGGACGAGGTAGACGTTGACCTTCCGCAGGTCGGCGGCGTCCAGGTAGAGCCCTTCCCAGCTCCAGCCGTGGTCCCTGCGCTGCGGCTTCTTCGGCGCGGGCTTCCTGGCCGGCGGCTTCCTCGCCGGGGGGCGCTGGGAGGAGGGCTTCTGTGTGGAGGGCTTTCTGGGGGGTTGCTCCCTGGGTGCGGTCCCTCCGCAACCCGCCGAGGGCTTCGGCTTGGGCTTGGGCATGCGGCAGGGGGCGCCCTGGGCCGCCTGCTTCTTCTTGGCCGGTTTCTTCGCGGCGGGCTTCCCGGCCTGGGCTTGCTTGGGGGCGGACTGCCCGCACGTGACGGTCGGCCTCGGCTTGCGCTTGCGGTAGGGGCACGAACCGGAGGGCCGCCGGGATGTCTGCTTCCTGGCGGCCTGCTTCTTGGGCCGCTTTTTGGCCGTCTGCTTCTTCGCCGCCGGGTTTTTGGCGGAAGTCTTTTCGGCAGCCGCGGCGGAACAGGAATTGACGGGCTTGTGCTTGGGCTTCGGAGGCGGACAGGCGAGGTCGGCGGCATACACCGCGCCGAGGCTGAGAGTGGAGGCAAGTGCGGTAGCAGTCAGGGTCCAGGTAACGGCTCTAATAGTCAGGGCCCGGTGGATTCTCATGTAAGAAGTGCTTCCTCTCGTCAGCCGCCGTCCGGCGCCACGGGAAAGGGTGCGGGGCATTTCGGGGCGGAAGGGATGAGTACGGCGAGAGGTACAACTGAGACAAGGGGGATGCGGTAGTTGTGCCGAACGGGCGTTGCTATCGAATGGGCGCGCCGAGCATATCGGATGATTGGCCGTCAAATCCGCAGTTAAGTTCCACGGGGGTGTCGCGCATTGGCGGGGCGCGGGGCCGTTCACCCGAATGCCGCGGCGCCGCGTACGCGAAAGGGCCGCCGTTCCCGAGCGGTGGGAACGACGGCCCTCTGCCGTATGTGGGTGCGCGTTCTACAGGACGCGGACCGCGCCGGTCGGCTGGCTGTAGCTCAGCGGCCGCTCGACGATGCCGGTGCTGGGGTTCTGGGCACCGATGAAGTGGCCGTTACCGATGTAGACGCCGACGTGGTAGGCGCTGCCGGCGCTGCCCCAGTAGAGGATGTCGCCGACCTGAAGGTTGCTCAGGCTCACCTGGGAGCCGGCGGTGGACTGCGGCTGCGAGGTGCGCGGCAGGTCGATGCCGATGGTGCGGTACGCGGCCTGGACCAGGCTGGAGCAGTCGTACGCGGACGGGCCCGAGGCGCCGAGCACGTAGGACTTGCCCAGCTGCGCCCGCAGGAAGCTGACCAGCGAGGCGGTGCTGCCGGTCGCGCCGGAGACGGGGGAGTCGGCGGAGGGCGCGGACAGCGAGCGCAGCGAGGTGCGCTCGGAGGAGCGGGAGGCGCGCTCCTGGGCGGCCTTCTCCTTGGCCTGGCGGGCCTCTTCGGCCTTCTTCTCGGCCGCCGCCTCGCGGTCGGCCTCGTCCTTGGCCTTGGTGGCGGCCTCGGTGGCCTCGGCGGTGGCGGTGTCCTGCGCGGCCTGGCGCTCGTAGTCCAGGGCCATCTGCTGCGCCGTGTCCGCGCTCTTGGCGAGGCTGGTGGCCAGTGCCGACGTGATGGTCGGCATTTCCTGGGTTTCGGAGACGGGCTTCTCCGCGGCGCCGGCCGGCATGCTCGCGCCGGTCACCGCCAGGGTGATGATGCCACCGGTGACCCCTGCGCGCAGTGCCCGCGAGGACGCGGAACGGCGGGGCTTCCGGTGGCTGGGTATGACTGCGTTCGGGGACATGGCACCACGGCTATCAGGAGCCACAGGTTGCTGCCAACAAAGGTGGTGTGCGCCACACTTGACGCGTACGCGATGAATAAAAGGGACTTTTCGCCGGTCGAGTGCCCGGCGGCGGACTGTCCGGATTTCGTGATCATGTTCCTACGCATGGCATTTACGGGCCGATGCGCACCCCGAAGGCGCTTATCACCTACTGATCCGCCACGCCAAGGCTTCCCGCGAGTCAAGCATGCAAGACAGCAAGCCGCGTGGGATAGCTCACTCGTGAGTGCCCGTTATGTACCCGTGATGTTCCTGTGGCGGGAGTGCTCGTGAACGCGAGCACGTACCGGCGATCACGGAACGATCACGACGGTCTCGGGACGGTCACGGCGGAACGGCCCCGGCCGGCCCTGGTCACCCGGCGCCGCAGCGCTATCAGTTGGCGGCGTCCAGCGCCAATTTGCTTGCATCCGCCATCGCTTGATAACGGGCGCCCCATCCTGACCAGCGGAAACGCCGCCGAATGTCACTTCTGGTGATCACTTGCGCGCTGCTCGTACGAAGATCGCCGTTCATCGGACCGGATGACCGTCCGTCAGGTGGTGGAGATCACAAAGACGTTGTCGCACCCCGTGTCGCAGATCACAGACCAGCGGGCATAAGATGCAGGCGGCTCGGGCTTGTGAACTGCCTCACATAGGCGCGATCTTCGTGGGGCCGGTGAGCGGGACCGGGCGGACCGCCATCCAGTCATCGTCGACTGAAGGGAGCGAGGACGGTGAACGCTTACGCGCCCATCCTCGTACTGGGAGCCCTCGGGGCAGGCTTTGCGATCTTCTCTGTCGTGATGGCCACGCTCGTCGGACCCAAGCGCTACAACCGGGCGAAGCTAGAGGCGTACGAATGCGGGATCGAGCCCACACCGCAGCCGGCCGGCGGCGGTCGATTTCCGATCAAGTACTACCTCACGGCGATGCTCTTCATCATTTTCGATATCGAGATCGTCTTCCTCTACCCCTGGGCCGTCACCTTCGACGCGCTCGGGCTTTTCGGGCTCGTGGAGATGCTCCTCTTCGCGCTCACCGTCTTCGTCGCCTACGCCTACGTATGGCGTCGTGGCGGCCTGGAATGGGACTAGGGGCCACCAATGGGACTTGAAGAGAAGCTGCCGAGCGGCTTTCTGCTTTCCACCGTCGAACAGGCCGCGGGCTGGGTCCGCAAGTCGTCGGTCTTCCCCGCCACCTTCGGCCTCGCCTGCTGCGCCATCGAGATGATGACGACCGGCGCCGGGCGCTACGACCTCGCCCGCTTCGGCATGGAGGTCTTCCGCGGGTCGCCGCGCCAGGCGGACCTGATGATCGTGGCCGGCCGGGTCAGCCAGAAGATGGCGCCCGTGCTGCGGCAGGTCTACGACCAGATGCCGAACCCGAAATGGGTCATCTCCATGGGCGTGTGCGCCTCGTCGGGCGGGATGTTCAACAACTACGCGATCGTCCAGGGCGTCGACCACATCGTCCCGGTGGACATTTATCTGCCCGGCTGCCCGCCGCGTCCGGAAATGCTGATGGACGCCATTCTCAAGCTGCACCAGAAGATCCAGGGCACCAAGCTCGGGGTCAATCAGCGGCAGGCGGCCCGCGAGGCGGAGGAAGCGGCGCTCAAGGCGCTCCCGACGATCGAGATGAAGGGGCTGCTGCGGTGAGCGACGGCACCAAGGGAACCGGCGGGAACGGTGGTACCAACGGCACTGGCGGTGGCAACGGGAACGGCGGGACCGGAGGGACCAACGGGGTCAACCCCGACAAGGACCTGAACGCACAGAACCTCCCCGGCCAGCGCGGCGACCACGGCGAGGTCATCGGCACCCGCCGCGGCATGTTCGGCGCGAGCGGGGGCGGCGACACCTCCGGGTACGGCGGCCTGGTGCGGTCCGTACGCCTGCCGGGCGCCACGCCCCGGCCGTACGGCGGCTGGTTCGACGAGGTGGCGGACGAACTCGAAGGCGCGCTGGACGAACAGGGGCTGGTCCCCGAGAACGTCATCGAGAAGACGGTCGTCGACCGCGGCGAGCTGACCTTCCACATCGAGCGGGAGTACCTGCCGGTCGTCGCCAAGACCCTCCGCGACGACCCCGCGCTCCGCTTCGAGCTGTGCACCGGCGTCAGCGGGGTGCACTTCCCCGGCGACCAGGGCCGCGAGCTGCACGCCGTCTACCACCTGCGCTCGATCACCCACAACCGGCTGATCCGGCTGGAGGTCTCCGCGCCGGACGCCGACCCGCACGTGCCGTCCGTCGTGAGCGTCTACCCGACCAACGACTGGCACGAGCGCGAGGCGTACGACTTCTTCGGGCTGATCTTCGACGGCCACCCGGCGCTCACCCGGATCATGATGCCGGACGACTGGCAGGGCTTCCCGCAGCGCAAGGACTACCCGCTCGGCGGCATTCCCGTCGAGTACAAGGGCGCCCAGATCCCGGCTCCCGACCAGCGGAGGTCGTACACCTGATGTCCACCAGCCATGCGACCCCTCGGGAGACCACCGAGGGCACCGTCTACACGGTCACCGGCGGCGACTGGGACGAGATCGCGGCCGCCGCGGCCCGCGCCGACGACGAGCGGATCGTCGTCAACATGGGCCCCCAGCACCCCTCCACCCACGGCGTGCTGCGGCTGATCCTGGAGATCGACGGCGAGACCGTCACCGAGGCCCGCTGCGGCATCGGCTACCTGCACACGGGGATCGAGAAGAACCTCGAATTCCGTACGTGGACGCAGGGCACCACCTTCGTCACCCGGATGGACTACCTGACGCCGTTCTTCAACGAGACGGCGTACTGCCTGGCCGTGGAGAAGCTGCTCGGCATCACCGACGACGTGCCGGACCGCGCGTCCGTCATCCGGGTGATGCTGATGGAGCTCAACCGCCTCTCCTCCCACCTGGTGGCCATCGCCACCGGCGGCATGGAGCTGGGCGCCACCACCATCATGATCTACGGCTTCCGGGACCGGGAACTGATCCTCGACATCTACGAGTTGATCACCGGGCTGCGGATGAACCACGCGTACGTCCGGCCCGGCGGGCTCGCCCAGGACCTGCCGCCCGGCGCGGTCGACCAGGTGCGCGAGTTCGTGAAGAAGATGCGCAAGAACCTGGGCGAGTACGACAAGCTGGCCACCGGAAACCCGGTCTTCAAGGGCCGCATGCAGGACATCGGCTACCTCGACCTGGCCGGCTGCCTGGCCACCGGCGCCACCGGGCCGGTGCTGCGCTCCGCCGGACTCCCGCACGACCTGCGCAAGACCCAGCCCTACTGCGGCTACGAGCACTACGACTTCGAGGTGCCGACCACCGACACCTGCGACTCCTACGGGCGCTTCCTGATCCGCCTGGAGGAGATGCGCCAGTCGCTGCGCATCGTCGAACAGTGCCTGGACCGGCTGGCACCCGGCCCGGTGATGGTCGCCGACAAGAAGATCGCCTGGCCCGCCCAGCTGGCCATGGGCCCCGACGGGCTCGGCAACTCGCTCGACCACATCAAAAAGATCATGGGGACCTCGATGGAGGCCCTGATCCACCACTTCAAGCTGGTGACGGAGGGCTTCCGGGTGCCGCCCGGCCAGGCGTACGCGGCCGTGGAGTCCCCCAAGGGCGAGCTGGGCGTGCACGCCGTCAGCGACGGCGGCACCCGCCCCTACCGGGTGCACTTCCGCGATCCGTCCTTCACCAACCTCCAGGCCATGGCGGCGATGTGCGAGGGCGGCCAGGTGGCCGACGTCATCGTCGCCGTCGCGTCCATCGACCCCGTGATGGGAGGCGTCGACCGGTGACAGACGTCAGCTTGGGGATGCCGCAGCTCCCCGCCCCCGACTATCCCGCCGAGGTCAGGGCCCGGCTCGAAGCGGACGCCAAGGAGGTGATCGCCCGCTACCCGGGCTCGCGCTCCGCGCTGCTGCCGCTGCTGCACCTCGTCCAGGCGGAGGAAGGGCACGTCACCCGCACCGGCGTCCGCTTCTGCGCCGAGATGCTGGATCTGACGACGGCGGAGGTCACGGCGGTCTCCACCTTCTACTCCATGTACCGGCGCGGGCCCAGCGGCGACTACCAGGTGGGGGTGTGCACCAACACCCTGTGCGCGGTGATGGGCGGCGACGCGATCTTCGAGACGCTCCAGCAGCACCTGGGCGTCGGCAACGGCGGGACCACCGAGGACGGCAAGGTCACGCTGGAGCACATCGAGTGCAACGCGGCCTGCGACTTCGCACCCGTGGTGATGGTCAACTGGGAGTTCTTCGACAACCAGACGCCGGACAGCGCGAAACGGCTGGTGGACGACCTGCGGGAGGGACGGGCCGTCGAGCCGACCCGGGGCGCGCCGCTGTGCACGTACAAGGAGACGGCCCGCATCCTCGCCGGGTTCCCGGATCAGCGGCCCGGCGCGGTCGAGGCCACCGGAGGCGCAGGGCCCGCCTCGCTGGTGGGGCTGCGGCTGGCCAAGGGCGAGGCCGTACCGGGCGCGGGCTCCGCCGACCACGTCGTGCCGCAGCGGGGCGCGGGCCCGGCCGAGGGCGACGGCGAACACGCCGGACGGGCACCGGGCGAGGCTCCGGCCACCCACCCCAGCTCGCACGACGCGCCACGCGACACCTCGGCCAGCGACCCTGCGCACCCGGCCGGCCCGACCGCCGAGGAGGGGGAGTGATGACCGTGGCCGCCGAGGTCAGCAAGGCCAACCCGGAGAAACTGCTCGCGCCCGTGCTGTCCGCCTTCTGGGACCAGCCCGGATCCTGGACGCTGGAGACCTACCTGCGGCACGAGGGCTACGAGGGCATGCGCAAGGCCCTCGCGATGCCGCCGGACGACGTCATCGCGTACGTCAAGGACGCCGGACTGCGCGGCCGCGGCGGCGCCGGCTTCCCCACCGGGATGAAATGGCAGTTCATCCCGCAGGGCGACGGCAAGCCGCACTACCTCGTCGTCAACGCCGACGAGTCCGAGCCGGGCACCTGCAAGGACATCCCGCTGCTCTTCGCCAATCCGCACTCCTTGATCGAGGGCATCGTCATCGCGTGTCACGCGATCCGGTCGAACCACGCCTTCATCTACCTGCGCGGTGAAGTCGTGCCCGTCCTGCGGCGGTTGCACGAGGCCGTCCGGGAGGCGTACGAGGCGGGCTACCTCGGCCGCGACATCCTCGGCTCGGGCCTGGACCTGGACGTCGTCGTGCACGCGGGCGCGGGCGCGTACATCTGCGGCGAGGAGACCGCGCTGCTGGACTCCCTGGAGGGCCGTCGCGGACAGCCCCGGCTGCGTCCTCCCTTCCCCGCGGTGGCGGGCCTGTACGCCTGCCCCACTGTCGTCAACAACGTCGAGTCCATCGCGTCGGTTCCCGCCATCATGAACAAGGGCAAGGACTGGTTCAGGACCATGGGCAGCGAGAAGTCCCCGGGCTTCACGCTGTACTCGCTCAGCGGCCACGTCGCCAACCCCGGCCAGTACGAAGCCCCGCTGGGCATCACCCTGCGCCAGCTGCTCGACATGAGCGGCGGCATCCGGCCGGGCCACCGCCTCAAGTTCTGGACACCCGGCGGCTCCTCCACGCCGATGTTCACCGACGAGCACCTCGACGTACCGCTCGACTACGAAGGCGTCGGCGCGGCCGGCTCGATGCTCGGCACCAAGGCGCTCCAGTGCTTCGACGAGACCACCTGCGTCGTACGGGCCGTCACCCGCTGGACCGAGTTCTACGCGCACGAGTCCTGCGGCAAGTGCACACCCTGCCGCGAAGGCACCTACTGGCTCGTCCAGTTGCTGCGCGACATCGAGGCCGGCAAGGGCCGCATGAGCGACCTCGACAAGCTCAACGACATCGCCGAC
Organism: Streptomyces sp. NPDC017056; assembly: GCF_044332485.1. Classification (NCBI taxonomy): domain Bacteria; kingdom Bacillati; phylum Actinomycetota; class Actinomycetes; order Kitasatosporales; family Streptomycetaceae; genus Streptomyces; species Streptomyces sp. NPDC017056. The sequence goes on along the minus strand of NZ_JBIRPD010000010.1, from coordinate 246,097 downwards.
AACATCAACGGCAAGTCCTTCTGCGCGCTGGGCGACGGCGCCGCTTCACCGATCTTCTCCTCGTTGCAGTACTTCCGCGCCGAGTACGAGCAGCACATCACCGGCAAGGGCTGCCCCTTCGACCCCGCCAGGTCGACCGCCTGGGCCGACACCAACGCTCACCTGGGGGTGAATGCATGACGGTCACCAGCGACGCCCCCGCCGGGGGCGGCGGGGCGGCCATCCCGCCCGAAGACCTCGTCTCGCTGACGATCGACGGCATCGAGATCTCCGTCCCCAAGGGGACGCTGGTCATCCGGGCCGCCGAACTCCTCGGCATCGAGATCCCGCGCTTCTGCGACCACCCGCTGCTCGACCCGGCCGGCGCCTGCCGCCAGTGCATCGTGGAGGTGGAGGGCCAGCGCAAGCCGATGGCCTCCTGCACCATCACCTGCACCGACGGCATGGTGGTCAAGTCGCAGCTCACCTCGCCCGTCGCCGACAAGGCGCAGCGCGGCGTGATGGAACTGCTGCTGATCAACCACCCGCTGGACTGCCCGGTCTGCGACAAGGGCGGCGAGTGCCCGCTACAGAACCAGGCCATGTCCGCCGGACAGGCCGACACCCGGTTCGAGGGCAGGAAGCGCACCTACGAGAAGCCGGTGCCGATCTCCAAGCAGGTGCTGCTGGACCGCGAACGGTGCGTGCTGTGCGCGCGCTGCACCCGCTTCTCGAACCAGATCGCGGGCGACCCGATGATCGAACTGATCGAGCGCGGCGCGCTCCAGCAGGTCGGCACGGGCGAGGGCGACCCGTTCCAGTCGTACTTCTCCGGCAACACCATCCAGATCTGCCCGGTCGGCGCGCTCACCTCGGCCGCGTACCGCTTCCGGTCGCGGCCCTTCGACCTGGTGTCCTCGCCCAGCGTCTGCGAACACTGCGCGGGCGGCTGCGCGACCCGTACGGACCACCGGCGCGGCAAGGTCATGCGGCGGCTGGCGGCCGAGGACCCCGAGGTCAACGAGGAGTGGGTCTGCGACAAGGGGCGCTTCGCCTTCCGGTACGCGCAGCAGCGCGACCGGCTGGAGCACCCGATGGTGCGGGACGCGGAGACCGGCGAGCTGGTGACGGCGAGCTGGCCGGAGGCCCTGGAGGCGGCGGCGCGCGGGCTGGGCGCCGCCAAGGGCCGCACCGGCGTGCTGACCGGCGGCCGGCTGACCGTCGAGGACGCGTACGCCTACGCCAAGTTCGCGCGGATCGCGCTGGACACCAACGACATCGACTTCCGGGCCAGGGCCCACAGCGCCGAGGAGGCCGACTTCCTGGCGGCCCGGGTCGCCGGGCGGGGCCGCGACCTGGACGGTGCCGGTTCGGTCACGTACACCGAACTGGAAAAGGCACCCGCCGTCCTCCTCGCCGGCATCGAGGCGGAGGAAGAGGCGCCCGGCGTCTTCCTGCGGCTGCGCAAGGCCCACCGCAAGAGCGGCCAGCGCACCTTCGGACTCGCGCCGTTCGCCACGCGCGGCCTGGTCAAGGCAGGCGGCACGCTGCTGCCCGCGGCGCCCGGCACGGAGACGGAGTGGCTGGACGCGCTGGCCGGCGGCATCGGACTGGAGGGCGCGGGGCAGAGCGCGGCCGAGGCGCTGCGGGGCGCCGGTTCGGTGATCGTCGTGGGCGAGCGGCTGGCGACGGTGCCGGGCGCGCTGACCGCCGCGGTACGGGCCGCCTCGGCGACCGGCGCCCGGCTGGTGTGGATCCCGCGGCGGGCGGGCGAGCGCGGCGCCGTCGAGGCGGGCGCGCTGCCGGGCCTGCTGCCCGGCGGGCGCCCGGCCACCGACCCGCGCGCCCGTGAGGAGGTTGCCGCCGCCTGGGGCGTCGCCGACCTGCCGCAGCGGCACGGCCGGGACACCGGCCAGATCGTCGCGGCCGCGGCCGCCGGGGAGCTGAGCGCCCTTCTGGTGGCCGGCGTCGAGGCGGCGGACCTGCCGGACCCGGCGCTGGCCCTGGAGGCGCTGGACTCGGTGGGCTTCCTGGTGAGCCTGGAACAGCGCCCCTCGGCCGTCACGGAGCGGGCGGACGTCGTCCTGCCGGTGGCGGCGGTGGCCGAGAAGTCCGGCACGTTCCTCAACTGGGAAGGCCGGGCGCGGCTGTTCGAGGCGGCCCTCAAACCGGACCAGATGACGCGGCGGCACCTGCTGCCGGACGCCCGGGTGCTGCACATGCTCGCCGACGCCATGGACGTCCACCTGGCGCTGCCCGACGTACGGGCCGTACGCCGGGAGCTGTCGGCACTGGGCCCGTGGGGCGGCACGTACGCCGCCGACCCCATGGAGGCCGGGCGCGCGCTGCCGAGGCCGGAGCCCGGCGAAGCCGTGCTGGCCGGCCACCGGCTGCTGCTCGACCAGGGGCGCATGCAGGAAGGCGACGAGGCGCTGGCCGGCACGCGGCACGCGGCCGTGGCCCGGCTGTCGGCGGCGACCGCAGCGGAGACCGGCGTCAAGGACGGCGACCTGCTCGCGGTCACCGGGCCGCGCGGGACCGTACGGCTGCCGCTGGCGGTCACGCCGATGCCCGACCGGGTGGTGTGGCTGCCGCTGAACTCGGTGGGCGGCGGGGTGGCCGCCGACACCGGCGCGCGGCCGGGGCAGTTGGTGAAGGTCGCGGCGGCGGGTGCCGCCGAGGCCGCCGGCGCGGCGGCAGGACCGGTCAAGGAGGTGGACGCGTGACGCAGCACCTGGCTCTCGCCGGCAGCACACTGGCCCAGGAAGACCTGTCGATGTTCGGCCGCGACCCGTGGTGGCTGATCGCCGTCAAGGCGGTCTTCTGCTTCGCGTTCCTCATGCTGACCGTGCTCTTCTCGATCGTCTGGGAACGCAAGGTCGTCGCCTGGATGCAGCTGCGCATCGGCCCCAACCGGCACGGCCCCTGGGGCATGCTCCAGTCCCTCGCGGACGGCATCAAGCTGATGCTCAAGGAGGACCTGGTCGTCAAGCGCGCCGACAAGGCGGTGTACGTGCTCGCGCCGGTCGTGGCGGCCGTACCGGCCTTCATGGCCGTCGCGGTGATCCCCTTCGGCCCGGCGGGCAACGAGGTCTCGATCTTCGGCCACCGGACGACGATGCAGCTCACCGACCTGCCGATCGGCGTCCTGTACATCCTGGCCACGGCCTCCGTCGGCATCTACGGCATCGTGCTGGCGGGCTGGTCCTCGGGGTCGACGTACCCGCTGCTCGGCGGCCTGCGCTCGTGCGCCCAGATGATCTCGTACGAGATCGCGATGGGCATCTCCTTCGCGGCGGTCTTCCTCTACTCCGGGTCGATGTCCACCTCGACGATCGTGGAGTCCCAGCAGGACAAGTGGTACGTGCTGCTGCTGCCGGTGTCCTTCATCATCTACATCGTCGCGATGGTGGGCGAGACCAACCGCGCCCCGTTCGACATGCCGGAGTCCGAAGGCGACCTGGTCGGCGGCTTCAACACCGAGTACTCGTCGATCAAGTTCGCGATGTTCATGCTCGCCGAGTACATCAACATGGTCACCGTCTCGGCGGTCGCGGTCACCCTCTTCCTGGGCGGCTGGCGGGCCCCGTACCCGGTCACGGCCTTCTGGGAAGGCGCGAACCACGGCTGGTGGCCGATGCTCTGGTTCGTCGTCAAGGTGCAGCTGCTGCTGTTCTTCTTCATCTGGCTGCGCGGCACGCTGCCACGCGTGCGCTACGACCAGTTCATGAAGCTGGGCTGGAAGGTCCTCATCCCGGTCTCCATGGTCTGGCTGATGCTCGTCGCGACCGTACGGGCCCTGCGGAACGAGGGCTACGACTTCCAGCGGATCGTGATGTACGTGGCCGGCGCGGCCATCGCCGTGCTGCTGGTCTCGCTCGTCGCGGACTTCTTCCGCCGGAGCGAGAAGGAGGAGCCGGACCAGGAGCCGGCCTTCGACCCGATGGCGGGCGGATTCCCCGTGCCGCCGCTGCCCGGACAGACCCTGCCGCCCGTGCCGCGACGGCGCCCGCGCAGGGACCGCGAGTTGATTGTCAGTGGCCGGGTGGACACTGTCGGTGACGGAAACGAGACGGACGGAAAGGGGGGCGACGGTGCCTGACTTCCAGAACCCCGTGGCCGGCTTCGGCGTGACCTTCAAGGCCATGTTCAAGAAGCGGCTGACCGAGCAGTATCCGGAGGAGAAGAAACCGACGGCGCCGCGCTTCCACGGCCGCCACCAGCTCAACCGGCACCCGGACGGGCTGGAGAAGTGCGTCGGCTGCGAGCTGTGCGCCTGGGCCTGCCCGGCCGACGCGATCTACGTCGAGGGCGCGGACAACACCGACGAGGAGCGCTACAGCCCCGGCGAGCGCTACGGCCGCGTCTACCAGATCAACTACCTGCGCTGCATTTTGTGCGGCCTGTGCGTCGAGGCGTGCCCCACCCGGGCGCTGACCATGACCAACGAGTACGAACTCGCCGACCGGTCCCGTGAGTCGCTCATCTACACCAAGGAGGAGCTGCTCGCGGGCCTGGAGGACACCATGGTCGACTCCCCGCACGCCATCTACCCCGGGATGACGGAGAAGGACTACTACCGGGGCCTGGTGACGGAGGCCGCGCCGGGGACGGTGCGGCAGACCGCCGTCTCCAAGGGCGAGACGACCGAAGGGGAGGGCGGCGCGGACACCACGGCGCCCCAGGAGGCCGCGTCCACCTTCGGGCCCGACGAGCCCGCCGCCCGGGAGGTGACCGGGTGATGACGACTTCCCTGGCCGCTGCGGCATCCACCGGCGAGGCGGTGCAGTTCTGGATCCTCGGCACGGTCGCCGTGATCGGCGCGCTGTGCACGATCCTGATGAAGCGCGCCGTGCACAGCGCCCTCTCGCTCGCCGGCACCATGATCATCCTGGCGGTGTTCTACCTCGCCAACGGCGCGTACTTCCTCGGCATCGTGCAGATCGTCGTCTACACCGGCGCGATCATGATGCTGTTCCTCTTCGTCGTCATGCTCGTCGGCGTCACGGCCGCCGACTCCCTCAAGGAGACGCTCAAGGGCCAGCGCTGGCTGGCCGCCGCCTGCGGCCTCGGCTTCGGCATCCTGCTCATCGCCGGCCTCGGCAACGCCTCGCTCCGGCACTTCAACGGCCTCGGCGAGGCCAACGCGGGAGGCAACGTTCAGGGCCTGGCGGCGCTGGTCTTCACCAAGTACGTCTTCGCCTTCGAGGTCACCGGCGCGCTGCTGATCACGGCGGCGGTCGGCGCGATGGTGCTGACGCACCGCGAGCGTACGGAGCGCGCCAAGACGCAGCGCGAGCAGTCCGAGGCCCGCGTCCGCGACGGCAAGCAGATCCCGCCGCTTCCCGCCCCCGGCGTCTACGCCCGGCACAACGCGGTCGACGTCCCCGGTCTGCTCCCCGACGGCACCCCGTCCGAGCTGACCGTCAACGCGACGCTGCGCGAGCGCGACCAGATCAGGGACGTCTCCGGTGAGTCCCTGGCCGAACTGAAGGCACTGGAGCAGCGCTCCGAAGACTGGCTGGGCCGCAGCGAGGAGGCGAAGCGATGAACCCGGTCAACTACCTCTATCTCGCCGCCCTGTTGTTCACCATCGGCGCGGCCGGGGTGCTGATCAGGCGGAACGCCATCGTGGTGTTCATGTGCATCGAGCTGATGCTGAACGCCTGCAACCTCGCCTTCGTGGCCTTCTCGCGGATGCACGGAAACCTGGACGGGCAGATCATCGCGTTCTTCACGATGGTCGTCGCCGCGGCCGAGGTCGTGGTGGGCCTGGCGATCATCGTGTCCATCTTCCGCACCCGCCATACGGCCTCGGTCGACGACGCCAGCCTGATGAAGCTGTAAGGGGTCGCAAAAGTGGAGAACTTGATCGCGCTGCTCGTCGCGGCACCGCTGGTCGGTGCGGCCCTGCTGCTGTGCGGCGGCAAAAGACTGGACCGGGCGGGCCACTGGCTCGGCACGCTGTTCGCGCTGGCGTCCTTCGCCCTGGCCGTCCCCCTGTTCACCGAGCTGCTGGGCCGCGAGGCCGAGCACCGCACCCTGCACCAGCACCTGTTCAGCTGGGTCCCGGTGGGCGGCTTCCAGGCGGACGTCGCCTTCCAGCTCGACCAGCTGTCCATGACGTTCGTCCTGCTGATCACCGGTGTCGGATCGCTGATCCACATCTACTCGGTCGGCTACATGGAGCACGACGAGCGGCGCCGCCGCTTCTTCGGCTACCTGAACCTGTTCCTCGCGGCGATGCTGCTGCTCGTCCTCGCCGACAACTACCTGCTGCTGTACGTCGGCTGGGAGGGTGTGGGCCTGGCCTCGTACCTCCTCATCGGCTTCTGGCAGCACAAGCCCAGCGCGGCGACGGCCGCGAAGAAGGCGTTCCTGGTCAACCGCGTCGGCGACGTCGGCCTGTCCATCGCGATCATGCTGATGTTCACGACGTTCGGGACGTTCGCCTTCGGTCCGGTGCTGGGCGCGGCGGGTGAGACGTCCGAGGGCAAGCTCACCGCCATCGGCCTGATGCTGCTGCTCGCCGCCTGCGGCAAGTCGGCGCAGGTACCGCTCCAGTCCTGGCTGGGCGACGCGATGGAGGGCCCGACCCCGGTCTCCGCCCTGATCCACGCGGCGACGATGGTGACCGCCGGCGTCTACCTGATCACCCGCTCCGGCGCGATCTTCAACGGGGCGCCGGACGCGCAGACCGCCGTCGTGGTGGTCGGCGCGGTGACGCTGCTGTTCGGTGCGATCGTCGGTTGCGCGAAGGACGACATCAAGAAGGCCCTGGCGGGCTCGACGATGTCGCAGATCGGCTACATGATCCTGGCCGCCGGGCTGGGGCCGGTCGGCTACGCCTTCGCGATCATGCACCTGGTCACCCACGGCTTCTTCAAGGCCGGGCTCTTCCTCGGGGCCGGTTCGGTGATGCACGGGATGAACGACGAGGTGGACATGCGCCGCTACGGCGGCCTGCGCAAGTACATGCCGGTCACCTTCGTCACCTTCGGCCTCGGCTATCTGGCGATCATCGGCTTCCCGGGGCTGTCCGGCTTCTTCTCCAAGGACAAGATCATCGAGGCGGCCTTCGCCAAGGGCGGCACGGAGGGCTGGATCCTCGGCGGCGCCGCCCTGCTGGGCGCCGCGATCACCGCGTTCTACATGACGCGCGTGATGCTGATGACGTTCTTCGGCGAGGAGCGCTGGCGCAAGGCGCCGACACCGTCCCCGGCCGAGCCGTCCGTGGAGCCCGCCGCCGAAACCAGCGGCGAGTACACCCCGCCGCACCCCCACGAGTCGCCCAAGTCCATGACGCTCCCGATGATCCTGCTGGCCGTCGGATCGGTGGCGGCGGGCGGCCTGTTCAGCATCAACGAGGCGTTCGTGAAGTGGCTGGAGCCGGTCACCGACTTCGACCACGGGCACCCGCCGCTGAGCGCCTCGGCGATCACCACCGCCACGATCGTGGTGATGGTCCTCGGCGTCGCGCTCGCCTACCTCCAGTACGGGCGCAAGCCGGTACCGGCCGTCGCGCCGCGCGGCTCGCTGCTGACCCGGGCGGCCCGCCGGGACCTGCTCCAGGACGACTTCAACCACGTCGTGCTGGTGCGCGGCGGCGAGCACCTGACCCGCACCCTGGTCTACCTGGACCACTCCGTCGTGGACGGCGCGGTCAACGGCACGGCCGCCTCGATGGGCGGCCTCTCCGGCCGGCTCCGCCAGGTGCAGAACGGCTTCGCCCGCTCCTACGCGGTACAGATGTTGGGCGGTGCGGCCGTGCTGATCGCCGCGACCCTGCTGATGAGGGGTGTCTGAGCCATGTCGTTTCCCCTTCTGACGGCCACCGCGGCGGTCCCGGCGATCGGCGCGATCGCCACCGCGGCCGTGCCCGCCGCCAAGCGCACCGCCGCCAAGTGGCTGGCGCTGCTGTTCTCGCTGGCCACGCTGGCACTGGCCGCGGTGGTCGCGGTCCGTTTCGACCCGGGCGCGAAGGGCCCGTTCCAGCTCACCGAGTCGCACGCCTGGATCAAGGACTTCGGTGTCCGGTACGAGCTGGGCGTGGACGGCATCGCGGTGGCGCTGATCGCGCTGACCGCGCTGCTGGTCCCGTTCGTGATCCTGGCGGGCTGGCACGACGCCGACCCCATGGAAGAGCCGACCCCCAACCGGCGCTGGCGGCCCACCCAGGGCTTCTTCGCCCTGATCCTCGCCGTCGAGGCGATGGTGGTCATCTCCTTCGAGGCCACCGACGTCTTCCTCTTCTACATCTTCTTCGAAGCCATGCTGATCCCGATGTACTTCCTCATCGGCGGCTTCGGTGACCGGGCCGGGGAGCACGGCGAGGAGCAGAGCGCGACCCAGCGCTCGTACGCCGCGGTGAAGTTCCTGCTCTACAACCTCGCCGGCGGACTGATCATGCTGGCCGCGGTGATCGGGCTGTACGCGGCCACCGCCCACCAGCTGGGCAGCGGCACCTTCTCCCTCACCGAGATCGTCCAGGCGCGCGCCGACGGCAGGCTGGAGCTGGCGGCCGGCACCGAACGGCTGCTGTTCCTCGGCTTCTTCTTCGCCTTCGCGGTGAAGGCGCCGCTGTGGCCGCTGCACACCTGGCTGCCCAACGCGATGGGCGAGTCCACCGCCCCGGTCGCCGTGCTGATCACCGCGGTGGTCGACAAGGTCGGCACCTTCGCGATGCTGCGCTTCTGCCTCCAGCTCTTCCCGGAGGCCAGCAGCTGGGCCACCCCGGTCATCCTGGCCCTCGCGCTGGTCAGCATCCTGTACGGGGCGCTGCTCGCGGTCGGCCAGCGCGACATCAAGCGCCTGATCGCGTACGCCTCCATCTCCCACTTCGGCTTCATCGTCATGGGCATCTTCGCGATGACGAGCCAGGGCCAGGGCGGCGCGACGCTCTACATGGTCAACCACGGCATCTCGACGGCGGCGCTGATGCTGGTCGCCGGGTTCCTGATCTCGCGGCGCGGCTCGCGGCTGATCGGCGACTACGGCGGGGTGCAGAAGGTCGCGCCGGTGCTGGCCGGCACGTTCCTGGTCGGCGGTCTGGCGACGCTGTCCCTGCCGGGCCTGGCGCCGTTCGTCAGCGAGTTCCTGGTCCTGGTGGGCACGTTCAGCCGCTATCCGGCCGTGGGCGTCGTGGCCACCGTCGGCATCGTGCTGGCCGCGCTGTACGTGCTGGTCCTCTACCAGCGGACGATGACAGGGCCGGTGAAGTCCGAGGTGCGGGCGATGCCCGACCTCAAGGCGCGGGAGCTGGCCGTCGTCGCCCCGCTGATCGCGCTGCTGCTGTTCCTCGGCGTCTACCCGAAGCCGCTGACGGACCTCGTCAACCCGGCGGTCGACCACACCCTGTCCGTCGTCGACCGGCACGATCCCCGCCCCGACGTACCCGTCAAGGCAGAACCCGGCACGGCAGATGCGGAGGCCGCGAAGTGAGTTCCGTGGCGAGCGTCCACAGCCTGTGGACCATTGCGGCCGAGGCGCCGGCCAAGATCCCGGCGCCGAAGATCGAGTATGCCCAGCTGGCCCCGGCCCTGATCGTGCTGGGTGCCGCGGTCGTCGGCGTCGTACTGGAAGCGTTCCTGCCGCGCCGCAGCCGGTACTACGCCCAACTGCTGCTGTCCGTGCTCGCGCTGGCCGCCGGGTTCGCGGCCGTCGTGGGGCTGGCGGCCGGCGGCTTCGGCACCACCAAGGCGAAGATCGCCGCGATGGGCGCCATCGCCGTGGACGGCCCGGCGCTCTTCCTCCAGGGCACGATCCTGCTGGTGGCGCTGGTCGCCACGTTCACCTTCGCGGAGCGCCGGCTCGACCCGGCGGCGCACGGCAGGAAGGTGGACTCCTTCGCGGCGCAGGCCGCGGCCGTGCCCGGCGGCGAGGCCGAACGGGCCGCCGTCAAGGCCGGGTTCACCACGACCGAGGTGTTCCCGATCGCGCTGTTCGCGGTCGGCGGCATGCTGGTCTTCCCCGCCGCCAACGACCTGCTGACGCTCTTCGTCGCGCTGGAGGTCTTCTCCCTCCCGCTGTACATCCTGTGCGCGCTGGCCCGCCGCCAGCGGCTGCTGTCCCAGGAAGCCGCGGTGAAGTACTTCCTGCTCGGCGCGTTCTCCTCCGCGTTCCTGCTCTTCGGCATCGCGCTGCTGTACGGCTACGCGGGCACGGTCACCTACTCCGGCATCGCCGAGGTCGTCGGCGACGGCGCCAAGCAGATCAACCCGGCGCTGGCCGACACGATGGGCAACGACGCGCTGCTGCTGATCGGCGCGGCGCTGGTGCTGATGGGCCTGCTCTTCAAGGTCGGCGCGGTGCCGTTCCACATGTGGACGCCGGACGTGTACCAGGGCGCGCCGACCCCGGTGACGGGGTTCATGGCGGCGGCCACCAAGGTCGCGGCGTTCGGCGCGCTGCTGCGGCTGCTGTACGTGGTCCTGCCGGGGCTGCGCTGGGACTGGCGGCCCGTCATGTGGGGCGTCGCGATCGTCACGATGCTGGGCGGCGCGATCGTGGCCATCACCCAGACGGACATCAAGCGGCTGCTGGCGTACTCCTCCATCGCGCACGCCGGCTTCATCCTCGCCGGTGTGATCGCCACCAACAGGGACGGCATCTCCTCCGTCCTGTTCTACCTGGCGGCGTACTCCTTCGTGACGCTCGGCGCGTTCGCGGTGGTCACGCTCGTACGGGACGCGGGCGGCGAGGCGACGCACCTGTCCAAGTGGGCGGGGCTCGGCCGGCGCTCGCCGCTGGTGGCGGCGGTCTTCGCGGTCTTCCTCCTCGCCTTCGCCGGCATCCCGCTGACCTCGGGCTTCGCGGGGAAGTTCGCGGTGTTCAAGGCGGCGGCGGAGAGCGGCGCCGGCTGGCTGGTCGTGGTCGGTGTGATCTCGTCCGCGATCGCCGCGTTCTTCTACATCCGCGTCATCGTGCTGATGTTTTTCAGCGAGCCGAAGGCGGACGGCCCGACGGTGGCGGTGCCCAGCCCGCTGACGACGACGGCCATCGCGGTCGGTGTGGCGGTCACGCTGGTGCTGGGCCTGGCGCCGCAGTACTTCCTCGACCTGGCGGGTCAGGCGGGGGTCTTCGTGCGCTGAGCGCCGGCCGTCGTCGGACGGCCCGCGGACGCGGCCGCCGCCCGGTGCCCTTGCGGGGTACCGGGCGGCGGCCGTGGCACATCTCAGCGTACGAAGGGGCGGCGCGGTGTGGGCGCAACGTGCGAAGAACACCGGCCGAGTGGGGAAGGCGCAGGTCAGCGCGGGGGCGGGGCGGGGCTCAGCGGGAGAACAGCACCGAGCGGACCAGGACCCGCTTCGGGGCGGCCTTGCCGGGGGGAACGACGAAGAAGGTGTCGCTGCTGCAGTCGTCGTCGGCGTAGAGGACGGCGGTGGCGTTGGTCCGGTTGCGCGCGGCGTAGGCGAAGTCGGCGCCGTCCGGCAGCTTGAGGGTGACGCACTCCTTGCCCGGCGGGTTGAAGACGGCCGCCCGCTGGTCCAGCTTGTTGCCGGTGTTGAAGCCGTAGGAGAAGACCCCGTCGGCGGCGTAGGCGGAGGTCGGGGTGGTCAGGGCGAGTACGGCCGCTCCGAAGGCGGCGGCGACGGAGGTACGCAGGCGCATCTGGTGACTCCTCGTGGTTGTCGGTGTCGAGCAACTACTCGGAGTGAATATGGCTCAGCGTATGGCGTCTTTCCCGGCGCCGCCCCGGAAACACCCCTGGTGGCGTAGCGCCCTGAGCCGTTCGAGCCGGTCAGGGGCTCCGCCGTGCGCGCCGGTCAGGAGTGCGGCAGGCCCGCGGGCAGACTGGGCATGTCCGGCAGCTTGAGCTTGCCTTCGGCCTTGGTGAAGTCGTCGGTGGGCCCGCCCTTCCAGCTCACCTTCATCGTCTTGCCGTCGGCGGACGGCTTGGCGGTGCCCATGGTGCGGGTGGTGTGGCCGCCCATGCACTTCAGCGCGATGACCGTGACGCCCATGGTCTCGGCCTTGCCCTGGCAGGCCACGTTGCTCCCGGCGCCGAGGCCCATCGAGGCGGTGCCCCGGTAGATGACGAGGGTCAGGTCCGAGTCGCCGGTCTTGGCCGTCCAGGCGCCGTCGAGCGCGCTGCCGGCCGCGGGCTTGTCCGCGCCCTGCGAGGGTGCGGTCGGCGCCGGGCTGGTGCTCGGAGCGTCGGCTCCGCCGGTCTTGCCGCTGCTGCCGCAGCCGCTGAGCAGCATGGCGGCGGCGGTGGCCGCCCCGGCGATCTGCGCTGCCTTGCGCACGTACGTCTCCTCCGTTGTGGGACAGGGAGACGTGAGGCTAGCAACGCGGCGCACGGACCGGGCGTGTAACGGGTGGGGCGGGAGGGATTGCGGCGCCGTCGCTACAGAGTTGGCGCGTGGCCGTGACCTTCCGCGGGCCGGACGGGCGGGTTGCGGGGGTCCGCCCCCTCGTGGCTCACCCGGCGCCGCCCGAGCCCACCGACTCGTCCTCGATCACCGCGGACCGGACCGCGCGGGCGATCCATTCCTCGCGGCCCAGCCGCTTGAGCTCGCGGTGCACGGAGCGCCGGTCGCGGCCGAGCGCCAGCCTGCGGTCCAGCCGGATGGCCGCGACGAGGGCCGCGAACGTCCGGTCGCAGGGGTCGGCGAAGCCGGTGGCCAGGGCACTCTTGAAGCGCGCGTGGGCCGGCCCGGCGAGATCCACCGGACCGGCCGTCAGGCGCTCGTACCGGAAGAGGCCGAGGGCCCGCCGGGACTCCCGGCGGATCGCGCCGCGCTCCTCCAGCCGCTGCCGGCACAGCTCGTCGACACCGCGCCCCGCGCTCCGCACCCAGCGCCGGGCCTTGCCCCCGTCGCCCTGTCCGCCCTTCGTGGGGTCGGGCAGGGCGGCCAGCGCGCCGTCCAGCACCGGGTCGCCGAGCGGCAGCGGGTTGTGGACGGTGATCCGGCCGCCGCGGCCCTCGCCGACCCGGCCGGCCCACTCCAGTTCCGCGAGGGCGGCGCCGGCCAGGGCGTAGCGCAGGTAGGACGACTCGCACAGCGGCTTGCCGCGCTCCGGGTCCAAGGCCAGGAGCAGCAGTTCCTCGGGCAGGGTGGGCCCCCGGTCCGGGCCGCCGGACGCGTCGCGCCCGGTCATGACGTTCGCGCGGGCCTGATCCGGCCGGTGACCTCGCCCAGGCCGATACGGGAGCCCTCGGGGCCCGGCGCCCATGCGGTCAGCGTGACCTCGTCGCCGTCCTCCAGGTACGGGCCCTTGCCGCCGGTGAGTTCGAGCAGGCAGCCGACCTGGTCCGGCTCGGGTCCGGAGACCGTGCCGGAGGCGTAGAAGTCGCCGGTGCGCAGCGACGCGCCGTTGACCGTCATGTGGGCGAGCTGCTGGGCGGCGGTCCAGTACATGGCGGAGAAGGGCGGGCGGGTCACCGTCTCGCCGTTGATGTCCACCTGGATGCGCAGGTCGATGCCGCCGGGTTCGGCGTCCGTGTCGTCCAGGTAGGGGAGGACGGGTACGTCGCGGGCGGGCGGCGCCGTACGCGCGTGGTCCAGGGCGTCCAGCGGCGTGATCCAGGCGGACACGGAGGTGGCGAAGGACTTGCCGAGGAAGGGGCCGAGCGGCACGTACTCCCAGGCCTGGATGTCGCGCGCCGACCAGTCGTTGACCAGGCAGACGCCGAAGACGTGGTCGCGGAAGCCGGCCAGGCCGACCGGCTCGCCGAGCGCGGACGGGGTGCCGACGACGAAGCCGACCTCCGCCTCGATGTCCAGCCGCGTGGAGGGCCCGAAGACGGGCGCCGCGTCGGCCGGGGCCTTGCGCTGGCCGTTGGGCCTTACCACCGGGGTGCCGGAGACGACGACCGTGCCGGACCTGCCGTGGTAGCCGATGGGCAGGTGCTTCCAGTTGGGGGTGAGCGCCTCGGCGTCCGGGCGGAAGATCCGGCCGACGTTGGTGGCGTGGTGCTCGCTGGCGTAGAAGTCGACGTAGTCGGCGACCTCGAACGGCAGGTGCAGCGTCACCGCGTCCAGCGGGAGCAGCAGCGACTCGGTGGTGGCGCGGTGCGCCGGCTCGGTGACGGCGGCGCGCACGGCGTCCCGTACGGCCCGCCAGACGTCGCGGCCCGCGGCGAGCAGCGGGTTGAGGTTCGGTGCGGCGAGCAGGCCGGCGTGCGGGGACTCGGAGGTGGTGGCGAGGGCGTTCAGGTCCAGTACGTGGTCGCCGTAGCGGACGCCGATGCGTCGCCGGTCCGGCTCGTCCGCCGTGCTGAACACGCCGTAGGGCAGGGTGTGCGGCCCGAAGGGGTGGCCTTCGGGCAGGTCGAGCGGGCTCTGCTCGGGCATGTACGGCTCCTCGCGTGGGTCGTCTCGCGTGCGTCGTCACCTGTGGCCGGCGGCCCGGCCGGTGGGCCGGGGGCTCGACGATCAGATTACGGCCCAACGGCCCGCGAGGGGATGGCCGGTCGGACGGCGGGTGCGGTCGCTCGCGGGGCGGTGCGAAAGGCGCCGGCGAAGCCACCTAAAGAGTTCGCAATGTCCTGAAAAGCGGTGCCGGAATGGTCAGTTCGGGCTTAGCGTCCTAGCCGGGCGCGGCCGGGGCGGGACGCGTGCCGTTGGGGGGTCAGGTGGCTCGTACCAGCACTACGTTCACGGTGGACCGGACCGTTCCGGGGCTCGTCGTGAAGATCGGCGATTACCCGCTGCACCACGGCGGGGTGGGGGCGATCCGCAGTCTGGGCCGCCTCGGTGTGCCCGTATACGCCATCACGGAAGACAGATTCACGCCTGCCGCCGTCTCGCGCTACCTGCACGGGCGCTGCGTCTGGCCGACCACCGGACGCGAGGACCCCGAGCGGCTCGTGGAGGTGCTGCTGCGCATCGGCAAGCGCATCGGCCGGCCCGCGGTCCTGATACCGACCGACGAAGAGGCCGCCGTCCTGATCGCCGAGTACGCCGACGCCCTCGGCGACCGCTTTCTCTTTCCGCGCACCGAGGCGGGCCTGCCGCGCCGCCTGGCGAGCAAACAGGGGCTGCACGAGCTGTGCGTGGAGCACGGCGTGCCGTCGCCCGCTGCCGCCTTCCCCCAGTCGCAGGCGGACATCGAGCGCTTCGCCGCGCAGGCGCGCTTTCCGGTGGTGGCCAAGAACCGCGAGGCGTTCCAGCGGCGCAGGAGCCCGGCGGTCGCCGGCACGACCCGGATCTCCGGCCCCGACCAGCTCGTCTGCCTGGCCCGCGACTGGGGGCAGCGGCCGGGCGTGATCCTCCAGGAGTACCTGCCCAGGGAGGAGGCCGAGGACTGGATCGTGCACGCGTACTTCGACGCGGAGAGCACCGCGCTGGCCCTGTTCACCGGGGTGAAGGTGCGTTCCTGGCCACCGCACGCGGGCATGACGGCCTGCGCGTACGTCGTGGACAACCCGGAACTGGCGGAGCTGACCGCGCAGTTCGTCAAGCGCATCGGTTTCAGCGGCATCGTCGACCTGGACTGGCGCTACGACCGCAGGGACGGCGAGTACAAGCTGCTGGACTTCAACCCGCGAATGGGCGCCCAGTTCCGCCTGTTCGAGAACGAGTCGGGCATCGACGTCGTACGGGCCCAGCACCTGGACCTGACCGGCCGCAGGGTCCCGGAGGGGGAGCAGCGCGCCGGGCAGCGGTTCGTCGTGGAGAACATCGACCTGCCGGCCCTGCTCGCGTACCGGCGCAGCGGCTACACGACGCCGCACGCGCCGCGCCGCGCCACCGGCACGGAGCTGGCGTGGCTGGCCGCCGACGACCTCAAGCCGTTCTTCACGATGCTGGCCAGGTTCGTGGGGCCGGGGGCCCGGCACCTGGTGCAGCTGCGGCGCGCGAGCAGACGCGCGCGGGAGGCGGCGCACAGCGGCGCGTTCCGGCAGGCGCGCCCGTAGCGGCGCGGGACGCCGGGATTCCGACCGGGCACCGGCCCGGGATTCAGCGGGGGCGCCCGGACGGGGGGCCCTGGGGCAGTGGGGGCACTGCCGGTCCGTAACACCCTGGGGAGGGGAACGCACGTGAACACTCCGGTAGCGGTCATCGGGGCGGGCCCGTACGGCCTGTCGACGGCGGCTCATCTTCGCGCGCGCGGGATGCCCGTGCGCGTCTTCGGCCGGCCGATGGTGAGCTGGCGCGAGCACATGCCCGCGGGGATGCTGCTCAAGTCGACGCCCGTGGCGTCCAACATCGACACCCCGCAGGCTGGGCACACGCTCCGGGACTTCTGCGACGCGGTCGGCGAGCGGCGCTACGAGTCCGACTGGGACATCGTCCCCGTCGAGGACTTCGTGCGGTACGGCGAGTGGTTCCAGGAGAAGCTGGTCCCCGACCTGGAGCAGGTGCGGGTGGTGTCGGTGGACCGTCGGGCCGGCGGTTTCGAGCTGAAGCTGGACAGCGGCGAGGAGTTCCGGGCGCGGGCCGTCGTCGTGGCGACCGGGCTGACCGGGTTCGCCAGGATGCCCCGCGAGCTGGCCGCCGCGGTGCCGGACGGGCCGTCCCCCACCGGGCCCGTCTCGCACAGCTCCCAGCACCGGGACCTGTCGGTCTTCGCGGGCCGGGACGTGGTGGTGGTGGGCGCCGGGCAGTCGGCGCTGGAGAGCGCTGTGCTGCTCGCCGAGTCCGGCGCCAAGTCCGTACGGGTCGTGGCGCGCGGCCGTACGGCAGTGGGCTTCGGCACGCCGCCGGACCGGCAGCCCAAGCTGCGGCCCGAGACGCCGTTCGGCAACGCCTGGTCGCTGTACGCGTTCACCAACTACGCGAGCGGCTTCCGGTACCTGCCTGCGCCCACCCGGCGGTTCCTGGTGCGCCGGGTGCTGGGGCCGCTGGGCGCCTGGTGGCTGCGGGAGCGCTTCGTGGGGCGCGTCCAGGTCACGGCCGGGCGGCGGATCGCGGGGGCGCGCGTCGAGGACGGCCGCCCCGTACTGACGCTGCGCGGCCCCGAGGGCCGGACCGGCGAACTGGCCGCCGACCACGTCCTGGCCGCCACCGGCTACCGGGTCGACCTGGCGGCGATGGACTTCCTCGGCCAGGGCCTGCGCACCGGGATCACGGTGCGCGGCGGCGGCCCCCGCCTGGACGCGGGCTTCGGCTCCTCGGTGCCGGGCCTGTACTTCACGGGCCTGCCGGCGGCGGCCTCCTTCGGCCCGGTGATGCGCTTCGTCTGCGGCACCGAGTTCGCGTCCCGGCGGTTGGCGGGGGCGGTGGTGCGGCGCCACTGACGGCAGCGCGGGCACGGCGGTGCCGGCTCGGTGCCGGCTCGGTGGTGGCCGACATGCCGGTGGTTTCCGGCCGGATGCCGCCAAGTCCGAGCTGCTCGTACGAGGCGATCCGTCACCAGGCGGCCTTCGGCTCGGCCGGAAACTCCCGTTCCCGGGACCGTTTCCGGCCGAGCGCCGCCGCACGGGGCCGCCCGGCGGGGTGCCGGCCCGCGGTCGGCGGAAGAACGCGTGGTCGTCGCGGGGGTGTGCGCGAGCGGTCACGGAATGTGGCGCCGGGGGCCATCGGGAAAACACTGGTACCGACTGCCCCGTCCCTCCCAGAGCAAATCGTGACGAACAGGCATGCGCGGACATAACGGGCGGTTGTTTGAGGGGTCCGGACGCCCTGCGCGCCGCCCGGGCGCTTCGGAGGGACGGGCGCTCACGGTGATCCAACTGCGACCGGATACGCTGGCCAATGGTGAAGACAGCGACAGATCGACAATCCGTTTGATCGTCAGCAGACAGGAGTACCCCTCGTGACCGTCGTCGGGCCCTTCGGGCTGAGCGTGCGGGACCAGGCTCTTGAGGCCGATGTCCAGGCCGGGTTGGCGGCTGTCGAGGAGGGCCTGCTGGAGGCCACCAAAAGCGACGTGCCGTTCATCACCGAGGCCGCGCAGCACCTCGTACGAGCAGGCGGCAAGCGGTTCCGGCCGCTGCTGGTGATGCTGGCCGCGCAGTTCGGCGACTCGCACGCGCCGGGCATCGTCCCCTCCGCCGTCGTCGTCGAGCTGACGCACCTGGCGACGCTGTACCACGACGACGTCATGGACGAGGCGGACGTGCGCCGCGGGGTGGCCAGCGCCAACGCCCGCTGGGGCAACTCCGTCGCGGTGCTGACCGGCGACTTCCTCTTCGCACGTGCCTCGCACATACTGGCCGACCTCGGCCCGGAGGCCGTACGCATCCAGGCCGAGGCGTTCGAGCGCCTCGTCACCGGCCAGATCCTGGAGACCGCGGGACCGCGCGACGGCCGCGACCCGATCGACCACTACCTGGACGTCATCGCCGGCAAGACCGGCTCGCTGATCGCCGTCGCCGGCCGCTTCGGCGCCATGATGTCCGGCGCCGACGAGTCCACCGTCAACATCCTGACCCAGTACGGCGAACGGCTCGGCACCGCTTTCCAGCTCGCCGACGACGTCCTGGACATCGCCAGCGACTCCCACGAGTCCGGCAAGACGCCCGGCACCGACCTGCGCGAGGGCATCCCGACCCTGCCGGTCCTGCGCCTGCGCGCCCTGGCCGAGGGGCCGGCCGGCACCGACCGGGACCGCGAGCTGCGCGACCTGCTGGCCGGCGACCTCACCGACGACGTCCGGCACGCCGAGGCGCTGGCCGGGCTGCGCGCCCACCCGGCGCTGGAGCAGGCCCGCCGCGACACGGTGCGCTACGCCGAGGAGGCGCGGGCCATGCTGGTGCCGCTGCCGGAGTGCACGGCGAAGGCGGCCCTGGAGGGGCTGTGCGACTCGGTGGTGCACCGGGCGGGCTGAGGCCGCGCCCGTTCCCGCGACGTGCCCTGTGAGACGTCGCGGCACCGGTGAGGCAGCCGGTGTCCCCTAGGGACCGGTCCGCCTTTGGTCTCATCCGCTCCGCCCTGTGACGGTGTGAGGTCATCCCACCGGAGTAGGAGGAGTTGGCCCCGGGGACTGACGCGTACGGCTGGCCGGTTTGGTGGGATTGGGGCACCACGCCACGGCGGAACGGGTCACAATGAGCCCGGGGGTGGACGAGTGCGTCGCAGAGCAGGCCGCCGCTTACGACGGAGGTAGGGCACATGCCACGGAACCAACCGACACAGGTCACCGACGAGTGGGACGGGGACGGGGGGCGCTCCGCGAAGCGCCGCAAGACGATGCGGTACGCGATCCCGGTCGCGGTGGTGGGCGTCGCGGCGGCCTCGATCGGGCTGGTCCCGGCTTTCGCGGGCGCCGGCTCCCCGGATCTGCCGAAGATCTCGGCGCAGGACCTCATAGCCAAGATCGCCAAATCGGATGTGCGGCAGCTGTCCGGCACCATCCGCACCAACACCGACCTGGGCCTGCCGGCCGGCCTTTCGGGCAGCGGCGCGGCCGCGTTCGGCGGGGCCGCCGACCGGGGCGGCAAGGCCGGTGCCGACAAGGACTCCTCGGCGAGCCCGCAGAGCCAGCTCATGGGCCTGGCGTCCGGGTCGAACACGCTGCGCGTCGCCGCCGACGGGCCCGACAAGCAGCGGGTCTCGGTCGTCGGCAAGGCCGCCGAGTACAACTTCGTGCACAACGGCCGTGACGTCTGGGGTTACGACAGCAAGAGCAACACCGCGTACCACGGCACGGTCCCGGCCGACGCGGGCAAGCGCGGCCCGGCCACGTCCGGCAAGGCCGGCGGTCCGCAGAGCATGACCCCGCAGGAGCTGGCCAAGAAGGCGCTGGACGCGGTCGGCGACACCACCTCGGTCTCGGTCGACGGCACGGCCAAGGTGGCCGGGCGCGACGCGTACCAGCTCGCGGTCAAGCCCAAGCAGGCCGGCTCCACGGTCGACTCGGTCCGCATCGCGGTGGACGCCGAGACCGGTGTGCCGCTGAAGTTCACGCTCACGCCCAAGGGCGGCGGGGCCGCGGCGGTCGACGTGGGCTTCACCTCCGTCGACTTCGCCAAGCCCGCGGCCGGCACCTTCGACTTCACGCCGCCGAAGGGCGCCAAGGTCGTCAACGGCGACCAGGCCGCCGCACGGCACCGCGCCAAGGGCGAGCAGGCCGCCGAGGGACTCCAGGGCATCCTGGGGCAGCACGGCCCGACCGGCAAGGGCAAGAACGGCAAGGACGGCGGCTTCGACGTCATCGGCAGCGGCTGGACCTCGATCGCCCACGTCAAGGGCGCCGGATCCGGCCTGACCGGCAAGGGCAAGAACGCCTCGGGTGACGCGGCCAAGCTGCTGGACAGCCTCGGCGAGAAGGTCAGCGGCGACTTCGGCTCCGGCCGGCTGTTCAGCACCCGCCTGGTCAACGCCCTGGTGACGGACGACGGCTCGGTCTACGCCGGTGCCGTGGACAAGGAAACCCTGATCAAGGCGGCCGACGCCGCGAAGTGACCGGGCGCGGGGCGGGCCGCCAGGGCCCGCCCCGCCACAGTGGGGGAGCCGATGACACAGCCGTCCGCCGTGGACCGGGTGATCGAGACCCGGGGCCTGACGAAGAGGTACCGCGGCGGGCAGCTCGCCGTCGACGGCCTCGACCTCGCCGTGCCACGCGGCAGTGTCTTCGGCTTCCTCGGCCCCAACGGCTCCGGCAAGACCACCACCATCCGCATGCTGCTGGGCCTGATCGAGCCTTCTTCGGGCGGCGCCCGGCTGCTCGGCGAGCCGATGCCGCGGGCGGCCCGCCGGGTGCTCCCCAGGGTCGGCGCCCTCATCGAGGGCCCGGCCCTGTACGGCTTCCTCAGCGGCCGCGACAACCTCGTCAGGTACGACGCGGCCGACCCGGACGCCGATCCCCGCACCCGCGCGCGGCGGGTGGGCGCCGCGCTCGAACGCGTAGGGCTGGCCGCCGCGTCCCGCAAGAAGGCCCGCGCCTACTCGCTGGGCATGAAGCAGCGCCTGGGACTGGCCGCCGCGCTCCTGCGGCCACGGGAACTGCTCGTGCTGGACGAGCCGACCAACGGCCTGGACCCGCAGGGCATGCGGGAGATCCGCACCCTGGTCAGGGAGCTGGCGGGCGACGGCACCACCGTCTTCCTCTCCTCCCACCTCCTCGACGAGATCGAGCAGGTCTGCACGCACGCCGCGGTGATGGCGCGCGGCCGGCTGATCACCCAGGGCACGGTTGCCGCGCTGTCCGCCGGCACGCGGGGGCGGCTGGTGGTCGGCACCACCGACACCGCCGAAGCGGTGCGGGTGCTCAAGGAGTACGGCGTGACCGACCTCGTGGTCACGGAGGAGCGGGTCAGCGGGGAGCCGCCCGCGCCGGCCGGCGGGCCGCCCGGAGCGGCCGCCCCGCCCGACCTCGCCGAGGTGAACGCCGCCCTCGTACACGCCGGGGTACGCGTACGGGCCTTCGGCACGGAACGGGCGTCCCTGGAGGACGTCTTCGTACGGCTCACGGGAGAGGGCTTCGATGTCGCGGGTTGAGACAGCCGGGGCCGGGGCCGCCCTCCGTATGCCGCGGTCGCCCGGCCTGCTGCGCAACGAGATCGGTACGACCTTCCGGCGCTGGCGCACCCTCGCGCTGCTCGGCGTCCTCGCCGCCGTACCGGTCCTGATCGGCGTCGCCGTGCGGATCGAGACGGGCGGCGAGAGCGGCGGGCCGGGCGCTTCGGGCGGCGCGGCCTTCGTCTCGCAGGTCACCAACAACGGCCTCTTCCTGGTCTTCACCTCGCTGGCCGCGACCCTGCCGGTCTTCCTGCCGCTGGCGGTGGGGGTGATCGCCGGGGACTGTGTCGCGGGCGAGGCCAACGCCGGGACGCTGCGCTACCTGCTCGTCGCGCCCGCGGGGCGGACGAAGCTGTTGCTGGTCAAGTACGCGACCACGGTGGCGTTCTGCCTGGTCGGCACGCTGGTCGTGGCGGCTTCGGCCCTGGTCGCCGGCGTACTGCTCTTCCCCGTCGGCGAGGTGACACTGCTGTCCGGCACCACCGTGCCGTTCGGCGAGGGGCTGCTGCGCGCGCTGGCCGTCGCGGGCGTCGTGGCCTGCTCCCTCGTCGGGTTCGCGGCGATCGGACTGTTCGTCTCGACGCTGACCAACAGCGGCATCGCCGCGATGGCCGCCACGGTCGGCCTGCTGATCATGGTCCAGATCCTGGACGCCATCCCGCAGTTGCACGCGATCCAGCCGTATCTCTTCCCGCACTACTGGCTGTCCTTCGCCGACGTACTGCGCGACCCCGTCTACTGGGACCAGCTCCAGAAGAACCTCGGCCTCCAGGCGCTGTACGCGGCCGTCTTCGGCTCCGCGGCCTGGGCACGCTTCACCGCCCGCGACGTCACGTCCTGAACGCCGGCCGGTGACCGCTGCCGCTCCGGCCGGAGCGGCAGCGGCCCGCCGTCAGAAGGTCAGCTTCCAGCTGTCGATGTAACCGGTGTCCTGCGGACCGATGTCCTGCACCCGCAGCTGCCAGGTGCCGTCGGCCGTCTCGGCGGACGCGTCCACGGTGTACGTGGCGACCACGTCGGCCGCCGAGTCCGAGCCGTCGGAGCTCTTGAGCCGGTACGCCCGCCCGCTCGGGCCGACCAGGTCGATCACCAGGTCGCCGCGGTAGCTGTGCTTGACGACCACGCCGACCTGGAGCGCGGCCGGCGCGTTGCCCGTACGCCCGGTGACCGTCACCGGCGAGGTCACCGCGGCGCCCGCGTCCGGGATCTGCACGTCGGCGGTGTTCTCGAAGACGGTGCCGCCGGGCGGGGTGGTCGTGCCGACGCCCAGCGTCCACACCGCGTGCGCGACGGCGTCGCTGTTGCGGTCCAGGGCGGTGTCGTCGATGTTCGACGAGGTGTCGCAGGAGCGGTGGTAGCAGCGGTCGAAGGGCTGGCCCGCCGTGCCGCCCCACTTCTGCGCCTGGGCGGCCGTCTTGGTGTAGTCGGCACCCGAGAACAGGCCGCCGACGGCGATGCCGGCGTTCTTGAACGGCGCGTGGTCGCTGCGGCCGTCGCCCTCGGTCTCGATCTCGGTGGGGATGTTGCGCGCGGCGTAGAAGTTCTTGAAAACGCCCTCGATCTGCGGGTTGTCGTCGTAGACGAAGTAGCCGGGGTTCGGCGAGCCCACCATGTCGAAGTTCAGGTAGCCGCTGAACTTCGCGCGGTCGGCGGCGGACAGCCGGCTCACGTAGTACTGGGAGCCGCGCATGCCCAGTTCCTCGGCGCCCCACCAGCCGAAGCGCAGGTGCTTGGTGGGTTTGGCGGCCTCGCGGGCCACCGCCAGCGCGGTTTCCAGCACCGCGGCGGAGCCGGAGCCGTTGTCGTTGATGCCGGGGCCCGCGCTGACGGAGTCGAGGTGGGCGCCGGTCATCAGGACCTGGTTCGGGTCGCCGCCGGGCCAGTCG
Source organism: Streptomyces sp. NPDC017056 (assembly GCF_044332485.1). NCBI lineage: Bacteria > Bacillati > Actinomycetota > Actinomycetes > Kitasatosporales > Streptomycetaceae > Streptomyces > Streptomyces sp. NPDC017056. The sequence goes on along the minus strand of NZ_JBIRPD010000010.1, from coordinate 222,879 downwards.
GCGATCAGGTTGTAGCCGGTGGCGCCGCTCGCGGTGAACTGCTGCACGCTGGTGGTGAAGCCCGCCGCGTCCAGCTTGCCCTTGATGTAGTCGAGCGACGCCCGGTAACCGGCCCGGCCGTGGGCCCGGTTGCCGCCGTTGGCGGTGGCGATCGACTGGAGCTGGCCCAGGTGGGCCTTGACGTTGGCCACCGGGATGTCGGGGGCGGCGAGCGCGGTGGCGGCCGTGGGGGTGGGGGAGTGGCCGGCGGCGGGCGCGGCGGTGGCCGCACCGGCCGCCCCGGGTATCGCGACGATCAGGCCGATCGCGGCACCGGTGGCGGTGAGCCGCAAGCCGTCCGTGCCGGATCTTCGAAAACGAAGGGCCGCAGAGCGTATACCAGTGTTCCATGCCATGAGAGGGGTCTCCGGATTCCGAACGTGAGGTGAACGGACCGTGCGTGGCGCGAAGTTGATGCTGGGCGCGGCACGCCCCGCTGGCAAGGCGGAAACCGGACACCCCGCCCCGCATATCGCGCACGGCGGTGCGCGGCGGCCTACCGGGCCTGGGAAGCGCGCTGCGAGGCGGCCGTGGCGGCCTCAGGGGCCGCGGGAGCCGCCGGAGCCGTCGCGGGGACGGCTTCCGCGACGGACCGGCCGGCGGCCGCGGTACGCGCCGCGGCGAGGGCCGTGCGCGCCTTGCGGCCGGTACGGACCGCGTCGTACGTCAGGAGCACCAGCGCCAGCCAGACGAGGGCGAAGCCCGCCCAGCGCTCCGGCGGCATCTCCTCGTGGAAGACCAGCAGACCGAGGGCGAACTGGAAGGTCGGCGCCAGGTACTGGAGCATGCCGAGCACGGTCAGCGGCAGGCGCATCGCCGCCGCGCCGAAGGCGATCAGCGGCAGCGCGGTGGCCACGCCGCAGCCCATGAGCAGCAGCATCCGGCCCGCCCCGCCCGTCACGAACCCGGCGTCACCGCGCACGCCGAGATACACCAGGACGCCGAGCGCGGGCAGGAACTGCATCGCCGTCTCGGCGCTGAACCCCTCGATCCCGTCCATCTTCACGCCCTTCTTGACCAGGCCGTACGTGGCGAACGAGAACGCCAGCCCGAGCGAGATCCAGGGCACCTTGCCGTACGCCACGGCCATCACGACCACCGCCGCGCTGCCGACGCCCACGGCCGTCCACTGCAAAGGGCGCAGCCGCTCGCGCAGCACCAGCACGCCGAAAGCGATGCTGACCAGCGGGTTGATGAAGTAACCCAAGCTCGCTTCGAGTACGTGCCCGGTGTTGACCGCCCAGATGTACAGGAACCAGTTGACGGAGATGACGGTGGCGCAGACCAGGACCAGGCCGAGCCGCCTGGGCTGCCGCACCAGCTGCCGCATCCAGGACCAGCGGCGCAGCACGGCCAGGATGACGAGGGCGACCGGCAGCGACCACAGCATCCGGTGGGCCAGGATCTCGGCGGGGGCCAGGTCACCCAGCAGGTGCCAGTAGAGGGGGAGCACGCCCCACACCACGTAGGCGGCCGTGCCGTAGACGAGTCCTGTGCGCTGGTCCGACTGGGGTTGCAAGGGGCCCTCCGCTGAATGCCGCTCCATCCGCGCCGCCGTGGCTGCGGGTCGCGCTCTGAAAGTAACGCCAGATGGGCCGCCTGTCATGTCCGTACCGCAATACGGTCATGACTCCTGCTCGGGGCGGCGGAACCCGCGGAGGAGACGGGTACCGGCCGAAAACAGCGCGGTGCCCGTACGAGGCGCCGGATGACGTCTCGTACGGGCACCGGGCGGTGCTGTGGGTGGGGCTAGCCGACGACGGTCCAGGTGTCGTTGCCGGCGAGGAGGGTGGCGAGGTCGCCCTTGCCCTTTTGTTCGATGGCGGTGTCGAGCTGGTCGCCCATGAGGGTGTCGTAGACGGGGCGGTCGACGTTGCGCAGCACGCCGATGGGGGTGTGGTGCAGGGTGTCGGGGTCGGCCAGGCGGGAGAGGGCGAAGGCGGTGGTGGGTGAGGGGTGGTGCGCGTCATGGACGAGGACCGCGTCCGTGCCGTGCGTCGTGACGTCGATGACCTTGAGGTCGCCGGTGGCCGGGTCGCGGATGACGCCCTTGGCGCCGAGGCCGTCGGCGGCGGGCGCGCCGAAGCGGATCGGCTGCCCGTGCTCCAGGCGGATCACGGCCTCCTCGGCCTGCTGCTTGTCCTTGAGGACCTCGAAGGCGCCGTCGTTGAAGATGTTGCAGTTCTGGTAGATCTCCACCAGCGCCGTGCCCGGGTGGGCGGCGGCCGCGCGCAGCACGCTGGTCAGGTGCTTGCGGTCGGAGTCGACGGTGCGGGCCACGAAGGACGCCTCGGCGCCGATGGCCAGCGAGACCGGGTTGAAGGGCGCGTCCAGCGAGCCCATCGGCGTCGACTTGGTGATCTTTCCGACCTCGGAGGTGGGGCTGTACTGGCCCTTGGTCAGGCCGTAGATCCGGTTGTTGAACAGCAGGATCTTGAGGTTGACGTTGCGGCGCAGGGCGTGGATGAGGTGGTTGCCGCCGATGGACAGGGCGTCGCCGTCGCCGGTGACCACCCACACCGACAGGTCGCGGCGCGAGGAGGCCAGGCCGGTGGCGATGGCCGGGGCGCGGCCGTGGATGGAGTGCATCCCGTAGGTGTTCATGTAGTACGGGAAGCGGGAGGAGCAGCCGATGCCGGAGACGAAGACGATGTTCTCCTTGGCCAGGCCGAGTTCGGGCATGAAGCCCTGCACGGCGGCGAGCACGGCGTAGTCCCCGCAGCCGGGGCACCAGCGCACCTCCTGGTCGGACTTGAAGTCCTTCATGGACTGCCGGGCCTCGGCCTTGGGCACCAGGGAAAGCGCCTCGATCGCCTGCGTCCCCTCCGCGATCGTCTCAGTCATTGATGGCCTCCTTAAAGACCTCCGCGAGCTGTTCGGCCTTGAACGGCATGCCGCTGACCTGGGTGTGGGAGCGGGCGTCGACGAGGTACTTCGCCCGCAGCAAGGTGGCGAGCTGGCCGAGGTTCATCTCCGGCACCACGACCTTGCCGTAGCGGGCGAGGAGGGCGCCGAGGTTGTGCGGGAAGGGGTTGAGGTGGCGCAGGTGGGCCTGGGCGATGCGCCCGCCGTCGCGCCGGACGCGGCGTACCGCCGCGGTGATCGGGCCGTAGGTCGAGCCCCAGCCCAGGACCAGGGTGTCCGCGCCGCCGTCCGGGTCGTCGACGACCAGGTCGGGCACCGCGATGCCGTCGATCTTGGCTTGGCGGGTGCGGACCATGAAGTCGTGGTTGGCCGGATCGTAGGAGATGTTGCCGGTGCCGTCCTGCTTCTCGATCCCGCCGATGCGGTGCTCCAGGCCCGGCGTGCCGGGCACCGCCCACGGCCGCGCCAGGGTCTGCGGGTCCCGCTTGTAGGGCCAGAACGTTTCGGTGCCGTCGTCGAGGGTGTGGTTGGGCCCGGAGGCGAACTGCACCCGCAAGTCGGGCAGCTGGTCGACCTCGGGGATGCGCCACGGCTCGGAGCCGTTGGCCAGATAGCCGTCGGACAGCAAGAAGACCGGGGTGCGGTAGGCCAGCGCGATGCGGGCGGCCTCCAGCGCCGCGTCGAAGCAGTCGGCGGGCGTCTGCGGCGCCACGATCGGCACCGGCGCCTCCCCGTTGCGCCCGTACATCGCCTGCAGCAGGTCCGCCTGCTCGGTCTTGGTGGGCAGGCCGGTCGACGGGCCGCCGCGCTGGATGTCCACGATCACCAGCGGCAGCTCCAGGGAGACCGCCAGCCCGATCGTCTCCGACTTCAGCGCCACCCCGGGCCCGGAGGTGGTGGTCACCGCCAGCGCCCCGCCGAAGGCGGCGCCCAGCGCCGCGCCGATCCCGGCGATCTCGTCCTCGGCCTGGAAGGTGCGCACGCCGAAGTTCTTGTGCCGGCTCAGCTCGTGCAGGATGTCGGAGGCCGGGGTGATGGGGTAGGAGCCCAGGTACAGCGACAGGTCCGCCTGCCGGCTCGCGGCGATCAGCCCGTAGGACAGGGCCAGGTTGCCGGAGATGTTGCGGTAGGTGCCGGTCGGGAAGGCGGCGGTGGCCGGGGCGACCTGGTAGGAGACCGCGAAGTCCTCGGTGGTCTCCCCGAAGTTCCAGCCCGCCCGGAAAGCGGCCACATTCGCCGCCGCGATCGCCGGCTTCTTGGCGAACTTCCGGCGCAAAAACGCCTCGGTGCCCTCGGTCGGCCGGTGGTACATCCACGACAGCAGCCCCAGCGCGAACATGTTCTTGGACCGCTCGGCCTCCTTGCGGGAGAGCCCGAAGTCCTTGAGCGCCTCGATGGTCAGCGTCGTCAACGGCACCGGATGGACGTTGTAGGCATCCAGCGAGCCGTCCTCCAGCGGACTGACCGCATAGCCCACCTTCGCCATCGGACGCTTGGTGAACTCGTCGGTGTTGACGATGATGTCCGCACCCCGCGGCACATCCCCCAGATTCGCCTTCAACGCCGCCGGATTCATCGCCACCAGCACGTCGGGCGCATCGCCCGGCGTCAGGATGTCATGGTCGGCGAAGTGCAGCTGGAAACTGGAAACACCCGGCAACGTACCGGCCGGAGCCCGGATCTCGGCGGGAAAGTTCGGCAGCGTCGACAAGTCATTGCCGAAGGACGCCGTCTCCGAGGTGAACCGGTCCCCCGTAAGCTGCATACCGTCACCCGAATCGCCCGCAAACCGGATGATCACCCGGTCCAGGCGACGTACCTCTTTACCGCCGTCGTTCCCGCCGCCGGCGCCGGCCCCGGGAGCGTGCGGCTCCCCGGTGAGCGCTCCGTCGGCCTGCTCGGCTTGGCTGCTGACCTGGCTGGTCACTGCTTCGGACCTCCCTTGGGGCGGTGGCTCGGGACTCGTCGTGCCGACCGGTCGTCCCACGAACATCGTACGTGGGTAAGGGTCGCCTTCCCTGGGCCGATCACATGATGGACCTGGGCGTGAGACGCCGTTCTGTCAGAAATTGTCATGGAACAACCGCCCCCCGGCCCCCTTCTCCAAGACGCTTGCGTCTCGGCCATTGGTTCTACTCCTTTGGTCCCGGTACCGCCCCCCGGCCGTACCCGGACCTGCGCTGCTGACGGCGTGTCGGTGCCTCAGGAGTCGAGATAGGTGAGGACGGCCAGCACCCGCCGGTGATCCCCGTCACTCTGCGACAGGCCCAGCTTGAGGAAGATGTTGCTGACGTGCTTCTCCACCGCACCGTCGCTCACCACCAGCTGCCGTGCGATCGCCGAGTTCGTCCGCCCCTCGGCCATCAGCCCCAGGACCTCACGCTCCCGCGGCGTGAGATGCGCCAGCACGTCCTGCTTGCGGCTGCGGCCCAGAAGCTGCGCGACCACTTCGGGGTCCAGCGCGGTGCCCCCCTCGGCGACCCGGACCACCGCGTCGACGAACTCCCGCACTTCGGCTACCCGGTCCTTGAGGAGATAGCCGACCCCGTGACTGGATCCCGCCAGCAATTCCGTCGCGTACTGCTCCTCCACGTACTGCGACAGCACCAGCACCCCCAGCCCCGGGTGATCACGCCGCAGCCGCACCGCGGCCCGCACCCCCTCGTCCGTGTGCGTCGGCGGCATCCGTACGTCCGCCACGACCACGTCCGGCAGCGCGCCCTCAGCGGCCAGCTCCCCGATGACCTTGATCAGCGCCTCTGCGTCGCCCACCCCGGCCACGACATCGTGCCCCCGGTCGGTCAGCAACCGGGTCAGGCCCTCCCGGAGCAGCACCGAATCCTCGGCGATGACCACCCGCACCCTGTCCTCCACGACTTTCAAGCCCCCACGTTCCGGTGTTTTCCCGCCCCTGCGCCCCCAAGCATCCCAGCATCCGATCCCGCCCGCCCCCAGCCGCCCGGAATAAGAGGCGACACTCCAGAAGGGGGAACCGGTTACGGCAAACGGGGCCCCGGAACACGCCGAAGGGGCGAAGCCGGCCGGCCCTGGTGGGAAACCAGGCCGTACGGCTCGCCCCTCCGACGCCCCCCGGGCGGCGCGGCCGGCGGGTGTCAGTTCCGCCAGGGCAGCTCCGCCGTGATCGCCGTCGGCCCGCCCACCGGGGAGTCGACGACGAGCAGGCCGTCGACCGAGCCGAGCCGTTCCGCCAGGCCCGCCAGCCCGCTGCCCGATTCCGTGCTCGCGCCGCCCTGGCCGTCGTCCGTGACGAGGACCATGATCCGGTCACCCGCATGCCACACGTCCACGATGGCCGCGGACGCACCACTGTGCTTGGAGACGTTCTGTAGCAGCTCGGAGACGGTGAAGTACGCGATGCCCTCGATGGCGGCGGCGGGGCGGCGGTCCAGGTCGACGGAGACCTTGACCGGCACCGTGCAGCGGCCGGCCAGCGAGGTCAGGGCCGGGCCCAGCCCCCGGTCCGTGAGGATCGCCGGGTGGATGCCGCGGGCGAGGTCCCGCAGCTCCTGGAGGGCCACCTTCACCTCGCCGTGCGCCTCCTCCACCATCTTGGCCGCGGCCTGCGGGTCCTCCGCCAGCTTCTCCTTCGCGAGCCCCAGGTCCATGGCGAGCGCCACCAGCCGCGCCTGCGCGCCGTCGTGCAGGTCCCGCTCGATGCGCCGCAGGTCGGCGGCGGCGGTGTCCACGACCACCCCGCGGTCCGTCTCCAGTTCCGAGACGCGCGTGGCGAGCCGGGACGGGCCCAGCAGCCCGTACACCAGGACCCGGTCCACCTGCGTCAGCCCGTGGATCACCCACGGCCCGGCCAGCACCAGCACCAGCCCGAGCCCACTGGCCAGCGCCACCCCGCCGGGGGAGTCCAGGTAGAGGCCGTCACCCCGCCCGTTGCCCCACAGCTGGATGCCCGGCTGGTCGAGATAGGCGGGGAACGTCCACTGCCACAGCGGGTAGAGGAACAGCGACCAGGCCACCGTCCAGAACGTCACCGCCACGGAGAACGCGAACACGGCCCAGGGCATCTGGAGCACGCCGTACAGGAAGTGACGCCAGGAAGTGCCGCTCTTGAGGACCGCGGCGACCCAGCCCATCATCCCCGGCTTGCCGACCCGCAGCGGCTCCGGCGCGTCCACGTCCATGTGCAGCAGGGCGCGCGCACGGACGCGCTCCAGATGCCCCATCCCCCGGCAGCCGATCAGCCCGCCGGCGAGGACGGGTATGCCCAGGAAGGTGACCAGCAGGCCCGCGCCGGTCGCGATCATGGTGATGGCGTAGGTGAACATCACGACCGACACCGGGAGGCTGAGGACGAGGTAGAGGAACTCCCGCCAGGTGCGCCCCGAGAACGGGGCGCGCAGCGCGGCGGGCACGCGCGAGCGTGCGGAACGAGGTTCGTACGCGGTATCCATCATCTCGTCGTCCGTTCTGCCAAGTCCGGGCCGGCCCACTGCCGGCGCCTTCCCGCCCCTTCGGCCACATCCGGCCGAAGCCACTGCCGGCGTCGCCGCTTCCAGTACCTCAAGGCTCGGGGATCGGCGCGGCCCGCACCATGAGGGGCAGCGCAGTCTTCAACCTGGGGTTATCCCCACCCCTTGCCGCCGCCGGCACCCTTACGGCCTCCCCGCGCCCGCTCCCGGCCCGCGCCCTTCCCCTCCCCCTCCCCCTGCTCCCGGCTCCGCCACGGCAGTTCGGCCGTCACCCGCGTCGGCCCGCCGGCCGGCGAATCGAGGACGAACAGCCCGTCCACCGCCCCCAGCCGCTCCGCCAGCCCGGCCATCCCGCTGCCGCCGTCCAGCCGCGCACCGCCCCGCCCGTCATCTTGCACCTGGAGCAGCAGCCGGTCCTGCGCGCGCCAGACCTCCACCCGCGCGGACCGTGCGCCACTGTGCTTGGAGACGTTTTGCAGCAGCTCGGAGACGGTGAAGTACGCGATGCCCTCGATCGCCGGAGCGGGCCGCTCCGCCATGTCCACCTCGACCTCGACCGGCACCGTGCAGCGGCCGGCCAACGAGGACAGGGCCGGGCCCAGCCCCCGGTCCGTGAGGATCGCCGGATGGATGCCGCGGGCGAGGTCCCGCAGCTCCTGGAGGGCGAGTTTCACCTCGCCGTGCGCCTCGTCCACCATCTGCGCCGCCGCGTCCGGGTCCTCCAGCAGCTTCTCCTTCGCCAGCCCGAGCCCCATCGCCAGCGCGACGAGCCGCGCCTGCGCGCCGTCGTGCAGGTCGCGTTCGATCCGGCGCAGGTCGGCTGCGGCCGTGTCGGAAACCGTCGCCCGGTCCGTTTTCAGCTCGGCGATCCGCCGCTCCAACTCGTCCGAGGGCGACAGCAGGCCGCGGACCATCAACCGGTCGGCGTTGGCCAGCCCGCGCGCGATCCACGGCAGGACGGGCCAGGCCACGAAGAGCGAGAGGAGCACCACCGGAAAGGTCAGCAGCGACCAGGGCAGCCGGACGATCGTGTACAGCGCGTGCCGCCACCCGACCGGGTCCTTCAACCGCAGCCACACCCAGGAGAAGAACCCCTGGTCCAACGCCCGCAACGGACTGGGCTCCGCCACCCGTACACCCAGCAGGCGCCGCGCGCGGAACCGTTCCAGCTTCCCGTACTGCCGGCACACCAGCAGCCCCGACGCGAGCAGCGGCAGCCCGACCACGGTGACGGACAGCCCGATACCGGCCACCAGCCAGACCACCATGACGACGAAGGCGGTCACACCCAACGGGAAGTTGGTCAGCAAGTGCGCGATCTCCCGCCACGTCGCGGGGGCGAGCGCGGCACGCGGCGGCGGCAGGGGCTCGTCGGCGTGCCCGTTGACGGACGCCGCGGAACCCCCGCCCGAAGCCGGAGGGCGCCCCTGGCGCCAGTCATGAACGGAACGTGCGGTCATAACCCCCAGCTTGCCGGTCCCCACCCGACCTGACCATGGGGGATGCGGGGGAGGGGGGGTGGGGTTTGCCCTACCCACGAGCTTCGCGACGAGACGGACGCGGGCCGTTATCGTGTCGCGGTGCCACGAGGCGCGGTTCGGGAACTAGTACGGGGGCTTTGGCGGCATGGTGAGCGCTGAGGCTGGGCGGCGCGCGCTCGACGCGCGCGCCTGGCCGTGGGACGAGCGGAGCCGGGTGTGGTCGGCGGTCGGCGCGAGTGTGCTGCTGGCGGTCGTCGCCGGGGTGTTCGCCGGCGACCGGTATGGGACCGGGCAGGCCGGGCTGTGGTCCGGGGCGGCCGCGGTGGTCGCCGCAGCGGCCGGTGCGGCGGCCGGGCCGCTGGCCGGCAAAAAGACGCTGGGGACGGCGCTGTTGCTGGTCGGAGCGGCCCTGGGCACGCTTGCCTCCTGGGAGGCGACCTCGGGAAGTGCCGCACGGCTGGCCGCTGTCGGGCTGACGGTGGCGGCCGCGCTCGCGCTGCTCGGTCTCTGCACGGGGCTAGGGCGGGGCGGGCTCGTCGGCGCGGGAGCCGTCGCGGCCTCGGTCGGCGTGTGGGAGGCGGGGCTGGCGGTCGCGGGGCCGGCGCGTACCGGTGTCGTCGTGGGCCTGCTCTCGGTGCTGGTCCTGGGATACCTGCCGCGGCTCGCACTGATGTCGGCCGGGCTGACACGGCTGGACGACCGGCGCTCCGGCGGCACACCGGTCAGCAGCAACCGGGTTGCGGCGGCGCTGGGCGCCACGCACCGCGGACTCGCGCTCGCGACGGTGGTGGTGGCGGTGTCCGCAGGCGCGGCCGGACTGGTGGCCGCCGGCGGTGTCGCGGACGGACGCGGTACGGCCGACGGCTGGACGGTGGTGGCCGCGGTGCTGCTGTGCGTGGTGCTGTTCTCGCGGGCACGGGCCTACCCGCTGGTCCTGGAGGTCGTAGCGCTGCTGGTGGCCGGCGCGGCGGTGTGCGTACGGCTCGTACTGCTGTGGGCGTCCGGCGGCGGGAACCCGGCTGGTGCACTGACCGTCCTGTGTGCGCTGGTGGTGCTGCCGCTCGTGGCACTCGCGGTACGGCTGCCGGAGCACGTACGGGCGCGCGTGCGAGACCTGGCGAACCTGGTCGAGGCGGTCGGCGTGATGGCACTGATTCCGGTCGCTGTCGGTGCGTTCGGGGTGTACGGCCGCCTGTGGGAGATGTTCTGACCCGTCGGACGGCTGGAAGTGGTCGGTCAGAATGAGTGCCTGACTGGCCTGAGCGGTCGAGTGCCGGTCGGTCTGACGAGGACGGGTGGTGGAGGGGTCATGCCGGGAGAGCCGGGAGAGGCGCGGCGGCAGGTGCTGCCGGGACAGCCGGGTACGGACCGGACGGGCCCCGGGCAGCCCGGGCACGCCGTGCCGCCGATGCCCGGGTACCCGCCGGGAGCGGCGGCGGGTACGGCGATGCCCGCGCCGCAGCCGCCACCCATGGTGATGCCCGCGCCACCCGCGGCGGGCCCTGCGCCGGTGCCGGCGCCCCGGCCCGCCTCCGGCCTCGCCCCCACCCCCGTCTCGGTGCCCCTCCTCCCGCCCGGCCTGGACGGCGTGCAGGCCAAGCCGCGCCACGGCGAATCCGCCGCCCGGCGCGCGGGGCGGGCGTTGCGGCGCGTGTTCGCGTCGTCCGCAGCGGCCGAGACCGAGGCCGTCATGCGGGCCGCGCACGCCATCCAGCAGCCCGTGACCAGCGGGCGGCAGCTCGCCGTCTCCAGCATCCGCGGCGGCGCAGGCAAGTCGACCGTCGCCGCTCTGCTGGCCCTCACCTACGCGCACTACCGTTCGGACCCGGTGCTGGCGATGGAGGCCGACCCGGCACTCGGCACGCTGCCGTACCGCCTCGGTGTGCGCGAGGTGCGCTGGTCGAGCGCCGACCTGGCGCAGATCGTCGACCCGTCGATGCTGATCACCGACCTGACGGGCTATCTCCTGCCTTTCACGGGCGGCGGTTGGCTGCTGCCCGGCAGCCAGGGCGCCGTCGGTACGCGGCTGGACATCGAGACGTACCGGATCGTGATGACCTCACTGCGCCGCCACTTCGCGACCACGGTCGTGGACTGCGAGACGCTGCCGGCCGAGGTGGCGCGCACGGCGCTGGTCACCACGCAGGCGCGGGTCCTGGTGACGCCGGCGACGGTCGAAGGCGTACTGGCCACCGCATCCGTGCTGGAGTGGATGGCCGGGGTGCACCGCGGCCTCTTGCCGACCTGCGTCGTCGTGCTGAACCACACGTCACCCGACGGTGGCATCGACGTGCGGAAGGCCGCCGAGCACCTGGGAGGAGGCGGCGCGGCGGTGCTTCCGCTGCCGTACGACCGTCACCTTGCCGGCGGTGGAGCCGTACGCACCGAACTGCTGGGCGAGCGGACGCGGGAGGCGGCGGCGCGGCTCGCCGCGGAGGTGATGGAGCGCGCGGTGTCGCGCGGGCGGGCGAAGGGGCGCGCCGACGGGCGGCCCGCGCCCGGCGGTAGCTGACACGACCGCGCGGCGGGTTCCGGTCAAGGGGCCATGCGGGGGCGAAGTGGGGGCGTTGTGGTCCGTCATGTGACGCGGCTGGTCACGGGGGGCGGGCCAGGGCCTAGACTCCCGTCCGTACAGATCGTCGAAGTCGTTGAACAAGAGCAGTCAGGGAGCGAGGGCGGACGTGCCGGACGCGACCGTACGCACCAGCCTTGCCGCGGACTATTTCCAGGGGTACTCGGTCGTCGGCCTCATCGCCGTGATCGGTGTGCTCTTCGTGGCCGTGGCCTTCGGGGCCGGGCGGCTGCTGCGGCCCGTGGTGCCCACCCCGGAGAAACTGCTCACCTACGAATGCGGCGTGGACCCGGTGGGCGAGGGCTGGGCACACACCCAGGTCCGCTACTACGTCTACGCCTTCCTGTACGTGATCTTCGCCGTCGACTCGATCTTCCTGTTCCCCTGGGCGACGGTCTTCGCCGCTCCCGGCTTCGGCGGGATCACGCTGGTGGAGATGTTCATCTTCCTCGGCTTCCTCGCCGTCGGCCTGCTCTACGCATGGAAGAAGGGCGTCCTGGAATGGACGTGACGCATTCGAAGCCGGCCGCGGCGACGGGTACCCAGCTGCCTGTCGTGTCCGCCGGCGGTGCCGTCGAACAACGCCGGCTGGGCCCGCTCGCCCGCCTGGCCCCCGAACCGATGAAGGTGGTCCTGAACTGGGGCCGCCGCTACAGCCTGTGGGTCTTCAACTTCGGGCTGGCCTGTTGCGCGATCGAGTTCATCGCCGCGTCGATGGCCCGGCACGACTTCATCCGGCTGGGCGTGATCCCGTTCGCGCCGGGGCCGCGGCAGGCCGACCTCATGATCGTCTCGGGCACGGTCACGGACAAGATGGCCCCCGCGGTCAAGCGTCTGTACGAGCAGATGCCGGAGCCGAAGTACGTCATCTCCTTCGGCGCCTGTTCGAACTGCGGGGGCCCCTACTGGGACTCGTACGCGGTCACCAAGGGCGTCGACCAGATCATTCCCGTCGATGTGTACGTACCGGGCTGCCCGCCGCGGCCCGAGGCGTTGCTGCAGGGCATCCTCAAGCTCCAGGAGAAGATCGCCGCCGAGTCGCTGAGGGAGCGGTACGGGAGCGCGAACGGAGCCGGTGCCGGTCACGGTGCCGGCGCGTCCGGACCGTCGACCGGCGCTCTGCGCAGCGAGCTGGTCGCGCCGCCGGCGGCGTCGGATGCGGCGGGCTCGGCGGATGCCGCGGATGCCGCGGAGACCGATGACGGGGAGCCGAAGGGGGCGGGCGGCCGGTGAGCGACGAACAGCCTCTGGAACCGCAGGCCGCGGAGCCGTCGGACGCGGAGCCGTCGACCGGTGCGGCTGAGGGTGTCGCGGCGCCGCCCGTCGGGTGGCTGCCCGGTCCGGCCGAGGAGATCTTCGGGCCCGGCGCGGCGGCGGACGAGGCGTACGGGCTCCTCACCGTGGACGTGCCCGCGGAAGCCTGGCTCCCGGCCCTGACCGCCGCCCGCGACGACCTCGGGTGCAGCTACTTCGACTGGCTGAGCGCGGTCGACGAGCCCGGCACCGGCTTCCGCGTCTGCGCCCACCTCGCCGACGTGGCCAGGCCCGGCACCGTACGGCGGCTGGTCCTGCGCACCACCGTCCCGCACGAGAGTCCCGCCCTGCCCACCGCCATCGGCGTGTACGCGGGCGCGGGCTGGCACGAACGCGAGACGCACGAGATGTTCGGCGTGGACTTCACCGGCCACCCGCACCTCGTACCCCTGCTGCTTCCCGAGAACTTCGAGGGCCACCCGCTGCGCAAGGACTTCGTGCTCGCGGCGCGGGTTGCCAAGGCGTGGCCGGGGGCGAAGGAGCCGGGCGAGTCCGAGCACGGCGGGCCCAAGCGCCGCCAGATGCTGCCGCCCGGCGTGCCCGACCCGAACGAGTGGGGCCCGTTGAAGGGCCAGCTGCCGCCTGCCCCGGCCCGGCCGGCCCGCGGTGCGCGCGCGGCCGGTGGGACCCGTGCGGCCGGTGGGGCGGCAGGGGCCGCAGGAGCCGCGGGGGAGCGGCCGGTCCGGCGTACGCGTACGGCGAGCGCCGGGTCGGCGAGCCAGCAGCCGAGCGCTGCGGATGCGGCGCAGACACCGCCCGCGGACGTGCCGGCTGCCGCCGAGCCGTCGGCTCCGGCCGCCCGGCCGGAGCGCCCCGCCCGCCGGACGCGCAGCGCCAGTCAGGGGTCGGCCAGCCAACAGGCGGCCGGCACGGCGGATGCGGTCGGGCAGGAGCCCGGCCGGCCCAGTCAGCCCAGTCAGTCCGACCAGCCCAGCCAGGGGTCGGCTCAGGAAGCCGGTCAGGAAGCCGGTCAGGAACAGGCCGTTCGTAAGGCGCCCGCCACTCCGGCGTCCTCCGACGCCCCATGGCACCACGCCCGTCCCGCCTTCGAGGACGAGACGAAGCCCGAGCCCGAGACGAAGCCGGAGCCCGAGCCGGAGCCGGAGGATGAAACGGCCGCGGCCCCGGCCCCGGCTCCGGCCGAGAAACCCCGAGCCGCCGAAGGCGACGGCGACGGCACCGGCACCGGCAACGGCACCGGCAGCGCGACAGAAGAAGGCGGGACCAGACCATGAGCGACGCCCTCGACATCGCCCTGCGCCTGATCGCCGTCTTCGTCGCCTTCCTGGTCTTCCCCCTGGTCATCGGCCAGACCGAGCACAAGGTCATGGCCCATATGCAGGGCCGCCTCGGCCCCATGTACGCGGGCGGTTTCCACGGCTGGGCCCAGCTCGTCGCCGACGGTGTGAAGTTCGCGCAGAAGGAGGACGTCGTACCGGCCGGTGCCGACCGGCGCATCTTCCAGCTCGCGCCCGCCGTCGCGCTCCTGCCGTATCTGCTCGTGCTGGTCGCCATCCCGATCGGCCCGGACAACGCGGTCGGGCAGTCACTGGACGCGGGCGTCTTCTTCGTCCTCGCCGTCATGGGCGTGGGTGTGCTGGGCTCGCTGATGGCGGGCTGGGCTTCGGCCAACAAGTTCTCGCTGCTCGGCGGGTTGCGTACGGCCGCGCAGCTCCTCGCGTACGAGCTGCCGATGCTGCTCGCCGCCGCCTCGGTCGCGATGGCCGCCGGAACGCTCTCGCTGCCCGGCATCCTCGACGCCTTCCACTGGTGGTGGGTGCCGTGGCAGATCGTCGGCGGCCTGGTCTTCTTCACGGCGGGGCTGGCCGAGCTGCAACGGCCGCCGTTCGACATGCCGGTCGCCGACTCCGAGATCATCTTCGGCGCGTACACCGAGTACACCGGGCTGCGCTTCGCGCTGTTCCTGCTCGCCGAGTACGCCGGCATCGTCGTGCTCTGCGCCCTGACCTCCGTGCTCTTCCTCGGCGGCTGGCACGGGCCGTTCGGCGCCGACGGCCTCGGCTGGCTGTGGACGCTCCTCAAGACGGCGGTTCTCGCCTTCGGTGTGATCTGGCTGCGCGTCAGCTACCCGCGGCTGCGCGAGGACCAGCTGCAGAAGCTGGCCTGGACGGTGCTGATCCCGCTGGCCCTCGCCCAGATCGCCCTCACCGGCGTCGTCAAGGTGGTGATCTCGTAATGGCCCCGGAGACCTCGCAGAAGAAGTCCGGCTGGCCCGGCAGCGGCCTCGCCAAGGGCCTGGCCGTGACCCTGCGGACGATGACGAAGCGTTCCGTCACCGAGCAGTACCCGGACGTACAGCCCGACCTGGCTCCGCGCACCCGCGGCGTGATCGGGCTGTTCGAGGAGAACTGCACGGTCTGCATGCTGTGCGCGCGCGAATGCCCGGACTGGTGCATCTACATCGACTCCCACAAGGAGACGGTGCCGCCCGCCGCCCCCGGCGGACGCGAGCGCAGCCGTAACGTCCTGGACCGCTTCGCCATCGACTTCTCCCTCTGCATGTACTGCGGTATCTGCATCGAGGTGTGTCCTTTCGACGCGCTGTTCTGGTCGCCGGAGTTCGAGTACGCCGAGACCGACATCCACAACCTGACCCACGAGCGGGACAAACTCCGCGAATGGATGTGGACGGTCCCGGAACCGCCCGCCCTCGACCCCGCCGCCGAGGAGCCCAAGGAGATCGCCACGGCCCGCAAGGCCGCCGACAAACTCGCCGCGCAGGAAGCGGCCGAGCGGCAGGCGGCGCAGGAAGCAGCCCGGGGAGACGCCCCGGACACCGCCCAGGAACAGGAGGGAGGAGCGTGACGCTCGCCGCCGCCAGCCACGGCTTCCTCTCGCCGACCGGGGTGGAGATCGCCTTTCTCCTCGTCGGCCTCGTCACCCTGGGCGCCGCCGTGGTCACCGTCACCACCAAGCAGCTGGTGCACGCCGCCCTGTGGCTGGTCGTCGCCCTCGGCGGCATCGCCGTCGAGTACCTCCTGCTGACCGCCGAGTTCATCGCCTGGGTGCAGGTACTGATCTACGTCGGGTCCGTCGTCGTCCTCCTCCTCTTCGGGCTGATGCTCACCAAGGCGCCCATCGGCCGCTCCCCGGACGCCGACTCGGGCAACCGCTGGGCCGCGATCGCCGTGGCCGCCGCCTCCGCCGCCGCTCTGGTCTGGGTCGTCGTGGACGCGTTCCGTACGACCTGGATCGACCTGGACGGCGCGGTCCAAGGCTCGACAGAAGCCTCCGGGCGCAGCCTGTTCCAGTACTGGGTGCTGCCGTTCGAAGCGCTCTCCGTCCTCCTCCTCGCCGCCCTCGTCGGCGCGATCGTGCTCTCCCGCAAGAACGGCGACAGCGAGCAGGCCGACGGAGGTAAGCAGGCCGGCGGCGGCAAGCGGGCCGGCGCCCGCATGCAGGCCGGCGCCCGCATGCAGCCTGGCGCTCGCCAACAGCCCGGCTCGCGCGAACAGTCCGGTGACCGCGTACGTCTCAGAGAGGACCAAGGCTGATGCACCTCGCCTATCCCGCCGTCCTCGCCGTCCTCCTGTTCTGCGTCGGCCTGTACGGCGTCCTCGCCCGCCGCAACGCGATCCTGGTCCTGATGTCCGTCGAGCTGATGCTCAACGCCGTCAACCTCAACCTGGTGGCGTTCGACGTCTGGCTGCGCGACAAGCTGCACGCCGGCCAGGCGCTCACCCTCTTCACCATCGCCGTGGCCGCCGCCGAGATCGGCATCGGCCTGGCGATCGTCCTGCTCGTCTACCGCAACCGCGGCAGCTCGGACGTGGACCGCCTCCGCGACCTCGCCGAACGCCCGGACGGCACGGACCCGAACGATGACCTCACCGGCGGTACGGACGGTGCCGCCGGCCGGCCGCGGCCGGACCAGCAGGCGGAGGCCGCCGCGTGACGACCACGACCACCGCCGTACTCGTACCCCTCCTCCCCTTCCTCGGCGCCCTCGCGGGCATCCTCCTCGGCCGCCGGGCGCCCGGCTTCGTGCGCCCGCTGGCCATCCTGCCGACCCTCGCCGCGGCCGCCCTGGCCGTCGTCGTGGCCGTCGCCCAGGGCGGTGGCGCCGGTGCGGGGAAGGCCCCGGTGGAGGCCGCGACCCGGCTCACCCCCACCGGCTCGGTCCCCATCGACCTCGCCCTGCACATCGACGGCTTCGCCGCCCTCGTCGCCGTCCTCGTGGCCGTCGTCGCCTGCTGCGTACAGCTCTACTCCACCGGCTACCTGCGCGACGACCCGCGCTATCCCTCCTACGCCGCCCTGGTCTCCCTCTTCACCGCCGCGATGCTGCTGGTCGTCTACTCCGGCGACCTGATGGTGCTGCTGGTGGGCTGGGAGATCATGGGCATCTGCTCGTACTTCCTGGTCGGCCACTACTGGGAGACCGAAGCCGCCCGCGCCGCCTCCCTCAAGGCGTTCCTCGTCACCAAGCTGGGCGACGTCCCCTTCCTGTTCGGCCTCTTCGCGCTCGCCGCCGACGCCGGTACGTTCCGCATCACCGGCATCCTCAAGACCGTGGCCGTCGGCGGCCTGGACCACCCCACCCTCGTCGCGCTGCTGCTCCTGGCCGGTGTCGCGGGCAAGTCGGCCCAGTTCCCGCTGCACACCTGGCTGCCCGACGCGATGGCGGGCCCGACCCCGGTCTCGGCCCTCATCCACGCGGCCACCATGGTCGCCGCCGGCGTCTACTTCGTCGCCCGTCTCCTCCCCGTCTTCGCGGCCTCCGCCACCGCGATGGTCGTGCTCGCCGTCATGGCGGCGGTCACCATGGTCGGCTCCGGCCTGGCCGCCCTGGCGCAGGACGACATCAAGCGCGTACTGGCCTATTCGACGGTCGGCCAGCTCGGCTACATGACCGGCGCCCTGGCCGTCGGCGACCGCGGGGCCGCCGTCTTCCACCTCCTGTCGCACGGCGCCTTCAAGGCGCTCCTCTTCCTCGGCGCCGGCGTGATCATCCACGCCGCCGGCACCAACTCGCTGGCCGCCATGTCGCGGATGCGCGGCCTGGCCCGGCGCGTCCCCGACGCCTACTGGACGTTGACGGTGGCGCTGCTCGCCCTCGCCGCCATCCCCCCGTTCGCCGGCTTCTTCTCCAAGGAAGCCGTCCTGGGCGCCGCCGAACACGCCGCCACCGGCCACGCGACGGCCTCCGGCACGCTCACCGCCGTTCCCACGGCGGCCGGCTGGACCGTACTGGTCGCCGGCCTGCTCACCGCCCTCCTCACCGCCGGGTACGCGACCCGCCTGTGGCTGCTGGCCTTCCACGGCAAGGGCCCGGAACCCGCCCCCGACCACGGCAAGCAGCCGCTCGTGATGAACACCGTCCTGTGGGTGCTGTTCGTCCCCACCCTCGTGCTGGGCCTGGCCACCCCCGTCCTGCCCGACTGGTTCGACGGCCGGTCGCTGGCCCCGACCCTGGCCACCTCCGTCGTGGGCACCGGCATCGCCCTCGTCGGCGCCCTGGTCACCTACGGAGCCTGGCGGCACACCACGGCCCTCGCGGCCCGCGTCCCGCTCGGCGCGGTCGCCGTCGCCCCGGACGCCGCCCCCGCGGACTCCGAGGAGAAGGCCATCGCCACCCACGCCGCCGCGTACGGCGACAACGCCGGCGCCCCGGACCCCGCCGACCCCGGTCGCCTCCTCCTGGGCCCGCTGCACCGCCACGCCGCGCTCGGCTTCCGCCTGGACGCCGTCTACACCGCGCTGTTCGTCCGGCCGGTACGCGCCGGCGCGCGGCTCGTACGCTTCCTCGACCGCGAGGTCGTCGACACGTACGTACACGGCGCCGGCACCGCCCCCCGCTGGCTGGGCGCCGCCGTCCGCCGCGCCCAGACCGGCAATGTGCAGACCTACCTGGGCGCGCTGCTCGCGGGCTCGTTCGTCCTGGCCGTCGCCGTCGTCCTCGTCGCTACGGGCACGGGAGCCTGACCGTGAATCACACCGCTATGCAGCTTCTCCTCGCGGCCGTCGTCGTCCTCCCCCTGCTGGGCGCGGTCGCCGCACTGCTCCCGGCCCCGCCCGGTCTCAAGGGCCGCGACCCCGACCAGGCCGTACTGCGCCACGGCGTGACCGTCACCGGCGCCGTGCTGGCCGCGTCCATCGCACTGGCCGCCGGCTTCGACCACGACCACCCGGCCCGGATGCAGGCCACCACCGACATCAGCTGGATCCAGGCCCTCGGCATCCGCATCCACCTCGGCATCGACGGCATCTCGCTCCCCCTTCTCGTGATGACCGCGCTGCTGACCTTCCTCTGCGCGCTCTACAGCTACTTCCACATGCCCGCGGGCCCGTCTCCCAAGGCATTCGTGGCCCTGCTCCTGGTCCTGGAGGCCGGCACCCTCGCCACCTTCGCCGTCCTGGACCTCGTGCTGTTCTTCCTCGCCTTCGAGATGGTCCTCATCCCGATGTACTTCCTCATCGCCCGGTGGGGCGGTGCGCAACGGCAGTACGCGGCGTGGAAGTTCATCCTCTACACCCTCCTCGGCTCGGTCGTGATGCTGCTGGGCCTCCTGCTCATCGGCGTGAAGTCCGGCACGTTCGACATGGTGGCACTCGCCACTGACAACGGCCCGAAGTCCCAGCTCAGCCACACCGTCCAGCTGCTCGCGGTGCTCGCGATCGGCATCGGACTGGCCGTCAAGGCACCGATGTGGCCGCTGCACAGCTGGCTGCCGGACGCGCACACCGCGGCCCCCACCGTCGGCTCCGTGCTCCTGGCGGGCGTCCTGCTGAAAATGGGCACATACGGCTTCGTGCGCATCGCGCTGCCCATCGCGCCCGACGGCATGCACACCTTCGCCCCGTACCTCGCCGCGTTCGCCGCGGTCGGCATCGTCTACGGCTCGCTCGCCTGCCTCGCGCTCGCCCGGCGCGGCGCCAAGGGCGACCTCAAGCGCCTGATCGCGTACAGCTCGGTCGGCCACATGGGATTCGTGCTGCTCGGCATCGCGAGCATGACGCCGACCGGCGTCAACGGCGCCCTCTTCGCCAACATCGCGCACGGCCTGATCACCGGCCTCCTCTTCTTCCTGGTCGGCGCCCTCAAGGACCGCTACGGCAGCACCGACCTCGACCAGCTCGCGGGCCGCACGGGCGCCGCCCTGTACGGGCGTGCCCCGCGCTTCGGCGGCCTGCTGGCGTTCGGCGCCATCGCCTCCCTCGGCCTGCCCGGACTGGCCGGGTTCTGGGGCGAGATGCTCGCCATGTTCGGCGCCTTCAAGCCCGCCGACGGCCTCAGCAGGCCCGCGTTCCTGACGTTCATGGCGCTGGCCGGCCTCGGCACGCTCCTCACCGCCGCGTACCTGTTGGTCGTCGTACGGCGGGTGTGCATGGGAAGCAAGGAGACGGCCGAAAGCAACGTGACTGCCGAGAGCAACGTGACTGCCTTGACGGCCGGTTCGGAGGAGGCTGCCGCGACGGCCGGCTCGGAAGCGGCCGCCGTGACGGCCGGCTCCGGCGCCTCCCGTACCGCCCCCGTCATCCCCGACCTGGCCCGCTACGAATACGCGGCCTGGACGCCCCTCGCCGTCCTCACCGTCCTCGCCGGACTGTGGCCCGCGGCCCTCCTCGGCCTCACCGACCCGGCCGTCCAGCAGCTCCTCGGAGGCGGTAAGTGATGAGTTCCGTGACCTCCCTGGTCCAGTCCGTCGACTGGCTCGCCGTCGCGCCGCCCACCCTCACCGCGGTCGTCGCGCTGGCCGTCCTGGTCGCCGACCTCTTCGTCCCCGAGAGCCGCAAACCGCTCCTGGGGTGGGTCGCGACCGGCGGCCTCGCCCTGGCCGCGCTCTCGCTCCTCCCCCTGGTGGCGGGGGACCGCCGCACCTTCTGCCTGACCACGGACCCCGGCACGTGCAGTTACGCCGCCGACAACTTCGCCGTCGTCATCCAGTTCCTGGTGCTGGCCGGCGCGCTGGTCACCGCGCTGCTGTCCCTGAACACCGTCGAGGACCACCGGCTGCCCGCGGGCGAGTACTGGTTCCTGCTGCTGTCCTCCGCGGCCGGCGCGGCGCTGCTGCCCGCCTCCCGGGACCTGGCGACCCTCGTCATCGCCCTCGAAGTGGCCTCGCTGCCCGCCTTCGCCCTCGTGGGGCTCAAGCGCGCGGACCGCCTCTCCTCGGAGGCGGCCCTGAAGTTCTTCCTGTCCTCGGTGGCGGCCACCGCGGTCATGCTCATGGGCGTCAGCTTCGTCTACGCGGCGACCGGCAGCCTCCACCTGAACCGGGTCGCGGCCGCCCTCACCCGGCTGCCCGACCCCCAGCTGGCCACCCTGGCCACGGCGGGCGTCGCCCTCACCCTCGTCGGCTTCGCCTTCAAGACCGCCGCCGTGCCGTTCCACTTCTGGGTGCCCGACACGTACGTGGGCGCGCCGCTCCCGATCGCCGCGTACCTCTCCGTGATCGGCAAGGCGGTCGGCTTCTCCGGCCTGATCCTCGTGACGGTCCAGGGCTTCCCTTCGTACGCGGACGTCTGGGGTCCGGCGCTCGCCGTACTGGCCGCGCTGACCATGACCGTCGGCAACGTCGCCGCGCTGCGCCAGGACCCGGGCCGCGCGCACAGCGCCGTACGCCTGCTCGCCTGGTCCTCGGTGGGCCAGGCCGGCTACCTCCTGGTGCCGATCGCCGCCGCCGGGTACGCCGGCGACGCGGCCCACGCCATCGGCTCCACCGTCGCGTACGCCCTGATGTACGCGGCCGTGAACCTGGGTGCCTTCGCGGTCGCCGCGCTGGTGGCCCGTACGAGCCCCGCCAACCGCATCGGCGACTACCGCGGGCTCTACTCGCGCCGCCCCCTGGCCGCCCTCGCCCTCGGCTTCTTCCTGCTGTGCCTGGCGGGCCTGCCGCCCGGCATCATCGGCCTGTTCGCCAAGGTCACGGTCTTCTCGGCCGCGGTCGACGCGGGCCTGGCCTGGCTCGCCGTGGTGATGGCCGTCAATGTGGTGATCGCGCTGTACTACTACCTCCAGTGGACGGCGGTGCTCTTCCGTACGGCCGGCGACGAGGCCGGGGCCGGCGCTCCCGAGGGGGCCCGTACGCGGGCCTCCGGGGCCGCGGCCGCCGTGCCCGCCGTCCCCGCGCCGCTCGCGGCCGCCATCGCCCTCACCGCCGTACTCGGCATCGCCCTCTCCGGAGCGCCGCAGCTCGTACTCCGCTTCGCCTCCGGCGCGCTCCTGTAGGAGCCCGGCCCGCGACGCGACAGCCCGGACCCGGTCACCCCGGGTCCGGGCTTCGATCGTTCCCGGCCGCTTCCCGGCCACTTCCCGGCCGGTGCGGGACCGTCTTGTGGCCGGATTTCAGCTGGCTTCACACCCGCCTCGTGAGTGCCACGCGAGCACCCGTCCGGGGGCTCACCCGTACGGCTGTACGCCGTCTCGGGATGCACAAGGGAACTAGCGCCCTTCACCTGGCGTTGACCAGACAGAGAGGGTCCACTGAAAAGTGGAGGAAACGTCAGCAAAAGGGTTCCCCTGCCGCACCATTTGGAGGGCGTACCGTGCACCGCAGGCACAACGGGCTCAGGACCGCCGTACTCCTCGGGGGACTGTCCGCACTCATCATCGTCATCGGCAGTCTCTTCGGCCGTACGGGCCTGGTCATCGCGGTCCTCGTGGCCCTGGGCACCAACGCCTACGCCTACTGGAACAGCGACAAGCTGGCCCTGAGGGCCATGCGCGCCCGGCCGGTCAGCGAGTTCCAGGCACCACAGCTCTACCGCATGGTCAGGGAGCTCTCCACGGCCGCGCGCCAGCCCATGCCCCGTCTGTACATCTCGCCGACCCAGGCCCCGAACGCCTTCGCCACCGGCCGCAACCCGCGCAACGCCGCGGTCTGCTGCACGGACGGCATCCTGAACCTCCTGGACGAGCGCGAACTGCGCGGCGTCATCGGCCACGAGCTGAGCCACGTCCACAACCGCGACATCCTCATCTCCTCCGTGGCCGGCGCCCTGGCCTCGGTCGTGATGTTCCTGGTCAACTTCGCCTGGCTGATTCCCATAGGCCGGTCCGACGACGACGAGGGTCCCGGCATCCTGGGCATGCTCCTGATCATGATCCTGGGCCCGGTGGCCGCCTCCCTCATCCAGCTGGCCGTCAGCCGCTCCCGCGAGTACCAGGCCGACGCCTCCGGCGCCCAGCTCACCGGCGACCCGCTCGCCCTGGCCTCCGCGCTCCGCAAGCTGGAGGCGGGCACCCGGCAGCTGCCGCTGCCGGCCGAGCCGCGCCTGGAGACGGCCGGCCACATGATGATCGCGAACCCGTTCAGGCCCGGTGACGGCATGACCAAGCTGTTCTCGACCCACCCGCCGATGCGCGAGCGCATCGCCCGCCTCGAACAGATGGCGGGCCGCCACTCCTGACAGGCCGATGCGCGCGGCAGACCTGCAACGATTCCCGCAGCCGCTGCGTCTACGTGAGGGAAAGGTCCCGAACACCGCATGGCACAGCGCATGGAAGGCTGCCGCTCATGAAGCTCATCCTCAACGTCATATGGCTGGTTCTGAGCGGATTTTGGATGGCGGTCGGCTACGTCGTCGCGGGCATCATCTGCTGCATCCTGATCATCACGATCCCCTTCGGCATCGCCTCGTTCCGGATCGCCGGGTACGCGCTGTGGCCCTTCGGCCGTACGACGGTGGAGCGCCGCGACTCGGGCGCGGGGTCCGTCATCGGCAACGTCGTCTGGGTCGTCTTCGCGGGCTGGTGGCTGGCGCTGGGCCACATCGTGACGGGCGCGCTCCAGTGCGTGACGATCATCGGCATCCCGCTCGGCATCGCGAACTTCAAGATGGTGCCGCTCTCCCTGCTCCCGCTCGGCCGGGAGATCGTCCCCACGGACCAGCCGCTCGCCGCCCGCTGACGACGGCGCGCCCGGCGCTCCGGGCCGCCCTCACCGCCGTACGAGCCCCCGGGGCGCCACGTACCGCTTGAAACCGAGCGGCGTGACGCCCGGGATGCTCGCGATCAGCTTCATCACCGCGCCGCCCTCCTGGAGGGACGTCTCGACCACGCGCTGATGCGCGGCCTCGTCCGTCCACTCGCTGTAGTTGAAGACCCGGGTGCCGTCCTCGCTGATGTGGAAGTTCGAGGAGATCCCGCCGGAACGGTCGGGGGAAGCGCTCGCGGAGCCCGGCTGGGTGCCGCCCATCATGTCCACCAGGCCGTCGACCAGCTGCCGGGCGGCCTCGTGCCCCGTCGTCTCGAAGGAGACGGCCACGATGCACCCCGGCTCCGGCGGCTCGCCCTGGGGCAGCAGGCTGCGGTAGTAGCGGTAGGGCCGCGCCCCGCCCGCCCCCGCGGACCGCAGGGGCTCCCCGGCCGCCCCGGCTTCCCATTGCGCGAAGCCGAGCACGGTGCGGCCGTCCGTGCCGGACAGGAAGACCCGGGAGACCGGGCCGTCCGGCAGCGGCGTCTCCTGCCACGTCCGCACGGCGCTGTCGATCATGGCCTGCTGCCGTTCGGGGCTGCCCGCGTCCCATTCGCCGATCAGTACGGTGCCGACGCCGGCCCGCCGTACGTCGGGCAGCGCGTCCTCCAGGAACCGTGCGGTGGCCTGCGTGTTGTCCGTTTCCGAAGTCATGGCCACAGCCTCGGACCTGAACCAAACTTGAGGTCAAGCCCGCGTCTCGGAGCCGCTGACCCGGACCGGCCCCCGACGCACCGGTGGGGCGGTACGCACCCGCGTACCGCCCCACCGAACGGCCCTGCCCGTAGCCCGGAACCGTTCCTACCGGTAGTTCACGAACTGCAGCGCGAAGTCCAGGTCCTTGCCCTTGAGTAGCTGCTGCACGGCCTGGAGGTCGTCCCGGCTCTTCGAGCTGACGCGCAGCTCGTCGCCCTGCACCTGCGCCTTGACGCCCTTCGGGCCCTCATCGCGGATGATCTTGGCGACCTTCTTCGCGTTCTCCTGCGAGATCCCCTCCTCGATGGAGGCGGAGATCTTGTACTCCTTGCCGGAGGCCTGCGGCTCGCCCGCGTCCAGTGCCTTCAGCGAGATCCCGCGCTTGACCAGCTTGGACTGGAAGATGTCGAGGACTGCCTTCACCCGCTCCTCGGCGTTGGCGCGCATCTCGATCTTCTCGCCCGACCACTCGATCGACGCGCCCACGCCCTTGAAGTCGTAGCGCTGCGAGATCTCCTTGGCGGCCTGGTTGAGGGCGTTGTCGACCTCCTGCCGCTCGACCTTCGAGACGATGTCGAAACTGGAGTCGGCCATCTTGAGTTGGCTCCTCGTACGTAGATCCGTCAGGGTCGCGGCCCTATCCAGGCCGCCCCGCAAGCCTAGTCACCCCGCACATGATCGACCGGGGAAGAACCGGGTGGCGGACCACCCCCGGCCATCGGGTATGGTTTACGTCGTTGCCACGGAGCGACGCCACACCGGCGGATCTCCCGGCAGCAAACCCTGGCGGTGTGCCCGAGCGGCCAAAGGGAGCAGACTGTAAATCTGCCGGCTTCGCCTTCCCAGGTTCGAATCCTGGCGCCGCCACAGGTCTGAAAAGGCCCCGATTCGCGTAATGCGGTCGGGGCCTTTTCGCATGTACTCGTTCGTGTGGCCCCGCGGGGGCCGCCCGCGACAGCCCCGTGGTCGGGGCTGTCGCGGACGTCACACGTTCCTGCCGGTCAGCGTGCGACCGCCCGCACCGCCTCGTCGACCGGCGTGTCGCCGCCGATCAGCTCCAGCGTGCGGCCCGCCGTGCCGGGCTCCGCCAGGAGGGCGGCGAGTACGGCGGCCACGTCGTCGCGGGAGACCTCGCTGCGGCCGGTCGACTCGGCGAGGGAGACCAGGCCGGTGCCCGGGTCGTCCGTCAGGCGGCCGGGGCGCAGAATCGTCCAGTCGAGGCCCGCCCGGGCGCGTACGTCGGCGTCGGCGGCGCCCTTCGCCCGCAGGTACGCCGCGAACACCGGGTCGGTGCCCTCAGGGGGCTTCGTGTCGGCGCCCATCGACGACACGACGACGAAGCGCCGTACGCCGGCCGCCTCCGCCGCGTCCGCGAAGAGGGCGGCCGCGGCCCGGTCCACGGTCTCCTTGCGTTCGATGCCGCTGCCCGGTCCCGCGCCCGCCGCGAAGACCGCGGCGTCCGCCCCTTCCAGGTGCCGTGCGATGTCGCCGACCGAGGCCGACTCCAGGTCGCAGACGACCGGTTCGGCCCCGGCGGCCAGCAGGTCCCCGGCCTGTTCGGGCCGGCGGATGATGCCCGCCACCTCGTCCCCGCGCTCGTGGAGCAGCCGCTCCAGCCGCAGCGCGATCTGACCATGTCCACCCGCGATGACAATGCGCATGATCCCGACCGTACGCCTGTTGTCCCGCCGGAGCGCGATACCCGGCGTGCGCCGTCGCGGACGCGCCGCCGGAGGGAACCGGCCCCGCCCTACCGCTGCGACTGCCGCGGCAGCTCCAGGGCCACCACCGCCGCCGAGTCGCAGTACTCGCGCACCGCGCTCGTCCTGGCCACCACGCGCCCCCGGTGCACCACGATGCGGCTGTACGCCAGGGACAGCACCGCGGCGAGGCTTTCGCCGCGTACGGCCAGGAGTTCGGCGGGGAAGCCCGCTTCGACGCGAACCTCCGGCAGGCCGAGCGTGGCGCGGGCGGCCGAGCCGACCGCCTCGTACGCGGCCTCGGGGGAGGCTTCGCCGAGGGAGGCGAGCAGGTAGGCGGCTTCCAGGGGGTCGCCGCGCCCCACCGGGTTCGCCGCGTCGCGCAGGGCGCCGCTGCCCGCGGCGACCCGCACCCCGGCCGCGCGCAGCAGCCGTACGGGCGCCGGGCGGGCCACCCGGCCCACGGGACCGGCGCGGCCGGGCAGCCCGGCGCCGCGCCGTTCCAGGGCCGCGCAGTCGCCCTGCGGCAGGCAGACGACCGTCACCCCGGCCGCCGCCAGCTGCTCGGCGGTGCGCGCCGCCATCTCCCGCGGCAGCGCCGACAGGCCCGCGCACGGCCCGATCGCCACGCCGGGCCGCAGGCCGCCCGCCATCGCCGCGAACCGCGCCAGCCGCGCGGGGTCGTCACCGTCCGTGTGCAGGTCCACCGCGCAGCCGTGCTCGCCCGCCAGCTCCAGGACGGCTTCGGCGTACCCGGCCGGGTCGGGGTCGAGGTCCGGGCAGCCGCCGATGACCGAGGCGCCCATCTTGACGGCGTCCCGCAGCATCGCCAGCCCGTCGGCGCCGGCCAGCCCGGTGAGCATCCGCGGCACCGCGACCGCGGTCAGCTCGGCCAGTCCGCGCAGCGACCGGCCCGCCTGGAGGACCGCCTCCAGCGACCGCAGCCCCTGGACGTCGCCGATCCGTACGTGGCTGCGCAGCGCCGTCGCGCCGTGCCCGAGCTGGAGGAGGGCCGCCTCCGTGGTGCGCCGCTGCACGTCTTCGAGCGTCTCGCCCGCGGGCCCGCCGGCGTCCGCGGTCAGCGCGGTGTCGCAGTGCGCGTGCGGCTCGGCGGGGGCCGGGAGGAGCAGGTAGCCGCCGAGGTCGACGCGGGTGCCCTGGGGGGCGAGGCTGCCGGCCGTGCCGACCGCTTCGATGTGCCCGCCGCTGAGCCGTACGTCCACGACCCGGCCGTCGGCGAGCCGGGCGTCGCAGAGCACCAGGGTGCCCGCAGCGGCGCCGGTGCCGTCGCTGCCCGCGGCCTTCTCCGGCCCCGGCTGCGGCTGACTGCTGTCGGACATCGCGCTCCTCGAAGGACCGGGCGTGCAAGATCACGCAGCGTTCTCCGAGCCTAGGGGGCGCTCCGGGGAGCTTCACGGAGGCGCGAAATAGTCGTACCGGTGTGGTGCGAGGGGCGGCTGCGGCGGTGCTCCGGATACGGATTTCACCTTTGGCGGCAGGCCGTGTAATGTCTTCATCGCTCGCCCCAATAGCTCAGTCGGCAGAGCGTCTCCATGGTAAGGAGAAGGTCTACGGTTCGATTCCGTATTGGGGCTCTGATGTGTGAGGTATCCCGCCTTCGGGCGGGGTCCACTCGCATCACAGCGGTGTAGCTCAGTCGGTAGAGCAAGCGGCTCATAATCGCTGTGTCACCGGTTCAAGTCCGGTCACCGCTACTGACAGTAGCCGATTGTGGGGTCGGTCCTCCGATCGGCTACTCTTCTATGCGTTCATCCGTCCATCCGTCCGTCAAGGAGCACTCACGTGGCTGCCACCGACGTCCGCCCGAAGATCACGCTGGCCTGCGTGGAGTGCAAGGAGCGGAACTACATCACCAAGAAGAACCGGCGTAACGACCCGGACCGTCTTGAGATGAAGAAGCACTGCCCCCGTTGCAACTCGCACACTGCGCACCGCGAGACGCGATAACAACAGGCTCGTTCGCGAGGCCGTCCCCACTCGCTGGGGGCGGCCTCGCGGCGTTGTGGCGAGGCCGCCGGTACGCGGCGTGGCGTGCGGCCCCGTCCGCCGGTGCCCCGGTATGTCAGGTCAGGGACCCTTGCAGGGACCAGTTCAGGGAGGTTGCGAGCCCATGGCGCTCGACCAGTCCTTTGTCGGGCGGAGCTACCCGGCCACCGCTCCTTATGAGGTCGGCCGGGAGAAGATCCGCGAATTCGCCGAGGCGATCGGCGACCCCGCCCCGGCGTACACCGACGCCGAAGCCGCCAGGGCACTCGGGCATCCCGACGTGATCGCCCCGCCGACCTTTGTGTTCTCCATCACTTTCCGCGCCGCCGGCCAGGTCGTCGAAGATCCGCAGCTCGGTCTCGATTACAGCCGGGTGGTGCACGGCGACCAGAAATTCGCCTACACCCGGCCGGTGCGGGCCGGTGACCGGCTGACCGTCACCTCGACCATCGAGGCGATCAAATCCCTCGCGGGAAACG
The DNA here is from genome assembly GCF_044332485.1 of Streptomyces sp. NPDC017056. Taxonomy (NCBI): domain Bacteria; kingdom Bacillati; phylum Actinomycetota; class Actinomycetes; order Kitasatosporales; family Streptomycetaceae; genus Streptomyces; species Streptomyces sp. NPDC017056. Next base: position 194,341 of record NZ_JBIRPD010000010.1, on the reverse strand, counting down.
ACATTCTCGATATCCGTGGCGAGGTGCACGACGAAGCGGGCGAACACGTGGTGACCGCTTTCACAAAGCTGGTGGCGCGCGCCGCCGGGCAGGAGGGCTGAGGCGATGGCGGCGAAGATCTCTTACGACGACGTCGAGGTCGGCACCGAACTCCCGGCGCAGACCTTTCCCGTGACCCGCGCCACACTCGTGCGGTACGCGGGCGCCTCCGGCGACTTCAACCCGATCCACTGGAACGAGAAGTTCGCCAAGGAGGTGGGCCTCCCCGACGTGATCGCGCACGGCATGTTCACCATGGCCGAGGCGGCCCGCGTGGTCACCGACTGGACCGGCGACCCGGGCGCCGTCGTGGAGTACGGCGTGCGCTTCACCAAGCCCGTCGTGGTGCCCAACGACGAGGTGGGCGCGGTCGTCGAGGTCAGCGCCAAGGTCGCGGCGAAGCTGGACGACCAGGCGCGTACCGTCCGCGTCGACCTGATCGCGACCAGCGCGGGGCAGAAGGTGCTGGGGATGTCGCGCGCGGTGGTCCGGCTCGCCTGACCAGCATGATCGTTACATCACGGGGGCGGACCGGCCGGGCGGCGGGACCGCCCCCGTACCCTTGAGCCCGTGCAGGAACTCCACGATGCCCCCCTCGCCCCGCTGACCACCTTCCGGCTCGGCGGACCGGCCACCCGGCTGCTCACCGCGACCACCGACGACGAGGTGGTCGCGGCCGTCCGCGAGGCCGACGCGACGGATACGCCGCTGCTCGTCATCGGCGGCGGCAGCAACCTGGTCATCGGCGACAAGGGCTTCGAGGGCACCGCGCTGCGCATCGCCACCACCGGTTTCACGCTGGACGGCACGGACCTGACGCTGGCCGCGGGCGAGAACTGGTCCGACGCGGTGGCCCGCACCGTCGAGGCCGGGCTCGCGGGCATCGAGTGCCTGGCCGGCATCCCCGGCTCGGCCGGTGCCACGCCCATCCAGAACGTGGGCGCGTACGGACAGGAAGTGTCCTCCACGATCACCGAGGTGGTCGCGTACGACCGCACAGCGGGCGAGACCGTGACCCTTTCGAACGCCGAGTGCGCGTTCTCGTACCGCCACAGCCGCTTCAAGGAGCACCCCGGGCGGTTCGTGGTGCTGCGCGTGCGCTTCGCCCTGGAGGACGCCGGCGGGCTGTCCGCGCCGATCAAGTACGCGGAGACCGCACGCACCCTCGGCGTCGAGGCGGGGGACCGGGTGCCGGCCGCCGACGCCCGCGAGACCGTGCTCAAGCTGCGGGCCGGCAAGGGCATGGTCCTGGACCCGGAAGACCACGACACCTGGTCGGCGGGCTCCTTCTTCACCAATCCGGTCCTCACCGAGGCCCAGCACGCGGACTTCCTCGCCCGCGTCCACGAGCGCCTCGGCCCGGACGCCACCCCGCCCGCCTTCCCGGCGGGAGAGGGCCGCGTGAAGACCTCCGCCGCCTGGCTCATCGACCGCGCGGGCTTCACCAAGGGCTACGGCGAAGGACCGGCCCGGATCTCCACCAAGCACACCCTCGCCCTCACCAACCGCGGCACGGCCACCACCGAGGACCTGCTCGCGCTGGCCCGCGAGGTCCGCGAGGGCGTCCGCGCGGCCTTCGGCGTCACGCTGGTCAACGAGCCGGTGACGGTCGGCGTCACCCTTTAGGGACGGCGCGGGGGCCGTCGCTCACTCCTCCCGGAGCCATGCGTCCACGCCCGCCAGCAGCTTCTGCCGTACGTCCTGCGGGGCCCGCGAGCCGCGCACCGACTGGCGGGCCACCTCCGCCAGTTCGGCGTCCGAGAAGCCGTGCGCGGTCCGGGCGATCTCGTACTGGGCCGCCAGCCGCGAGCCGAACAGCAGCGGGTCGTCGGCGCCCAGCGCCATCGGCACACCGGCGTCGTACAGCGTCCGCAGCGGTACGTCCTCCGGCTTCTCGTAGACGCCCAGGGCCACGTTCGACGCCGGGCAGACCTCGCAGGTCACCCCGCGGTCGGCCAGCCGCCGCAGCAGCGCGGGGTCCTCCGCCGCCCGCACGCCGTGGCCGATGCGCGCCGCGTGCAGGTCGTCCAGGCAGTCCCGCACGCTCGAAGGGCCCGACAGCTCGCCGCCGTGCGGCGCCGCCAGCAGACCGCCGTCGCGCGCGATGGCGAAGGCCCGGTCGAAGTCGCGGGCGAAACCCCGACGTTCGTCGTTGGAGAGCCCAAAACCGATCACGCCGCGGTCGGCGTACCGGACCGCGAGCCGGGCCAGCGTACGGGCGTCCAGGGGGTGCTTCATGCGGTTGGCGGCCACCAGGACGCGTATGCCCAGGCCGGTCTCCCGCGAGGCGGCGTCCACCGCGTCCAGAATGATCTCCAGCGCGGGGATCAGCCCGCCCAGCCGCGGCGCGTACGACGTCGGGTCGACCTGGATCTCCAGCCACCCCGAGCCGTCCCGTACGTCCTCCTCGGCGGCCTCCCTGACCAGCCGCCTGATGTCCTCCGGGGAGCGCAGGCAGGAGCGCGCGATGTCGTACAGCCGCTGGAAGCGGAACCAGCCGCGCTCGTCGGTGGCCCGCAGCTTCGGCGGCTCGCCGCCCTTAAGGGCCTCCGGCAGGTGCACGCCGTACTTGTCGGCGAGCTCCAGCAGGGTCGCGGGCCGCATCGACCCCGTGAAGTGCAGGTGCAGATGGGCCTTCGGGAGGGCCCGGACATCGCGTACACGTTCCATCCCAGGATCTTGCCGTACGGGGCCGACGCGCCGGTAGGGCCTTTCCCGAACGGGCGCCCGCCCGAAAGCAGATGCGGGCCCCGGGGAAGCCCCGGGGCCCGCGGCACGTGCCGTCAGGTGCTACTTCGCCTCGGCCAGCAGGTTCTGGACGCGGGTGATGCCCTCGACCAGGTCCTCGTCACCGAGCGCGTACGACAGGCGCAGGTAGCCCGGCGTGCCGAACGCCTCACCCGGCACGACCGCGACCTCGGCCTCCTCCAGGATCAGCTCGGCCAGCTCCACGCTGGTCTGCGGGCGCTTGCCCCGGATCTCCTTGCCGAGCAGGCCCTTGACCGACGGGTACGCGTAGAACGCGCCCTCCGGCTCGGGGCACAGCACGCCCTCGATCTCGTTGAGCATCCGCACCATCGTCTTGCGGCGCCGGTCGAAGGCGACCTTCATCTCCTCGACGGCGTCCAGGTCACCGGAGACCGCGGCGATGGCCGCCGCCTGCGCCACGTTCGAGACGTTGGAGGTGGCGTGCGACTGGAGGTTCGCCGCGGCCTTGATCACGTCCTTCGGGCCGATGGCCCAGCCCACCCGCCAGCCGGTCATCGCGTACGTCTTCGCCACGCCGTTGACGATGATGCACTTCTCGCGCAGCTCCGGCACGACCACCGGCAGCGAGGAGAACTCGGCGTCGCCGTAGACCAGGTGCTCGTAGATCTCGTCCGTCAGGACCCACAGGCCGTGCTCGGCGGCCCAGCGGCCCACCGCCTCGACCTGCTCGCGGGTGTAGACCGCGCCGGTCGGGTTCGACGGCGACACGAACAGCAGCACCTTCGTGCGGTCCGTACGGGCCGCCTCCAGCTGCTCCACGGTCACCCGGTAGCCGGTGGTCTCGTCGGCTACCACGTCCACCGGCACGCCGCCCGCCAGCCGGATCGACTCCGGGTAGGTGGTCCAGTAGGGGGCCGGCACGATGACCTCGTCGCCCGGGTCCAGGATCGCCGCGAACGCCTCGTAGATCGCCTGCTTGCCACCGTTGGTGACCAGCACGTTCGCCGCCTCGACCGCGTAGCCCGAGTCGCGCAGCGTCTTCGCGGCGATGGCGTCCTTCAGCTCGGGCAGGCCGCCGGCCGGGGTGTAGCGGTGGTACTTCGGGTTGCGGCACGCCTCGACGGCCGCCTCGACGATGTAGCCGGGCGTGGGGAAGTCGGGCTCGCCGGCGCCGAAGCCGATCACCGGGCGCCCGGCGGCCTTGAGGGCCTTGGCCTTGGCGTCCACGGCGAGGGTCGCGGACTCGGAGATGGCCCCGACGCGGGCCGACACCCGACGGTCGGCGGGGGACTGTGCGGGAGGAGTAGCAGCGCTCATGTACTGCATGGTCCCAGACCCGCCACGGGGCGGGCACACGGGTTTGAAGGCACCGCCTCGGGGCTTTCTGTTCGACGCCGGGACGGGAAGCACGTACACTCGCTGACCGTTGGCTCCCAACAGGGCGCAACCGGCCACGCACCTGGTGCACCGGTCGGCATGCGGTAGGTTGGGGGAACCACAAAGGGTCGTAGCTCAATTGGTAGAGCACTGGTCTCCAAAACCAGCGGTTGGGGGTTCAAGTCCCTCCGGCCCTGCTACACGCACTCATCACCGAGGCGCGTGCACGCGTACGTACTGAAATGCACCGCCGTGCGGCTCTACCGGGCGCGGCACGGCCAACGACCCGGATTCAGGTGAGGACGAGTGACGGACGCCCTGGGCTCCATCGACATGCCTGAGCGCGGTCGTTCCGAAGACGAGGCCACGGACTCGAAGAAGCCCCGCCGCGGCGGCAAGCGCGGCAAGAAGGGCCCGTTCGCGCGCCTCGCTCTCTTCTACCGGCAGATCATCGCCGAGCTCCGCAAGGTCGTCTGGCCCACCAGAGGCCAGCTTTCCACGTACACCACCGTGGTGATCGTCTTCGTCGTCATCGTCATCGGTCTCGTAACCGTGATTGACTTGGGATTCAACGAGGCCGTCAAGTACGTCTTCGGCTGATCCCGCGAAGGGCGCCTGAGCGGGCGCCCCTTTGCATGTTCAACCCCTTGAAGCCAGGAAGAAGCAGCCACCGTGTCTGACCCGAACCTGAACGACGCCGCCGACTCCGTCGAGACGGCAGCGGCCGACGTTGACGCGGCTGCCTCGGCCGAGGTCGAGGGCGACGCTGCGGCGCTTGCCGACGAAGAGGGCGCCCGCGAGATCGTCGAGGGCGCCGACGCGGCCGACGAGCTCGACACCGAGGACGCCGAGGCGGGCGAGCCCGCCGAAGAGGCCGCGGTGAACGTCGAGACCGACGACGAGGCTGCCGAGGCCGTCGAGGCCGAGGACGAGGCCGCCGGCGAGGCGGAGACCGACGAGGACGAGGCCGAGCCGGTCGACCCGATCGCCGCGCTCCGCGAGGAGCTGCGCACCCTGCCGGGCGAGTGGTACGTGATCCACACCTACGCGGGCTACGAGAAGCGCGTGAAGGCCAACCTGGAGCAGCGCGCCGTCTCGCTCAACGTCGAGGACTTCATCTACCAGGCCGAGGTCCCCGAGGAAGAGATCGTCCAGATCAAGAACGGCGAGCGCAAGAACGTCCGCCAGAACAAGCTCCCGGGCTACGTGCTCGTGCGCATGGACCTGACGAACGAGTCCTGGGGCGTCGTGCGCAACACGCCCGGCGTCACCGGCTTCGTGGGCAACGCCTACGACCCGTACCCGCTGACCCTGGACGAGATCGTCAAGATGCTCGCCCCGGAGGCCGAGGAGAAGGCCGCCAAGGAGGCCGCCGAGGCCGAGGGCAAGCCGGCTCCGTCCCGCAAGGTCGAGGTCCAGGTGCTGGACTTCGAGGTGGGCGACTCGGTCACCGTCACCGACGGCCCGTTCGCCACGCTGCAGGCCACGATCAACGAGATCAACGCCGACTCGAAGAAGGTCAAGGGCCTCGTCGAGATCTTCGGCCGCGAGACCCCGGTCGAGCTGAGCTTCGACCAGATCCAGAAGAACTGACACTTCTGGAACAACCGCTTCCGAACAGGTCAGGCGAGCCCCTCGGGGACCGTCTGACCTGCTCGGTTTTTGGCCGCACCTCCATACCCGTTATCGTTGTGCGGTATGCCTCCATCCGGATGACCGGATGGTCTGGCGAAAACCTCTCACTAGGACCCGGAGAGAGCATGCCTCCCAAGAAGAAGAAGGTCACGGGGCTCATCAAGCTCCAGATCCAGGCCGGTGCCGCAAACCCGGCCCCGCCGGTCGGCCCCGCGCTGGGCCAGCACGGCGTCAACATCATGGAGTTCTGCAAGGCCTACAACGCCGCGACCGAGTCGCAGCGCGGTTGGGTCATCCCGGTGGAGATCACGGTCTACGAAGACCGTTCCTTCACCTTCATCACCAAGACCCCGCCGGCCTCGAAGATGATCCTGAAGGCCGCGGGCGTGGAGAAGGGCTCCGGCGAGCCGCACAAGACCAAGGTCGCCAAGATCACGGCCGACCAGGTCCGCGAGATCGCCACCACCAAGATGCCCGACCTGAACGCCAACGACCTGGACGCCGCGTCGAAGATCATCGCCGGCACCGCCCGTTCCATGGGCATCACGGTCGAGGGCTGACAGCCACCCCGCAGTAGCCCCGCGGCACCCGCCGCATTCCGACAGGGGCACGTGGCAGGGCCAGGCGCTGGCCCGTACCACGACTCCATCGCCACCACTCAGGAGCAGCAGTGAAGCGCAGCAAGAATCTTCGCAACGCGGACGCGAAGATCGACCGGGAGCGTCAGTACGCCCCGCTCGAGGCCGTCCGTCTGGCCAAGGAGACCTCCCCGGCCAAGTTCGACGCGACCGTCGAGGTCGCCATGCGTCTGGGCGTCGACCCGCGCAAGGCCGACCAGATGGTCCGTGGCACCGTGAACCTTCCGCACGGCACCGGTAAGACCGCCCGGGTCCTGGTCTTCGCGACCGGCGACCGTGCTGCGGCCGCGGAAGCCGCGGGCGCCGACATCGTCGGCTCCGACGAACTGATCGACGAGGTCGCCAAGGGCCGCCTGGACTTCGACGCCGTCGTCGCCACGCCGGACCTCATGGGCAAGGTCGGCCGCCTCGGCCGCGTGCTCGGTCCCCGTGGTCTGATGCCGAACCCGAAGACCGGCACCGTCACCCCGGACGTCGCCAAGGCTGTCACCGACATCAAGGGCGGCAAGATCGAGTTCCGCGTGGACAAGCACGCGAACCTCCACTTCATCATCGGCAAGGTGTCCTTCGACGACGCCAAGCTGGTGGAGAACTACGCCGCGGCGCTCGAGGAGATCAACCGCCTCAAGCCGTCCGCCGCCAAGGGCCGCTACATCAAGAAGGCCACCATCAGCACCACGATGGGCCCCGGCGTTCCGGTCGACGCCAACCGCACCCGCAACCTCCTCGTCGAGGAGGACGTGCTCGCCGTCTGAGTCTGACGGCAGGCACGCGCGTACGCGTAGTCGGGCCCCGCACCTCACCGAGGTGCGGGGCCCTTCGCGTGCGCCCGGGCAGCCGGCCCCGGCGGTCCGCGCGGCCCCGCCAGGGCGCTGTCACCCCCCTGCACTACCCTCGCTTGCAGTCGTGAAGGTGATCTACAACGGGGGAGCAGCACATGCGTACGGCGCGCATCACCGCGGTCGTGGCCGGGATCGTCATGATGGCCGGCCTCACCGCCTGCGGTGACAAGGACGGTGGCGGCAAGGCGGGCGGCGACAAGGCGGCGGGCGGCAGATCGCCGGTCCAGGCGGCCGCCGCGGCCCTGCGGACGGCCGCCGAGAAGACCGGCGCGAAGACCTCGGCCAAGTTCGACGGGACGAACAGGCTGGGCAAGGTGACGATGTCCGTCAAGGGCGCGATGGACTGGTCCGAGGGCATCCGCGCGCAGGCCGAGATGTCCCCGCAGGGGGGCGCGGCGGGGCCGGGCGGCGGCAAGCCCGTCAAGACCGTGACGACTCCTGAGGCGGTGTACGTCAATTTCGGGCTCCGCGACAAGCCGTGGCTCAAGTACGACTACAACGCGATGGCCAAGCAGTCCGCGCTCGGCGCGCTGATGAAGGACCAGGCGCAGAACAACAACCCGACGCGCGCCATGGCCCTGGTCATCGCCTCGGGCAAGGCCGAGAAGGCCGGTACGGAGGACGTGCGCGGCGTCCGGGCGACCCATTACACCGCCACCTACGAGGTGGGCGAGCTGGCCCGCATGCAGGCGTCCCGGAACCTCAGCCAGAAGGACTTGAAGGCGCTGGAGGAGACGCTCAAGAAGAACGGTACGACGAGCCAGACGATCGACCTGTGGATCGGTCCGGACAACCTGCTCGTCAAGAAGACCGAGAAGTCCCAGAGCGACATGGGCGGCTCGGAGAGCACCGCCTTCTACTCCGACTACGGCACCAAGGTCACCGTCCAGGAGCCGCCGGCCTCGCAGACCACGGACGGCGGCAAGGCGGGCGCAGGCGCGGGCGCAGGTGCCGCCGGCGGCCTGGCGGGCTGACGCCGAGCACACCGGTGCCGGTGACCGGATTTGCCTGGCCTAGGCCGTTCGCGTACCGTAGCGGAGAAGCCAAAGACCGCTGGTTGTCTCTGCGCGCCTTTACGGGCGTGTGGTGGCCGAAGGATCCGCTAGCTGCGGACGGCCTGCGCAGGTGGACGAGGAAGAACTCCCGGAAGAACTCCGTTTCGCCCGGTTGAGCCATGCCCCGTGCGCTTGCGCCGGGGCGTTTGTTTTGCCCAGCCCCTTCTGCGCGGTCCTCATCACCCGGAAGGAGGCCGAGGCTCATGGCGAGGCCCGACAAGGTCGCAGCCGTCGAGGAGATCACGGAGAAGCTCCGTAACTCCAACGCCGCTGTTGTGACCGCGTACACCGGACTGTCCGTCGCTCAGCTCAAGCAGCTGCGCCGTTCGCTCGGTGACAACGCTCAGTACCGTGTGGTGAAGAACACGCTGACCAAGATTGCGGCCACTGAGGCCGGGATCACGCTGGACGAGCACCTCAAGGGCTCGACGGCTGTCGCCTTCGTGACCGGTGACCCGGTCGAGGCGGCGAAGGGTCTTCGTGACTTCGCCAAGGAGAACCCCTCTCTCGTCATCAAGGGCGGTGTCCTTGAAGGCAAGGCGCTGTCCGCCGACGAGATCAAGAAGCTTGCGGACCTCGAGTCCCGCGAGGTTCTGCTCGCCAAGCTGGCGGGTGGCATGAAGGCGTCCATGGCCAAGGCCGCGGCGACCTTCCAGGCCCCGCTCACGAAGATGGTCCGCACCGCGGAAGCTCTTCGCAGCAAGGTCGAGCAGGGCGGTGCCGGTGAGCCGGCTCCCGCCGAGGCGGCGGAGTAACCACTCCGCAGTCCAGCGGGCACGTCTGCTCAGCACGCCCGCCGCAATGTACATCCGGCACCAGCCGAATTAGTGGAAGGACCGCCACCATGGCGAAGCTCACCCAGGACGAACTGCTGGCCCAGTTCGAGGAGATGACCCTCATCGAGCTCTCCGACTTCGTGAAGAAGTTCGAGGAGAAGTTCGACGTCGAGGCTGCCGCCCCGGCCGCCATCGCCGTTGCCGGCCCGGCCCAGGGTGGCGGCGACGCTGCTGCCGCCGAGGAGCAGGACGAGTTCGACGTCATCCTCACCGGTGCCGGCGACAAGAAGATCCAGGTCATCAAGGTCGTGCGCGAGCTGACCTCCCTGGGTCTGAAGGAGGCCAAGGACCTCGTGGACGGCACCCCGAAGCCGGTCCTCGAGAAGGTCGCCAAGGACGCCGCGGAGAAGGCCGCCGAGGCCCTCAAGGGCGCCGGCGCCTCCGTCGAGGTCAAGTGACCTCGCGAGTCTGCTGACTCTTCACAAACCTGAAGGCGATCACCCATGCGGGTGGTCGCCTTCGGGCGTTCTGGCCGCGGCTGCGCCACCCCGCCCTTCCGTGCGAGTATGGTGATCTTCGTTGCCCGGCCCCGTGCACCCCGTGACGATCTTCCAGCGGGTGGGGGGCCTTGACGAACCGCACGCAGCGCGCAATTCTCAGGACGCGACGACAGAAGCGATCCGGGTTCGAGGCATGGATCGCCGTCGAAGAGGGAAGCATCGGTGTGCGCCTGTTGGCGCACGGCTTGCGGCAGGCATAAGACGTTGGGCGTTGAGAAGAACAACGAGGGGTTCCTCCGTCACGGAGGGTGCCACCTCCCGGAGGGAGAAGATCGGTATCACGGTGCTGGACCGGTCTCCGGAAACTCGCTCTGGACATCAGTGTGCCGAGTGGCTACACTGACCCTTTGCGCTGCCTGTTAGCTGCTCCCTGCCCGTCACCAGGGGCATACCCGAGCCCGAGCAATGCCGACTGATCCGCCCTGACCTGGGCCTTTCCTCCGGTGTGTTCGGTTCGGGACCGGTACGCGCGTAGTGAGTCCGAGCCCTCGGAAGGACCCCCTCTTGGCCGCCTCGCGCAACGCCTCGACTGCCAATACGAACAACGGCGACAGCACCGCCCCGCTGCGCATCTCTTTTGCGAAGATCAAGGAGCCCCTCGGGGTTCCGAACCTCCTTGCGCTGCAGACCGAAAGCTTCGACTGGCTGCTCGGCAATGCCGCATGGAAGGGTCGCGTCGAGGCTGCGCTGGAAAGTGGTCAGGACGTCCCCACCAAGTCCGGTCTGGAGGAGATCTTCGAAGAGATCTCCCCGATCGAGGACTTCTCCGGGTCGATGTCGCTGACGTTCCGCGACCACCGATTCGAGCCCCCGAAGAACTCCATCGACGAGTGCAAGGAGCGCGACTTCACGTACGCGGCCCCGCTCTTCGTCACGGCTGAGTTCACCAACAACGAGACCGGCGAGATCAAGTCCCAGACGGTCTTCATGGGCGACTTCCCGCTCATGACCAACAAGGGCACCTTCTGCATCAACGGCACCGAGCGTGTCGTCGTCTCGCAGCTGGTCCGCTCGCCGGGCGTCTACTTCGACAGCCAGATCGACAAGACGTCCGACAAGGACATCTTCACGGCCAAGATCATCCCGTCCCGGGGTGCCTGGCTCGAGATGGAGATCGACAAGCGCGACATGGTCGGCGTGCGCATCGACCGCAAGCGCAAGCAGTCCGTGACCGTCCTCCTCAAGGCCCTCGGCTGGACGACCGAGCAGATCCTCGAAGAGTTCGGCGAGTACGAGTCGATGCGCGCCACCCTGGAGAAGGACCACACCCAGGGCCAGGACGACGCGCTGCTCGACATCTACCGCAAGCTGCGTCCGGGCGAGCCGCCGACGCGCGAGGCCGCGCAGACGCTGCTGGAGAACCTCTACTTCAACCCGAAGCGCTACGACCTCGCGAAGGTCGGCCGCTACAAGGTCAACAAGAAGCTCGGCGGCGACGAGCCGCTGGACGCCGGCGTGCTGACCACCGACGACGTCATCGCCACGATCAAGTACCTGGTCAAGCTCCACGCGGGCGAGACCGAGACGATCGGCGAGAACGGCACGGAGATCGTCGTCGAGACCGACGACATCGACCACTTCGGCAACCGCCGTCTGCGCAACGTCGGCGAACTGATCCAGAACCAGGTCCGTACGGGTCTCGCCCGTATGGAGCGCGTCGTGCGCGAGCGCATGACCACCCAGGACGTCGAGGCGATCACGCCGCAGACCCTGATCAACATCCGGCCGGTCGTCGCCTCCATCAAGGAGTTCTTCGGCACCAGCCAGCTGTCCCAGTTCATGGACCAGACCAACCCGCTGTCGGGCCTGACCCACAAGCGCCGGCTGTCCGCGCTGGGCCCCGGTGGTCTGTCCCGTGAGCGGGCCGGCCTGGACGTCCGTGACGTGCACCCCTCGCACTACGGCCGCATGTGCCCGATCGAGACGCCCGAAGGCCCGAACATCGGTCTGATCGGTTCGCTCGCCTCGTACGGCCGCGTCAACGTCTTCGGCTTCATCGAGACGCCGTACCGCAAGGTCGTCGACGGCCGGGTCACCGAGCAGGTCGACTACCTGACCGCCGACGAGGAGGACCGCTTCCTCATCGCGCAGGCCAACGCGCCGCTCACCGACGACATGCAGTTCGCCGAGGGCCGCGTGATGTGCCGCCGCCGCGGTGGCGAGGTCGACCTCGCCGCCCGCGAGGACGTGGACTACATGGACGTCTCGCCGCGCCAGATGGTGTCGGCCGCGACCGCCATGATCCCCTTCCTGGAGCACGACGACGCCAACCGCGCGCTCATGGGATCGAACATGATGCGCCAGGCCGTGCCGCTGATCAAGGCGGAGGCCCCGCTGGTCGGCACCGGCATGGAGTACCGCTGCGCGGTCGACGCCGGCGACGTCATCAAGGCCGAGAAGGACGGTGTGGTCCAGGAGGTCTCCGCGGACTACATCACCGTCGCCAACGACGACGGCACGTACACCACGTACCGCGTCGCCAAGTTCACCCGCTCCAACCAGGGCACCTCCTTCAACCAGAAGGTCGTCGTGGACGAGGGCGCGCGCGTCGTCGTGGGCCAGGTGCTCGCCGACGGTCCCTCCACCGACGAGGGCGAGATGGCGCTGGGCAAGAACCTGCTCGTCGCCTTCATGCCCTGGGAGGGCCACAACTACGAGGACGCGATCATCCTGTCGCAGCGCCTCGTGCAGGACGACGTCCTGTCCTCGATCCACATCGAGGAGCACGAGGTCGACGCCCGGGACACCAAGCTGGGCCCCGAGGAGATCACCCGGGACATCCCGAACGTCTCCGAGGAGGTCCTCTCGGACCTCGACGAGCGCGGCATCATCCGTATCGGTGCCGAGGTCGTCGCCGGCGACATCCTCGTCGGCAAGGTCACGCCCAAGGGCGAGACCGAGCTGACCCCCGAGGAGCGCCTGCTGCGCGCCATCTTCGGCGAGAAGGCCCGTGAGGTCCGTGACACCTCGCTCAAGGTCCCGCACGGCGAGATCGGCAAGGTCATCGGCGTCCGCGTCTTCGACCGCGAAGAGGGCGACGAGCTGCCCCCGGGCGTGAACCAGCTGGTCCGCGTCTACGTGGCGCAGAAGCGCAAGATCACCGACGGTGACAAGCTCGCCGGCCGCCACGGCAACAAGGGCGTCATCTCCAAGATCCTGCCGGTCGAGGACATGCCGTTCCTGGAGGACGGCACCCCGGTCGACATCATCCTCAACCCGCTGGGTGTCCCGTCCCGAATGAACCCGGGACAGGTCCTGGAGATCCACCTCGGCTGGCTCGCCAGCCAGGGCTGGAAGGTCGAGGGCGACGCGGACTGGCAGAAGCGTCTCCAGGCGATCGGCGCCGACGAGGTCGCGCCCCGCACCAACGTCGCGACCCCGGTCTTCGACGGTGCGCGCGAGGACGAGCTCGCCGGTCTGTTCGACTCCACGCTGCCGAACCGCGACGGCGAGCGGATGGTCAAGGACACCGGCAAGGCCCGGATGTTCGACGGCCGTTCCGGTGAGCCGTTCCCGGACCCGATCTCGGTCGGGTACATGTACATCCTGAAGCTCCACCACCTGGTCGACGACAAGCTGCACGCGCGTTCGACCGGTCCGTACTCGATGATCACCCAGCAGCCGCTGGGTGGTAAGGCCCAGTTCGGTGGCCAGCGCTTCGGTGAGATGGAGGTGTGGGCGCTGGAGGCTTACGGCGCCGCGTACGCCCTCCAGGAGCTGCTGACGATCAAGTCCGACGACGTGACCGGCCGCGTGAAGGTCTACGAGGCCATCGTCAAGGGCGAGAACATCCCCGAGCCCGGCATTCCCGAGTCCTTCAAGGTGCTCATCAAGGAAATGCAGTCGCTCTGCCTGAACGTGGAGGTGCTGTCCTCGGACGGCATGTCCATCGAGATGCGCGACACGGACGAGGATGTCTTCCGCGCCGCGGAGGAGCTCGGTATCGACCTGTCCCGGCGCGAGCCGAGCAGCGTCGAAGAGGTCTGACGGGCCTGGCCGGGGCTCCTTTCCCGAGGAGCCCCGGTCGCCCCGGACCCGTACAGACCATGATGTAGAGCCCATTTTTTCGCTTACGCGAAGGGCACGACCCTGAAAGAGGGATTGACGACAGTGCTCGACGTCAACTTCTTCGACGAGCTGCGGATCGGCCTGGCGACCGCGGACGACATCCGACAGTGGTCCCACGGTGAGGTCAAGAAGCCGGAGACCATCAACTACCGCACCCTCAAGCCGGAAAAGGACGGGCTCTTCTGCGAGAAGATCTTCGGTCCGACCCGGGACTGGGAGTGCTACTGCGGCAAGTACAAGCGTGTCCGGTTCAAGGGCATCATCTGCGAGCGCTGTGGCGTCGAGGTCACTCGCGCCAAGGTGCGCCGTGAGCGGATGGGCCACATCGAGCTGGCCGCCCCCGTCACGCACATCTGGTACTTCAAGGGCGTTCCGTCGCGGCTGGGCTACCTGCTCGACCTCGCCCCGAAGGACCTGGAAAAGGTCATCTACTTCGCCGCCTACATGATCACGTGGGTGGACGAGGAGCGCCGTACGCGCGACCTGCCCTCGCTGGAGGCGCACGTCTCCGTCGAGCGCCAGCAGATCGAGCAGCGCCGCGACGCGGACCTCGAGGCCCGCGCCAAGAAGCTGGAGACCGACCTCGCCGAGCTGGAGGCCGAGGGCGCCAAGGCGGACGTGCGCCGCAAGGTGCGCGAGGGCGCCGAGCGTGAGATGAAGCAGCTGCGCGACCGCGCGCAGCGCGAGATCGACCGTCTCGACGAGGTGTGGAACCGCTTCAAGAACCTCAAGGTCCAGGACCTGGAGGGCGACGAGCTGCTCTACCGCGAGCTGCGTGACCGCTTCGGCACGTACTTCATGGGCGGCATGGGCGCGGCCGCGCTCCAGAAGCGCCTGGAGTCCTTCGACCTCGACGAAGAGGCCGAGAAGCTCCGCGAGATCATCCGTACCGGCAAGGGCCAGAAGAAGACCCGTGCGCTCAAGCGCCTCAAGGTCGTCTCCGCGTTCCTGCAGACCCGCAACAGCCCCAACGGCATGGTGCTGGACTGCATCCCGGTCATCCCGCCGGACCTGCGTCCGATGGTGCAGCTGGACGGTGGCCGCTTCGCGACCTCCGACCTGAACGACCTGTACCGCCGTGTGATCAACCGCAACAACCGCCTCAAGCGTCTCCTCGACCTCGGTGCCCCCGAGATCATCGTGAACAACGAGAAGCGGATGCTGCAGGAGGCCGTCGACGCGCTGTTCGACAACGGCCGCCGCGGCCGGCCGGTCACCGGCCCGGGCAACCGCCCGCTCAAGTCCCTGAGCGACATGCTCAAGGGCAAGCAGGGCCGTTTCCGTCAGAACCTGCTCGGCAAGCGTGTGGACTACTCCGCGCGTTCCGTGATCGTCGTCGGTCCGCAGCTCAAGCTGCACCAGTGCGGTCTGCCGAAGGCCATGGCGCTGGAGCTCTTCAAGCCGTTCGTGATGAAGCGCCTGGTCGACCTGAACCACGCGCAGAACATCAAGAGCGCCAAGCGGATGGTCGAGCGCGGCCGCACGGTCGTCTACGACGTCCTCGAAGAGGTCATCGCGGAGCACCCGGTCCTGCTGAACCGTGCGCCCACCCTGCACCGCCTCGGCATCCAGGCCTTCGAGCCGCAGCTGGTCGAGGGCAAGGCCATTCAGATTCACCCGCTCGTGTGCACCGCGTTCAACGCGGACTTCGACGGTGACCAGATGGCCGTGCACCTGCCGCTGTCCGCGGAGGCGCAGGCCGAGGCCCGCATCCTGATGCTGTCCTCGAACAACATCCTCAAGCCGGCCGACGGCCGTCCGGTCACCATGCCGACCCAGGACATGGTGCTGGGCCTGTTCTTCCTCACCACCGACGAGGCGGAGCGCAAGGTCATCGGCGAGGGCCGCTCCTTCGGCTCGGTCGCCGAGGCGATCATGGCCTTCGACAACCGGGAGCTCTCGCTCCAGGCGAAGGTCGACATCCGCTTCCCGATCGGCACCGTCCCGCCCCGCGGCTGGACCCCGCCGGCGCAGGAAGAGGGCGAGCCCGAGTGGCAGCAGGGTGACAGCTTCCGGCTGCGTACGACCCTGGGCCGCGCGCTCTTCAACGAGCTGCTGCCCGAGGACTACCCGTTCGTCGACTACTCGGTGGGCAAGAAGCAGCTCTCCGCGATCGTCAACGACCTGGCCGAGCGCTACCCGAAGGTCATCGTGGCGGCGACGCTCGACAACCTGAAGGCGGCCGGTTTCCACTGGGCGACCCGTTCCGGTGTCACCGTCGCGGTCTCGGACATCGTCGTGCCGGAGGCCAAGAAGGCCATCGTCGCGGGCTACGAGGCCCAGGACGAGAAGGTCCAGAAGCAGTACGAGCGCGGTCTGATCACCAAGGACGAGCGCACTCAGGAACTGATCAACATCTGGACCAAGGCGACCAACGAGGTCGCCGAGGCGATGAACGACAACTTCCCCAAGACGAACCCCATCTTCATGATGGTTGACTCGGGTGCCCGAGGAAACATGATGCAGATGCGGCAGATCGCCGGTATGCGTGGTCTGGTGTCGAACGCGAAGAACGAGACCATCCCGCGGCCCATCAAGGCGTCGTTCCGCGAGGGTCTGTCCGTGCTGGAGTACTTCATCTCCACCCACGGTGCCCGTAAGGGTCTCGCGGACACCGCCCTGCGTACCGCCGACTCGGGTTACCTCACCCGTCGTCTGGTCGACGTCTCCCAGGACGTCATCATCCGCGAGGAGGACTGCGGCACCGAGCGCGGTCTCAAGCTGCGGATCGCCAGCAAGGGCGCCGACGGTGTCCTGCGCAAGGCGGACGACGTCGAGTCCAGCGTGTACGCGCGCATGCTGGCCGAGGACGTCGTGGTGGACGGCAAGGTCATCGCGTCGGCGAACGTGGACCTCGGCGACGTGCTCATCGACCAGCTGGTCGCGCACGGCGTCGAGGAGGTCAAGACCCGCTCGGTCCTGACCTGTGAGTCCGCGGTCGGCACCTGCGCCTACTGCTACGGCCGCTCGCTGGCCACCGGCAAGCTGGTCGACATCGGTGAGGCGGTCGGCATCATCGCCGCCCAGTCCATCGGTGAGCCCGGCACCCAGCTGACGATGCGTACCTTCCACACCGGTGGTGTGGCCGGTGACGACATCACCCTGGGTCTGCCGCGTGTCGTCGAGCTCTTCGAGGCCCGTACGCCCAAGGGTGTCGCCCCGATCTCCGAGGCCGCCGGCCGCGTGCGGATCGAGGAGACCGAGAAGACCAAGAAGGTCATCGTCACGCCGGACGACGGCAGCGACGAGACGGCTTACGGCGTCTCCAAGCGTGCCCGTCTGCTGGTGGGCGAGGGTGACCACGTCGAGGTCGGCCAGGCGCTGACCGTGGGTGCCGTCAACCCGCACGACGTGCTGCGCATCCTGGGCCAGCGGGCCGTCCAGGTCCACCTGGTCGGCGAGGTCCAGAAGGTCTACAACAACCAGGGCGTGGCGATCCACGACAAGCACATCGAGATCATCATCCGGCAGATGCTGCGCCGTGTGACGATCATCGAGTCCGGCGACGCGGAGCTGCTGCCGGGCGAGCTGGTGGAGCGCACGAAGTTCGAGGGCGAGAACCGTCGCGTGGTCCAGGAGGGCGGTCACCCCGCCTCCGGCCGTCCGCAGCTGATGGGTATCACCAAGGCTTCGCTGGCCACCGAGTCCTGGCTGTCGGCGGCGTCCTTCCAGGAGACGACCCGGGTGCTCACCGACGCGGCGATCAACGCCAAGTCGGACTCCCTGATCGGCCTCAAGGAGAACGTCATCATCGGTAAGCTCATCCCGGCCGGTACGGGCCTGTCCCGCTACCGCAACATCCGGGTGGAGCCCACCGAGGAGGCCAAGGCCGCGATGTACTCGGCCGTCGGTTACGACGACATCGACTACTCGCCCTTCGGCACCGGCTCCGGCCAGGCGGTCCCGCTGGAGGACTACGACTACGGTCCGTACAACCAGTAATCCTGGTAGCGCGCTGTACGCAGGGCGGTCACCCCATCCGGGGTGGCCGCCCTGCGGCGTTTCGGGGAGGGCCGCCCGCCGGTTTCCGGGAGTCGGTGCCGCGCGGACGAGACGGGGCGGCGGCCGGAAATCGGCCTTCGGGGAACCGTGCGATCTCCTGGCGCGTACTGAATGATGGGTGTACTGCCTAACGTGGGGGAGGTGCTCAAGTGGCGTACCAGTCGTGGCAGCCTGTGCCGTGGCAGGGCGGGCAGCCGGCTCAGGCGTCGGGCCAGGCTCCGGCGATGCGTGCTTCGCACGCCGACCGTGAGCGTGCGGTCGACGTCTTGAAGGCCGGGTTCGCCGAGGGGCGGCTCGCGCAGCAGGAGTACGAGCAGCGGATCGGCCGCGCGTATCAGGCACAGACCCATGCCGAGCTGCAGATGCTGGTGGCGGACCTGCCGCAGGGCCCGGTTCCGCAAGCGCAGTTCACCCCCCGGCAGCCGCTGCCGGCGACGTTCATGCCGATGCAGATGCCGCCGCCCACGCGGACCAACGGCGCGGCGACCGGCTCGCTGGTGTGCGGCATCCTCACCCCGGTCACGTGGGGCCTGACGGCGATTCCCGCGGTGATCCTGGGGCACAAGGCGCGGGCCGAGGTCCGCCAGAGCGGGGAGCGCGGGGACGGCCAGGCGGTCGCCGGGCTGATCCTGGGGTGGCTGGGGATCGGTTTCTGGGTCGTGTTCCTGTGCTGCGTCGCCCTGGCGATGATCTCCCGTGCTTAGGGTGTGACGGACCTCTCAGGCGGCGGTCGGGTGGTTGTGCGGAAGTACCCGTTCGGCGGCGCTCGGCTTGCGCCGCGGGCGTGGAGCCTTCTTCCGTACGGCCCCTGATCGCACTACGGTGGCCGCAGCGCCGGGGGAGTCCGGCGTGTCCTTCGCGTGTGCATTTGTTTTGACCGCAGCCCATGCGGTAGGTACGCTCTGACCTTGTGCCTGGGGTGTCCTCGGGCTGTCGTGCGTGCACTTGTCCGCACGGAAGCCGGGTCTCGACACCGCAATCTGCCGCCGTCCTCGTTCCAGCGAGGGGTCTGCAGTATTCGACACACCCGACCGCGTGGGTCGGGGATTGTTCCAGGTTAGCTTTACCGAGACTGGCACACAGAAACCGGAGAAACGGTGCCTACGATCCAGCAGCTGGTCCGCAAGGGCCGGCAGGACAAGGTCGAGAAGAACAAGACGCCCGCACTGGAGGGTTCGCCCCAGCGCCGCGGCGTCTGCACGCGTGTTTTCACGACCACCCCGAAGAAGCCGAACTCGGCCCTGCGTAAGGTCGCGCGTGTGCGTCTGACCAGCGGCATCGAGGTCACCGCTTACATTCCGGGTGAGGGCCACAACCTGCAGGAGCACTCGATCGTGCTCGTGCGTGGCGGCCGTGTGAAGGACCTGCCGGGTGTTCGGTACAAGATCATCCGCGGCTCCCTCGACACGCAGGGCGTCAAGAACCGCAAGCAGGCTCGCAGCCGCTACGGCGCCAAGAAGGAGAAGTAAGAATGCCTCGTAAGGGCCCCGCCCCGAAGCGCCCGGTCATCATTGACCCGGTCTACAGCTCTCCTCTGGTGACCTCCCTCATCAACAAGGTCCTGCTGAACGGCAAGCGCTCCACCGCCGAGCGCATCGTTTACGGCGCCATGGAGGGTCTGCGTGAGAAGACCGGCAACGACCCGGTCATCACGCTGAAGCGCGCGCTGGAGAACATCAAGCCGACCCTTGAGGTCAAGTCCCGCCGTGTCGGTGGCGCGACCTACCAGGTCCCGGTCGAGGTCAAGCCCGGCCGCGCCGCCACGCTCTCGCTGCGCTGGCTCGTGGGCTACTCCCGCGCCCGCCGCGAGAAGACCATGACCGAGCGCCTCATGAACGAGCTGCTGGACGCCTCGAACGGCCTCGGCGCTTCGGTCAAGAAGCGTGAGGACACGCACAAGATGGCCGAGTCCAACAAGGCCTTCGCGCACTACCGCTGGTAGTCGCTACCCCCATCGAGACCGAGAGAAGATTGAGCCGATATGGCTACCACTTCGCTTGACCTGGCCAAGGTCCGCAACATTGGGATCATGGCCCACATCGACGCGGGCAAGACGACCACCACCGAGCGGATCCTGTTCTACACCGGTGTTTCTTACAAGATCGGTGAGGTCCACGACGGCGCTGCCACGATGGACTGGATGGAGCAGGAGCAGGAGCGCGGCATCACGATCACGTCTGCCGCGACGACCTGCCACTGGCCGCTGAACGACGTCGACCACACCATCAACATCATCGACACCCCGGGCCACGTCGACTTCACCGTCGAGGTGGAGCGTTCGCTGCGCGTGCTCGACGGTGCCGTGACGGTGTTCGACGGCGTTGCCGGTGTTGAGCCGCAGTCCGAGACCGTTTGGCGTCAGGCGGACCGCTACGGCGTGCCGCGTATCTGCTTCGTCAACAAGCTCGACCGCACCGGTGCGGAGTTCCACCGCTGCGTCGACATGATCGTGGACCGCCTCGGCGCGACCCCGATCGTGATGCAGCTGCCGATCGGCACCGAGGCGGACTTCAAGGGCGTCATCGACCTCGTCTCCATGAAGGCGCTGGTCTGGTCCGCCGAGGCCGCCAAGGGCGAGATGTACGACACCGTCGACATCCCGGCCACGCACACCGAGGCCGCCGACGAGTGGCGCGGCAAGCTCCTTGAGGCCGTCGCCGAGAACGACGAAGAGATGATGGAGCTGTACCTGGAGGGCCAGGAGCCCACCACGGACCAGCTGCACGCGGCGATCCGTCGCATCACCATCAACTCGGGCAAGGGCGGCGACACCACCGTCACCCCCGTGTTCTGCGGTACCGCGTTCAAGAACAAGGGCGTGCAGCCCCTGCTCGACGCGGTCGTGCGCTACCTCCCGTCGCCGCTGGACGTCGAGGCCATCGAGGGCCACGCCGTCAACGACGCGGACGAGGTCATCAAGCGCCGTCCCTCCGAGGACGAGCCGCTGGCCGCGCTGGCCTTCAAGATCGCGAGCGACCCCCACCTGGGCAAGCTCACCTTCATCCGGGTGTACTCGGGCCGCCTTGAGGCCGGCTCGCAGGTCACCAACTCGGTGAAGGGCAAGAAGGAGCGCATCGGCAAGATCTACCGGATGCACGCGAACAAGCGTGAGGAGATCGAGTCGGTGGGTGCCGGTGACATCGTCGCCGTCATGGGTCTGAAGCAGACCACCACCGGTGAGACCCTCTGCGACCCGTCGAACCAGGTCATCCTGGAGTCGATGGAGTTCCCGGCCCCGGTCATCCAGGTCGCGATCGAGCCCAAGTCCAAGGGCGACCAGGAGAAGCTGGGTGTCGCCATCCAGCGTCTCGCCGAGGAGGACCCGTCCTTCCAGGTCCACACGGACGAGGAGACCGGTCAGACCATCATCGCGGGTATGGGCGAGCTGCACCTCGACGTGCTGGTCGACCGCATGAAGCGCGAGTTCCGGGTCGAGGCCAACGTCGGCAAGCCGCAGGTCGCGTACCGCGAGACCCTGCGCAAGCCGGTCGAGCGCCTGGACTACACGCACAAGAAGCAGACTGGTGGTTCCGGCCAGTTCGCGAAGGTGCAGATCGCGCTCGCGCCGCTTGAGGGCGATGGGTACGAGTTCGAGAACAAGGTCACCGGTGGCCGTATCCCGCGGGAGTACATCCCGTCCGTGGACGCGGGCTGCCAGGAGGCCATGGAGTTCGGCGTGCTCGCCGGCTACCCGCTGACCGGCGTGAAGGTGACGCTGCTCGACGGTGCGTTCCACGAGGTCGACTCGTCCGAGATGGCCTTCAAGATCGCCGGTTCGATGGCCTTCAAGGAGGCCGCCCGCAAGGCCAGCCCGGCCCTGCTGGAGCCGATGATGAAGGTCGAGGTGACGACGCCCGAGGACTACATGGGTGACGTCATCGGCGACATCAACTCGCGTCGCGGTCAGATCCAGTCCATGGAGGACCGCCACGGCGCCAAGCTCGTCACGGGCCTGGTTCCGCTCTCGGAGATGTTCGGCTACGTCGGAGACCTCCGCAGCAAGACCTCGGGTCGCGCAAGCTACTCGATGCAGTTCGACTCCTACGCCGAGGTTCCGCGGAACGTCGCCGAGGAGATCATCGCGAAGGCCAAGGGCGAGTAGCTCCGGCTCCCACGAGTCGGAACACGCTTTAGGCTTGACACCGTCTGCCGGGGTCCGTCCCCGCCACCCGCGGGGTGGACCCCCGGCAGCCGGCACCCCAGCAAAGATCACCTGGCGCCGATGAGTAAGGCGTACAGAACCACTCCACAGGAGGACCCCAGTGGCGAAGGCGAAGTTCGAGCGGACTAAGCCGCACGTCAACATCGGCACCATCGGTCACATCGACCACGGTAAGACGACCCTCACGGCCGCCATTACCAAGGTGCTGCACGACGCGTACCCGGACCTGAACGAGGCCTCGGCCTTCGACCAGATCGACAAGGCTCCCGAAGAGCGCCAGCGCGGTATCACCATCTCGATCGCGCACGTCGAGTACCAGACGGAGAACCGTCACTACGCCCACGTTGACTGCCCCGGTCACGCGGACTACATCAAGAACATGATCACCGGTGCCGCCCAGATGGACGGCGCGATCCTCGTGGTCGCCGCGACCGACGGTCCGATGCCGCAGACCAAGGAGCACGTGCTCCTGGCCCGCCAGGTCGGCGTGCCCTACATCGTTGTCGCCCTGAACAAGGCCGACATGGTGGACGACGAGGAGATCCTGGAGCTCGTCGAGCTCGAGGTCCGCGAGCTCCTCTCGGAGTACGAGTTCCCGGGCGACGACGTTCCGGTCGTCAAGGTCTCGGCGCTCAAGGCGCTCGAGGGCGACGCCGAGTGGGGCAAGTCCGTCCTCGACCTGATGAAGGCCGTCGACGAGTCGATCCCGCAGCCCGAGCGTGACGTCGACAAGCCGTTCCTGATGCCGATCGAGGACGTCTTCACGATCACCGGCCGTGGCACCGTTGTCACCGGTCGTATCGAGCGTGGTGTCCTCAAGGTCAACGAGACCGTCGACATCATCGGCATCAAGACCGAGAAGACCACCACCACGGTCACCGGCATCGAGATGTTCCGGAAGCTGCTCGACGAGGGCCAGGCCGGTGAGAACGTCGGTCTGCTGCTCCGCGGCATCAAGCGCGAGGACGTCGAGCGCGGCCAGGTCATCATCAAGCCGGGCTCGGTCACCCCGCACACCGAGTTCGAGGCGCAGGCCTACATCCTGTCCAAGGACGAGGGTGGCCGCCACACGCCGTTCTTCAACAACTACCGTCCGCAGTTCTACTTCCGTACGACTGACGTGACCGGTGTTGTGACCCTCCCCGAGGGCACCGAGATGGTCATGCCGGGCGACAACACCGAGATGTCGGTCCAGCTGATCCAGCCGGTCGCCATGGAGGAGGGCCTGAAGTTCGCCATCCGTGAGGGTGGCCGGACCGTCGGCGCCGGCCAGGTCACCAAGATCGTCAAGTAGTTTGACGGTCGGGGAGACCCGGCAGCTCTTCTGAGCGCTCAGAGAAGCCCCGTCCACCTTCTTGGGTGGGCGGGGCTTCTCGCGTCTCCCGGGGCGCCTGGGCGGCCCCTGAGGGCCTCCTCGGCCCCGTAGGGCCTTCTGCTCCGGGGGGCCGGTTGCCTAGCATGGGCGGGCCGGCGCGTACCCCGCCCTGGGGACGCGACCCTTTTCACCAGGAGTGACGCCATGCTGCGCACCATGTTCAAGTCCAAGATCCACCGGGCCACCGTGACCCAGGCGGACCTGCACTACGTCGGCTCGGTGACGGTCGACGCCGACCTCCTGGACGCCGCCGACCTGCTCCCCGGCGAACTCGTCCACATCGTCGACATCACCAACGGCGCGCGCCTGGAGACGTACATCATCGAAGGCGAGCGCGGCTCGGGCGTTCTCGGCATCAACGGCGCCGCCGCGCACCTCGTGCACCCCGGGGACCTGGTGATCCTCATCAGCTACGCCCAGGTGGACGACGCCGAGGCCAGGACGCTGCGCCCGCGCGTCGTCCACGTGGACGCGGACAACCGCATCGTCGCCCTCGGCACGGACCCGTCGGAGCCGGCCCCGGGAGGCGACACGGTACGGGGGCCGGGGGCGGTGGCGCGGGCCTGAGCGGCCGGGGACGGCCCGGCGGGTGGGGGCGGCGGTGTGACGTCGCACACGTGCTGACCTGCCGCGGCGCGTCGTAGTGGGGGTCGTGCAGACGGGCGGGCGGGATGCGGTGTACGATCTCCCGCTTGATTGGCGGCGCCCGCCGGTCATGTGGCACACTGTCCAGGTTGCTCGGTTGAGTGCCGATGCTGCGCGCCTCCCGCCGGGGGGACTGGAAGCGAGTCCTAGGTATTCGTCACCTCTTATCAGGGGTGGAAGTACGGGAATCTTCCGGGAAGTGCAGCGGGGTGCCTCAGCCAGGCGCCCGGTGGGTGTTCATCCCCCACGTTTTCCTTCTCGAAGGATCGCCCTTGCGGGGATCTGCGGGAAGGAGCGCGACACGCCCGACCGCGTGGGTCGGTGGATGAACGGCAACGTACCGGGTCCCAGAGCGTTACGAGAGACAGGACTACGAAGTAGCCATGGCGGGACAGAAGATCCGCATCCGGCTCAAGGCCTACGACCACGAGGTCATCGACACGTCGGCGAAGAAGATCGTCGAGACGGTGACCCGTACTGGTGCGTCGGTCGCGGGCCCGGTGCCGCTCCCCACCGAGAAGAACGTGTACTGCGTCATCAAGTCGCCGCACAAGTACAAGGACTCGCGCGAGCACTTCGAGATGCGCACGCACAAGCGCCTGATCGACATCCTCGACCCGACGCCCAAGACCGTTGACTCGCTGATGCGCCTGGACCTTCCGGCCGGCGTTGACATCGAGATCAAGCTCTGAGAGGCGCAGTAGAGATGGCTAAGCAGATCAAGGGCATCCTGGGCGAGAAGCTCGGCATGACCCAGGTCTGGGACGAGAACAACCGTGTCGTCCCGGTCACTGTGGTCAAGGCCGGCCCCTGCGTCGTTACCCAGGTGCGCACCAATGACCAGGACGGCTACGACTCCGTCCAGATCGCCTTCGGCGAGATCGACCCGCGCAAGGTGAACAAGCCCCTCAAGGGCCACTTCGCGAAGGCCGACGTCACCCCCCGCCGTCACCTCGTCGAGGTCCGTACCACTGACGCCAGTGAGTACACCCTCGGCCAGGAGCTGACCGCCGAGACCTTCGAGTCCGGCGTCAAGGTGGACGTGACCGGCAAGAGCAAGGGCAAGGGCTTCGCCGGTGTCATGAAGCGTCACGGCTTCCACGGCGGCAAGGCTTCGCACGGTGCCCACCGCGTGCACCGCAAGCCGGGCTCCATCGGTGGCTGCGCCACCCCGGGCCGCGTGTTCAAGGGCATGCGGATGGCCGGCCGTATGGGCAACGAGCGGGTCACCACCCAGAACCTGACCGTCCATGCCGTTGACGCGGAGAAGGGCCTGCTGCTCATCAAGGGCGCAGTTCCTGGTCCGAACGGCGGCCTCGTCCTGGTCCGTACCGCGGCCAAGGGGGCCTGAGGTAACCGATGAGCACCATTGACATCCTTTCGCCGGCAGGCGACAAGGCCGGGACCGTCGAGCTCCCCACGGAGATCTTCGACGCGAAGGTCAGCATTCCGCTGATCCACCAGGTCGTCGTCGCGCAGCTGGCCGCGGCCCGTCAGGGCACGCACAAGACCAAGACCCGTGGCGAGGTCCGCGGCGGTGGCAAGAAGCCGTACCGCCAGAAGGGCACCGGCCGCGCGCGCCAGGGCTCGACCCGCGCGCCGCAGTTCGCCGGCGGTGGCGTCGTGCACGGCCCCGTGCCGCGTGACTACTCGCAGCGGACCCCGAAGAAGATGAAGGCCGCCGCCCTGCGCGGTGCCCTCACCGACCGGGCCCGCAACAGCCGCATCCACGTCGTCTCCGGCGTGGTCGAGGGCGAGGTCTCCACCAAGGCCGCCAAGGTTCTCCTCGGCAAGATCAGCGAGCGCAAGCACGTGCTGCTGGTCGCCGAGCGCGCCGACGAGGCCGCGTGGCTGTCCGCCCGCAACCTGCCCCAGGTCCACATCCTGGAGCCGGGCCAGCTGAACACGTACGACGTGCTCGTCTCCGACGACGTGGTCTTCACCAAGGCCGCCTTCGAGTCCTTCGTGGCTGGTCCCAAGGCCGCTGAGCTCGAAGGGAGCGCCGCCTGATGACTGAGGCGACCGTTACCAGCAAGTCCTTCTCGGACCCGCGCGACCTTCTGGTCAAGCCGGTCGTCTCCGAGAAGAGCTACGCGCTGCTGGACGAGAACAAGTACACGTTCATCGTCGACCCGCGTGCGAACAAGACCCAGATCAAGCAGGCCGTCGAGGCGGTCTTCTCGGTCAAGGTCACCGGGGTCAACACGATCAACCGCCAGGGCAAGCGCAAGCGCACCCGCACCGGTTTCGGAAAGCGCGCCAACACCAAGCGCGCCATCGTGACCCTTGCCGAGGGCGACCGTATCGACATCTTCGGCGGCCCGGTCTCCTAACGGAGTCCGAGTCGTCCGGAATCGGACGAGGACTGAGAAATGGGTATCCGCAAGTACAAGCCGACGACCCCGGGCCGTCGTGGCTCCAGCGTCGCCGACTTTGTCGAGATCACGCGGTCCACGCCGGAGAAGTCGCTGGTCCGCCCGCTGCACAGCAAGGGCGGCCGTAACAACGCCGGTCGTGTGACCGTTCGCCACCAGGGCGGTGGCCACAAGCGCGCCTACCGCGTGATCGACTTCCGTCGTCACGACAAGGACGGCGTGCCGGCCAAGGTCGCGCACATCGAGTACGACCCCAACCGCACCGCGCGCATCGCGCTGCTGCACTACGCAGACGGCGAGAAGCGCTACATCATCGCACCGCGTGGCCTGGTGCAGGGTGCTCGGATTGAGAACGGCCCTGGCGCCGACATCAAGCCGGGCAACAACCTGCCGCTGCGCCACATCCCGGTCGGTACGACGATCCACGCCATCGAGCTGCGGCCCGGCGGCGGCGCGAAGTTCGCCCGCTCCGCCGGTGCCTCCGTGCAGCTGCTGGCGAAGGAGGGCACGATGGCCCACCTTCGTATGCCGTCCGGTGAGATCCGCCTGGTCGACGTGCGCTGCCGCGCCACCGTCGGCGAGGTCGGCAACGCCGAGCAGTCGAACATCAACTGGGGCAAGGCCGGCCGTATGCGCTGGAAGGGCGTCCGCCCGACCGTGCGTGGTGTCGTGATGAACCCGGTCGACCACCCGCACGGTGGTGGTGAGGGCAAGACCTCCGGTGGTCGCCACCCGGTCTCGCCGTGGGGCCAGAAGGAGGGTCGTACGCGTTCGCCGAAGAAGGCTTCGAACAAGTACATCGTCCGCCGCCGCAAGACGAACAAGAAGCGCTAGGAGCGGGTTTAGATGCCGCGTAGTCTCAAGAAGGGGCCCTTCGTCGACGACCACCTTTCCAAGAAGGTGGATGTTCAGAACGAAGCCGGCACCAAGAACGTCATCAAGACCTGGTCCCGCCGCTCCATGATCGTCCCGGCCATGCTCGGCCACACGATCGCGGTGCACGACGGCCGTAAGCACGTCCCGGTGTTCGTCACCGAGTCGATGGTCGGCCACAAGCTCGGCGAGTTTGCGCCGACCCGCACCTTCCGCGGCCACGAGAAGGACGACCGCAAGTCGCGTCGTCGCTGATCGACCGGAGTGCGAAGACTATGACTGACACCGAAGGGACAACCATGGAAGCCAGGGCCCAGGCGCGGTACATCCGCGTCACGCCCATGAAGGCCCGCCGCGTGGTGGACCTTATCCGTGGCATGGATGCCACGGAGGCTCAGGCGGTCCTGCGTTTCGCCCCGCAGGCCGCGAGCGTGCCCGTCGGCAAGGTGCTGGACAGCGCCATTGCCAACGCGGCGCACAACTACGACCACACCGACGCCGGCAGCCTCTTCATTTCCGAGGCGTACGTCGACGAGGGTCCGACCCTGAAGCGGTTCCGGCCGCGTGCCCAGGGCCGTGCCTACCGGATCCGCAAGCGGACCAGCCACATCACCGTGGTCGTCAGCAGCAAGGAAGGAACCCGGTAATGGGCCAGAAGGTAAACCCGCACGGGTTCCGGCTCGGCATCACCACCGACTTCAAGTCGCGTTGGTACGCCGACAAGCTGTACAAGGACTACGTCAAGGAAGACGTCGCCATTCGTCGCATGATGACGAAGGGCATGGAGCGCGCCGGTATCTCGAAGGTGGAGATCGAGCGCACCCGTGAGCGCGTCCGCGTTGACATCCACACCGCTCGTCCGGGCATCGTCATCGGCCGCCGCGGCGCCGAGGCCGACCGCATCCGCGGCGAGCTGGAGAAGCTGACCGGCAAGCAGGTCCAGCTGAACATCCTCGAGGTCAAGAACCCCGAGACCGATGCTCAGCTCGTGGCCCAGGCCGTCGCCGAGCAGCTGTCCTCCCGCGTCTCCTTCCGTCGCGCCATGCGCAAGAGCATGCAGTCGACGATGAAGGCCGGTGCCAAGGGCATCAAGATCCAGTGTGGTGGCCGTCTCGGCGGCGCCGAGATGTCGCGCTCGGAGTTCTACCGCGAGGGCCGTGTGCCCCTGCACACGCTCCGCGCCAACGTCGACTACGGCTTCTTCGAGGCCAAGACCACCTTCGGCCGCATCGGCGTGAAGGTCTGGATCTACAAGGGCGACGTCAAGAACATCGCCGAGGTCCGCGCCGAGAACGCTGCCGCCCGTGCGGGCAACCGCCCGGCGCGTGGTGGCGGCAACGACCGCCCGCGCCGCGGTGGCGAGCGTGGCGGCCGTGGCGGCCGCAAGCCGCAGCAGAACGCCGCTGCCGAGGCCCCCAAGGCCGAGGCCGCTGCCGCTGCTCCGGCTGCTGAGAGCACCGGAACGGAGGGCTGACCGACATGCTGATCCCTCGCAGGGTCAAGCACCGCAAGCAGCACCACCCGAAGCGCAACGGTATGGCCAAGGGTGGCACCGAGCTTGCCTTCGGTGAGTACGGCATTCAGGCCGTGACCCCCGCCTACGTGACGAACCGGCAGATCGAGTCCGCTCGTATCGCCATGACCCGTCACATCAAGCGTGGCGGCAAGGTCTGGATCAACATTTACCCGGACCGCCCGCTGACGAAGAAGCCGGCCGAGACCCGCATGGGTTCCGGTAAGGGTTCTCCGGAGTGGTGGGTCGCGAACGTCAAGCCCGGTCGGGTGATGTTCGAGCTGTCCTTCCCGAACGAAAAGGTTGCGAAGGAGGCGCTGACCCGCGCCGCCCACAAGCTTCCGATGAAGTGCCGCATCGTGCGGCGCGAGGCAGGTGAGTCGTGATGGCGGCCGGTACCAAGGCGACCGAGCTGCGCGAGCTGAACAACGAGGACCTCGTTGCGAAGCTCCGCGAGGCCAAGGAGGAGCTGTTCAACCTCCGCTTCCAGGCGGCGACCGGACAGCTTGAGAACCACGGCCGGCTGAAGGCCGTCCGCAAGGACATCGCCCGGATCTACACCCTGATGCGGGAGCGCGAGCTCGGCATCGAGACGGTGGAGAGCGCCTGATGAGCGAGAAGAATGTGACTGAGACGAACGAGCAGCGCGGCTTCCGCAAGACCCGCGAGGGTCTCGTCGTCAGCGACAAGATGGACAAGACCGTCGTCGTCGCTGTCGAGGACCGTGTCAAGCACGCGCTGTACGGCAAGGTCATCCGCCGTACGAACAAGCTCAAGGCGCACGACGAGCAGAACGCTGCCGGTGTCGGCGACCGCGTCCTCCTGATGGAGACGCGTCCGCTGTCGGCGAGCAAGCGCTGGCGCATCGTCGAGATCCTCGAGAAGGCCAAGTAAGGAAATTCCCGTTCGGGAATTTTCATAGATACCGCCTGGGGGGTTTCCCCCAGGTCAGTTCCGCCAGGCTCGGCGGTGGGCCTCAGCGATGAGGCCCCCGCCGGGAACCGGCAGACGATCAGGAGATAGACGTGATCCAGCAGGAGTCGCGGCTTCGGGTCGCCGACAACACGGGTGCGAAGGAAATTCTCACCATCCGTGTTCTCGGTGGTTCGGGCCGCCGCTACGCGGGCATCGGTGACGTCATCGTCGCCACCGTCAAGGATGCGATCCCCGGTGGCAACGTGAAGAAGGGTGACGTCGTCAAGGCCGTCATCGTTCGCACCGTCAAGGAGCGCCGCCGTCCGGACGGCTCGTACATCCGCTTCGACGAGAACGCGGCCGTCATCCTCAAGAACGATGGCGACCCCCGCGGCACCCGCATCTTCGGCCCCGTGGGCCGGGAGCTGCGCGAGAAGAAGTTCATGAAGATCATCTCGCTCGCGCCGGAGGTGCTGTAACCGATGAAGATCAAGAAGGGCGACCTGGTCCAGATCATCACCGGCAAGGACAAGGGCAAGCAGGGCAAGGTCATCGCGGCCTTCCCCCGCGAGGACCGTGTCCTGGTCGAGGGTGTCAACCGGGTCAAGAAGCACACCAAGGCCGGTCAGACCGCTCGCGGCTCGAAGACCGGCGGCATCGTGACGACCGAGGCCCCGATCCACGTGAGCAACGTGCAGCTCGTTGTGGAGAAGGACGGCAACAAGGTCGTCACCCGCGTCGGGTACCGCTTCGACGACGAAGGCAACAAGATCCGCGTTGCCAAGCGGACCGGTGAGGACATCTGATGACTGCCACCACCAACGCGCCGCGCCTCAAGCAGCGCTACCGCGAAGAGATCGCCGGGAAGCTGAAGGACGAGTTCTCCTACGAGAACGTCATGCAGATCCCCGGTCTGACCAAGATCGTGGTCAACATGGGTGTGGGCGACGCCGCCCGCGACTCCAAGCTGATCGAGGGTGCCATCAAGGACCTCACCACGATCACCGGCCAGAAGCCGGCCGTCACCAAGGCCCGTAAGTCCATCGCGCAGTTCAAGCTGCGCGAGGGCCAGCCGATCGGTGCCCACGTCACCCTCCGCGGTGACCGCATGTGGGAGTTCCTGGACCGCCTGCTGTCGCTCGCGCTGCCGCGCATCCGCGACTTCCGTGGTCTGTCCCCGAAGCAGTTCGACGGTCGGGGCAACTACACCTTCGGTCTCACGGAGCAGGTCATGTTCCACGAGATCGACCAGGACAAGATCGACCGGCAGCGGGGCATGGACATCACCGTGGTCACCACGGCGTCCAACGACGATGAGGGCCGCGCCCTGCTTCGTCACCTCGGCTTCCCGTTCAAGGAGAACTGACCGTGGCGAAGAAGGCTCTGATCGCTAAGGCGGCCCGCAAGCCGAAGTTCGCTGTGCGCGCGTACACGCGTTGCCAGCGCTGCGGCCGGCCGCACTCCGTCTACCGCAAGTTCGGCCTGTGCCGCGTGTGCCTTCGTGAGATGGCTCACCGTGGCGAGCTGCCGGGCGTGACCAAGAGCTCCTGGTAACCACCTACTTGGTGGGATCCGGAGTCTCTCGGTAAGCATCTGTTCGGCGGGGGCCCGCCCTTTGATCCCGTAGGGTAGAAGGGTTGGGCGCCCGCCGCCCAGGAACGACTTACTACGCCGAAGGTCCCCGCGCCGCACCCGTCCCGACCCAGCTCGGGGAGAGGGATGGCGCATACAGGAAACCCCGGCGAGAGAGGCCGAAGGCCAATTCATGACCATGACTGACCCCATCGCAGACATGCTCACGCGTCTGCGGAACGCGAACTCGGCGTACCACGACACCGTCGTGATGCCGCACAGCAAGATCAAGTCGCACATCGCGGAGATCCTCCAGCAGGAGGGCTACATCACCGGCTGGAAGGTCGAGGACGCCGAGGTCGGCAAGAACCTCGTCCTGGAGCTGAAGTTCGGCCCGAACCGCGAGCGCTCGATCGCCGGCATCAAGCGCATCTCGAAGCCGGGCCTGCGGGTCTACGCAAAGTCCACCAACCTGCCGAAGGTGCTCGGCGGCCTGGGCGTGGCGATCATCTCCACGTCGCACGGTCTCCTCACCGGTCAGCAGGCCAGCAAGAAGGGCGTAGGCGGAGAAGTTCTCGCCTACGTCTGGTAATTCGGGAACGGAGGAATAGCTAATGTCGCGTATTGGCAAGCTGCCCATCCAGGTTCCCGCTGGTGTGGACGTCACCATCGACGGCCGCACGGTGT
The DNA here is from genome assembly GCF_044332485.1 of Streptomyces sp. NPDC017056. Classification (NCBI taxonomy): domain Bacteria; kingdom Bacillati; phylum Actinomycetota; class Actinomycetes; order Kitasatosporales; family Streptomycetaceae; genus Streptomyces; species Streptomyces sp. NPDC017056. The sequence goes on along the minus strand of NZ_JBIRPD010000010.1, from coordinate 162,523 downwards.
CGGTGAAGGGCCCCAAGGGTTCCCTTTCGCACACCGTTGCCGCGCCGATCGAGGTCGCCAAGGGTGAGGACGGCGTCATCGCCGTCACCCGCCCGAACGACGAGCGTCAGAACAAGGCCCTGCACGGCCTGTCCCGCACGCTGGTGGCGAACATGATCACCGGCGTGACCCAGGGATTCAGCAAGGCGCTCGAGATCAGCGGTGTCGGTTACCGCGTCCAGGCGAAGGGCTCCAACCTGGAGTTCTCGCTCGGTTACAGCCACCCGATCGTGGTCGAGGCGCCCGAGGGCATCTCGTTCAAGGTCGAGTCCCCGACCAAGCTGAGCGTCGAGGGCATCGACAAGCAGAAGGTCGGCGAGGTCGCCGCGAACATCCGCAAGCTGCGCAAGCCCGACCCGTACAAGGCCAAGGGCGTCAAGTACGCCGGCGAGGTCATCCGCCGCAAGGTCGGAAAGGCTGGTAAGTAAGCCATGGCATACGGTGTGAAGGTCGCGAAGGGCGACGCCTACAAGCGCGCCGCCGCAAAGCGTCGCCACATCCGCATCCGTAAGCGGATTTCGGGTACGCCGGAGCGTCCGCGTCTGGTCGTGACGCGGTCCAACCGTGGTATCACCGCCCAGGTCATCGACGACATCAAGGGTCACACCCTGGCGTCGGCCTCGACCCTGGACGCGTCGATCCGTGGCGGCGAGGGCAACAAGACGGACCTGGCCAAGCAGGTCGGTTCCCTGGTCGCCGAGCGCGCCAAGGCCGCCGGCGTCGAGGCCGTCGTGTTCGACCGTGGTGGCAAGCAGTACGCCGGGCGGATTGCCGCTCTGGCCGACGCCGCCCGCGAAGCCGGGCTGAAGTTCTAAGCCCCGGTTCCGTAGCTAGCGGACGTAACAGAGAGAGGTAATTCCAATGGCTGGACCCCAGCGCCGCGGGAGCGGTGCCGGTGGCGGCGAGCGGCGGGACCGTAAGGACCGGCGGGACGGCGGCGCAGCTGCCGAGAAGACCGCCTACGTCGAGCGTGTTGTCGCAATCAACCGCGTCGCCAAGGTTGTGAAGGGTGGTCGTCGCTTCAGCTTCACCGCGCTGGTCGTGGTGGGCGACGGTGACGGCACCGTGGGCGTCGGTTACGGCAAGGCCAAGGAGGTGCCGGCCGCCATCGCCAAGGGTGTTGAGGAGGCCAAGAAGCACTTCTTCAAGGTCCCCCGTATCGCCGGCACCATCCCGCACCCCATCCAGGGCGAAGAGGCTGCGGGCGTCGTCCTGCTCAAGCCGGCTTCCCCCGGTACCGGTGTGATCGCCGGTGGCCCGGTGCGCGCCGTGCTGGAGTGCGCGGGCATCCACGACGTGCTGAGCAAGTCGCTCGGTTCGTCGAACCCGATCAACATCGTGCACGCCACGGTGGCCGCTCTGCGGGGCCTGCAGCGCCCCGAGGAGATCGCCGCCCGCCGTGGCCTGCCGCTGGAGGACGTTGCTCCCGCCGCTCTGCTGCGGGCGCGTGCCGGGGTGAACGCGTAATGGCTTCGCTCAAGATCACGCAGACCAAGTCCATCATCGGCAGCAAGCAGAACCACCGTGACACCCTGCGTTCCCTTGGTCTCAAGGGCATCAACACGCAGGTCGTCAAGGAGGACCGCCCCGAGTTCCGCGGCATGGTGCACACCGTCCGCCACCTCGTGACGGTTGAGGAGGTCGACTGACATGGCGGAGCAGAACCCGCTGAAGGTCCACAACCTCCGGCCCGCCCCGGGCGCCAAGACCGCCAAGACCCGTGTGGGTCGTGGTGAGGCGTCCAAGGGTAAGACCGCTGGTCGTGGTACCAAGGGCACGAAGGCCCGCTACCAGGTTCCGGAGCGCTTCGAGGGTGGGCAGATGCCCCTCCACATGCGCCTCCCGAAGCTGAAGGGCTTCAAGAACCCCGCCCACAAGCAGTTCCAGGTCGTGAACCTGGACAAGCTGGCCGCGCTCTACCCGCAGGGTGGCGAGGTCACGGTGACCGACCTGGTCGCCAAGGGCGCGGTGCGCAAGAACGAGCTCGTCAAGGTCCTGGGCCAGGGCGAGATCTCCGTGGCGCTGACGGTGACGGTGGACTCCGTCTCCGGCTCCGCCAAGGAGAAGATTGTTGCTGCCGGCGGCAGCGTCACCGAGCTCATCTGAGCTCTGTGAATCAACTGACCGGGGATGCCCACGTATTGGGGCATCCCCGGTTGGTCGTTCCAAGGGGGGCATGGTCGCCGGTAAGGTGGCGTGCACTGTTGCTGTATTTTCCGGGGGTTCTTCCCCCGGGCCCCCGCCGCGTGGGCTAATGTCTGCGCGGTTTTGGCCGCTTTGTATTCGTCGATCCTCAAGACCGTCACCTCTCGCTCCAGAGGCGGGAGGCGCAGGAGGCACCGTGCTCACCGCGTTCGCCCGAGCGTTCAAGACGCCCGACCTGCGCAAGAAGCTGCTGTTCACATTGGGCATCGTGCTCGTCTACCGGCTCGGAGCGCACGTTCCGGTGCCCGGGGTGAACTACTCCAATGTCGACACCTGCATGAAGCAGGCCGGCGCCAACGGCGGCCTCTTCGGCCTGGTGAACATGTTCAGCGGTGGTGCGCTGCTCCAGATCACGATCTTCGCGCTGGGGATCATGCCGTACATCACGGCAAGCATCATCCTCCAGCTGCTGACCGTGGTGATCCCCCGTCTGGAGGCACTCAAGAAAGAGGGCCAGTCCGGACAGGCGAAGATCACCCAGTACACCCGGTACCTGACCGTCGCGCTGGCGATCCTCCAGGGCACCGGCCTGGTCGCCACCGCCAAGAGCGGCGCGCTCTTCCAGGGCTGCCCGGTGGCCAGCGAGATCGTGCCAAGCGACTCGATCTTCACCACGATCACCATGGTCATCACGATGACCGCCGGTACGGCCATGGTCATGTGGCTCGGTGAGCTGGTGACCGACCGCGGCATCGGCAACGGCATGTCGATCCTGATGTTCGTCGGCATCGCGGCCGGCTTCCCCGGCTCGCTGTGGCAGATCAAGATGTCCGGCAAGCTGGCCGACGGCTGGATCGAGTTCTTCGCCGTCATCGTCGTGGGCCTGGCGATGGTCGCCCTCGTGGTCTTCGTCGAGCAGGCCCAGCGCCGCATCCCGGTGCAGTACGCCAAGCGGATGATCGGACGTCGTTCGTACGGCGGTACCTCCACGTACATCCCGCTCAAGGTGAACCAGGCGGGTGTGATCCCCGTCATCTTCGCCTCGTCGCTGCTCTACATCCCGGCGCTGGTGGCCCAGTTCAGCGGGTCGAAGGCCGGCTGGGCGACCTGGATCGAAACCAACTTCACCAAGGGCAACCACCCCGTCTACATCGTCACGTACTTCCTGCTGATCGTCTTCTTCGCGTTCTTCTACGTCGCGATTTCCTTCAACCCCGAGGAAGTTGCCGACAACATGAAGAAGTATGGTGGGTTCATCCCGGGCATCCGGGCTGGTCGCCCCACGGCCGAGTACCTCAGCTACGTGCTCAACCGGATCACGTGGCCGGGCTCGCTGTACCTGGGTCTGATCGCGCTGGTGCCAACAGTGGCGTTGGTGCTGTTCAAGGCCAACCAGAACTTCCCGTTCGGCGGGACGAGCATCCTGATCATCGTGGGTGTGGGTCTGGAGACCGTGAAGCAGATCGAGAGCCAGCTCCAGCAGCGCAACTACGAAGGGTTCCTCCGCTGATGCGAATCGTCCTCGTCGGGCCTCCTGGGGCCGGCAAGGGTACGCAGGCTGCGTACCTTGCCAAGAACCTCGCGATCCCGCACATCTCCACGGGCGACCTCTTCCGCGCCAACATCAGCCAGGGCACCGACCTCGGCAAAGAGGCGAAGTCCTACATGGACGCGGGCAACCTGGTGCCGGACTCGGTGACGATCGCGATGGCCGAGGACCGGATGGACCAGCCGGACGCCGAGGGCGGCTTCCTGCTGGACGGCTTCCCGCGCAACATCGGCCAGGCCGAGGCGCTGGACGAGTACCTCAAGGGCAAGGGCGTGAAGCTGGACGCCGTCCTGGACCTGGAGGTCCCGGAGGACGAGGTGGTCAAGCGGATCGCCGGCCGCCGGATCTGCCGCAACGACAGCAGCCATGTCTTCCACGTGGACTACCACAAGCCGAAGACCGAGGGTGTCTGCGACGTCTGCGGCGGCGACCTCTACCAGCGCGAGGACGACCGCGAGGAGACCGTCCGCAAGCGGCTGGAGGTCTACCACACGGAGACCGAGCCGATCATCGACCACTACAAGGCGCAGGACCTGGTCGTCACGATCCCGGCCCTCGGCAAGGTGGACGAGGTCACCGAGCGCGCGATGGCCGCGCTCGACCAAGGCGAGTAGTTCCCCGAAGATCAGCGCTTACGGCCGCGGTGCCCGGGTACGGGACCGCGGCCGTATCGTGTAGAGAGGCGGCACCTGCCGCCGCAGCAGCGTCGTAGTAGTCGGTTCAGGAAGGCGTAAGCCGCAATGGTGGAGATCAAGACCCCCGAGCAGATCGCGAAGATGCGCGAGGCGGGGCTGGTGGTCGCCGCCATCCACGCGGCGACCCGTGAGGTGGCGGTGCCCGGCGCCACCACCAAGGACCTGGACGACGCCGCGCGCAAGGTGCTGGCCGAGCACGGCGCCAAGTCGAACTTCCTCGGGTACGGCGGCTTCCCCGCGACGATCTGCACGTCGGTCAACGACGTCGTCGTCCACGGCATCCCCGACACCGAGACCGTCCTCGCCGACGGCGACATCATCTCCATCGACTGCGGCGCGATCATCGACGGCTGGCACGGCGACGCGGCCTACACCGCCTTCGTGGGCTCCGGTCACGCTCCGGAGCTGGTCGAGCTGAGCCGGGTGACCGAGGAGTCCATGTGGGCCGGCATCGCGGCCGTACGCAAGGGCAACCGCCTGGTCGACATCTCCAAGGCCATCGAGGGCTACATCCGCCGGCAGCCGCGCCCGGCGAACGGCAAGTACGGCATCGTCGAGGACTACGGCGGCCACGGCATCGGCTCGCAGATGCACATGGACCCGCACCTGCTGAACTACGTCGACCGCAAGCGCGGCCGCGGCCCGAAGCTGGTCCCCGGCTTCTGCATCGCCATCGAGCCCATGGTGAACCTGGGCACGGCCAAGACCCACGTCCTGGAAGACGACTGGACGGTCAAGTCGAACGACGGCAGCTGGTCCTCGCACTGGGAGCACTCGGTCGCGCTGACCGAGGAGGGCCCGCTGGTGCTGACCGCCCCCGACGGCGGCAAGGCCAAGCTGGCCGAGCTGGGCATCGAGGCGGCGCCCGACCCGCTGGCCTGACCGGCTGGTACGGCCTTCGGCGCGTCCCCGCCCCCGAGGCGTAACGATCACTGTCGGTGGGCAATAATCGTGGATTCGTCTTTTCGGGAACGCTGACGTAGACTGACGCGTCGGCTGTCGTGCATCCGTGTGCCTGTTTGTCGGGTAAGCGGCCGCACGAAGTCGATCAAGGTAGCCGATTCGAAGGGCGAAGCGTGGCCAAGAAGCAAGGTGCCATCGAGATCGAGGGCACCGTGATCGAGTCCCTGCCGAACGCGATGTTCAAGGTGGAGCTCCAGAACGGTCACAAGGTCCTCGCGCACATCAGCGGCAAGATGCGGATGCACTACATCCGCATCCTCCCGGATGACCGGGTCGTCGTGGAGCTGTCTCCCTACGACCTGACGCGTGGCCGGATCGTCTACCGCTACAAGTAGATCTTGTCGACGCCCCCTCCCGTGGGGTGGCGGCACTGACCCGGAGAACCTCACATCCCATGAAGGTCAAGCCGAGCGTCAAGAAGATCTGCGACAAGTGCAAGGTGATCCGCCGTCACGGCCGGGTCATGGTGATCTGCGACAACCTGCGCCACAAGCAGCGCCAGGGCTGACGCACGCCGACCTCTCTGCATTTCGCAGTTATCTTCGCGCGACGCATACGCACGCAATACGTACATACGCAGACACCCGACTCCCCGTGATCACTCACGTGGAAACGACACCCCCGGCTCGGAGGCCGGGGACCCGGCTCGTAATGCTCAAGAGTCTTACGGGAACGGTGCTGCGGAAGACCTCCGAATACATCAGGAGCCAATAGATGGCACGCCTCGCAGGCGTTGATCTCCCGCGCGAAAAGCGCGTCGAGGTCGCCCTCACCTACGTCTTCGGCATCGGGCGCACCCTGTCGCAGCAGACCCTCGCCGCCACCGGCGTGAACCCGGACACCCGCGTTCGCGACCTGGCCGAGGAAGACCTGGTCAAGATCCGCGAGTACGTGGACAACAACCTCAAGACCGAGGGTGACCTCCGTCGCGAGATCCAGGCCGACATCCGCCGCAAGGTCGAGATCGGCTGCTACCAGGGTCTGCGTCACCGCCGCGGCCTGCCGGTGCACGGTCAGCGCACCAGCACGAACGCCCGTACCCGCAAGGGTCCGCGTCGCGCGATCGCCGGCAAGAAGAAGCCGGGCAAGAAGTAGTCCTCAGCGGACGCTCATCAGCGGTCTTCGCTGTAGGACCGACCACCTCCACCGGGAGTAATACATGCCTCCGAAGGGCCGTACGGCCGGCGCCAAGAAGGTGCGCCGCAAGGAGAAGAAGAACGTCGCCCACGGGCACGCTCACATCAAGAGCACGTTCAACAACACCATCGTTTCGATCACCGACCCCACGGGCAACGTGATCTCCTGGGCCTCGGCGGGCCACGTGGGCTTCAAGGGCTCGCGCAAGTCCACGCCGTTCGCCGCGCAGATGGCTGCCGAGTCGGCCGCCCGCCGCGCGCAGGAGCACGGCATGCGCAAGGTCGACGTCTTCGTCAAGGGTCCCGGCTCCGGCCGTGAGACCGCGATCCGCTCGCTCCAGGCCACCGGCCTGGAGGTCGGCTCGATCCAGGACGTCACCCCCACGCCGCACAACGGCTGCCGTCCCCCCAAGCGTCGTCGCGTCTGACGCCGCGCGGCCGCTCGACGGCCGCAGCCTGTCGGTCCGCGCTCCGGCGCGGCCCGGCACCGGGCACTTTTCGGGCGGTACGCCGCGACTCCTGGGAGCCGCGCCGTGCCGCCCGTACCCTTGTAGAAACCGCCGGGCCACCGTCCGGCGCAGCTGGCATCAAATAGCGGGTGCCACGACTGGAAGGCGAAACACCTCATGCTGATCGCTCAGCGTCCCTCGCTGACCGAAGAGGTCGTCGACGAATACCGCTCCCGGTTCGTGATCGAGCCGCTGGAGCCGGGCTTCGGCTACACCCTCGGCAACTCCCTGCGTCGTACGCTCCTCTCCTCGATCCCGGGTGCGGCGGTCACGTCCATCCGCATCGACGGTGTCCTGCACGAGTTCACCACCGTGCCGGGCGTCAAGGAGGACGTCACCGACCTCATCCTCAACATCAAGCAGCTGGTCGTCTCCTCGGAGCACGACGAGCCGGTCGTGATGTACCTGCGCAAGCAGGGCCCCGGCCTGGTCACCGCTGCCGACATCGCCCCGCCGGCCGGCGTCGAGGTCCACAACCCGGACCTGGTCCTGGCCACGCTCAACGGCAAGGGCAAGCTGGAGATGGAGCTGACCGTCGAGCGCGGTCGCGGCTACGTCTCCGCCGTGCAGAACAAGCAGGTGGGCCAGGAGATCGGCCGTATCCCGGTCGACTCCATCTACTCCCCGGTGCTCAAGGTCACCTACAAGGTCGAGGCGACCCGTGTCGAGCAGCGCACCGACTTCGACAAGCTGATCGTCGACGTCGAGACCAAGCAGGCCATGCGTCCCCGCGACGCCATGGCGTCCGCCGGCAAGACCCTGGTGGAGCTGTTCGGCCTGGCGCGCGAGCTCAACATCGACGCCGAGGGCATCGACATGGGCCCGTCCCCCACGGACGCCGCCCTGGCCGCCGACCTGGCGCTGCCGATCGAGGAGCTGGAGCTCACCGTCCGCTCCTACAACTGCCTCAAGCGCGAGGGCATCCACTCCGTGGGTGAGCTCGTCGCCCGCTCCGAGGCGGACCTGCTCGACATCCGCAACTTCGGTGCGAAGTCGATCGACGAGGTCAAGGCGAAGCTGGCCGGCATGGGCCTGGCCCTCAAGGACTCGCCCCCCGGCTTCGACCCGACCGCCGCGGCCGACGCCTTTGGCGCCGACGACGACGCGGATGCCGGGTTCGTGGAGACCGAGCAGTACTGAGCCCGCGGGCTCGCGCAATCTTCCGCGGGGCGGCCGCCTCGTGGGAACTGACATCGGTACCTGATACGGCCGGTGCAGCAATGAAGGAGAAATACCATGCCGAAGCCCGCCAAGGGTGCCCGTCTGGGCGGCAGCGCAGCGCACGAGCGTCTCATGCTGCGCAACCTGGCCACCGCGCTGTTCGAGCACGGCCGGATCACGACGACCGAGGCCAAGGCCCGTCGTCTGCGTCCGTACGCCGAGCGCCTGGTGACCAAGGCGAAGAAGGGTGACCTTCACAACCGCCGTCAGGTCATGCAGCTGGTGACCGACAAGAGCGTCGTGCACACGCTCTTCACGGAGATCGCGCCGCGCTTCGCGGAGCGTCCGGGTGGCTACACCCGCATCACCAAGATCGGCAACCGTCGTGGCGACAACGCCCCGATGGCCGTCATCGAGCTGGTCGAGGGCGAGATCGCCAAGAAGGCGACCGTCGCCGAGGCCGAGGCCGCGACGAAGCGCGCGGTGAAGGAGTCCGACGAGGCCGCCAAGGCCGAGGACACCAAGGGCGAGGCCGCCGAGGCCCCGGCCGAGGAGTCCAAGGACGCCTGAGCCTGACACAGGCCACCGGACGGGCCCGCTCCCCTCAGGGGGGCGGGCCCGTTCCGCTTGAGAGGATGCACGCGTGAGCGATGAAGTGGAGCCCGGGTTCGTACGGGTGCGGCTGGACCTTTCGTACGACGGGAAGGACTTCTCGGGCTGGGCGAAGCAGCGGGCGCGGCGCACGGTCCAGGAGGAGCTGGAGACCGCGCTGCGTACGGTGACGCGGTCGGCGGAGACGTACGAGCTGACCGTGGCGGGGCGGACGGACGCCGGGGTGCACGCGCGCGGGCAGGTGGCGCACGTGGACCTGCCGGCGGAGCTGTGGGCCGAGCACGCGGACAAGCTGCTGCGGCGGCTGGCGGGGCGGCTGCCGAAGGACGTGCGGGTGTGGCGGGCGGTCGAGGCGCCGTACGGGTTCAACGCGCGGTTCTCGGCGATCTGGCGGCGGTACGCCTACCGGGTGACGGATCACCCGGGCGGTGTGGACCCGCTGCTGCGCGGCCACGTGCTGTGGCACGACTGGGACCTGGACGTGGACGCGATGAACGCGGCGTCGCAGGCGTTGCTGGGGGAGCACGACTTCGCCGCCTACTGCAAGCGGCGTGAGGGGGCGACGACGATTCGTACGTTGCAGACCCTGAGCTGGGTGCGGGACGCGGACGGGATCATCACCGCGACGGTGCAGGCGGACGCCTTCTGCCACAACATGGTGCGTTCGCTGGTGGGCGCGCTGCTGTTCGTGGGGGACGGGCACCGGCCGGTGGAGTGGCCCGGGAAGGTGCTGGCGGCCGGGGTGCGCGACTCCGCCGTGCACGTCGTACGGCCGCACGGGCTGACGCTGGAGGAGGTCGGCTATCCGGCGGACGACCTGCTCATGGCCCGCAACAAGGAGGCGCGCAACAAGCGGACCCTGCCGGGGGGCGGCTGCTGCTGAGCCGCCCCGTGGCGGGGTGCGCGGGTGTCAGGACTGGGCCTGGGCGGCCTTGGCCGCCTGGTCCGTGCCGCGCTGCCAGATGCGCCCGTACGCGTACTGGCCGCCGTCGCGTGCGATCTGGAGGGCCTTGGCGGACGCCTTGGTGACGGCCGACCCGTCGAGGTTGCCGGCGATCGTGAAGTAGGCGTAGCGGCCGGTGGCGTTGGTGTACATGGTGCAGGGCGCGCCCTGGCAGAAGGAGCCGACGCCGCCGCCGGCCAGCGGGGCGAGGCTGGCCTTGTTGGCGTTCTTGACCTTGAAGGCGGCGTCCTTGGTGTCGAAGACCGCGACGCCGACGGTGACCGCGACGCCGTCCTTGGAGTAGGTGGCGCGCAGCAGTTTCCTGCAGCCGTTGTGGTTGAGCTCCGAGCCGAGTGCGCCCTGGGCGCCGGCGGTGCAGTCGTCGGTGGCGGCGGTGCTCGTGCGGGGGTAGGAGCGCTTGCCGACGACCATGGCCTGGTCCGGGAACAGGTTCTCGGGGGTGAGGGGCGCGGTGTCCTTCTTGGGGTCGGTGATGTAGTCGCGCGGGTTCGGCGGCGGCGGGACGGAGACCTCGGAGAAGGACGGCTTGGGGGCTGCGGACTCGGTCGGCAGCGTCACGGGGTGCGGCAGGTCGCCGCCCTTGTTGCTGGTGATCACGGCGGTGGCGACGATGCCCGCCACCGCGAGGGTCGCCAGCGCGCCGCCGCCGATGTACAGCCAGCGGCGGCGTTTGCTGCGTGCCTCGCTCTCGTCGGCGAGCGCGTCCCAGTCAGGAGTCGAGGAGTCCGGTCCCCCGGGGCCGAAGGGCCCGCCATTCCCAAAGCTCATGCCGCGCATCCTAAACCGGTTGGTGCAACGCGCGGCGGGCGGCGACAATCCGGGGCTATGGGACACGTGGAGGCCGGGCATCTGGAGTACTACCTGCCGGACGGGCGGGTGTTGTTGGGCGATGTGTCCTTCAGGGTCGGCGAGGGCGCCGCGGTGGCGCTGGTCGGCGCCAACGGGGCGGGCAAGACGACGCTGCTGCGGCTGATCTCGGGGGAGCTGCAGCCGCACGGCGGTGTGGTGAAGGTCAGCGGCGGGCTGGGTGTGATGCCGCAGTTCGTGGGTTCGGTGCGTGACGAGCGGACCGTGCGGGACCTGCTGGTCTCGGTGGCGCAGCCGCGGATCAGGGAAGCGGCGGCTGCTGTGGACGCGGCCGAGCACGCCGTGATGACGGTGGACGACGAGGCCGCGCAGATGGCGTACGCGCAGGCGCTCAGCGACTGGGCCGAGGCGCGCGGCTACGAGGCCGAGACGGTCTGGGACATGTGCACGATGGCCGCGCTGGGCGTCCCGTACGAGCAGGCGCAGTGGCGCCAGGTGCGCACGCTCAGCGGCGGCGAGCAGAAGCGGCTGGTCCTGGAGTCGCTGCTGCGCGGCACGGACGAGGTGCTGCTGCTGGACGAGCCGGACAACTATCTGGACGTGCCGGGCAAGCGCTGGCTGGAGGAGCGGCTGCGCGAGACGAAGAAGACGGTGCTGTTCGTCAGCCACGACCGGGAGCTGCTGGCCCGTTCCGCCGAGAAGATCGTCAGTGTCGAGCCGGGGCCGGGCGGCTCGGACGTGTGGGTGCACGGCGGCGGTTTCGCCACGTACCACGAGGCACGCAAGGAGCGCTTCGCCCGCTTCGAGGAGCTGCGGCGGCGCTGGGACGAGAAGCACGAGCAGTTGAAGAAGCTGGTGCGCAGTCTGCGGCAGGCCGCGGAGATCAGCCACGAGCTGGCCACCCGGTACCACGCCGCGCAGACGCGGCTGCGCAAGTTCGAGGAGGCCGGGCCGCCGCCGGAGCCGCCGCGCGAGCAGGAGATCACCATGCGGCTCAAGGGCGGCCGTACCGGCGTCCGGGCGGTGACCTGCGAGAACCTTGAGCTGACCGGGCTGATGAAGCCCTTCGACCTGGAGGTCTTCTACGGGGAGCGGGTCGCGGTGCTGGGGTCGAACGGCTCCGGCAAGTCGCACTTCCTGCGGTTGCTGGCGGGGGAGGACGTGGCGCACACGGGGGCCTGGAAGCTGGGCGCCCGCGTCGTACCCGGTCACTTCGCGCAAACGCACGCTCACCCGGAGCTGGAGGGCCGCACGCTTCTGGACATCCTGTGGACGGAACACGCCAAGGACCGGGGCAAGGCGATGAGCGCCCTGCGCAGGTACGAGCTGGAGCGCCAGGCCGAGCAGCGCTTCGACCGGCTGTCCGGCGGCCAGCAGGCGCGCTTCCAGATCCTGCTGCTGGAGCTGGCGGGGACCACCGCCCTGCTGCTGGACGAGCCGACCGACAACCTCGACCTGGAGAGCGCCGAGGCGTTGCAGGAGGGGCTGGAGGCGTACGAGGGGACGGTGCTGGCGGTGACGCACGACCGGTGGTTCGCGCGGTCCTTCGACCGGTTCCTGGTCTTCGGCTCGGACGGGCGGGTGCGGGAGACGGCGGAGCCGGTGTGGGACGAGCGCAGGGTGGAGCGGAAGCGGTAGCGGTCGGTCACCGCTTGGGGCACGTCCGGTGGTGGGCCGTGGGGTGGCGGCTCTTAGATTGAGCCATGAGTGCGGAGAAAACGGGCATCACGGGCGCGGGGGAGGCCGCCGGTTCCCCCGCCGCCGGTTTCCCGGCCGCCGGCTCCCCGGCCGTCGGGTGGCTGCTCGGGCGGGCGCCGTGGCCCCTGTGGGCGGCCGCCTCCGCGCTGATGGCGGCGGTGGTCTTCCACGTCCACCGGCACAGCCCCACCGTCGGCATGGACAACGACTTCGTCGTGAAGGCGGCGCGGGCGCTGCTGGGCGGTGACGCCCCGTACGCCGACAAGCGCTTCCTGTACCTGCCGAGCGCGGTGCTGGCCGCCGTACCCGAGGCGCTGCTGCCCGCCGGGGCGCTGCGGCTGCTGGTGCCGGTGGCGGGCGTGGGGCTGGTGCTGCTGGGCTGGCTTGTCTCGCTGCGGATCTTCCGGATTCCCGTACGGAGCCGGCTGGCGGTGCTCGGGGTGGCGGCCCTGGCGTTCTTCGAGCCGTTCCGCAACGTCGTGAACATCGGGAACTGGACGCTGGCCTCCGTGGTGGCGCTGCCCCTGATGCTGCTGCTGGCGCTGCGCTCCCGGTGGGTCGCCGCGGGCGCGGTCCTCGGCCTCGCGCTGGCCCTCAAGCCGCTGCTGGCGCCGCTGCTCCTGCTGCTGGTGCTCGCGCGGCGGTGGCGGGCCCTGGCGGTGGCGGTGGCCGTGCCGGCCGGGGCGTCCGTGCTGGCGGCGCTGGTGATGCCGCGGCCGGGCATGTTCTTCACCCGTACGCTGCCGTTCCTGCTGCACGGCCAGGACAGCTTCGCGCGCCCCTTCGACGCCTCGCCCGGCATGATCCTCACCCGGCTGGGCGTACCGGAGACCGCGGCGTACGGGGCGGCCGCGGTGGCGGCGGTGGCCGGGACCGGGTGCGCGTGGCTGCGGTGGCGGCGCGGCGACGAGGGCGCGCTGCGGCTCGTGGAGACCGCCGCGATGCTGATGCTCGCGGCCTTCCTGGTGTCCCGGCCGTCCTTCGACCACTACCTGCTGGTGGCGCTGCCGCCGCTGGCCGCCTCCGTGGTCCTGCCGGGCTCGGTGCCCCGTTCGGTGTGGTTCTGGGTCGCCCTGGTGCCGCAGGTCGGCGGGCTGCCCTGGCCGCATCTGGAGGGGCTGCACCGGCGGGCCTTCAAGGACACGGCGATGCTGTGCACCGTGGCGGTGGTGCTGGCGTGGACGTGTGTGCGGCCGCGTGTGCGGGAAGTGGTGGCTATCATGCCGAGGGGGCCCGAGGGCACGGATCGTACGCCGGTTCGGGACGTGTTTTGACCCGGCTGGGGGCGGCCCGGTATTCTGCCAGTTCGTTATGCGTATTGGCTTGCTCTATCTCACGTGAGGGGCCCTTACGCCGGTCCACCGGGCCGATGACCAGCGGCAGGAACCCGGGTTGCGTCACCCGTGGTGCAGCCAGTGCTGGAGATCGACCGAGGTGACCAGTACAGGACCCTATTCACTGAAGAAGCGAAGGCTAACCGTGCGTACGTTCAGCCCCAAGCCCGGCGATGTCCAGCGCCAGTGGCACATCATTGACGCGCAGGACGTTGTCCTGGGCCGTCTGGCCTCCCAGGCCGCGTCCCTCCTGAGGGGCAAGCACAAGCCGGTGTACGCGCCGCACGTCGACACCGGCGACTTCGTCGTCATCATCAACGCCGACAAGGTGCACCTGTCCGGCAACAAGCGCAGCCAGAAGATGGCCTACCGCCACTCCGGCTTCCCGGGCGGTCTGCGCTCGGTGCGCTACGACGAGCTCCTCGACAAGAACCCCGAGAAGGCCGTCGAGAAGGCCATCAAGGGCATGCTCCCCAAGAACACCCTGGGCCGTCAGATGCTCTCGAAGCTGAAGGTCTACGCGGGCGCCGAGCACCCGCACGCTGCTCAGCAGCCGGTCCCGTTCGAGATCACCCAGGTCGCGCAGTAAGTCCGGCCACCCCCTAAGACGAAGAGAATCTGAGGAGAATCGTGGCTGAGACCACCCCCGAGACCCCGCTGGACGAGGTCGAGGAGTACACCACCGAGACCGAGGTTCCGCTGGAGGGTGAGTACACCTCCGAGTCGCTCGCCTCGCGCTTCGGCGACCCGCAGCCGGCCGCCGGCCTGGGCCGTCGCAAGAACGCCATCGCCCGCGTGCGGATCATCCCCGGCTCCGGCCAGTGGAAGATCAACGGTCGTACTCTTGAGGGTTACTTCCCGAACAAGGTGCACCAGCAGGAAGTCAACGAGCCCTTCAAGGTGCTCGAGCTCGACAACCGCTACGACGTGGTGGCCCGCATCTCCGGCGGCGGCATCTCCGGCCAGGCCGGCGCGCTGCGCCTGGGCGTGGCCCGTGCGCTGAACGAGGCGGACGAGGACAACAACCGCGGCCCGCTCAAGAAGGCCGGCTTCCTCAAGCGCGACGACCGTGCGGTCGAGCGCAAGAAGGCCGGTCTCAAGAAGGCCCGCAAGGCGCCGCAGTACAGCAAGCGCTAATTGCCGCTTGGCTGCTCGCGCAGCTCTTGGCGAACGCCCCGGTGGCACCATCCGTGCTGCCGGGGCGTTCGGCTATCCGGGACCAGCGGCGTATACCTGGACGCAATGCCCTGGTCCACGTACATCAACTCGGAGGACACCAGTGGGACGACTCTTCGGCACGGACGGTGTGCGCGGTGTCGCCAACGCGGATCTCACGGCGGAGCTGGCGCTCGGTCTCTCGGTCGCGGCGGCGCATGTGCTCGCGGAAGCCGGCACCTTTGAGGGCCATCGGCCGGTGGCCGTGGTCGGCCGTGATCCGCGGGCGTCCGGGGAGTTCCTGGAGGCCGCGGTCGTCGCGGGCCTGGCCAGTGCGGGCGTGGACGTCCTGCGGGTCGGTGTGCTGCCCACCCCGGCCGTGGCGTACCTGACCGGCTCCCTCGGCGCGGACCTGGGCGTGATGCTCTCCGCCAGCCACAACCCGATGCCCGACAACGGCATCAAGTTCTTCGCCCGCGGCGGCCACAAGCTCGCCGACGAGCTGGAGGACCGCATCGAGCGCACGTACCGCTCGCACAGCTCCGGCGAGCCGTGGGACCGGCCCACCGGCGCCGGCGTGGGCCGGGTCAAGGACTACGACCAGGGCTTCGACAACTACGTGGCCCACCTGGTCGGCGTGCTGCCCAACCGCCTCGACGGCCTGAAGATCGTCATCGACGGCGCGCACGGCGCGGCGTCCCGCGTCTCCCCCGAGGCGTTCGCCCGGGCCGGCGCCGAGGTCGTCACCATCGGCACCGACCCCGACGGCCTGAACATCAACGACGACTGCGGCTCCACGCACATCGGCAACCTGCGCGACGCGGTGGTCGAGCACGGCGCCGACCTGGGTGTCGCGCACGACGGCGACGCGGACCGCTGCCTGGCGGTGGACCGCGAGGGCAACGAGATCGACGGCGACCAGATCCTCGCCGTACTGGCCCTGGGCATGCGCGAGGCGGGCACGCTGCGCAAGAACACCGTCGTGGCGACCGTCATGTCCAACCTGGGCTTCAAGCTGGCCATGGAGCGCGAGGGCCTGACCTTCGTCCAGACGGCGGTCGGCGACCGGTACGTCCTGGAGGAGATGAAGTCCGGCGGTTACGCGCTCGGCGGCGAGCAGTCCGGGCACGTGATCGCGCTGGACCACGCGACGACCGGCGACGGCACGCTCACCGGCCTCATGCTGGCCGCGCGCGTCGCGGCGACGGGCCGCCCGCTGGGCGAGCTGGTCCGCGTCATGGACCGCCTGCCGCAGGTGCTGGTCAACGTGCCGGACGTGGACAAGACCCGGGTCGCTACGTCGCCCGAGGTCACCTCGGCCGTCGCGGAGGCGGAGCGCGAGCTGGGCGCCACCGGGCGCGTGCTGCTGCGCCCCTCGGGCACCGAGCCGCTGGTGCGGGTCATGGTCGAGGCCGCCGACATCGAGCAGGCGGGGGCCGTGGCCGGCCGTCTGGCGGATGCGGTGAAGTCGGCGCTGGGCTAGCCGGTCCCGGAAGAGGTCCAAGGGGCGCCCGGGGTGCGGGCGCCCCGGGACGCCCCCTTGGGGGCGATCCCCGCCGCGGCCTTCAACCGCCGAGGCCCCGGCTCACAGCTTGCGCAGTGACAGCCGCTGCACCTTGTGGTCGGGGCCCTTGCGCAGGACGAGGTTGGCGCGGCCGCGGGTCGGGGCGACGTTCTGTTCCAGGTTGGGCTTGTTGACGGTGCGCCACATCATCCGCGCGTAGTCGAGGGCCTCGTCCTCGGAAACCTGGGTGTACTTGCGGAAGTACGAGAACGGGTTCTGGAAGGCGGTCTCGCGCAGCTTGCGGAACCGGCCCAGGTACCAGCGTTCGATGTCCTCGGTGCGGGCGTCGACGTACACCGAGAAGTCGAAGAAGTCGGCGAGGCCGAGGCGGGTGCGGCCGTCCTTGCCGGGCAGGGCGGGCTGGAGGACGTTGAGACCCTCGACGATGAGGATGTCGGGGCGGTGTACGGTCAGCCGCTCGCCGGGCACGATGTCGTAGATCAGGTGGGAGTAGACCGGGGCGCTGACCTCGGACTTTCCCGACTTCACATCGGCCACGAAACGGGTCAGGGCCCGGCGGTCGTACGACTCGGGGAAGCCCTTGCGCGACATCAGGCCGCGGCGGTGCAGCTCGGCGTTGGGGAACAGGAAGCCGTCGGTGGTGACCAGCTCGACGCGTGGGTGCTCCGGCCAGCGGGCCAGCAGCGCCTGGAGGAGCCGGGCGGTGGTGGACTTGCCGACCGCCACGCTGCCCGCGACCCCTATGACGAACGGGGTGCCGGGCTGCGCGCCGTGGCCGCCGCCCGCGTCGCCGAGGAAGGTGTTCAGGGCGCCGCGCAGGTTGCTGGACGCGCCCACGTACAGGTTGAGCAGGCGGGACAGCGGAAGGTAGACGTCGCGGACCTCGTCCAGGTCGATGACGTCGCCCAGGCCGCGCAGCCGCTCGACCTCCTCGGCGGTCAGCGGCAGCGGTGTCTTCTCCCGCAGGGCGCTCCACTCCGCGCGCGTCAGGTCGACGTACGGCGTGCGCTCGGCGCGGCGGCGGTGCTGCGACTCGGTCGGCTCTGTCGTGAGGGGCACGCGCCCATTGTCCGCAGGCGCGGCGGCCGGTTCATCCCGGGGTGGGGTCGTGGCCGCCGGGGCCGCGTGTCGCGCCGCCGCGCAGGCCCGGCGCGGCGGCGCCATTGACCGGATGGCGCGGCGGTATTGATCGGCCGGGCCCGTAGGCTGCCTCCATGTGCGGAATCGTGGGTTACGTGGGCGGCCGGTCCGCCCTGGACGTCGTTCTCGCCGGGCTGAAGCGGCTGGAGTACCGCGGCTACGACTCGGCCGGGGTGGCCGTACTGGCCGACGGGGGGCTGGCGGCGGCCAAGAAGGCGGGCAAACTCGCCAACCTGGAGAAGGAACTGGCCGACCGTCCGCTGCCGGCCGGCGCGACCGGGGTCGGGCACACGCGGTGGGCCACGCACGGCGGGCCGACCGATGCCAACGCCCACCCGCACCTGGACAACGCCGGGCGGGTCGCCGTCGTCCACAACGGCATCATCGAGAACTTCGCGGCCCTGCGCGCCGAACTGGCGGAGCGCGGGCACGCGTTGGCCTCCGAGACCGACACGGAGGTCGTCGGGCACCTGCTCGCGGAGGACTTCTCCTCCTGCGGGGATCTGGCCGAGGCGATGCGCCAGGTGTGCCGCCGGCTGGAGGGCGCGTTCACGCTGGTGGCGGTGCACGCGGACGCGCCTGATGTGGTGGTCGGCGCCCGCCGCAACTCCCCGCTGGTGGTGGGCGTGGGCGAGGACGAGGCGTTCCTCGCCTCGGACGTGGCGGCGTTCATCGCGTACACCCGGGAGGCCGTCGAACTGGGCCAGGACCAGGTCGTGGAGGTGCGCAGGGACGGGGTGACGGTCACCGGCTTCGACGGCGCGCCGGGCGAGGTGCGGCACTACCACGTGGACTGGGACGCGTCGGCCGCCGAGAAGGGCGGCTACGACTACTTCATGCTCAAGGAGATCGCCGAGCAGCCGAAGGCCGTCGCCGACACGCTGCTGGGCCGGGTGGACGCCTCCGGGGTGCTCTCGCTGGACGAGGTGCGCATCCCCGTATCGGTGCTGCGCGAGGCCACGAAGGTGGTGATAGTGGCCTGCGGCACGGCCTTCCACGCCGGGATGATCGCCAAGTACGCGATCGAGCACTGGACGCGCATCCCCTGCGAGGTGGAGCTGGCGAGCGAGTTCCGCTACCGGGACCCGATCCTGGACCCGCGCACGCTGGTCGTCGCCATCTCGCAGTCCGGCGAGACGATGGACACGCTGATGGCGGTGCGGCACGCCCGCGAGCAGGGCGCGAAGGTGCTCGCGGTCTGCAACACCAACGGCTCGACGATCCCGCGCGAGTCGGACGCCGTGCTGTACACCCACGCGGGCCCCGAGGTGGCGGTCGCCTCGACCAAGGCGTTCCTGACGCAGCTGGTGGCCTGTTACCTGCTCGCGCTGTACCTGGGCCAGGTGCGGGGCACCAAGTGGGGGGACGAGATCCGGGCCGTGGTGCGTGAGCTGGCCGAGATCGGCACGCAGGTCGAACAGGTCCTGGGCACGATGGAGCCGGTGCGGGAGCTGGCGCGCAGCCTCTCGGACCAGAACACGGTGCTGTTCCTGGGGCGGCACGTGGGCTACCCGGTCGCCCTGGAGGGCGCGCTGAAGCTCAAGGAGCTCGCGTACATGCACGCGGAGGGCTTCGCGGCGGGCGAGCTGAAGCACGGTCCGATCGCCCTGATCGAGGAGGGCGTGCCGGTCGTCGTGGTGGTGCCGTCGCCGCGCGGGCGGTCCGTGCTGCACGACAAGATCGTCTCGAACATCCAGGAGATCCGGGCCAGGGGAGCGCGCACGATCGTGATCGCGGAGGAGGGCGACGAGACGGTCGTCCCGTACGCGGACCACCTCGTACGCATCCCGCGCACGCCCACCCTGCTCCAGCCCCTGGTCTCCACGGTGCCGCTCCAGGTCTTCGCCTGCGAACTGGCCACCGCGCGCGGCAACGAGGTCGACCAGCCGCGCAACCTCGCCAAGTCGGTGACGGTCGAATGATCATCGGGGTGGGGATCGACGTCGCCGAGATCGACCGCTTCGCGGCGGCCTTGGAACGTACGCCGGAGCTGGCCGGCCGGCTGTTCGTCGAGGCGGAGCTGACGCTGCCGAGCGGCGAGCGGCGGGGCGCCGCGTCGCTCGCGGCGCGGTTCGCCGCCAAGGAGGCGGTGGCCAAGGCGCTGGGTGCGCCCGGCGGGCTGCGGTGGACGGACGCGGAGGTGGCGGTCCTGGAGACCGGGCAGCCGATACTCAGGATCAGCGGGACGGTCGCGGCCAGGGCGGCGGAACTCGGCGTCCGCTCGTGGCATGTGTCGCTCAGTCACGACGCGGGCGTGGCCTCGGCGGTGGTGATCGCGGAGGGGTGAGCGGTGCCCGTGGGGCGGCCGGGCGAGCCGGAGGAATGTTGTTGCCGCCCGGGGTGAGACTGGGGGCATGAGGACTGCATTCAGCGTGGATGTCGTGCGGGCTGCCGAGCGGGACCTGATGGCGCGGCTGCCCGAGGGAGCCCTGATGCAGCGGGCCGCCGCCGGACTGGCGGTGGCCTGCGCCGACCTGCTGGGACGGGTGTACGGGTCCCGGGTCGTGCTGCTCGTGGGCAGCGGCGACAACGGCGGCGACGCGCTGTACGCGGGCGCCAGGCTGGCCCGGCGCGGCGCGGGCGTACGCGCCGTCCTGCTGTCGCCCGACCGGGCCCACGCGGGCGGCCTGGCGGCGCTGCGGACGGCCGGTGGCCGGGTGTCGGGCGACGCCCTGGCCGACATCGCGCGCGCCGACCTGGTCGTGGACGGCATCGTCGGCATCGGCGGCAAGGGCGGGCTGCGCCCGGAGGCGGCCCGGCTGGCCGACGCGGCGCGGCAGTCCCTGGTGGTCTCCGTCGACCTGCCGAGCGGCGTGGACGCGGACACCGGGGAAGTGGCGGGCGACGCCGTACGGGCCGACGCGACGGTGACCTTCGGCGCGTACAAGCCGGGGCTGTTCATCGACCCGGCGCGTGAGTACGCGGGCGCGCTGCGCCTGGTGGACATCGGTCTGGAGCTGCCCGCCGAGGCCGAGGCCGAGGCGTTGCAGTACGCCGACGTGGCGGACCTGCTGCCCCGCCCCTCGGCGGAGAGCGACAAGTACCGGCGCGGCGTCGTGGGCGTGGTGGCGGGCTCCGCGCGCTATCCGGGCGCCGCGGTGCTGGCCGTGTCCGGGGCGCTGCGGGGCGGCGCCGGGGCCGTACGGTACGTGGGCCCGGCGGTCGACGCCGTCCTCGCGCAGTTCCCGGAGACGCTCGTGCACGCCGGCCCGCCCTCGAAGGCGGGCCGCGTCCAGGCGTGGGTCATCGGCCCCGGCATCGGCGACGACTCCGACGCCATGGCGGACGTCCTCGACTCCGATGTGCCGGTCCTGGTGGACGCCGACGGGCTGCGCTTCCTGGACCCCGCGCGGGTACGGGACCGGGGCGCGCCCACCCTGCTGACGCCGCACGCGGGAGAGGCCGCCGCACTGCTCGGCGCCGACCGTACGGAGGTCGAGGCGGCCCGCCTGCACTCCGTGCGGGAACTGGCCGGGCGGTACGGCGCCACGGCCCTCTTGAAGGGCTCCACGACCCTCGTCGCCGACGCGGCGGGCGGCCCCGTACGCGCCAACCCCACCGGCACGGGCTGGCTGGCCACGGCCGGCAGCGGCGACGTGCTGTCCGGCCTCACCGGCTCGCTCCTGGCCACCGGCCTGCCCGCGCGCGACGCGGCTGCCGCCGGCGCGTATCTGCACGGCCTCGCCGCCCGGCTGGCGGCCGCCCCGGACGGCGCGCCGATCCTGGCGACGGACGTGGCGGGGGCGCTGGGGGAGGCGTGGCGGGAAGTGCGCCGGCACTGAGGGGGCCCTGCCGCCGGGCGCCGGCCGGCACCCCGCCCACCTCGCCCGTAACAACCGGCGCACATACCCCGTCGGCCCGATCATCCGTCCTGAGACACTGGGCGGATGAACCAGACAGCCACGCGCGCCCGCGCGGCCATCGACCTCGCCGCGGTGCGCTCCAACGTGCGCGCGCTGCGGGCCCGCGCGCCCCGGGCCGAGCTGATGGCCGTGGTGAAGTCCGACGGCTACGGCCACGGTGCGGTGCGGTGCGGCCGCGCCGCGCGGGAGGCCGGGGCGACATGGCTGGGCACCGCCCTCCCCGAGGAGGCGTTCGCGCTGCGCGCCGCGGGCGACACCGGCCGGCTGATGTGCTGGCTGTGGACGCCGGGCGGGCCCTGGCGGCAGGCGGTCGAGGAGGACGTCGACGTGTCGGTCAGCGCCCTGTGGGCGCTGCGCGAGGTCTCGGACGCGGCGCGGGCGTGCGGCCGTACCGCCCGCGTCCAGCTCAAGGTGGACACCGGCCTGGGCCGCAGCGGCTGCCAGCCCGCCGACTGGCCCGAGCTGGTCGCCGCGGCTCGCGCGGCGGAGGCCGAGGGCGCGATCCGGGTCACCGGCGTCTGGTCGCACTTCGCCTGCGCCGACGAGCCGGGCCACCCCTCCATCGACGCCCAGCTCGCGGTCTTCGCCGAGGCGCGCGCGGTGGCCGAGCGCGCGGGCCTGGACCCGGAGGTGTACCACCACGCCAACACCCCGGCGCTGCTCAGCCTCCCCCAGGCGCACTTCGACCTGGTCCGCGCCGGGATCGGCGTCTACGGCGTCTCGCCCAGCCCCGAGATGGGCGTGCCGGAGGACTACGGGCTGCGGCCGGTGATGACGCTGGAGGCGTCGCTCGCGTCGGTCAAACAGGTGCCGGGCGGCCACGGCGTCTCGTACGGGCACCACTACACGACGTCCGGCGACACCACGCTCGCCCTCGTCCCGCTCGGCTACGCCGACGGCATCCCCCGGCATGCGTCGGGCAGCGGACCGGTCCTGGTTGCGGGCAAATGGCGCACGGTCGCCGGAAGAATCGCGATGGATCAGTTTGTGGTCGATCTTGGCGGGGACTCGGCCCAGGTGGGAGACGTGGCTGTGCTGTTCGGCCCGGGCGACCGGGGCGAGCCGACCGCCGAGGACTGGGCGCGTGCGACGGGCACCATCGGGTACGAAATCGTCACGCGGATCGGTACCCGGGTGCCACGCGTCTATGTTGACGAGCGCGCGGACACGGGGAGCGGTACATGAGCGACAGGACGGGGGCGGCCACCGACACCGCGATCGACGCGGTGGACGCGGCGGCGGAAGCGGCCACGGCGGTCGGCAGCTGGACACGGGCGGGACGGCACGCGGGCATCGCGGGCGCCGCCATCGGAGTGGTGGCGGCGGGCGCCGCGGCGGGCGTGGCCATCGAGCGGCTCACGGTCGGCCGGGGCATGCGGCGCAAGGCGCGGCTCGCGCTGGATTCGGCGGGCCCGTACGGGACGCTGCGCGGCACGCCGGGCACGGCGGTGGCCGAGGACGGCACCGAGCTGTACTACGAAATCGACGAGCCGGGGGACGGCAAGGGCGGCGGAGCGCGCCGCAAGCGGCTGCGGGGACTGCTGGGGCGCCGCTCCGAAGCGCCCACGGTCGTCTTCAGCCACGGCTACTGCCTGAACCAGGACTCCTGGCACTTCCAGCGCGCGGCCCTGCGCGGCGCGGTGCGCAGCGTCCACTGGGACCAGCGCAGCCACGGCCGCTCGGAGCGCGGCAGGGCCCAGCGCGACGGCTCCGAGCGGGTCACCATCGACCTGCTGGGCCGGGACCTCAAGGCGGTGCTGGACGCCACCGTGCCCGAAGGGCCGATCGTGCTGGTCGGGCACTCCATGGGCGGCATGACGGTGATGGCGCTGGCCGACCAGTTCCCCGAGTACGTGGCGGAGCGGGTCGTCGGCGTCGCGCTGATCGGCACCTCGGCAGGACGGCTGAGCGAGGTCGCCTTCGGGCTGCCGTCCCTGGGCGTCAAGGCGTTCCACAAGCTGGCGCCGGGCGTGCTCAAGGCGCTGGGCGCGCAGAGCGAGCTGGTCGAGAAGGGCCGGCGGGCGACGGCCGACCTCTTCGCCGGGCTGGTCAAGCGCTACTCGTTCGGTACGCCGAAAGAGGTGGACCCGGGGGTGGCGCGGTTCGCGGAACGGATGATCGAGGCGACGCCGATCGACGTGGTCGCCGAGTTCTTCCCGGCCTTCGCCGTGCACGACAAGACCGAGGCGCTGGCCGCCTTCGACCCCGTGCCGGCGCTGGTGCTGGCCGGCGACCGCGACCTGATCACCCCGTCCGACCACAGCGACGCCATCGCCGGGCTGCTGCCGGCCGCGGAGTCGGTGTGCGAGCCGGGCGCGGGCCACCTGGTGATGCTGGAGCGCCCCGAGGTGGTCACCGGCCACCTGGAGACGCTGATCGAACGGGCCGCGGCGACGGCGGCGGGGGCGCGCTCGGCGCGGGCGTAGCGGGCGGCTCCCGCGGCTCGCGGGCGGGTTCGGAATGCCGGCGGGGTGCGCCGTACCATCGGCGCATGAGCGCCACCGAGACATCCGTGCACGTAACCGTCAAGTCACCCGACCAGATGCGGGAGTTGGGCCGCAGGCTGGCCGGACTGCTGCGGCCGGGGGACCTGGTGCTGCTGACCGGGGAGCTGGGAGCGGGCAAGACGACGCTCACCCGCGGGCTGGGCGAGGGCCTCGGCGTGCGCGGCGCGGTCACCTCGCCGACGTTCGTGATCGCGCGGGTGCACCCGCCGCTGGCCGGCGGCCCGGCGCTGGTGCACGTGGACGCGTACCGGCTCGGCGGCGGGCTCGACGAGATGGAGGACCTGGACCTCGACGTGTCGCTGCCCGAGTCGGTGGTGGTCGTGGAGTGGGGCGACGGCAAGGTCGAGGAGCTGTCCGAGGACCGGCTGCACGTGGTCATCGAGCGCGCCGTGGGCGCGGACGCGCCGGGCCTGGCCGCCGGCGACGAGGTGGCGGACGCGGACGACGTGCGCGAGGTCGCGGTACGCGGCGTCGGCCCCCGCTGGACGGCCGCGGACCTGACGGCGCTGGCGGCGTCCTAGCTCCGGTCCCGCCGGCCGCCCCCGTAGTTTCCGACAAGCCGTCGGGAAGATGTTGCGCGCGCGGCGCCGAACGTGGTCACATGGGTGAAGAGAGAGCCGGTTAGGTCTGCCTAACTACGCCCGGTTGCCCAGGAGCCACGGGAGGCATCCATGTCGGCCCACCAGCCCGCCACCGCAGCGGTACGGCGCGACGGACGTGGTGCGTCCGAGCCGACGCCGACCATGAACCAGCTGCTGGCGGCGTGCGCCGCGGCCAGCGCGGTGTCCACGCCCCCCGAGCCGCCCGCCCGTGCGGAAGCGACGGAAGCGGACACGGAGGACGGCGCACCGAAGGACGGCGACGGCGCGCGCAACGCCGCGTAGAAACCCCGTTCAGGACCCGGCCACCGGGACAGCCCCTCAGGGAACGACGACGACCTTCGTCTCGCCCAGCGCGAAGTCCCACATCGCGGCGCCGTCCTCACGGGACTCCCGGATGCCGCCCGTCTTCTTCTTCGCGTTCGGGTCGGGCATCGAGCCGTCGACCGCCGCGCTGAAACCGATCACTACGCCGTCGGCGACCGTGAAACGCACCACGTGCTCGATGGGGATGCCGTCCGAGCCCTTGACCTTCAACGTCCGCCCCTTGACCTTGTACGTCCCCGGCGCGGGGGAGACGCTGCTCGGCGTGACCTCGTAGGTCCGCTTCACCTTGCCGTCCCCCGTGACCAGCCACACCCGCTTCGCGCCCAGCGCGTAGACGACCCGCTCGCCTTGGCCCGAATCGGCGGGCGGCGCGGCCTCGGGCTTCGGCTGCCGCGCGCCGTCCCCGCCCTTGCCCGGCTCCGGGCTCGCGGAGGACGACGGGTGCTTGCCGGCGGTGCTGTGGTCCGGGGCCGAGGCGGACGCCTGGTAGGCGAGGAACCCCACGGCGGCGAGCGCAACCGTGGTCAGAGCGGTGACGATCGAGCTGCTCTTTGCGGACACCGCCGTGCCACCTTTCGTACGCGCGTGACTACGGGTGACGGTAGCACCCGGCAAGGCATCCACCGCCGCGCCGTAGTCTTGAAGGCGTGCTGCTGCTTGCTCTGGACACCGCAACCCCCGCCGTCACCGTCGCCGTCCACGACGGCACGCGCGTCCTCGCCGAGGAACGCCAGGTGGACGCCCGCCGGCACGGCGAACTGCTGCTGCCCGCCGTCGACCGGGTGCTCGCCGAGGCCGGCGTGAAACTCGACGCGGTCAGCGACATCGTCGTCGGGGTCGGCCCCGGCCCCTACACGGGCCTGCGGGTCGGGCTCGTCACCGCCGCGACCTTCGGAGCCGCCCTCGGCGTACCGGTGCACGGCCTGTGCACGCTGGACGGCATCGCGTACGCCGCCGGCCTCGACGAGCCGTTCCTGGTGGCCACGGACGCCCGCCGCAAGGAGGTCTACTGGGCGCGCTACGCCGACGCCCGCACACGGCTCACCGAACCCGCCGTCGACCGCCCCGCGGACATCGCCGCCGAGGCCGGCGCGCTGCCGTCGGTGGGCGCCGGCGCGCTGCTGTACGCCGACACCTTCACCGGCGTACGCGACGGCGGCCCCGAGCACCAGTCCGCGGGCGCGCTCGCCGCGCTGGCCGCGGAGAAGCTGGCGCGCGGGGAGGAACTGCTGCCGCCGCAGCCGCTGTACCTGCGCCGCCCGGACGCACAGGTGCCCGCCAACTACAAGGTGGTCACCCCGAAGTGACGGCACGGGTGGCAGCCGCGGAGGGCACACGGGACGGCGCCGTACTCCGCGAGATGCGCTGGTGGGACATCGCGCCGGTCCTCGACCTGGAGCGCGAGCTGTTCCCCGAGGATGCCTGGTCGGCGGGGATGTTCTGGTCCGAGCTGGCGCACGCGCGCGGCCCCGCCGCCAACCGCCGCTACCTCGTCGCCGAACTGGACGGCCGCCTGGTCGGCTACGGCGGCCTCGCCGCCGTCGACGGCACCGGCGACATCCAGACCATCGCCACCGCCCGCGACCAGTGGGGCTCAGGACTCGGCGCGCGGCTGCTGACCGAGCTGCTGTCCGCCGCGACCGCCTTCGAATGCGCCGAGGTGCTGCTCGAAGTACGCGTCGACAACACGCGGGCACAGCGCCTGTACGAACGGTTCGGCTTCGAACCGATCGGATTCCGGCGCGGCTACTACCAACCGGGCAACGTGGACGCCCTGGTCATGCGCCGCACCACCGAGTCCCCCTCCGAAACTCCCTCCGAATCCCCGGACCACACCCCCTCCTCCCCGTCCCCCGCACAAGGAACCCGGACCCATGGCTGACGAACCCCTCGTCCTCGGCATCGAGACCTCCTGCGACGAGACCGGCGTCGGCATCGTGCGCGGCCACACGCTCCTCGCGGACGCCGTCGCCTCCAGCGTCGACGAGCACGCGCGCTTCGGCGGCGTCGTACCGGAAGTGGCCTCGCGCGCGCACCTGGAAGCGATGGTCCCCACCATCCAGCGCGCCCTCAAGGAGGCCGGCGTCGCGGCGTCCGACCTCGACGGCATCGCGGTCACCGCCGGCCCCGGCCTGGCGGGCGCCCTGCTCGTCGGCGTCTCGGCCGCCAAGGCGTACGCCTACGCCCTCGGCAAGCCGCTCTACGGCGTCAACCACCTCGCCTCCCACATCTGCGTCGACCAGCTCGAACACGGCGCGCTGCCCGAGCCGACGATGGCCCTGCTGGTCTCCGGCGGCCACTCCTCCCTCCTGCTCGCCCCCGACATCACCTCCGACGTACGCCCCCTCGGCTCGACCATCGACGACGCGGCGGGCGAGGCGTTCGACAAGGTCGCGCGCGTCCTGCACCTGGGCTTCCCCGGCGGCCCGGTCATCGACCGCTACGCACGCGAGGGCAACCCGGACGCGATCCGGTTCCCGCGCGGCCTGACCGGCTCGCGCGACCCGGTCTACGACTTCTCCTTCTCCGGCCTCAAGACCGCCGTCGCCCGCTGGATCGAGGCCAAGCGCGCCGCGGGCGAGGAGGTCCCCGTCGCGGACGTCGCGGCGTCCTTCCAGGAGGCGGTCGTCGACGTCCTGACCCGCAAGGCGGTACGCGCCTGCAAGGACAACGGCGTCGACCACCTGATGATCGGCGGCGGCGTCGCGGCCAACTCCCGCCTCCGCGCGCTGGCCCAGCACCGCTGCGAGAAGGCGGGCATCACCCTGCGCGTCCCCCGCCCCAAGCTCTGCACCGACAACGGCGCCATGGTCGCCGCCCTCGGCGCCGAAATGGTCGCCCGCAACCGCCCCGCCTCCGCCTGGGACCTCCCGGCGGACTCGTCCCTCCCGGTGACGGAACCACACGTACCGGCGCCGGACCACGACCACGGAAGCCACGGCCACACGCACACCCATGGCCACAACCACGACCACGACCACTTCCACGAGCTGAGCAAGGACAACCTGTACTCGTAGGGGCGCGAGCGCCGCGGCAGGTTCCATGACACCTGCCGCGCCACTCGTTCGCATGAAGCATCCCGGTTCCCGCTGGCTACTCTGGGCCCACGGCCCAGAATCCCGCCCATGGGAGAACCGATGACCGCCAGTGCCTCCGAGCGCCCCCTCATCCCCCAGCCGCCGGCGTCCATCACGCTGCTGCGCGAAGCCGTGGCGCAGATCGCCCCCGCCGCGCTGCCCGCGTTCGCCCGCGAGCTCTCCCGGGCCGCGGACCAGGCCCGGCAGGGCTCCGATCTCCTGCCGTTGCGGCGCTTCACGGCCCAGTGGGCCGTCTACGTGCACATTCAGCGTCATCCCAAGATCGCTGCCAGGTTCCGGGAGCTGGAGGACCTGGCCCAGGCCACCGACAACGCGGACGAGGCCCGGAGCGCCGCGGCCGAACTCGGCCGCATCCTTGACGCCGCCCACGCCGCCGTGGCGCAGGAAGCGTCTTGAAGGAAACCTGGGAGTGGGAGTACGACCCCGACTTCCAGCATGTGGCGGGAGGCTTGCCGGCCGAGGTGGTGGCCGAGGTCGAGCACTTGGCCGGCCAACTCGTCGAACTGGCCGATGTGGGGGTGGACATCACCGACATGGGCGACGGGCCTCGCCCCGGTGGGATGCGCCGGATGGATGCAGCCGGCGGGTACTTTTTCTTTCTCCCGGCTCCCCGGAGCAAGCTGCTGGTGGTCACGCGCATCGTTCCGCCATTCGGGAGCCTTTGAGGGAGCGCCCTGCCCTCCCCTTGCCCTGGCCCCACGTCATACCCTGGCCTAGAACAAATGCAGGCATACAGGGGGGCGGCAGGCCGTGAACTGGATCTGGTGGGTGTTCGCGTTTTTCATGGCGGGGGGTTTCGCCAAGGTCGCGGACGTCGGGCGGAAGGCGATGAGTACGCGGCACGCGCGCAAGATGGAGCGGCTGGAGGGCGCGCGGCAGGAGCGGCTGGAGCTGGAGGCGGCGCAGCGGCCGCCGGAGGCGGTGTGCGGGTGTACGCACCATCTCGCCAAGCACGACAAGCAGGGCAAGTGTCATGAGACGGTCCAGGTTCCGACGGCTTGGGACGCGGAGAAGAAGCCGGTCGCGTACGAGCCGGGGCAGTGCACCTGCCAGCAGTACGTCGGCCCGCAGCCGCTCTCGCAGGTGTACGCGGAGCAGCTGACGGACCTGGCGTAGCCGCGTCAGGCGGCGGGGGCTTCCCGGCCCAGCAGCATCGTGGGGGCGCCCGCGACCCGCGTCAGGAAGATGACGCAGGAGTGCGGTCCGGAGAGTTTCAGTTTCTTGCGCAGGTCGTCGGGTTCGACGGCCGAGCCGCGCTTCTTGATGACGGCGACGCCGATGCCGCGTTCGCGCAGCAGCGCCTTGAGCTTCTTGACGTTGAACGGCAGCGTGTCGGTGATCTCGTAGGCGCCGGCGTACGGGGTCGGCCGGTGCTCGTCCGCGGTGACGTAGGCGATGGTGGGGTCGATCAGGCGGCCGTCGACCTGCTGGGCGACCTCGGCGACGAGGTGGGCGCGGATGACGGCGCCGTCCGGTTCGTACAGCCAGCGGCCGACCGGGCCGGGTGCGGGGTCGGGCAGGCCGGTGCCGTGCAGGGTGTGTCCGGCGGGGAGCAGGGTGGCGCCGCGCGCGCCGGGGGTGGTGCCGAACCACAGGACGGCTTCCTTCACGTCGCCGCCGTCGGAGATCCATTCCGCCTCGGCCCCGTCCGGGATGATTTCGTGCGGGATGCCCGGCGCGATCTTGAGGGCCGCGTACGGGGCCGTACGGGCGGCCTCGACGGCCCAGGACAGCGGCGGCGAGTACGCCTCGGGGTCGAAGATCCGGCCGCCGCGGCCGCCCCGGCCGCCGCGCCGCGCCGGGTCGACGAAGACCGCGTCGTACCCGGCCGTGTCCACTTCGGTGACATCGGCGCAGCGCACCTCGATCCGGTCTGCGAGCCCCAGCGCTTCGGCGTTGGCGCGGGCCGCCGCGCAGGTCAGCGGGTCGCGGTCGACGGCGAGGACGTGGATGCCGGCGCGGGCGAGCGCGATCGCGTCGCCGCCGATGCCGGAGCACAGGTCGGTGAGGGAGCGGACGCCGAGGGCGGCGAGGCGGGCGGCCCGGTGGCGGGCGACGGTGCTGCGGGTGGACTGTTCGACGCCGTTGGGCGTGAAGTACATGCGTGCGGCGTCCGCGCCGAACTTCGCCGCGGCGCGCTGCCGTAGCCGCGCCTGGCCCAGCGCGGCGGAGACCAGCTGCGCGGGGTGGTCGCGCCGCAGCCGGGTCGCGGTCGCCAGCTCGTCGGCCGGGTCGTGGTCGCGCAGTTCGGCCAGCAGCGCCTGCCCTTCGGGCGTGTGCAGCGCGGAGAAGGAGTCGAGGTCGTTCGCCTGGTTCACCTGGCCCATTGTGGGCCAGGGGGCGGGGAGAGCGGCGGGGTGGTGGTCCGGGCGAAACGCCCTAGCCGCGTGTGCGGCGGGCGCGGCGTCCGTGGCCGGCGTCTGCCCGGCCCGCGGGCCCCGGCAGCGCCGCCTCCACGCGCGGCGTGGCCTGTGTCGCGTCCGGGTCGGCCACCCGCGCGCGCCGTCCACGCGCGCCGCCCCGCCCGCCCGGCAGCGCCGCCACCGGCTCGCGCCGCCGCTGCGCGCTGTCGCTGATACGGATGAGCAGCGCCACCATCACCCAGTTCGCGACCAGTGACGACCCGCCCTTGGCCAGGAACGGCAGCGCCTTGCCGGTCAGCGGTATGAGGCCGGTGACGCCGCCGGAGACGACGAAGACCTGGAGGAGCAGCGCGCCGGCCAGGCCCACGGCCAGCAGCTTGCCGAAGGGGTCGCGGGCGGTGAGGCCGACGCGCAGGCCGCGCTGTGCGAGCAGGACGTACAGGAGCAGTACGGCCATCACTCCGGCCAGGCCCAGTTCCTCGCCGACGGTGGTGAGGATGAAGTCGCTGTTGCCGGCGAAGCCGATCAGTTCGGGGTGGCCCTGGCCCAGGCCGGTGCCGCCGATGCCGCCGCTGCCGAAGCTGAACAGTGCCTGCGCGGCCTGGTCGGACTGGAGGCCCGGGGGTCGCTCGCTCTTGGGCAGGAAGATGTCCATGGGGTGCAGCCAGGCCATGACGCGGCCTTTGACGTGCGGTTCGGTCGTGCCGACGACGGCGGCGCCGACCACGGCCATGGCGAGGCCGCACAGCACCCAGCTGGTGCGTTCGGTGGCCATGTAGAGCGTGATCACGAAGAGGCCGAAGAAGATCAGCGAGGTGCCGAGGTCGCGTTCGAAGACCAGCACCAGGAGGCTGATGATCCAGATGGTGAAGATCGGCCCGAGTTGGCGGCCGGGCGGTAGCTGGACGCCCAGGAAGCGGCGTCCGGTGAGCGCGAGCGCGTCCCGGTTCGCGGTCAGGTAGCCGGCGAAGAACACCGCGATCATGATCTTCACGAACTCGCCGGGCTGGAGCGACAGCGGTCCGACGAAGATCCACCGCTTGGCGCCGTACGTGTCGCCGGGAAAGAACGCCGGGGCCATCAGCAGCACCAGCGCGACCGCCATCGTCAGATAGATGTAGCGCTGGAGGAAGCGGTGGTCGCGCAGCAGCATCAGCACGGCTATGCAGACCGCCACCCCGATCACCGTCCACACCAGCTGGCCGCCGGCGGCCGGGGCCATGTGCAGGCTGGGCTTGGCCGCGTACGTGTAGTCGAGGCGGTGCAGCAGCACCAGGCCGATGCCGGTGAGCAGGGTGGCGAGCGGCAGGATCAGCGGGTCGGCGCGCTGCGCGAAGCGGCGGATGACCAGGTGCGGGACGAGCGCCATGAAGAACATGGCGGCGGCGAAGCGGGGGAGTCCGGCCGGTAGCTGACCGTTCATCGACAGGCCGGTGTACGCGTACCCGAAGACCGTGATCAGGACCGCGAAGCCGAGCAGCCACATCTCCGTACGCCGCCGGTCGGGGGCCTGGGCCAGGGCGGCGAACGTCATCGTGCGCTCGGCGTCGCTCTCCGGCCCCTCGGGGGGCCGCAGCGAGCTCGTCAGTCCACGCACGGGATGCCTCCGCCATCGATCATGGGAGCCGTCTGCCCGGAACCTTGCGCCCCGGAACCGGACTCGGCCGTCGAGGAGGAAGACGAGGGGGCCGGTGACGGGGTTCCCGCAGGTGAGCGAGGTGTGACGGGTCCGGCACCCGGACCGGAAGAGGCATCGGGCGAGGTGGCGGCGCCTGCGCCGGGCCCGATCTGCCGGGCGACCAGCCGTCGAATCTTGTCCGGATCCACCCGGTTCACGTCCTCCCCGTGATGCTTGGCGAACCCCTCCACGGGCAGCGTGCTGAATCGTACGTTCCCGCCCGAAAGGTTCTTCGCCTGCCTGACAAACGACAGCAGGTCCCAGCCCTCGTCGATCACCAGGTCCTGCTTGGCGACGTCCATCAGTCTGACCAGCCGCAGCGGGTCGGTGAAGGTGCCGGCCGAATTCAGCTTGTGCGTGGCGGAGGCGAGGAACGCCTGCTGGCGGCGCGTACGGTCCAGGTCGCCCGCGGGCAGGCCGTGCCGCTGCCGTACGAAGGCCAGCGACTGCGGCCCGTCGAGCGTCTGCCGCCCGGCCGGGAAGTCGGCCCCCGAATACCGGTCCCGCACCGCGTGCTTCAGACACACCGGTACACCGTCGAGCGCGTCCGCGATGTGCAGGAACCCCACCAGGCCGACCTCGGCGAAGTGGTCGACCGGCACGCCGAGGAAGTTCCGTACCGTCTCGATCTCCGCCCGGCGGCCCGCCTCCCGCCCCTCGCGCTCCAGCCGGTGGCGGTCGGTGACGCCCTGCCGGGCGAGCCGTTCCTCCGCCGCGGCCTTGGCCAGCCCGTACGCCTTCTTGATCTTGTCCTTGCCGTGCCCTGGGATATCCACCAGGTCGTCCCGCGGAATCGAGAACGCGGTGGCCCGCCCCCCACCCCCGGGCACGTGCAGCAGGATCAGCGTGTTGGTGTTGTACCCGCCGACGTCGGACGAGGCGCCCGCGTGCAGCTTCTCCAGGACGTCCGCCGGCAGGTCGTCGCCGTTCTGGTCCCTGCGGCTGTCCAGCCCCATCAACAGGATGTTGACCGCCCCGCCGGACGACTTCGGCGCGCCGTCCCCGAGCGCCCGCGACGAGCCGATCCGCCCGGCCAGGTCCCGGTAGACGTACCAGCCAGCCCCGGCGGTGCACAGCAAGAGCACGGCGGACAGCAGCACCAGCACGCGCACGACGCGGCGCCGCGGTCTGCGCCGACGCCCCTGCGGGCGGAGTACGTCCGGGGCGGTGAACCTGCGACGTGGCCTCATCCGAACAGGCTGGCCGGGCGGCGCTGAAAGAAGTCTGAAAGTCCTGAAAGCGCGTTCAGGACCGCGCGGGCACGGGAAGGGCGGCCACGAAACGAGCGCCGGACCGGCCGTCCGCCCGGCCCCGCACGGTCAGGTCCCCGCCGTGCGCGCGGGCGATCTCTCGCGCGATCGCCAGGCCCAGCCCGGTACCGCCGCTCTCCCGGTCGCGCGCCGCGTCGAGGCGGGCGAAGCGTTCAAAAACCTGCTCCCGGCCCGCCTCGGGAACACCCGGCCCGTCGTCCTCGACCGCCAAGAACCCCGACCGGCCATCGGCCCACGCCACGACCCGCACCTCCGACGCCGCATAGCGCAGCGCATTGTCGACCAGATTGGTCAGCAGCCGCTCCAACTGCGCCGGATCACCCCGCACCGGCACCGGCTCGCCCGCCACGACCACCAGCCGCGGCCCGCGCGCCCCCGGCCGCCGCGCGGCCTCCTCGGCGGCGAGCAGCGCCAGGTCCACCGGTTCCGCGGCCCGCGGGGCATGCGCGTCGAGCCGGGCGAGCAGCAGCAGGTCCGCGGCGATCCGCTGAGCGGCGCGCACGGTATGCGGAAGCCCACCCGGCACAGCGGCCGCGAGAGCCACCTCCAAACGCGAACGCACCGCCGCGATCGGGTTCCGCAGCTCGTGCGAGGCGTCGGCGACGAACTGGCGCTGCCGGGTGACGGCCCGTTCCAGCCGGTCCAGGGTGGCGTTGACCGTACGGGCCATCAGCGCGATCTCGTCGGCGCCCGCCGGGTCCGGCACCCGCCGGTCCAGCTCGCTCTCGCTCACGGCGGCCAGTTCCCGCCGGATGGCGGTGACCGGGCGCAGCGCGAGCCCGGTGACCGCCCAGGCGATCACGGCGGCCAGCGCGATCAGCGGCGGGGCGCTGGCGAGCAGGGCGACGCCGATGGCGTGCGTGGCGTCGTCCACGTCCGAGAGCACCGTCACGGCGTACACGTACCGCTCCTGCCCGCTGCCGCCGGCCGGCGCGGCGCGCACCACGACCACGTCCGCGCGCGAGCCGCCCGCGGCGGCCGCCGGGGCGCCGGTGACGACACGGTCGGCGGAATCCTGCCCGTACGGCGGCCGGAAGCCCGCCAGCCCGGCGGCGAGCGGATCGGCGGAACGCAGACTCGTGGCGACGACCCGGCCCGTCGCGTCGAGGACCAGCACCAGGTCGACGCCGTCGGCCGGCGAGGACAGCGCCTCGGGGAGAGCGCCGGTGTCCGCCTGCGCCGCGACCTTGCGGGCGGCGACCTCGGTACGGCTGGTGGTGTTGTCCAGGAGGTTGGCGCGCAGCATCGCGTAGAGCCAGCCGCCGCCGACGGCCAGCACGCAGGCCATGGCCAGGGCGGCGGCCGCGGCGGCGCGCCCCCGCATGGAGCGGAACCCCGGCGCCCGGGGGTCAGTCGTCACCGGGCGCCATCCGGTACCCCCTGCCGTGCACGGTACGGATCGAACGGCGGCCGAACGGCGTGTCGATCTTCCTCCGCAGGGAGGAGACGTACACCTCGACGATATTGGGATCGATGTCGGCCGGCGAGTCCCAGACCTCGTCGAGCACGTCCCGCTTGGCGACCGCCTGCCCGTCGCCCGCCATGAGGCAGCGCAGTACGGCCAGTTCGCGGGCGGTCAGCTCGACGTCGGTGTCACCACGACGGCAGCGACGCGCGTCCGCGTCCAGGGTGAGATCGCCGCACTGGAGCGTACGGGGGCGCTCGGCGGCCCGGCCGCGCCGGGTGAGGGCACGCAACCTGGCAAGCAGCACGACGAAGGAAAACGGCTTGGCCAGGTAGTCGTCGGCCCCCGCGTCCAGGCCCTCGGCCACGTCGTACTCGCCGTCCTTGGCGGTCAGCATCAGTACGGGCGTCCAGTCGTCCTGCCGCCGCAGCCGCCCACAGATCTCGAACCCGCTGGGCCCGGGAAGCATGACGTCCAGCACGATCGCGTCATACGCCGCGGTAAGCGCGAGCTCCAGCCCACGATGACCGTCAAGGGCAACATCCACCCAGTGCCCGTCAGCCCCCAGCCCCCGCCGCAACGAGTCGGCCAGCCCTTCTTCATCCTCGACGACGAGTATGCGCATGGGCCCATTGTGGAGGTTTGCCCCACACCGACGGCGCCCTCACCACCTGGCTGCTGCGCTACTGGTGTCTTTCCCTCCCCCACCCCCACTCGCGCGGGGCTGCAAAACCGGCCGGAGGGGACGTGCAGGGGGGTGTCCCCGCAGCCGACAGCTCGCTACACCAGGTTCAGCGTTCAAGACATGGTTCGCGCGAGTGCGGTGAGGAGATACCCCCCTGCGCGGCCCCGACCCACAACGAAACCAGCGCAACCCCGCGCGAAGCGCGAACCGCAACCCCGCGCGACAGCGCAAAGCCGCGCGCAGCGCGTCAACGTTCTGACAAGAGGGTTGCGCCCCCAGGCACCTGGGCAAGGAGGCCAGGGGCCACCCACACACGCAACACGCGCCGCAAGGCACATTGGCACTCCGCTTGACCGAGTGCTAACCGCGTCATAGTCTCGGCTCTGGCACTCTCCACCGGGGAGTGCCAAACACAGCGACGGGCAGGTCCGGCACCCGCGACGACGGATCCACCTGGTCGCCACCTCAGACAGTTAACCCCGTGAGATCTCCGAAGGGGGAGGTCGGATCGTGACGACCGCCAGCTCCAAGGTTGCCATCAAGCCGCTTGAGGACCGCATCGTGGTCCAGCCGCTCGACGCCGAGCAGACCACGGCTTCGGGCCTGGTCATTCCGGACACTGCCAAGGAGAAGCCCCAGGAGGGCGTCGTCCTGGCCGTGGGCCCGGGCCGCTTCGAGGACGGCAACCGTCTTCCGCTCGACGTATCCGTCGGCGACGTCGTGCTCTACAGCAAGTACGGCGGCACCGAGGTGAAGTACAACGGCGAGGAGTACCTCGTTCTCTCGGCTCGCGACGTGCTCGCGATCGTCGAGAAGTAATTCACCGAAGATTGCCTTGATCTGCGCCCCTGGTTCCCGCGTCTAAACAACCGGTCGCCCGGGGCGCAGTTCGTTGGAGAGAACGACTAAGGACACGAAACTCATGGCGAAGATCCTGAAGTTCGACGAGGACGCCCGTCGCGCCCTTGAGCGCGGCGTCAACAAGCTGGCCGACACCGTGAAGGTGACGATCGGCCCCAAGGGCCGCAATGTCGTCATCGACAAGAAGTTCGGCGCCCCCACGATCACCAACGACGGTGTCACCATCGCCCGCGAGGTCGAGGTCGACGACCCGTACGAGAACCTCGGCGCGCAGCTGGTGAAGGAGGTGGCGACCAAGACCAACGACATCGCTGGTGACGGCACCACCACCGCCACCGTGCTGGCCCAGGCGCTGGTCCGCGAGGGTCTGCGCAACGTCGCCGCCGGTGCTTCCCCTGCCGCCCTGAAGAAGGGCATCGACGCCGCGGTCAAGGCCGTGTCCGAGGACCTCCTCGCGACCGCCCGCCCGATCGACGAGAAGTCCGACATCGCCGCCGTCGCCGGTCTGTCCGCCCAGGACAAGCAGGTCGGCGAGCTGATCGCCGAGGCGATGGACAAGGTCGGCAAGGACGGTGTCATCACCGTCGAGGAGTCCAACACCTTCGGTCTGGAGCTGGACTTCACCGAGGGCATGGCCTTCGACAAGGGCTACCTGTCGCCGTACATGGTCACCGACCAGGAGCGCATGGAAGCCGTCCTGGAGGACCCGTACATCCTCATCCACCAGGGCAAGATCGGTTCGATCCAGGACCTGCTGCCGCTGCTGGAGAAGGTCATCCAGGCCGGCTCCTCCAAGCCGCTGCTGATCATCGCCGAGGACGTCGAGGGCGAGGCCCTGTCGACGCTGGTCGTCAACAAGATCCGCGGCACCTTCAACGCCGTCGCCGTCAAGGCGCCCGGCTTCGGTGACCGCCGCAAGGCGATGCTGGGCGACATGGCCGCGCTGACCGGCGCGACCGTCATCGCCGAAGAGGTCGGCCTCAAGCTGGACCAGGCCGGTCTGGACGTGCTGGGCACCGCCCGCCGCGTGACCGTCACCAAGGACGACACCACCATCGTCGACGGTGGCGGCAAGTCCGAGGACGTCGAGGGCCGCGTCAACCAGATCAAGGCCGAGATCGAGTCCACCGACTCGGACTGGGACCGCGAGAAGCTCCAGGAGCGCCTGGCGAAGCTGGCCGGCGGCGTCTGCGTGATCCGCGTGGGTGCGGCCACCGAGGTCGAGCTCAAGGAGAAGAAGCACCGTCTGGAGGACGCCATCTCCGCGACCCGCGCCGCGGTCGAGGAGGGCATCGTCTCCGGTGGTGGCTCCGCTCTGGTGCACGCCGCCAAGGTGCTGGAGGGTTCGCTCGGCAAGGAGGGTGACGAGGCCACCGGTGTCGCCGTCGTCCGCCGCGCCGCCGTCGAGCCGCTGCGCTGGATCGCCGAGAACGCCGGTCTTGAGGGCTACGTCATCACCTCGAAGGTGGCGGAGCTGGACAAGAACCAGGGCTTCAACGCCGCGACCGGCGAGTACGGCGACCTGGTGAAGGCCGGCGTCATCGACCCGGTCAAGGTCACCCGTTCCGCGCTGGAGAACGCCGCGTCGATCGCGTCGCTGCTGCTCACGACCGAGACCCTGGTCGTCGAGAAGCCGGCCGAGGAGGAGCCCGAGGCCGGTCACGGTCACGGCCACGCCCACTGAGGCAGCTCACCGCCGTTCGAGGCCCGGTCCCCTTTCGAGGGGGCCGGGCCTCGTCCCGTTTCGGCCCGTTCTCACGCCGAGTGGCCGAGGTCCGCGGGGTGTACCGGTGTGGCGAACGGCAGCCCTTTGGCGTAGCGCTCGATTTCGTCCAGGGCGTGGTCGGCCATGCGGTGGAGTTCGCCGCCGAGGGAGCCGGCGATGTGCGGGGTGAGCAGGACGTTGGGGAGGTCGTACAGGGGGGAAGTGGCGGCCGGGACCGGCGGGTCGGTCACGTCCAGGACGGCGTTGAGGCGGCCGGAGACGAGTTCGGGCAGCAGCGCCGCCTCGTCCACCAGCGCACCTCGGGCGGTGTTGACCAGGGTGGCGCCGTCGGGCATGGCGCCCAACTGGCGTGCGCTGAGCAGGTGGCGGGTGGCGGGCAGTTCGGGTGCGTGCACGGTGACCACGTCGGAGGCGGCGCACAGGTCGTCGAGGGGGGCGAGGGTGACGCCGAGGCGGTCGGCTTCGGCTTCGTCCACGTACGGGTCGTGGAGGAGGACCCGCAGGTCGAAGGGGCGTAGGAGTGCGATGACGCGGCGGCCGATGTGGGAGGCGCCGATGACGCCCACGGTACGGCGGTGGTTTCCGGCGCCTGCGAGTTCTCGGTGCCAGTTGTGGGGGGCGCGCAGCGCGCGGTAGCGGTGCGCGGTGTGCAGGACGCGCTTGTTGGCGAAGAGGATCGCGGCGAGGGTGTATTCGGCGACGGGCAGCGCGTTGGCCGCCGCGGCTGAGGAAACGGCGATGCAGCGGTCCCAACACGCCCTGGTGACATGGGGTTTGACGCTCCCGCCGGCGTGGACGACGGCGCGCAGGCGCGGGGCGCGGTCGAGGACGGCGGCGGTCAGCGGGGTGGCTCCCCATGACGTCAGGAGGACTTCGGCGGTGGTGAGGGCGGCGGCCACGGGCGGGGGCGGGTCGGCCAAGTCGTGGGCCACCAGGCGGGGGTCGGTGCGGGCGAGCGCCGTCAGGCGGGTGCGGTGGTGGTCGGCGAGCAGGCGCCCGGCGAGGCCCGGTTCCATGACCAGGAGCAGCGCGGGGCGGGAACGTACCTGGTCGGCGGGATTGTCAGTGGTGTGGTGCATGGTGGAAGCGTGCTCCTGGTCCGGGGGCGTCATCGGACGCTTCCGGCGGCGAGTCCGGCCTTCCAGTGCCGCTGGAGGGCCACGAAGGCGACGATCAGGGGGAGGACGGCGAGGAGGGAGCCGGTGACGACGAGGGGGTAGAAGGACGGCTCGCCGTGGGCGTTGCCGTGCCAGGCGTAGAGGCCGAGGCTCACGGGGAAGAGCCGCTGGTCGGAGAGCATCACCAGGGGGAGGAAGAAGTTGTTCCAGATCGCGGTGAACTGGAAGAGGAAGACGGTCGTCAGGCCCGGCAGGACCATCCGCAGGCCGATGGACCAGAAGACGCGCAGCTCGCCCGCGCCGTCGATACGGGCCGCTTCGAGCGCCTCCTCGGGGATATGCCCGGCGCAGAAGACCCGCGCCAGGTAGACGCCGAACGGGTTGACGAGTACGGGCACCAGCACCGACCAGTAGGTGTTGACCACGCCGGTCCTGCTGGCCAGCAGGTAGAGGGGGAGCGCCAGCGCCGTGGTGGGGACCAGGACGCCGAGCAGGACGACGCCGAACAGCCGCTCCTTGCCGGGGAACGTGTAGGTGTCGAAGGCGTAGCCGGCGGCCACGCAGATCAGGGCGCACAGCGCGGCACCGGCGCCCGCGTACAGCAGGCTGTTGGCGTACCACCGGAAGTAGATGCCGTCGCCCTCCGCCGCGAGGCGGGAGAGGTTGCCGGCCAGGTCGAAGCCCTCGAAGGACAGGGCGTCGCCGGCCAGCAGGCCGCCTGCGTCCTTGGTGGCTGCGGTGACCAGCCAGACGAGGGGGAAGAGCGTGTAGAGGACGGCGAGGGCGAGCGCCGTGTTGACGGCGGCGGGCGAGAGCCAGCGGCTGCGGGAGCGGCGGGCGGTGGCGCGTACGGACGGGGTGCGGGCCGGGCGTACGGGCACGGGGGCCGCCGGGCCGGCGACGGCGGTGCGGGGCGGGGGCGTCATCAGGGCCTGCCCTTCGGGTGGGCGAGCGGGGGACGGGACGTGGCCAGGGGGCGGCGGCCGGGCCGGGGGGACCGGCGGGAGAGGCGGGTGACGAAGAAGGACAGCAGCGCGGCGGCGAGGGCGAGCAGGACGGACGAGGCGGCGGCGAGTCCGTAGTCGTTGCGGGCGAAGGCGGCGGTGTACGCGTACATGTTCGGCGTCCAGGAGGAGGTGACGGCGGAGCCGGAGCCCTGGTTGAGGATCAGCGGCTCGGTGAAGAGCTGGAGCGAACCGATGACGGTGAAGAGCGCCACCATGAGGAGGGAGGAGCGGATGAGGGGGATCTTGATACCGGTTGCGACGCGCCAGGCGCCCGCGCCGTCCACCGTCGCGGCCTCGATCACCGAGCGGTCGACGGCCTGGAGGGCGGCGTAGAAGATGACCATGTTGTAGCCGAGCCATTCCCACAGGGCGATGTTGACGACGGCGGGCAGGGCGCCGGACGGGGAGAGGAAGTCGAAGCCGAGACCGCCGGACTCCATCGCGTTCACGACCGGGCTGAGCCTGGGGGTGTAGAGGTACACCCAGATCAGCGCGGCGATGATGCCCGGCACGGCGTGCGGCAGGAACAGCGCGAGCTGGAAGAAGCGCCGGGCGCGGGCCAGCGCGGAGTCCAGCAGCAGGGCCAGCGTCAGCGCGCCGGCGAGCAGGAGGGGGATGTAGAGGGCGCAGTAGCCGAGGAGGACGAGGAAGCCGTCGCGGAAGGCGTGGTCGCCGAGCGCCGCCGTGTAGTTGCCGAGCCCGCTGAAAACCGTGTGCGTACCGCCGAAGCCGAGTCCGGACTGCTTCTCGGTGAAGAGGCTGAGCCAGACCGCGTAGCCGATCGGCACGACCATGACCACGGTGAACAGGACGAAGAAGGGGGCGAGCAGGACGGACACGGCGCGTGCTTTGGCGCTCACCGGCCCGTGACCTTCAGGCCGCGCTTTTTCAGCTCGCGCACCGTCGCGTCGCTGCCTGCCCGTACGGCCGCGGCGAGCGAGCCGCCACCGCCGCCCGCCACTTTGCCGAACTCGTCCTTGAGCGTGGTGTTCGTGGTGCTGGTCGCCGGGCCCCAGCCCCAGTTCCCGTTGACCGAGGCGGCCGCGTCGTCGAAGAGGGCGTAGACGTCTTGGCCGCCGTAGTAGCGGGTGTCGAAGGCGTTCCTGGCGACCGGGCGCAGGGCCGTGGCGGCCGGGTAGGGGCTGGACTGGCCGGTGGCGAGCCGCGCTTCGACGGCCTTGGGCGCGGTGGACATCCAGGCCGCGAACTTCACCGCGGCCTCGGCGTGGCGGCTGTTCTTGGTCACGGCCGTCGTGGAGCCGCCGAGCATGCCGCTGGCGGGTTTGCCGTCCCAGCTCGGTACGGGGGCGGCGGCCCACTTGCCGCTCTGGTCGGGCAGTGTTCCCTTGAGCACGCCCGCGCCCCAGGAGGCGCCGAGGTAGCCGACGGTGCCGCCGGATCTGAGCGAGTTGGTCCACTCGGGGCTGAACGAGACGTGGGTGTGCACGAGGTCGTCCTTGAGGAGGCCCTGCCAGTAGTCGGTGACCTTCCTGGTCGCCGGGTCGGTGGTGGTCAGCTTCCAGGAGTCGCCCTCGGTGGCGAACCAGTGGGCGCCGGCCTGCCAGGCCATCGCCTCGAAGGTGGTCGGGTCGTCGGGGAAGAAGGTGCCGAGGCGGGCCTTCGGGTCGGCCTTCTTCGCCGCGGCCGCGGCGGTGCGGAAGTCGTCCCAGGTCCGCGGCACCTTGATCTTGTGCTGGGTGAAGAAGTCCTTGCGGTAGTAGTAGACCTGCGGCGCGGCGTCGAAGGGCACGGCCCAGCTCATGCCGCCGAGAGTGGTCAGGTGTACGGCCTGCGGCAGCAGCTGCTTCTTGAGTCCGGGCGTCACGTACCGGCTGATGTCCTGGACGGCGCCCTGGCTGACGAACTCGGGGAGCGTCGGGTATTCGATGCTGACCAGGTCGGGCGCGTTGCCCGCCTTGACCGCGTTGGAGATCTTGGCGTAGCCGCCCGCGGTGCCGGAGGGGATCTCCTCGAACTTCACGGTGATGCCGCGGTGGGTGGCGTTGTACGCGTCCACGGCCTGCCGGGTGCCCTTGGTCCAGCCCCAGTACGTGAGGGTCACGGGGCCTTCGCTCCCTGCGGCGCCGCTGCTGCCGCCGCAGGCCGTCAGCAGGGTGAGGGCGGTGAGGCCGCCGGCGAGCGCGCGGGACGTTCTGCTCCAACTGAGGCTCATGACGAGGCTCCTGAGCGGGTGAAGGGGGCGGCGCGTAGGGGGTGGCCGCGATCCGCGATCCTTGGGCCGGCTTTGAGCGAAGTCAAGAGCGAAAGATTGATTGATCGAAAAAAGAACAGGATGGGGGGAGGCGGGACGGCGAACGGGGGGCATCAGCCGCCGGCGTCGCCACCGGCGGCGGCCCCCGCGCC
This sequence comes from Streptomyces sp. NPDC017056, assembly GCF_044332485.1. Classification (NCBI taxonomy): domain Bacteria; kingdom Bacillati; phylum Actinomycetota; class Actinomycetes; order Kitasatosporales; family Streptomycetaceae; genus Streptomyces; species Streptomyces sp. NPDC017056. The sequence goes on along the minus strand of NZ_JBIRPD010000010.1, from coordinate 120,219 downwards.
GCACGAGGTCCGTACGCGCAGCGTCGGCAGCAGGGCGAGATGGCGCCGCGGCGCCGGTTCGGCGGCGGCTTCCGCCCCCTCCCGCAGCCGTTCCAGCAGCAAGCGCGCGGCCTGCCGCCCCACTTCGCGCTTCGGCGGCGCCACCGCCGTCAGCGGCGTGTCGGCCAGCGCCGCCACCTCGTCGTCGTAGGCGACCAGCGCCAGGTCGCGCGGTACCCGTACGCCCAGCTCGGCGAGCCGCTGCACCATCCGGATCGCGTCCACGTCGTTGTGCACCAGCGCCGCCGTCGCCGCCCCCGAGGACACCGCCGACCGCAGCTCCTGCACGGCCCGCTCGAACCCCTCCGGGTCCCGGTCGGCCGGCACCGAACCGATCACCGGCCGCGGCCGCCGCACCCCGAGGGCCCGCAGCGCCTCCGCGTACCCCTCGCGCACCGCCAGCGCCGTCGGGCTGTCGGCACGGGCCACCAGCAGCGGCGCCCCGTGCCCCTGCCCGGTCAGGTGGCGCAGCGCCAGCAGTACGCCGTGGGTGTGGTCGGAGCACACCCGGTCCAGCCCGGCCAGCGGTCCGCCCGGTGGCGCGCCGCGCTCCAACAAGACGACAGGAACGGAAAGTTCGGCGATCCAGTCGCTGTAGGCGGCCTGGTCCTCGGGGCCGCGCCAGCCCGGCGCGACGAGCAGGCCCTCGGCGCCGGCCGCCAGCAGGCCGTCGGCGCGCGCCGGGTCCTCCTCGGGGCGGTAGTCGCAGATCCGCAGGATCAGCCTGGCCCCGGCCAGCGCCGCGGCCTCGTGGGCGCCGCGGATCACGTCGGCGAAGTAGTACGTGGCCGAGGGGGCCAGCAGACCCAGCACCAGGTCCCCGGCGTCCGGGCCGCGCCCGCCGCCCGGCCGGTCGCGCTGCCGCGGCCAGGACACCGAGCCGTGCGCCCGGTCGAGCAGGCCCTTGCCGGTCAGCGCCTCGACGTCGCGCCGCACGGTCACGGGCGAGACGCCGAGCTGGTCGGCCAGGTCGGCGACGCGGGCCGAGCCCCGCCGCCGTACCAGGGACAGCAGACGGTCCTGACGTTGCACAGCACGCTCGCGCACGGCGGCAGCCCCCTCGCGGTGTGGTGGCCCGGTGGCGGCCGGGACGGCGGCCGCCACCGGGCCGGTCCTCAAGACGAAGACGCACCCTAGCCGAGGGTGATCGAACGACCCATCGATCGATCGTTCGATCTTGCCCTATTGACGATCGTTTCCGGCGAGTTCAGGATTTTCGCGACGCCGTCCGTAAGGAAAACACCATGTCCGTGCCGTCATTACCGCTCCACGCCGGCCTCGCGGCCGCCCGCCTTCCCGAGGACCGTGAGCGCAGTCCGTACACCGGCTGGACCCGCGCACACTGGGAAACCGCGGCCGACAGCCTCCTGGGAGCGGTCGCCCCGTACGCCTCGCCCCGCAACGGCCTGATCAACCTCCCCGGTGCCCGCCCCAGTTGGGCCGGGCCGCGCTCCGACGGCCTCGAAGGCTACGCCCGCACCTTCCTGGCGGCGGCGTTCCGGGTGGCCGGCGACGGCGGCCGGGACCCGCACGGCCACCTCGCCCGGTACGCCGAAGGGCTCGCCGCCGGCACCGAGCACCCGGTGACCGAGCCGGGCCTCGGCGGCCGCCACCCCGACGCGTGGCCGGTCGTGCCCGACACCCACCAGGCCATCGTCGAATCCGCCTCCGTCGCCCTCGGCCTGCGGCTGACCCGCCCCTGGCTGTGGGACACGCTGGACGACAAGGTCCGCGCACGGGCCGTGGACTGGCTGCTGCCCGCCCTCGACCCGCCGCCCATCGACAACAACTGGTGGCTGTTCGGCCTCACCGTCGGCGGCTTCCTCCTCGACGCGGGCATCGAGACGGAACGCGCGCAGGCGTCCGTCGACCGCGCGCTGGACCGGATCGAGGGCTGGTACCGGGGCGAGGGCTGGTACAGCGACGGCGACAACCAGGCGTTCGACCACTACAACGGCTGGGCGCTGCACTTCTATCCCGTCCTGCACGCCCACCTCTCCGGCGACCGCGCACTGCTGGACACCTACGGCAAGCGGCTGCGCGCGCACCTCGACGGATTCCGCCGCACGTTCGACGCCAACGGCGCGCCCATGCCCTTCGGCCGCTCGCTCACCTACCGCTTCGCCGCCCTCGCCGCCCCCTGGGCCGGCGCGCTCACCGGCCACACCCCGCTCAGCCCCGGCGCCACCCGCCGCCTGGCCTCCGGCACGCTCCGGCACTTCCTGGAGCGCGGTGCCGTCACCTCCGAGGGGCTGCTGCCGCTCGGCTGGTACGGCCCGTACGCGCCCTTCCTCCAGGGCTACTCCGGACCGGCCTCCCCCTACTGGGCGTCCAAGGGCCTCCTCGGCCTGCTGCTCCCCGCCGGCCACCCGGTGTGGACCGAGCGCGAGGAGCCGCTGCCCGCCGAGACCGCCGACGCCGTCACTACGCTGCGCGCGCCGGGCCTGCTCGTCCAGTCCACCAAGGCCGACGGGCTGGTCAGGCTGCACAACCACGGCAGCAGCTCGGTCTTCGGGCCGAACGACCCGCACTACGCGCGGTTCGCCTACTCGACGCGTACGGGCCCCTCGGCCGCGGAGAACGCCGGGACCACCGCGGACACGTCCGCCAACCCCGGCTCGGACACCACCCCCGCCGAGACCCCGGACAACCACTTCGCGCTGCTCGTGGACGGCGCGCCCACCGGTCGCGGGCCGGTGGAACCGCGCGGCAGCGGCCCCGGGTGGGCCGCCTCGGCGCACACCCCGCACCGCGCGGACGGCTCCGAACTGGCCGGCGTACGGGTGCTGTCCGCGACCCTGGCGCACGGCCGCGCCGAGGTGCGCGTCCACCTCGTCACCGGTGCCGCCCCCGGCACGGCCGTACGGCAGACCGGCTGGGCCGTCACGGACGACGGGCCGGCCGCCCAGCTCCACGCCGTGTACGGCTTCGCCAAGAACTCCGGGCAGGCCCGGACCGTGCCGACCGGCAGCACGCCGTTCGGGGAGCACTCCCGCACCGCCTGTCTCGACGGCACGGTGCCGGACGCTCCCGAAGGAGCCCTCTTCATCTCGCTCGCCTCGCTCACCGCCGAGCCCGCACCCGCGCCCGTGGACCAGCTGGCCGAGGTCCGGCTCACCGGGCCCTACGACATCCACGTGACCTGGGAGGACGGCACCACCAACGCCCTGTCCCTCACCGCGGACACCGCCACCGCGCCGTAAGTACCCGTTTCCGACGCCGGATTACGGGCCGTGACACCGGACCGCGTGCCGCGCGCGCCCCGCGCACGGCCCGTACCCCGGCCACGGCCCGTACCCCGGCGCGTCACTGCGGGCCGTACTTGCGCCCCGTCTTCGACGTGATGCCGCCGAGGAGGTTGCGCGGCGCCAGCTTCGCCGCGCCCATCAGCGCCTTGTAGCGCGGGTCGGGGACCGACAGCGACTTGCCGCGCGCCAGGTCCTTCATCGCCGCGGCCACCAGCTTGTCGGCGTCCAGCCACATCCAGTCGGGGATGTTGTCGGTCCCCATCCCGGCCCGCTCGTGGAACTCGGTCCGCACGAAGCCGGGGCACAGCGCCATCAGCCGTACGTTGCTGCCCGCCAGGTCGCGGGCGGCGCCCTGGGTGAACTGCACGACCCACGCCTTGCTCGCCCCGTACGTGCCGCGCGGCACGAACGCGGCCACCGAGGCGACGTTGACGACCCCGCCGCGGCGCCGCTCGCGCATCCCCTTGAGCGCCGCCGACGTCAGCCGCAGCACCGCCTCGCAGTGCACCTTGAGCATCGTGAGCTCGTCGGCCATCGGCACGTCCAGGAATTCACCCTTGTTGCCGAAGCCCGCGTTGTTGACCAGCAGGTCCACCGGATGGGTGCGGTCGGCGAGCCGCTCCTCGACCGTGGCGATACCGTCGTCCGTCGCCAGGTCGGCGACCAGGACGGACGCCTCCACGCCGTGCCGGTCGTGCAGTTCGGTGGCCTGCTCGCGCAGCCGCTTCTCGTTGCGTGCCACCAGCACCAGGTTGTGGCCGTCACCCGCCAGCCGGCGGGCGAAAGCGGCGCCGATGCCCGCCGTCGCTCCCGTAATCAATGCAGTCGTCATACGGGCACGCTATCCGCATACGGGCACGCCAACCGCCCCGGCCGGTACACCAGGACGGGCGGCCGCGTCCCCTGTTCGCCCGGGTTCAAGCCCCTTGGGTGCGGATGTACTTGTGTGCCAACTCGCGCAGCTCCGGGTGCAGCGCCTCGCCCGCCTCCAGGAGCCGCGGCAGCACCTCGCGCTGCGTGGTCATGCCACGGAACGCGAGCGCGATCGTCACGTCGTGGTCGGGCCGGTGCTCGACGGTGATGGTGTCCCCGGCCCGGATCTCGCCCGGCTCGACGACCCGCAGATACGCGCCGGGCACGCCGGCCTGCGTGAAGCGCTTGATCCAGCCCGGTTCGCCCAGCCGCCCCTGGAAGGTCATGCAGGGGATGCGCGCGGAGGTCACCTCCAGCAGCAGCCGGGGGCCGACCCGCCAGCGTTCGCCGATCCGCGCGTGGGTCACGTCCAGGCCGCTGGTGGTGAGGTTCTCGCCGAACATCCCGGCGGGCAGCGCGCGGCCCAGCTCCTTCTCCCAGGCGTCCAGGTCCTCGCGGGCGTACGCGTACACGGCCTGGTCGTCGCCGCCGTGGTGCTGGAGGTTGACCACCGCGTCCCCGGCCAGGCCGCTGCCGGCGACGCCCTTGGGGCCGGGTGCGGACACCGCCACCGGCCCGTCGACGGGCTGCTTGCCGATGCCCGTACTGCCCGTGGCACCGCGGTACTCCATGGGCCGCGGCCGCCCCACGTTCACAGACAGAAGCTCCATGCGGGCACGCTACGGGGAACCGGCCAAAGCCGCTACCGATTATTTCTTTCCTGCTCCAAGGCTCGCTTATGCTCTAAGCATGATCGAGGCCCGTCATCTCCGTGTGCTGCGCGCCGTCGCCCGGACCGGCTCCTTCTCCGCCGCCGCCCGCGAGCTGGGCTGCACCCAGCCCGCCGTCAGCCAGCAGATGAAGGCACTGGAACAGTCGGCGGGCACCCCGCTGCTGATCCGTACCGGCCGCGAGATGCGGCTGACGCAGGCGGGCGAGGCGCTGGTACGGCACGCCACCGGCATCCTGGCCGGGCTCACCGCCGCCGAGGAGGAAGTGGCCGCCATCGCGGGCCTGCGGGCCGGCCGGGTGCGGCTGGTCTCCTTCCCCTCCGGCAGCTCGACGCTGGTGCCCACCGCGCTGGCCGCGATGCGCGCCGCCCACCCCGGCACCCGGGTCTCCCTGGTCGAGGCCGAGCCGCCGCGCTCGATCGAGATGCTGCGCAACGGGGACTGCGAGATCGCGCTGGCCTTCCGCTACCCGGAGGTGCGCGGCGCCGACCCGGCGGCCGAGGCGGAGTGGGACGACCTGGTCGTGCGGCCGGTGCTGGTCGACCGGCTGGTCGGGCTGGTCCCGGACTCCCACCGGCTGGCCGGTGCCGGTACGGCGCGCTTCGCCGACCTGGCGGACGAGCCGTGGATCGCGGGCTGCCCGCGCTGCCGCCGGCATCTCGTCGAGGTCTGCGAGGGGGCGGGCTTCACGCCGCGCATCGACTTCGCGACGGACGACTACCCGGCGGTGATCGGCCTGGTGGGCGCGGGCCTCGGCGTCGCCGTGCTGCCGGAGCTGGCGCTGGCCTCGGTACGGCCCAAGGGGGCCCGTACGGTCACGATGGAGCCGTGCGTGCAGCGCGAGATCGTGGCGCTCACGCTGCCGGACCTGGCGCGGGTCCCGGCGGTGGAGGCGATGCTCGACCAGCTCGCGGGCGCGGTCCGCGGCTGAACCCCTCCCGCGGTTGAAGCCGTCCCGCAGCTGAACCCCCTCATGCGGTGCGGCCTGCGGGTTGGGCCTGCGGGTTGGGCCGATCGGGGGAAAACTCAGAGGAAACGTTTCTTCACGCGGTGTTGGCGCCCGGGTGCCCGACCGCGACCGCCGCCGGCACCAGCCGGTGCCGCGCCCGGCCCATCAGTTCTTCGCGCTCGTCCTCCGTCAGTCCGCCCCAGACCCCGTAGGGCTCGCGCACCGCCAGGGCGTGCGCCGCGCACTGGGCGCGTACCGGGCAGCGCATGCACACCTCTTTCGCCGAGGTCTCACGTGCGCTGCGGGCGGCGCCGCGCTCGCCCTCGGGGTGGAAGAAGAGCGAACTGTCGACGCCACGGCACGCGGCGAGCAACTGCCAGTCCCAGAGGTCTGCGTTCGGGCCCGGAAGGCGGGAGAAATCTGCCATTGCTAGTCCCCTCGAAGCGGTACCGGTTCGGGCTCGGCCCTCACGACCGTACATCTACTGTCTAAGTAGATGTAAATATGACTCATTGCGAATCTAGCCACAGACACCGTGAAAACGGAAGAAAAGCCACCAAATAGGGCATAGAGGCATGAAGAGGGGTGGTGGTTGGCGTTCCATCTTCTGCGTGTCCGGGCCCTCACGTAGAGTGTCGAAGGCGGCTGCCCAACCCGTAACTCTTTCGAGTGACCATCGTTGAGAGGGCGGAAGCGGTTGATGGAGGTAGTCCTCGGGCAGGTGTCCGAGGCGGTCGATCGCTCAGGTGACGATACGTACCAGCCTGGAGGCTCAAGGTGACGCGCATCAGCTGCGGAGGGCGGTCATGACATCCGTCCTCGTCTGTGACGACTCCCCGCTTGCCCGAGAGGCGCTCCGCCGCGCGGTCGCGACCGTGCCCGGTGTAGAGCGTGTGACGACGGCGGCCAACGGCGAGGAAGTCCTCCGCCGCTGGGGCGCCGATCGCTCCGACCTGATCTTGATGGACGTGAGGATGCCCGGGCTGGGCGGAGTCGAGACGGTGCGCCGGCTGCTCTCCGCCGACCCGGGCGCCCGCATCATCATGCTCACGGTCGCCGAGGATCTCGACGGGGTCGCGCTGGCGGTCGCCGCCGGCGCCCGCGGCTATCTGCACAAGGACGCCTCGCGCGCCGAGCTGCGCGCGACGGTCACCCAGGCCCTCGCCGACCCCACCTGGCGGCTCGCCCCGCGCCGGCTGCGGTCCGCCGAGATGGGTGCCGCGCCGACGCTCACCGCGCGCGAGATCCAGGTGCTGGAGGGCATGAGCCACGGCCGCTCCAACGCGGAGATCGGCCGTGAGCTGTTCCTCTCCGAGGACACGGTCAAAACGCACGCCCGGCGGCTGTTCAAGAAGCTCGGCGCCTCCGACCGGGCCCACGCGGTGGCGCTCGGTTTCCGCTGGGGTCTGGTCCGCTAGGACCCCGTGACGTGCAGTGTTGCGGGGGTGTGAGGGTCCCCGCCCGCCCTGTGGCGGGCGGGGCGGCGGGCGGCCTCGCGGGCGCCGGTCACCGAGCGGCATCTCGGTTCCGCGCGCGGTGCCGCATCCTTGAGGTATGGAGTTCCTCGGGGACGGGCCGATCCGGTGCGAGGGGAGGGCGCGGGAGATGACAGCCGGCGCACCTGCCGCTCATAACGCTTCGGTGCACAAGTACGGACCTGATGCCGCGGATCGCGCCGCGCCAAGGCACCATGGACCGATGCGCGATGACGGGATTCAGGAGATCGGCGATCTCGTCGCACGCGCAGTGGAGGGCGACCGCCGGGCCACGCACGACCTGCTGGCCCACGTGCACCCGCTCGCGCTGCGCTACTGCCGTACCCGGCTGTCCCGGCTGCCGGGTGACGCGCGCCACTTCGTCGAGGACCTGGCGCAGGAGGTCTGCGTCGCGGTCCTGTGCGCGCTGCCGCGCTACCGGGATACCGGAAAGCCCTTCGAGGCGTTCGTCTTCGCCATCGCCGCCCACAAGGTCGCCGACCTCCAGCGGGCCGCGATGCGGGGCCCCGGCAGCACGGCCGTGCCGTCCGACGAGATGCCCGAGCAGCCCGACGACTCGCTGGGCCCCGAGGAGCGCGCGCTGCTCAGCAGCGACGCCGAGTGGGCCAAGAAGCTGCTGGCCAACCTGCCGGAGAACCAGCGTGAGCTGGTGCTGCTGCGGGTCGCGGTCGGGCTGACGGCCGAGGAGACCGGGCAGATGCTGGGGATGTCGCCGGGCGCGGTGCGGGTCGCGCAGCACCGGGCGCTGAGCCGGCTGCGGGCCCTGGCCGAGCAGTGACCGTACGGGCCGTCCGGCGCGCCGCACACGGGCGCGCCGGGGGAACGTACAGTCGAGGGAACGTGCGGCCGTAGGAACGCACCGCCGAGGTGGTCCGCTTCCGTAGGAACCTCCAAGTGACGCGGTCGTCATCGACCGTGGAATGAGACGCCTGTGGTGGCCGTTAGCATGGGTGTCCGCGCTGAGGCAAGACCATTTGGGAAGGTGTCATGACTGACAACGTCGACGGAATGCCCGCCAAATTCGCGATGCTCGGTCTGACATATGACGACGTGCTGCTGCTGCCCGGCGCCTCCGAGGTGCTGCCCAACGCGGTCGACACCTCGTCCCGGGTCTCGCGCAACGTCCGGGTGAACATCCCGCTGCTCTCCGCCGCCATGGACAAGGTCACCGAGGCGCGGATGGCGATCGCCATGGCGCGGCAGGGCGGCGCCGGCGTGCTGCACCGCAACCTGTCCATCGAGGACCAGGCCAACCAGGTCGACCTGGTCAAGCGCTCCGAGTCCGGCATGGTCACCGACCCGATCACGGTCCGCCCGGACGCCACGCTCGCCGAGGCGGACGCGCTGTGCGCGAAGTTCCGCATCAGCGGCGTGCCGGTGACGGACCCGGCGGGCAAGCTGCTGGGCATCGTCACCAACCGCGACATGGCCTTCGAGCTGGACCGCAGCCGCCAGGTGCGCGAGGTCATGACCCCGATGCCGCTGGTCACCGGCAAGGTCGGCATCTCCGGCGAGGACGCCATCGAGCTGCTGCGCCGCCACAAGATCGAGAAGCTGCCGCTGGTCGACGACGCGGGCGTCCTCAAGGGCCTGATCACGGTCAAGGACTTCGTGAAGGCCGAGAAGTACCCGAACGCGGCCAAGGACGCCGAAGGCCGCCTGGTCGTCGGTGCCGCGGTGGGCGTCGGCGACGAGGCGTTCGACCGGGCCCAGGCGCTCGTCGAGGCCGGTGCCGACTTCCTGGTCGTGGACAGCGCGCACGGCCACAGCCGCGGCATCCTCGACATGATCGCCAAGGTGAAGTCCAACACCCGCGTCGACGTGGTCGGCGGCAACGTCGCCACCCGCGACGGCGCCCAGGCGCTGATCGACGCCGGCGCGGACGGCATCAAGGTCGGCGTGGGCCCCGGCTCCATCTGTACGACCCGCGTCGTCGCCGGTGTCGGCGTGCCGCAGGTCACCGCGATCTACGAGGCCGCGCAGGCCGCGAACGCGGCGGGCGTGCCGCTGATCGGCGACGGCGGCCTGCAGTTCTCCGGCGACATCGCCAAGGCCATCGCGGCGGGCGCCGACACGGTCATGCTGGGCTCGCTGCTGGCGGGCTGCGAGGAGTCGCCGGGCGAGATGGTCTTCATCAACGGCAAGCAGTTCAAGTCGTACCGCGGCATGGGCTCGCTGGGCGCCATGCAGTCCCGCGGCCAGGCGCGCTCCTTCTCCAAGGACCGCTACTTCCAGGACAACGTCCTCTCCGAGGACAAGCTCGTCCCCGAGGGCATCGAGGGCCAGGTCCCCTACCGCGGCCCGCTCGGCTCGGTGGCTCACCAGCTCGTCGGCGGCCTGCGCGCCTCCATGGGCTACGTCGGCTCCGCGAACATCGAGGAGCTCAAGGAGAAGGGCCGCTTCGTCCGCATCACGGCGGCGGGCCTCAAGGAGAGCCACCCGCACGACGTCCAGATGGTGACCGAGGCGCCGAACTACGCGCGGCGCTGACCCGTACCAGCGCGCACACGAGGGAGCCCGCGACCGTCAGGCCGCGGGCTTTCGCGTGTCGGGGATACTGGAACGGCATACGTAGAGGGAAAGGCCACACACGTGACTGAGATCGAGATCGGGCGCGGCAAGCGCGGCCGCCGGGCATACGCCTTCGACGACATCGCCGTCGTACCGAGTCGGCGCACCCGCGACCCGAAGGAGGTCTCGATCGCCTGGCAGATCGATGCCTACCGCTTCGAGCTGCCGTTCCTGGCGGCCCCGATGGACTCGGTCGTCTCGCCGCAGACCGCGATCCGCATCGGCGAGCTGGGCGGCCTGGGCGTACTGAACCTGGAAGGGCTCTGGACGCGCTACGAGGACCCGGAGCCGCTGCTCGCGGAGATCGCGGAGCTGGACGGGGACGCCGCCACCAAGCGACTCCAGGAGATCTACGCCGCGCCGATCAAGGAAGAGCTGATCGGGCAGCGCATCAAGGAGGTGCGCGACTCCGGTGTGGTGACCGCCGCCGCGCTCTCGCCGCAGCGGACGGCCCAGTTCTCCAAGGCCGTCGTGGACGCCGGCGTGGACATCTTCGTGATCCGCGGCACCACCGTCTCCGCCGAGCACGTCTCCTCGGCGGCCGAGCCGCTGAACTTGAAGCAGTTCATCTACGAGCTGGACGTGCCGGTGATCGTCGGCGGCTGCGCCACGTACACCGCGGCCCTGCACCTGATGCGCACCGGCGCGGCGGGCGTGCTGGTCGGCTTCGGCGGCGGCGCCGCGCACACCACCCGTAACGTGCTCGGCATCCAGGTGCCGATGGCGACCGCGGTGGCCGACGTGGCCGCGGCGCGCCGCGACTACATGGACGAGTCCGGCGGCCGGTACGTGCACGTGATCGCGGACGGCGGCGTGGGCTGGTCGGGCGACCTGCCCAAGGCCATCGCCTGCGGCGCGGACGCGGTGATGATGGGCTCGCCGCTGGCGCGCGCCACGGACGCGCCGGGCCGCGGCCACCACTGGGGCATGGAGGCCGTGCACGCGGACGTGCCGCGCGGCAAGCGGATGGACCTGGGCGCGGTGGGCACCACCGAGGAGATCCTGTGCGGTCCCTCGAACACGCCGGACGGTTCGATGAACTTCTTCGGCGCGCTGCGCCGGGCGATGGCGACCACCGGTTACTCCGAGTTGAAGGAGTTCCAGCGGGTCGAGGTGACGGTCGCGCCGTCGCAGCACGACAACCGCTGACGCGCCCGTAGACGCCGAAGGGCCCGGACCGCACTTCCCCGTGCGGTCCGGGCCCTTCGCGTCGTGCGTGCCGGTGTCAGGCGCCGAGCTTCTTGGCGACCTGGAAGCCGCCGGCCCCGGCCAGCAGGTAGAAGACGATGTCGATCGCGCCGAGGTACTCCTTCCACACCGCGTGGACCAGGTCGAAGTGGTCGAAGACGGTTTCGGTGAGCGTGGCGTGCGCGGCGTCGGCCGTGAGGAGGGCCATGCCGAAGACCTGGCCGAGGTAGAGGCCGAGCAGGCCCAGTACCGCGCCGACGACCGGCAGGGCGGCGTTGCGGCCGCCGGCCTTGCCGAGGACGGCGCCGATCAGCGCGCCGACGGCGAGCGCCGCGTAGCCGATCGAGGCGCCGTCGACGGCCTTGAGCACCGCGCCGTAGATCCCGGCCGCGACCAGCATGGCGACCACGCCGAGGACGACGGCGAGCCCGGCGTTGCCCGGGTTGGCGGCCGGCGGGGCCGTCGGCGGCGGGAAGCCGCCCGGTGCGGGAGCGCCGTACGGGGCCTGCGGCTGCTGGTAGGGCTGCTGCGGCTGCTGAGGCGCGGGCGGCCAGGACTGGCTCAAGGTGTTCCCCCGGGAGTGAAGACGGGCAGCGTGCGGCGCGCACGGGGCCGGTCGGTGAGATGGGCGCGCGGCGGTTCGGCGCGCGGACACAAATTAACAGACGGGCCTGACATGTCCACTATGGAATTATTGCCGTGAGCGGTCAGGGGGCTCCGGCCGCAGCTCAGAGCCGGTGTGCGGCGCCGGTAGGGGTCGCCCCCCGGGTGTCCAGGAGCAGCTGCGCCTTCACCGACAGGCCCTGGAGGTCGTACGTGCGGTGGTGCTGGAGGAGCAGGGTGAGGTCGGCCCCGGCGGCCGCCTCGTAGAGGGCGTCGGCGCGCGGGACGGGCCGGTCCAGGACCTGCCATTGGTGGACGTACGGGTCGTGGTAGGTGATGTGCGCGCCCAACTCCATGAGCCGGGAGGCGACTTCGCGGGCGGGGGAGCCTTCCTCGTCGCCGATGTCCGGCTTGTACGTGACGCCGAGGAGCAGGACGCGGGCGCCGCGCGCGGACTTGCCGTGCTCGTTGAGCAGGGTGGCGCAGCGCTGCACGACGTAGCGCGGCATCCGGGTGTTGACTTCCTGCGCCAGCTCCACCATGCGCAGCGGATAGCCCAGTGAACGCCCCTTGTACGAGTAGTAGTTGGGGTCGACGGGGGCCGCGTGGCCGCCGACGCCGGGGCCAGGGCGGAACGCCTGGTAGCCGAACGGCTTGGTCTCGGCGCAGCGGATCACGTCCCACAGGTCCACGCCGATGTCGTGGCAGAGCACCGCCATCTCGTTCATCAGGGCGATGTTGATGTGGCGGTAGTTGGTCTCCAGCAGCTTGGCGGTCTCGGCTTCGCGCGGGCCGCGGGCGCGCACCACCCGGTCGGTGAGCCGGTTGTAGAACGCGGCGGCCGCCTCGGTGCAGGCGGGTGTGAGGCCGCCGATGACTTTCGGGGTGTTGTTGTAGCGGTGGGCGCGGTTGCCGGGGTCGTGGCGCGCGGGGGAGTAGGCGAGGTGGAAGTCGCGTCCGGCGGTCAGTCCTGAGCCTTCCTCCAGGAGGGGGCGCAGGAATTCCTCGGTGGTGCCCGGGTAGACGGTGGATTCGAGCACGACCGTGGTGTGCGGGCGCAGTCGCGCCGCCAGTACGCGGGCGGCGTCGGCGACCGCGGTCAGGTCGAGGGCGCCGTCCTCGCCGAGTGGGGTGGGGGCGCAGATGACGGCGGTACGGACCCGGCCGAGGACGGCCGGGTCGTCGGTGGTGCGGAAGCCGGCGGACGCCAGCCGGCGGCGTTCGGGCGGGGTGAGCGAGCCGTGGGCGCACGGGCGCCCTTCGGGGGGTGCGGCGGTGGCCGGGGGTGGTGGTTCGGGGTCGTAGCCGATGGTGCCGACGCCGGCGGCGGTGGCGGCCTGGGCGAGGGGGAGACCGATGTGGCCTAGTCCGATGACGGCGAGGTCTGCGGGCATGGCTGGCTGCCGTCCTTCCCGAGCGGTTCCGGATGAGGCGTTGAAGCATAAGAGCATAAATAGACTAAGCGGACATTTGGCCCAGAATAGGGATTGGTGGATCGGGGCGGCGGGGTGTTGCCGCGTCCGCCCGAGGGTGGATACGGGCCGGTGGCGCGGCCAAAATCGACGGACGGGGAGTGTGGCCCCGACCACAGCGGGAGGCAGCGGTGAGGACAGCGACACTCGGACCGGCCCAGCGTGCCGAGGCACTCGCACGGATGGCGGAGCGGGAGCTGGACATTTTGGTGGTCGGCGGCGGGGTCGTCGGCGCCGGCACGGCACTGGACGCGGCGACCCGCGGCCTGGACACCGGGCTCGTCGAGGCCCGCGACTGGGCGTCGGGCACGTCGAGCCGGTCGAGCAAGCTCATCCACGGCGGGCTGCGCTACCTGGAGATGCTGGACTTCGCGCTCGTACGCGAAGCGCTGAAAGAGCGCGGGCTGCTCCTGGAGCGGCTGGCTCCGCACCTGGTCAAGCCGGTGCCGTTCCTGTACCCGCTGACCCACAAGGGCTGGGAGCGCTGGTACGCGGGCTCCGGCGTCGCGCTCTACGACGGCATGTCGATCTCCTCGGGACACGGCCGCGGCCTGCCCGTGCACCGGCACCTCTCGCACAAGAAGGCCCTCAGGGTGGCGCCCTGCCTGAAGAAGGACGCCCTGGTCGGCGCGTTGCAGTACTACGACGCCCAGGTGGACGACGCCCGCTTCGTGACGACCCTGGTGCGGACCGCCGCCGGGTACGGGGCGGAGGTCGCCAACCGGGCCAGGGTGGTCGGCTTCCTGCGCGAGGGCGAACGCGTTGTCGGTGCCCGGGTGCAGGATGTGGAGGCGGGGGGTGAGTACGAGGTACGGGCGCGCCAGGTGGTGAACGCGACCGGGGTGTGGACCGACGACACCCAGGGCCTGATCAACGAGCGCGGCCAGTTCCACGTGCGCGCCTCCAAGGGCATCCACCTCGTCGTGCCCAAGGACCGCATCCACTCCACGACCGGGCTGATCCTGCGCACCGAGAAGAGCGTGCTGTTCGTGATCCCGTGGGGCCGGCACTGGATCGTCGGCACGACGGACACGGACTGGGACCTGGACAAGGCGCACCCGGCGGCGTCCAGCGCCGACATCGACTACCTGCTGGAGCACGTGAACACGGTGCTCGCGGTGCCGCTCACGCGCGACGACGTCCAGGGCGTGTACGCGGGCCTGCGGCCCCTGCTGGCCGGGGAGTCGGACGCCACCAGCAAGCTGTCGCGCGAACACACGGTCGCGCACCCCGTGCCGGGGCTGGTCGTGGTCGCGGGCGGCAAGTACACGACGTACCGGGTGATGGCCAAGGACGCGGTCGATGAGGCCGTGCACGGGCTCGACCAGAGGGTCGCGGACTGCGTCACGGAGGACGTGCCGCTGGTGGGTGCCGAGGGCTACAAGGCGATGTGGAACGCCCGCGCGCACACCGCGGCGCGCACCGGGCTGCACGTGGTCCGCGTGGAGCACCTGCTGAACCGGTACGGCTCGATGGCGGAGGAACTGTTCGAACTGGTCGTCGCCGACCCGGCGCTCGGCGAACCGCTGGCCGCCGCCGACGACTACCTGCGGGCCGAGGTCGTGTACGCGGCCACCCACGAAGGGGCGCGCCACCTCGACGACGTCCTCACCCGGCGCACCCGCATCTCCATCGAGACCTTCGACCGCGGCACGCGCAGCGCGCGCGAGTGCGCCGAGCTGATGGCCCCGGTGCTGGGCTGGGACGCGGACCAGGTCGACCGCGAGGTGCAGCACTACGAGAAGCGGGTGGAGGCGGAGCGGGAGTCGCAGCGGCAGCCGGACGACCTGACGGCGGACGCGGCCAGGTTGGGCGCGCCGGACATCGTGCCCCTGTAGCCGGACATCGTGCCCCTGTAGGCGGTCGCGCCTTCCGGCTACGGCCGGGAGGCGCCGCCCCGCGGGCCGGGCCCGCAGAACTCCGCCGCGAGGACGGACGGGGCGAGCGCCGCCGTGCGCGGGCTGTCCGTGTTGACGTGGAAGCTCAGGGTGTGGCGGCCGTCGGTGGTGGTGGCGGTTTGGGAGTAAGAGCCGTTGATGTCGCCGTTGTGGCCCCAGACGGTGGTGCCGCAGGGCAGTTCGACGGCGTACAGGCCCAGGCCGTACGCGCCGCCCGTCCGTTGCGTGGTGCGCAGCTGCCGCGTCTCGCGCGGCGGCAGCAGCTTGCCGCCGAGGAGGGCGGCGAAGAACCGGTTGAGATCGCCGAGGGTGGTAACCATCTCGCCCGCGGCGCCGGCGCGGCTCGGGTCGATGCTGGTGGCGTCCACCCGGCGGCCGCCGGCGACGGTGTAGCCGCGCCCGTACGGCTCGGGCAGTGCGGGGTCGGAGCCGGGGAAGGACGTGCCGGAGAGCCGGGCGGGCCGGATGATGCGGCGCGTCACCTCTTCGGCGTACGGGTGTCCCGTGACGTGTTCGATGACCATGCCCAGAAGCAGGTAATTGGTGTTGGAGTACGCGTAACGGGTGCCGGGTGGCGCGGTCGGCGGGTGGCTCAGGGCGGTGCGCAGCAGCTCGGCGGGTGTGTGGTGGTCGTAGCGGTGGGCGCGGAAGCCGCTGCCGGACAGCTGCCGGGCCAGCCGTGGGTCCCGGGTGTAGTTGTACAAGCCAC
Organism: Streptomyces sp. NPDC017056; assembly: GCF_044332485.1. NCBI lineage: Bacteria > Bacillati > Actinomycetota > Actinomycetes > Kitasatosporales > Streptomycetaceae > Streptomyces > Streptomyces sp. NPDC017056. The sequence continues at coordinate 104,403 of NZ_JBIRPD010000010.1, read as the reverse complement.
TCGTATGGTCCAGGAGTTGGCGGACCGTTACGCGCGAGAGCCCGGCGGCGCCCCGGACGGTGGTGCGGAGGCTGCCGGGCAGCAGGGCCGGCACCGGGTCGTTCAGACCGAGCCGGTGCTCGGCGGCCAGCTGGAGCACCACGGCCGCCACGAAGGGCTTGGTCAGGCTGCCCGCCCGGAAGTGGTCGGCGCGCCGCATGCGGCGGCCGCTGCGCAGATCGGCCACGCCGGCGGTGACGAACCTGGACGCCTGCGAGCGCGCGCCGACGGTGCTGAGTGACGCGGCGCCGGGCGCCCCGTCGCCGACCAGCCGGCGGAGCGCGGGCGCGGTCCGGTCCGGCGGGAGGGAGGCCGGGGCCGGGAGCGGGGCCCCGCGGTGCGGGGCCCCGTCGCCGGTGGGGGCCGTGGCGGTGAGGGCGGCGAGGGCGGCCAGGGTGAGAGCGACGACGAGAAGGCGGACGCAGGCGCGCCGGTGCGCGGCGAGAAGCGGGGAGCGCATCGTGGTTTCCGTCCTCGTTCCTGTCGTCGTTTCCGGCCCGGAGCCCGCCGTCACCGCGCCGACGATGCCCTCATGAGCAGGGATCACGCCAGTCCGGGCCATCATGGCGGGTGCGCAACAGGCGCCGAGTCGTGGACCCTGGCCTTCCCCACGGCCGCGGATGAGAGAGAATGAGTGCTCCGCCAGGGTGGGTTGTCCGAGTTGGGCCAGTTTGGTGATCGAGAAGTGTTCGAGATGCCAACTCGGCTGGATTGCGAAGGGGATTCAGTGGGCGACGAGGTCGAGATGGACGGCAAGGAGGGCAGGCTGCTCGCCGGCCGGTACCGGCTCGCCGAAGTCCTCGGCCGGGGCGGAATGGGTACGGTCTGGCGCGCACGGGACGAAGTGCTCGGCCGTACGGTCGCGGTCAAGGAACTGCGCTTCCCTGGCGGGGTCGAGGAGGACGAGAAGCGCCGCCTGATCACCCGCACGCTGCGGGAGGCCAAGGCGATCGCCCGGATCCGCAACAACAGCGCGGTGACGGTCTATGACGTGGTCGACGAGGACGACCGCCCGTGGATCGTCATGGAGCTGGTCGAGGGCCGCTCGCTCGCCGAGCTGATACGCGACGACGGCCCGCTGACGCCGCGTCGCGCCGCCGATGTCGGCCTCGCCGTGCTCGACGTGCTGCGCGCCGCCCACCGCGAGGGCATCCTGCACCGCGACGTGAAGCCTTCGAACGTGCTCATGTCCGACGACGGCCGGGTCGTGCTCACCGACTTCGGCATCGCCCAGGTCGAGGGCGACCCCTCCGTGACCTCGACCGGCATGCTGGTCGGCGCGCCGTCCTACATCTCGCCCGAGCGGGCGCGCGGCCAGAAGCCGGGCCCGCCGGCCGACCTGTGGTCGCTGGGCGGCCTGCTGTACGCCTGCGTCGAGGGCGTGCCCCCGTACGACAAGGGGTCGGCGATCGCCACGCTGACCGCCGTGATGACCGAGCCGGTGGAGCCGCCGAAGAGCGCCGGCGTACTGGAAGAGGTCATCTACGGGCTGCTGGTGAAGGACCCGGCGGCGCGGCTGGACGACCGGGCGGCGCGCGCGCTGCTGCTGGACGCGGCCAGCGCCCCGGAGGACACCGGCCCCGAGCCGCCCGCCGTGGACGCGACGCGGGCGATGGCCCTGCCGGTCGTCCCCGAGGAGCGGCCGGCGGACGAGCGTGGTGCGAAGGCCAGGGACCGCGGCAAGGAGAAGGACCGCGAGCGGGAGCAGGCGCGGTCCAAGCCGTCGGCGCCGCGCCCGCAGTGGAAGCCGAAGCCGCGCCCGAAGGACGACGGGAGACGCGCGCCGGAGAGCGGCGGCTCGTCGCGCCCAAGTGCGGCGGCGTCCCCGGCGCAGGGCGTGCGCGCGGCGTCGGCCGCCGGTACGCGCACGGGGCCGGGCGCCCGTACGGGCACGAGTGCGCCCTCCAGGCCCGCGGCCGGGCCCGTGGCGCGTGGCACGGCCGGGCAGTCGGCGAAGACCGGTGCCACGACCGGCTCCACGACCACTTCGACGAACGGCTCGACCAACGGGCCGAAGAACTGGCCGACGGCGGTCGGTTCGGCCGGCCGGACGGGCTTTGACTCGGAGAGCACCAAGGAGAAGCTGCGCAACGCGTTCCAGTCGGTGCGCAAGGCGGCCGTCGCCGCGGCCGCGGCCGCCCGCCCGGAGCCCAGGCCGGACGACGGGACGCGTCCGTCGGGGCCGCCGCGCGCGTCGGTCACCGACGTGGTGCCGCGCCGCACGCTCGTCATCATCGCGGTGGTCGTGGTGCTCGCCGTGCTGGGTACGGTGCTCGCGTTCGCGCTCGGCGGGAGCGACGAGAAGGGCGGCAAGGCGGCTGACGCCGGTACGGCCGCCACCGGACAGCCCGTATCGCCCCCGGCCACCGCCGAGGACGCCTCAAGCCATCCGTCGGACGGCAAGCAGAACGCCGGCAAGCCCGGCGCCGACGGTAAGGACAAGGGCGTACCGCAGGGCTACGGCGCGGTGTCGAACGCCGGGTTCCACTTCTCCGTGGCGCTGCCGGCCGGCTGGAAGCAGACGAGCACGGCGGGCCAGAACTCCGGCGCCATCTACAGCGCGGGGGGCGGCTTCCCGCGCGTCCAGATCGACTACAACGCCAAGCCGGGCAACGACGCGGCGGCCGCCTGGCGCGGCCTGGAGCCCGCCGTCAGCGGCAGCGTCCAGAACTACCACCGCATCGATATCAAGCCGGTCGAGTGGCGCGGCTACCCGACGGTCGCCGACTGGGCGTTCACGCGCAAGCAGAGCGGCCAGGACGTACGCGTGCTCAACCGCGGCTTCAAGGCGGACGACCAGCACGGCTACGCCATCATGATTACCTGCAAGGCGGACGCCTGGGACGCGGCGGAGTGCCGCCAACTGCGGGACACCGCCTTCGCGACGTTCCAGATGAAGGACTGACGTCCTGCGGCGTGCGTACCGCAGCGGTACGCAGGTCGGCGAGGCATGCGCGGTGGCAGCCGCAGGGCGCGAACGAAGTCCTGGGGCGCTGTTGGCCTGAGCGCTCCTCAACCCGCGCCCCCGCAACGTATCGTGAGACCCCGAAGACCGTACGCAGCCGCAATCGGAGGGAATGCGACCGGTTCTGACCACTGGGGGTAACCAGTGGTGCCGGGCGCTCCCGGACAAAGACGGGCAGGCGGCGCGAATCGCTTGCTGGGGAGGCGTCGTGGACGAGTACGCGGGAAGAGTGCTCGCCGAGCGCTACCGTCTGCCGGTGCCGCCGTCGGACGAGTACGAGTTCGCCGAGACCCGCGCCTTCGACACGTACAGCGGTCAGGAGGTCCTCGTACGCCAGGTGCCGCTGCCCGAGGTCGTGGAAGCGGAGCTGCTGGACGGCCACCAGGCCGGGCGGCCCGCACCGGGCGGACGCGGGCCCGGTGCGCCCGGCGCCGACCGGACACCCCACGAGCCCGCGGTACGGCGCGCCCTGGAGGCCGCGACCGCGGCGGCCCGGCTGCCCGACCACCCGCAACTGGACCAGGTCTTCGACGTCTTCGCGCAGGACGGCAGCCTGTGGATCGTCAGCGAGCGCGTCGCCGCCCGGCCGCTGGCGGCGCTGCTCGCCGAACGCCCCCTGTCGCCGCACCGGGCCGCCGAGGTCGCCGCCGACGTCCTCACCGCCCTGCGCGCCCTGCACGCGCACGGCTGGACCCACCGCAACATCACCGTCCGCACGGTCCTGATCTGCGACGACGGCCGCGCGATCCTGACCGGCCTGGCGGCGGGCGCGGCCCAGGAGGCGCTGTGCGGCTACGACCCCGTACCGGGGGAGGGCACGGAGCAGCGGGCGACGGTGCCGGCCCAGGCCCGGACCGCGGAACCCGCGCCGCCCCCGGCACCCGCCACGGACCCGGCCCCGGAGCCGGACGCACGCCGGGCGCGCGCGGGCGCCATCGCCGCCTACCAGGCGGGCACCCGGGCGGCAGCCGCCCGTACGGCCACCGAGGACACCCGCACGGCAGGCCAGGACACCGCCCCCGCGACCGAGCACCCCGCCGACGCCCGGTTCAGCCCCTACCGCGACCACATCGCCACGCCTCCGCCATCGGCCCCGGAGCGGCCGGGCAGTGCCACCTACGGCGGCAGCCTGCCGGGCCCCGGGCCGCGCACCGGCGGCGGCACGGTGCCCCACCCGCTCCCCGCGCAGCGGCCCGCGCCGGAGCCGGCACCCCGGCCCTCCCTCGCCAAGGAACCGGCACCTCCGGCCCCCTCCGTTGCGCCCGCCCGCCCGGGCGCGGCCCTCGCGGCCGAACGGGCGCGCCAGCTGCGGATCAGCGTGATCGGCCCGGTCACCGAGCGCTGGGCGCCGGAGCAGGCGGGGCCGGTGCACGCGAACTGGCAGCTCGCGCCGCCGGTCGGGCCCGCGACCGACCTGTGGGCGGTCGGCGCGCTGCTGTTCCGCATCGTGCAGGGGCACCCCGCGTACCCCGAGGACAGCGCCGCCGAGCTGGTGCAGCTGGTGTGCTCGGAGCCGCCGTCGTACGCCGAGGAGTGCGGCGCGCTGCGGCCCGTCGTCGAGTCGCTGATGCGGCAGGACCCGGCCGACCGCCCGGACTTCGAGGAGCTGCGCGGCTGGCTGCGGTCGCTGATCCGCACCGCGCCGGAGCCGGAGGCGGGCAGCCGGGTCGTGACCGTCCCGTCGGTCGAGGGCCCTGTCGACTCGCGGCGGCTGCCGATCCTGCGGCGCCGGGGAGAACTCGTCCGCAAGGGGCGTCACAAGAAGGCCCGGCAGTCCCGGCCGCCGCGCCCCGACAAGCCGCCGCGGCAGCCGAAGGGCAAGCGCCAGGCCGTCGCCCACGGGGAGACCGCCGTGCACGGTCACCCCGGCCTGGCGGAGGCTCCCGCCCCTCTCCGGCCCGAGCACCTCAAGAAGCCGCAGCGTTTCAGAGAGACGCACCCCATACCCACCCCGGACCCCACCGACCACATACAAACCCCCCATCACCACACCTCCCAGCACCACGCCGCACCACCGCCCCCGGACCACACCCCCGCCCGCCCGCCGGAACCCGGCCGCGCGCCCAGGCAACCCCGCCCCGCCAAGCAGCCCCGCCGCCTCCAGGGCACCCGGCCCCCCGGCGGACGCGGCCCGCGTCACCTCGGCCGGCTCCTGGTGGGCCTGGTCTTCCTGCTGCTGGTGGCCGCGATCCTGTACGCGGCCCTGTTCATGCCGAAGTCGGGCTCGGGCGGCGGCGCGAACAGCGTCCGGGAGCGTACGGGCGCGGTGGGCGCCCAGAGCCCGGCACCCGACGGCACGTCCGGCGACCGGCCCGGCAGCCAGGGGCCGAGCGTGCAGCAGCCGCAGACCACCGAACCCGCCGGCCTCGCCGAGGGCTTCGCCGTACGCAAGGATCCGGAGGGCTTCCAGGTCGCCGTGCGCAAAGGGTGGGAGCGCCGGGGCGAGAACGAGCGCGGCCAGGTCCGCTATCTGGGCAACGACTTCGAGCTGCTGATCGTGCCGGGCCGGGACACCACCTCCAGGTTCGGCGGCGACCCGATGGCATACATGCAGGACAAGGAGGCGGAGCTGGCCCCGTACCGCGAGTCCAGCTGGTCCGGCGCCTCCGGGCTGCGCCGCGTCGACGTCGGCAGGTCCGCGATGGCCGAGGGCACCTTCACCTGGCAGGACAGCAGCGGCCGCCAGGTCTACGTACGCAACCTCGTGATGATCCACAACGGCCGCTACCACGTCGTCCAGGTCATCGGCCCGGACAACGACCGCCGCGAGGTCGACCGCCTCTACGACCAGGCCACCGGCACCTACCGGCCCAACTAGGCGACGAACCTCCTCGGTTGACCCGCCCGCCGGTTCCGGTGGAGCCCCGTAACGGTCCTGCGTGACGGGGAGGCCGCGTGCCTTGTCGCCCTCGTGGCGCGCGGCTAGCCTCCTTTCTGACGGGCCATCAGAAACGCGTCACCGGTCACCGGGAACGGGTGAGGGGAACCAGATGGAGCTACCGCGCATCGTCAGCGTCGACGACCACGTCATCGAGCCCGCGCACCTCTTCGAGACCTGGCTGCCGGCCAAGTACCGGGAGCGCGGCCCGCAGCCGCTGACCGCCGGCATCGGCGAGCTGGCGTACACCGGCGGCAAGTACGTCATCACCATGGACCCGGCGGGCCCGGCCACCGACTGGTGGATCTACGAAGACCTCAAGTTCCCGTACAAGCGCAACATCGCGGCCGTCGGCTTCGACCGCGACGACATGACGCTGGAGGGCATCACCCGTGCCGAGATGCGCCCCGGCTGCTGGGACCCGGCCGAGCGCCTCAAGGACATGGACCTCAACCACGTCGAGGCGTCACTGTGCTTCCCGACCTTCCCCCGGTTCTGCGGGCAGACCTTCGCCGAGGCGCGGGACAAGGAGGTCGCCCTCGCCTGCGTGCGCGCGTACAACGACTGGATGGTGGAGGAGTGGTGCGGTGACAGCGGCGGGCGGCTGATCCCGCTGTGCATCGTCCCGCTGTGGGACATCGGCCTGGCCGTCGCCGAGGTGCGGCGGAACGCGGGGCGCGGGGTGCGGGCCGTGACGTTCAGCGAGATACCGACCCACCTGGGCCTCCCGTCGATCCACTCCGGCTACTGGGACCCGTTCTTCGCGGTGTGCGAGGAGACCGGGACGGTGGTCAACATGCACATCGGGTCCAGCTCGCAGATGCCCGCCGCCTCTCCCGACGCGCCGCCCGCCGTCCAGGCGTCGCTGAGCTTCAACAACGCCATGGCGTCGATGATGGACTTCCTGTTCAGCGGCGTGCTGGTGAAGTTCCCCGCCCTCAGACTCGCTTACAGCGAAGGCCAGATGGGGTGGATTCCGTACGCCTTGGAGCGGGCGGACGACGTGTGGGAGGAGCACCGCGCCTGGGGCGGGGTGCGCGACCTGATCCCCGAGCCGCCGTCCACGTACTACTACCGGCAGATCTTCTGCTGCTTCTTCCGCGACAAGCACGGCGTCGCCTCACTCGACGTGGTCGGCCGCGACAACGCCACCTTCGAGACCGACTACCCGCACGTGGACTCGACCTTCCCGCACACCAAGGAGGTCGCCCTCGACCACGTCGCGGGGCTGGACGACGAGACCGTCCACAAGCTGATGCGCGGCAACGCGATCCGCATGCTGGGCCTGGACCTCGCCTGATGGGCGCCCGCTGATGGACCTGGCGTACACGCCCGAGGAGGAGGAGTTCCGGGCGCGGCTGCGGGAGTGGCTCGCCAAGGCGCTGCCGGGGCTGCCGCCGCGGCCCGACCCGCTGGACTGGCCCGGCCGGCGCGCGTACGACCTCGGCTGGCAGCGGCGGCTGTACGACGCCGGGTACGGCGCCCTGCACTGGGACGCCTCGCCGACCCTGCGGCTGATCTTCCTGGAGGAGACCGAACGGGCCGGTGCGCCCTACGTGGGCGCCAACTTCGTCGGGCTGCTGCACGCCGGGCCGACCATCGCAGCGGAGGGCACGGCCGCGCAGCGCGAGCGCTGGCTGCCGCCCATCCTGCGCGGCGACGAGGTCTGGTGCCAGGGCTTCAGCGAGCCGGAAGCGGGCTCCGACCTCGCCTCCCTGCGGACGCGCGCGGTACGCGACGGCGACGACTACGTGATCACCGGGCAGAAGATCTGGACCTCGCACGCGCAGGTCGCCGACTGGTGCGAGTTGCTGGTGCGTACGGATCCGGAGGCGCCCAGGCACCGGGGGATCTCGTGGCTCGCGATGCCCATGGACGCCCCGGGGATCACCGTACGGCCGCTGCGCACCCTCGCCGGCACGGACGAGTTCGCCTCGGTCTTCCTCGACGAGGTGCGGGTGCCGGCCGCCAACCGGGTCGGCGCCGAGCACGACGGCTGGCGCGTCACCATGGTCACGCTGTCCTTCGAACGCGGCACCGCCTTCGCCGGCGAGGTCGTCGCCTGCCGCCGTACGCTCGGCGCGCTGGCGCGAACCGCACGGGCGAACGGGCGCTGGGACGACGCGGTGCTGCGCCGCCGGCTGGGCCGGCTGAACGCCGAGTTCACCGCGCTGTGGCGGCTCATCCAGTGGAACGTCGGCGCCGCGGGGCAGGCAGGCGGGGCACCCGGCGCGGGCGGCTCGGTGTTCAAGCTGCGCTACTCGCAGGCCCGCCAGGAGCTGTACGACGCGGCCGCCGGCGTGCTGGGCCCCGCGGGCGCGCTGGACGCGGACCGGGAGTGGACGGCGGACCGGCTGGCGTCCCTCTCGTACACGATCGCGGCCGGTACGTCGCAGATCCAGCGCGACATCATCGCCGAGCGGCTGCTCGGCCTCCCGAAGGGACGGTGAGCGGACGCCGTGGACCTGCGACCGACCGACGACCAACGGGCCTTGCGGGCGGGAACGCGCGAACTGCTGGCACGGCGCTTCGACCGCGACCGGCTGCGGGCGGCGGTGGCGGACCCGGCGCTCGACCGCGCGCTCTGGCGCGAGCTGGGCGCGGCCGGGTTCTTCGCGCTGCGGCTGCCGGAGGCGGCGGGCGGGGTGGGGCTCGGGCTGCCCGACGCGGTGCTGGTCTTCGAGGAGGCGGGTCGGGCGCTGCTGCCGGGCCCGCTGGTGGCGGGCCACCTGCTCGCGGGCACGGTGCCGGGGGCGGCCACCGGGGAGCGGGTGGTGGGGCTGTGCGATGTGGGGGCGGGTGGCGGGCGCTTGTGGGAACACCCGGGGGACTGCGACGAGTTGATCTTGGTTGAGGAAGCGGAGGGCGCGGCGGAGGGCATGGCGGACGAGGCGGCGGGGGGCGGCGCAGGGGCCGCCGGGCAGCCGGGCGCGTACTGGAACGACCCGGCCTGGCCCGTCCTGGAGCCCGTCCGCTCGGTCGACCCGCTGACGCCGCTCGCGCGCGTGGCCGCCTTCCCGCGCCGGGTGCCGCGCCCCCTCGACGTACCGAAGCTGCGCCGCGAGGCCGCCCTGCTCACCGCCGCGCTCCAGTTGGGCAGCGCGGCCCGTACGGTCGAGGCGGCCGTGGAGCACGCCGGGCGGCGGGTGCAGTTCGGCGCGCGGATCGGATCGTTCCAGGCGGTGAAACATCTGTGCGCCGAGATGCTGATACGAGTGGAGATAGCGCGATGTGCCGTATATGCGGCTTCGCTCACCGAACGGTCACGCGCAGTAATTGGCGCGAAATTGCTCGCCGACGAGGCCGCCGTGCGCAACGCCCGGGACTGCCTCCAGGTGCACGGCGGCATGGGGTTCACCTGGGAGGCCGATGTGCATCTGCATCTCAAACGAGCATGGTTGAGGGCTGAACAGTGGCAAAACGCCGCAAAGGCGGAGGAAGCGCTCGCGGCGGACCTTCTGGGTGACGATGTCGCCTCGTAGCGCAACTTGTGCGGAATGTCGGATTCCGCACACATAAGCGGTCACAGAGGGTCGATATCGGGTTGTGTCCTAGGCGTAACTCGTCACAGGGGGGAGTCGGCGCCGCGCTCGGGTACGCTCCGTTGGGTGCGAGTGGTTCTGAGGCGCAACTGTCCCGCTGGGGTCGTGGTGACGACTCCGGGATACCGAATGCGCTCCGCTCGTCCCCGAAGGAGGGCGGGAATGCCCTCTTGTTCGACTCCCGGCAAAGCGCGTCGCACAGTATGCACCATGCATACTCCCTTGCGCTGGAATATGCCCGAAGCGCTTGTTGGGGTGACTGAACGTCAACCATGCTGTGCTTCACCGGGGTCACGGAGTGTGACCTCGTGGAGGCGCGAGGCGATGTGTCCGCCGGTTCGGATGGTGTGAGCGGTGCAGGTGCTTCAGGTGCAGTTGGAAGTGCGGCCCGACCCCGCGGAGGTGGGGCGGGCCCGGAGGTGGGCCAGGTCGCGGCTGATCGGGTCGGGCATAGGGGTCGACGAGCCCCTGGCCGAGACGCTGATCCTGCTGATCTCCGAGCTGGTCACCAATGCGGTCGTGCATACCGGGACCCCCGCCGAGCTGCGGATGTACTTCTCCGGCGCCGGTGCGGTGGTGGCCACCGTACGGGTCGAGGTCGCGGACCGCAGTACCCGTGCGCCGCGCCAGCGGCACGCCGAGGGCGACGACACCAACGGCCGCGGCCTGGAACTGGTGGACGGGCTCGCGGACCGCTGGGGCTGGCGGCCGGAGGGGGCCGGCAAGAGCATCTGGTGCGAGGTGGACCGCGGCCAGTCGATGCTGCTGGCCGCGGGCGCGGAGCTGGGCGCGTACGAACCGCCCTGCGCCGTCACGAACCGCGCCTAACCGGGAGAAAAGTCCAGACCAGGTGTTGACGTGACGTGTTCACGTGATCACGCTGGGGTGGAGCGATCTGCCGCGAGGGGACGCCGAGGGTGCCGGGGTACCGGGCCTCGACGAGTGCGGGTCGCATCCGTAGCCGGGTGGCGGTCCGCGGTGCCACGCTCGGGGTGCGCACGGGCGCGCCGCCACCCGGCTGGATCCGAGCACTCGTGCGGTGCGGCTCGGAGCGCTCATGCTGTACGGCTCGGAGCACCTGTGCGGCACGGCTCAGAGAACCGCCACCGGAGCGACCGGGGCGCCGGTGCCGCCGACGAACGGCTCGGCCGTCGCGGCGAGCAGGAACGCATACCGGCCCTCCTCGGCGCAGACCGCCGCCAGCTCCTCCAGATTCCAGTTCTGGCCCTGGAGCATGCCCATCTCCACCAGGTGCAGCGCGTGGACGGGCATCCACAGGCCGTCGATCTCCGGCGGGAAGATCTCGAAGGTGAGGGTGTCGTTGGCGACGGCCGCGACATCGCGCGCGTGGAACCACTCGGGTGTACGGACCGACAGCCCCGGCGAGGGGAAGGCGTACGCGTCCCGGTCGCCCGCCAGGTAGTGCCGCACCTGCCCCGTTCGGACGAGCACGATGTCACCGGAGCGTACTGTCGTACCGGCCAACTCCTCCGCCGCGTCCAGGTCTTCGGGGGTCACGGCGTGATCGGCGGGCAGGCCGGCGGGGGTGGCGCGGTCGTCGCTCCGGGCCCGGGCCACGTCGAGCAGGACGCCGCGCGACACGATCGGGGGCGCCTTCTCGACGCCCAGGGCGGTGGCGCCGCCGTGCGCGGTGACGGAGCCGGCGGGGCGGTTGTTGTACAGCCGTCCCGAGTGCGAGACGTGGGTGAGGCCGTCCCAGTGGGTGGCCGCCTGGAGGCCCATGGTGACGGTGCTGTCGGAGACGGCGACCGTGCCAGGGCCGAAGATCTCCTGGTTGATGGCGGTCAGGGTGTGCAGCGGATTGATCCGGCCGGGGACCAGGCCGGTCTGCACGCCGTCCTGCCGCAGCGGCAGGGCGAGCGGCACCCGGCGGCCGGTGCGCACGGTGGCGGCGGCCTCCCGTACGACCTCGGGCGTCAGCAGGTTCAGCGTGCCGATCTCGTCGTCCGCGCCCCAGCGGCCCCAGTTGTTCACCCGCTTGGCCAGGGCGTGGAACGCGGCGGGCAGCGGCATGGGCCCTCCTCGGATCGGTGCGGGGTGCGCTCCGGGCTGCGCCGGGTCTTGTGCTCGGCCCGGGTCTGCCCAAAAATCTAACGGGCCGTCAGAAACTCCGGGAAGGGGCGCGGCATGGGGAACTTCTTGACCGGCAAGGCCGTCGCCGTTACGGGCGCCGGCCGCGGCATCGGGCGCGCGGTGGCCCTGGCCTGCGCCCAGCAGGGCGCCCGGGTGGTCGTCAACGACTACGGGGTGTCGATCGCGGGCGCCGAGCCCAGCAGCGAGGTCGCCGAGGCGGTCGCCAAGGAGATCGAACAGGCGGGTGGCGAGGCGGTCGCCGTCGCCGACGACATCTCCACGATGGCGGGCGGCCGGCGCGTCGTGGACACCGCGCTCACCCGGTACGGGCGCATCGACGGCGTGGTGTGCGTGGCCGGCATCCTGCGCGAACGGATGCTCTTCAACATGACCGAGGAGGAGTGGGACCCGGTCGTCGCCACCCACCTGAAAGGCACGTTCACCGTCTTCCGCGCGGCCTCGGCGGTGATGCGCCGGCAGCGGTCCGGCACCCTCGTCGGCTTCACCAGCGGCAACCACCAGGGCAGCGTCTCCCAGGCCAACTACGCGGCCGCGAAGGGCGGCGTCATCTCGCTGGTGCGCAGCGCCGCGCTCGGCCTGAGCCGGTACGGCGTGACCGCCAACGCGGTGGCGCCGGTGGCCCGTACCCGGATGTCCGCCAACGTGCCGACGGAGCTGACGGAGATCGGGGAACCGGAGGACGTGGCGGCCCTCGTCGTCTACCTGCTCAGCGACCGCGCCAAGCAGGAACGGATCACCGGGCAGGTCTACACGGTCGCCGGCCCGAAGATCGCGGTCTGGGCCCAGCCGCGGGAGCTGCGCTCCGGGTACGCGGAGGGCGGCTGGACGCCGGAGAAGATCGCCGACTTCCTGCCGGGGGCAGTGGGGGTGGACCCGATGCCGTTGCTGGAACGGGTGGAGGGGATGGCCGCTGACGCGGCCGGCGGCAAACGTCCCAACGCGTAGGGCTGCGCGGGCCGGGGCGGCCTGCCGCGCAGGCCCGCCCCCTCCCGTGGAGGGGGAATCCAAAGGTGAGCGGGGGTTGATCTCGGTGGGAGGCGGACCGTGGATTTCTCGGCCGATGCCGAAGACGGGCTGTTCCGGGAAGAGGCCCGTTGCTGGCTGGCGGAGCATCTGGGGGACGAGTGGGTGGCCGGGCGGGACGACCCTGCCGTACGGCGCGCCTGGGAGCGGGAGTTGGGGAGCGGCGGGTGGATCGGCATCGGCTGGGACCGTGCGTACGGCTCGTACGGAAACCGTGCGGCCTCGCTGACACGGCAAGTGGTGTGGGGCGAGGAGTACGCCAGGGCGCGCGCGCCGGAGCGGGTGGGGCACATCGGCGAGAACCTGCTGGCCCCGACGCTGATCGCGTACGGGGACGCGGCGCAGCGGGAGCGGTTCCTGCCGCCCGTCGCGCGCGGTGCGGAGCTGTGGTGCCAGGGCTACAGCGAGCCCGGTGCGGGTTCGGACCTGGCGGCGGTCCGCACGGTGGCGGTGCGGGACGGCGGTGTCTACCGGATCAGCGGGCAGAAGGTCTGGACCTCGCTGGCGCGGGAGGCCGACTGGTGTTTCGTGCTGGCCAGGACCGATACGGACGAGCGGCGGCACCGGGGGCTGTCCTTCCTGCTGGTGCCGATGGACCAGCCGGGGCGTGTCGAGGTGCGGCCGATCCGGCAGATGTCGGGGACGGCCGAGTTCAACGAGGTGTTCTTCGACGGCGCGGTCGCGCGGGCCGAGCACGTGGTGGGCGGCCCAGGGGCGGGGTGGCGGGTGGCCATGGGCCTGCTGGAGCTGGAGCGAGGAGTCTCGACCCTCACCCAACAGGTCGCCTTCGCCGCCGAGTTGCGTGACTTGGCCGACGCGGCGGTGGCCACGGGTGCGGCGCGGGACCCGGTGCTGCGGGAGCGGCTCGTACGGCTGTGGGCCGAGCTGAGGGTGATGCGGTGGAACGCGCTGCGCACGCTCGGGCCCGCGGCCGGTGATCCGGGCGCGGCCAGTGTGGCGAAGCTGCTGTGGGCCGGCTGGCACCAGCGGCTGGGCGAACTGGCGATGCGGGTACGGGGCGCGGAAGCGGCGGCCGGCCCGGGGGAGTGGTCGGCGGACGCCCCGTACGAGCTCGACGCGGCACAGCGCCGGTTCCTGTTCGGCCGCGCCGAGACGATTTACGGGGGTTCGGACGAGATCCAGCGCACCATCATTGCCGGGCGGGTGCTCGGCCTCGACGGAGGGCGGGAGCGGTGATGCGAGGCGTCATCTTCGACGGCGGGCAGCCTCAGATGGTGTCCGACCTGGAGGTTCGCGGTCCCGGGCCGGGGGAGGTGCTGGTTGGCGTCCGGGCGGCGGGGCTGTGCCACAGCGATATGTCAGTGGTCGATGGGACGATTCCTTATCCGGTGCCCGTGGTGCTGGGGCACGAGGGCGCGGGCGTGGTCGAGGAGGTGGGGGAGGGGGTCACCCATGTAGCGGCGGGAGATCATGTCGCGTTGTCCACGCTGGCCAACTGCGGTGCGTGCGCGGAGTGCGACCGGGGCAGGCCGACGATGTGCCGCAAGGCCATCGGCATGCCCCGCAAGCCGTTCTGGCACCGCGGCCGGGAGCTGTTCACCTTCGCGTCGAACTCGGCCTTCGCCGAGCGCACGGTCGTCAAGGCCGTGCAGGCGGTGCGGATCGACCGGGAGATCCCGCTGACGTCGGCGGCATTGATCGGCTGCGGCGTGCTGACCGGGGTCGGCGCCGTCCTGAACCGGGCGAAGGTGGGCCAGGGCGAGACGGTGGTGGTGCTCGGTACGGGCGGCGTCGGGCTGAACGTGCTCCAGGGCGCCCGGCTGGCCGGCGCTTCGGCGCGGGTCGCCGTGGACGTCAATCCGGAGAAGGAGGCGGTGGCCCGCCGCTTCGGGGCGACGCACTTCGTCGATGCGTCGGCGGTGCCGGACGCCGTCGCGGCCGTACGGTCCGTGCTGCCGACCGGTGCCGACCACACCTTCGAGTGCGTGGGCGACACGAAGCTGATCCGGCAGGCGGTGGACCTGCTCGACCGGCACGGGCAGGCGGTGCTGCTGGGCGTACCGCCGGCCACCGCGGAGGCGTCGTTCCTGGTCGCGTCGATGTATCTGGACAAGGCGATCCTGGGCTGCCGTTACGGCTCCTCCCGCCCCCAGCGGGACATCGCGCTGTACGCCAGGCTCTACCGGGAAGGCCGCCTGCTGCTCGACGAGTTGGTGACCCGCACGTACCCGGTGGAGGAGTTCCCGAAGGCGGTGGAGGACGCGCGGCGGGGGCGGGTGGCCAGGGCGGTGCTGGTCTTCTAGACGGTAGGAGGCGGCCCGGGCCGGATTCCGCGGTCATTTTCCGCGGTGATTACGCGGTCATTCGTCGAAAGGCGCGGCGAGCAGCAGGTCCTCCACGGTGGGTACCGGGAAGTCCGTGAGGTGACGGCGGCCGACTTCGGCGAACGGGTGCATAAGCACCGACATGGGCTTGTTGCGGCACAGCGCCATTATGTTGTCGAGGGCGCCCTGCTTGAAGCCTTCCCGGGGAAATGCGGTCAGTATTGCCGCGAGAGCGTCGGACGGGATCTGCTGGAGGTCGTTGCCCGCGAAGTCCATTCCGGAGCCGAGGGAAATCATGGCGATCTCCGGCCTTTTCCTGGTCGCGATGCCGACGCTCGTGTGCAGGGCGATCGCGTCCCAGACGACCTCCACCCGTTCGGCGGGCATGCGCTGTTCCCGCAGGAACCGTCGGGCGGCGTCGGCGCCGTCGACTTCGAAGCGTTCGTCCGGGGTCTGGTAGGTCTCGACCAGCCCGAGGTCGTGCAGGAGCGCGGCCACGAACGCCAATTCGCGGTCGTAGCGGACGCCCCGCCGGTCGAACAGCAGAGCGCCGTACAGATACGTCCGCATGACGTGGTTGAAGAGCGTGACGCCGGACACCTCCCGCGCCAACACCGCTGCCTTTCGGGCCACCTCGGTGTCGGGAATACGAATTCCGGCTACAGTCGTCGGCAGGGGTGCGGTACACGGGTCAGACATATGAGTCGCCTTTTCTTTCGTGGGCGATGCCGTGGGCGTTGCCGTGGGCGATGGCGTGGGCAATGTCAGAACCCTATGAACGGCACCACCCGGTCAACAGCGGCAAAAGTGCCGGAAGTCCGCTGGTTCCCGCCAGCGCCGGCGGCCTTCCCGACGGCTATGCGCTGAAGCGGCCGAAGGTGCCCCGGTGGAAGAGCAGGGGGCCGGCCTCGGCGGCGTCGGGGTCCGTACCGAGGGCGGCGACCCTGCCCACGACGATGAGGTGGTCGCCGCCGGTGTGCACGGCATGGACCGCGCAGTCGATCCAGGCGGGTACGCCGGCCAGCCGCGGCGAGCCGGTGACCGGCGCGGGCGTGTGCGTGACGCCCGCGAACTTGTCGGCGCCGCTGACCGCGAAGGCGCGGCACAGCTCCTCCTGCCCCGCGCCGAGGACGTTGACGCAGAAGACGCCGGCGCGGGCGATCCGCGGCCAGGTCGTGGACGTACGGGCCACCATGAACGCCACCAGCGGCGGATCCAGGGAGAGCGAGGCGAAGGACTGGCAGGCGAAGCCCGCCGGGGAGTCCGCCGGGCCTTGCGCGGGCGCGGTGACGACGGTGACACCGCTGGCGAAGTGGCCCAGCACGGCACGGAAGACGGCCGGGTCGAGCGGCGCCCGCTCGTCCTCCCGTACGGCCCTGAGGGCGGGGCGCGGCGTGGCGGCAGTGGCTGGCGTGGCGGTGGTCGGGGCGGCGGTGGTGGGCGCGCCGACCGATCGGAGGTAGCGCACCGCGGCAGCTGCCATGCCCGCGTGTCCCATCATGCCTTCCATTGAAGCTGACGCTCCGTCAGATGTGAAGCCTCGGACGGACGCCTGTAGTCCAATGCCGCCGGTGTACCGGGGCTCACCGGCCCCGGCGTACTCGGGTTCACCGTCCCCGGCGTACTCGGGTTCACCGTCCCCGGAACACCGGCCGTCGGCGCTCCACGAAGGACGCGACGCCCTCCCGCGCGTCCGCCGTCGTCATATTGATCTCCTGCGCCGTGGCCTCGGCGGCGAACGCCGTACCGCGGTCGGCGTCCAGGGAGGCGTTGACGAGCTGTTTGGTGAGGGCGAGGGCCCGGGTCGGCCCGGCGGCCAGCCGCTGCGCCCAGTCCCGCGCGGTCTCCTCCAGGTCGGCGTCCGGTACGACCCGGTTGACCAGGCCCATCCGTTCGGCGTCGGCCGCCGGTACGGCGTCGCCGAAGAAGAGCAGTTCCTTGGCGCGCTGCGGGCCGACGAGCCGGGGCAGGAGGTACGCGCCGCCGCCGTCCGGCACGAGGCCGCGGCGCGCGAACACCTCCGTGAACGTGGCGGACTCCGCCGCCAGCACCAGGTCACAGGCGAGGGCGAGGTGCGCGCCGAGCCCGGCGGCGGTGCCGTTGACGGCGGCGAGCACCGGCTTCTCGCAGTCCAGGACGGCGGAGACCAGGCGCTGGGCGCCGCACCGGATCATCCGGGCCACGTCGCCCGCGACGCGCTCGGCCGGCTGTGCCGCGGCTCCGCCGCGCAGATCGGCCCCCGCGCAGAAACCCCGGCCCGTCGCCGTGATCACAACGGCCCGTACGTCCGGGTCGGCGGAGGCTTCGCCGAGCCGGGTGATGAGGCGTTCGCGCTGGTCACGGGTGAGAGCGTTGAGCGAGGCTGGGCGGTTGAGAGTGATCCACAGCACGGCGTTGTCAGTGGTGTGGAGTATCAATGAGTCAGTGGTCGCGGCTTCGGCTTCGGCACCGGGGGAAACGGGGGTGGACGTCATGACGAAGCAGCTCCAAGCTGTGTGGTCGGTCGCACGGATGGCGGTGCGGTCGGTCGCACGGAGGGTCGCGGGGACGGTCGTACGGTCAGTGGCAGACGGCCAGCGCGTCGAGAGCGACCGCGCCCTGCCCGCTCGGCAGCACCAGCAGCGGATTGATCTCCAACTCGGCCAGCCGGCCGTCCAGTTCCAGCGCCATGCGCTGGACGCGCAGGACGACCTCGACCAGTGCGTCCACATCGGCCGGCGGCGCGCCGCGCACGCCGTCCAGCAGGGCGTGCCCGCGCAGCTCGCCGAGCATCGCGCGCGCCCGGTCCTCGCCGAAGGGCGGCACGCCGACGGCGGCGTCCCGCAGGACCTCGACGAGCACCCCGCCCAGCCCGACCGTCACGGTCGGGCCGAAGACGCGGTCCGGCGTGATGCCCACGACCATCTCCACGCCCCGGTCGACCAGCTGGCAGACGAGCACGCCGTCCGTTTCGATGCCCTCGTAACGGGCGGTGTCGGTCAGCTCGCGGTAGGCGTCCCTGACCTGGCTCGCGGAGGTCAGCCCGATCTTGACCAGGCCGAGTTCCGTCTTGTGGGCGAGCTGCGGCGCGGACGCCTTCATGACGACGGGGTAGCCGACCAGGCCGGCGGCGCGCACGGCCGCCGCCGCGCTGGTCACCAGCTGCTCGCGCGCCACCCGTATCCCGTACGCGCGCAGCAGCTGCTTCGCCGCGTGCTCGCTGAGCTGCCTGCCCGGTCGTATCAGCTCCTGCGCCTTGCGCGCGGAGGGGGACAGGGCACGCGGGGCTTCGTCGAAGGGAGAGCGGTAGGCGGCGGTGAAGCGGTGGTGGCCGAGGTAGGCGCGGACGGCCGTGACGCAGTTGGCGAAGGTGCGGAAGGTCGCCACGCGCGCGGAGCCCAGGAGGGTGCGCCGGTAGGCGTCCTCGGTGCCGACCGGCGAGCCCCACACCACGCACACCAGCTTGTCCGTCTCCTCCGCCGCGTCCACGAGGTCCTGCGCCAGCTTGTCGCTCATCGGCGGGAAGGGGCCGGTGATCGGGCAGATCAGTACGCCGACGGAGGGGTCGGCGAGGACCGCATCGATGATCTTCCGGCCGCGCTGGTCGCCGACCGGGTGGCCGCCGTTGTCGATGGGGTTGGCGACGTTCAGATAGTCCGGGATCCACTGGTGCAGCTCGTCCTGCTTCGCCCGGCCGAGCGCGGGCAGCCGAAGCCCGGCGGCCGTCGCCAGGTCCGCGAAGTGGGCGCCGGTGCCCCCGGATATCGAATAGACGGCGACGCCGTCGGCGGTGGGGGTGCGGGCGCGGGCGAGCAGGGCCGCGGTGTCCTGCAGCTCGTCCAGACCGTCCACCCGGATCACACCGAACTGCCGCATGGCCGCGTCCACCACCGCGTCGGCGCCGGTGAGCTTGCCGGTGTGCGAGGCGGCGGTACGGGCACCGGCCTCGGTGCGGCCGACCTTGACGGCGACGACCGGCACCTTGTTGCGGGCCGCGCGGTCGGCGGCGAGCAGGAAGCTGCGGCCGTCCTTGAGCCCTTCCACATACGCGGCGATGGCGCCGACCTCGGGACGGGAGGCGAAGTAGGAGAGGAAGTCGGCGGTCTCCAGATCGGCCTCGTTGCCGGTCGGTGCCCAGTGGGAAAGGCGGATACCCAGCTCCTGGAGGGCGAAGACGGGGCGGCCCTGGTGGCCTGACTGCGTGATCAGGGCGATCGCGGGCCCTTCGAGGTCCTCGCGGAACGACTCGAAGGCGTTGAGGTTGGTGTTCGGACCGAGCAGCCGGACGCCGGTACGGGCCACGGCCTCGGCGAGCCGGCCCTGGGCGGCGGCGCCGGCCGCCCCGGTCTCGGCGAAGCCGGAGGCGAAGGCGACCGCGAACCTGACCTTGGCGTCGCCGAGCTCCTCGATGACCGGTAGCGGATCGGCGACCAGCAGTACGGCGAGATCGACCTGCTCGGGCAGGTCGGAGACGGAGGTGTGACAGGGCAGGCCGAAGACGCTGCCGCGGCCCGGGTTGACCGGGTACAGGCGGGCACCGACGCGCTGGGCCCACGCCATGAGCTGCCGGGTGATGCCGGTGTTGGGGCGGCCCGCACGGTCGGACGCGCCGACGACCGCGACCGCCCCGGGCCGGAAGAACCGGTCCAGGTCGGGGACGGGGGCGTACAGCGGACGCCCGCTGACGTCGAGGTCGGCGGCCGTACCGTGAACGGTCAGCGGCGGAGTCTCCCCGCAGGCCACCGCGCGCGCCGGGCTGGAGTGAGTGGTAAGGGTGCCGTGAGTCGATCCAAGCATCGCTGACGCCCGCTCCCGTGTGACGGCGGATGTAACTGACGCACAGTCAGGTTAAGCGACCTGACGCCAAGTCAGGAACGGTCCGACAACCGAAACCTCAGCCGTCGGCAGCCGAGACCTCGATTGTCGGCAGCCGCAACCTCGGCCGTCGCCTAACGAAGCCTCGGCCCTCGTCTAAGGAAGCGTCGGTCGTCGGCTAGCGAAATCTCGGAGGTGGAGGGGGTGGGTGGGCGGGGGGGGGAGGGAGAGAAAGCCGCGCGCCGGCGGCCGTACCGTCACCCGGCGTGGGGTGCCGTCGCCCCGGCCTGGTTGCCGTCACCCCAGCGTGGGTCACCCCGGCATGGGTGCCGTCGCCCCGGCGCGGGGTGCCGTAACCCCAGCGTGGGTGTCGTCGCCCCGGCGCGGGATGCCGTCGCCCCGGCCTGGGGTGCCGTTACCCCGGTACCGTCGCCGCCTGTTCGGCGTGTGTGGCCGCGATGGTGCGGGCTATGCGGCGGGCGTCGCGGGCGAGTTCGCGGAACATGCCGCTGATCGGGTTGGTGTAGCCGGTGAAGTGCAGGCCGGGCGCGTAAGGCACGGTGCGGGGGCCGTGGACGCGCGGGCGGCCGCGGGTGTCGATCAGGTCCAGGTGCCCGACGAGGGCGTCCAGGCCGCGCCGGTAGCCCGTGGCGGCGATGACGACGTCCGGTTCGATCGCGTCGCCGTCCGCGAGGCGCACGATGCCGCCGTCGAAGGACGCCACCGCCGCGACCGGCCGGACCGCCCCGCGCCGTACGGCGTCGATCAGCCCCACGTCCTGGACGGGGATGGCTCCCTCCAGGACCCGGCTGTACAGCCCGGTGTCCGGCATGGGCAGGCCGTACGCCGACAGGTCCGGCACGGACAGGCGGCGCAGCACGTGCGCCGCCCGGTCCACCGCGCGTGGCGGCAGGCGGCGGACGAGGATGCCGGTGGCCTGGGACGGCCAGCCCGCCGTCGAGCGGCGCACGATGTGCGGAGCGGTGCGGACCGCCAGCCGTACCCGCGCCGCGCCGCCCTCCGCCAGGTCGACGGCGATCTCGGCCCCCGTGTTGCCGGTGCCGACGACCAGGACGTCCTTGCCCGCGTACGGGCCGGGGTTGCGGTAGTCGCCGGCGTGGAGGAGTTGGCCGGGGTAGCTGTCGCGGCCCGGCCAGGCGGGGAGGTGCGGGGTGTGGTTGTAGCCGGTGGCGATCACGACCGTACGGGCGGCGAGTTCGCGTCCGCCGTTGGCGTGCAGGACCCAGCCGCCGTCCGCCGTACGGTCGATGCGCCGCACCTCGACGCCCGTGGCGACTTCGAGTCGGTGGTGTTCGGCGTACTCCTCCAGGTAGCGCACCACGTCGTCGCGCGCGACCCACCGCCCGTACGCGCGTGGGATCGCGAGGCCCGGCAGGCCGGATAGGCGGCGCGTGGTGTGCAGTCGCAGACGGTCGTAGTGGCCGCGCCAGGAGGCGCCCACCGCGTCGGCCTTTTCCAGGATGACCGCGCGTACGCCGTACGCGCCCAGGGCGGCGGCGGTGGCGAGTCCGCCCGGCCCGCCCCCGACGACGTGGACGGGCGGGACGGCGGCGGGCGGTGTGCTGGATGCGGAGGAGCTGGCGTGCGCTGCGACGTCCGGCATGCCGGTGAGGGTAGCCGCGGCACCGTCGCGTGTCGCCGGTGGACGGCTCGTTACGCGCTCTGCTCTTGCGTATCCCGGCCAAGTTCGGTTGAACTGACTGCCCGTCAGCGAACGCCTTGACAATGGGGAGGGGTGGTTCGGTATGGGGCCGGAGCAGCGGGCTGCAGGTGTGCCGTACGCCGGGCCGGGGTTCGACGTGCCCGAGGCCGACGCGTTCAGCCGCGCCTACTGGGACGCGGCGGCGCGGGGGTGCCTGCTGGTGCGCCGCTGCCGTGCCGACGGCTGTGGTGTGGCGCATCACTACCCGCGCGAGTTCTGCCCGCGTTGCTGGAGCGAAGACGTGGTGTGGGAGCAGGCGAGCGGCCGGGCCGCGCTCTACACGTGGTCGGTGGTGCACCGTAACGACCTGCCGCCGTTCGGCGGGCGCGTGCCGTACGTCGCCGCGGTCGTGGACCTGGCCGAGGGACCGCGCATGATGACGGAGATCGTCGATTGCGCGGAGGGGGACCTGCGGATCGGGATGGCGTTACGGGTCCACTTCCGTAGGCGAGGGGGGCAAGGGGGCGGGCAGGAGCAGGATGCGTCTGCGTTCACCGTGCCGGTGTTCCGCCCCGCCTGAAGGGGGACGGCATGCCACGGACCTGGCCCCTCAGGCGTCGAAGGCCCGGCGGGAAGCCTCGATGTGGCCGAGGTGCCGGCGGGTCCATTCGCACATGCCGTGGGTCGTCTCCCGTAGAGCTTGGGCCGGTTCGGTGAGGGTGTACTCGACCCGCGGCGGCACGGTGGGGTGCACGGTGCGCACGACCAGGCCGTTGCGTTCCAGCATGCGCAGGTTCTGGGTGAGCATCTTGTGGCTGATGCCTTCGATCGCGTTCCGCAACTCGCCGAAGCGCAGCGTGCCGTCGCCCAGGGCCTCGACGATCAGAAGCGCCCACTTGTTGGCGATGTCCGAGAAGATCTCCCGTGTCAGGGAGTCCGCACGCGTCGGGTCCGTTTCCTCGGGCGATTCCTCGATCTGCTCGGTCACCATAAGGTTCCTCAGTCACTGAAAAGTGCGTTCTTCCACGTCAGCGGCCACTCTCCTACGGTTTCCGAGTAACCACAAGAGATCGAAGGCGCGGCTTCACGCGCCGTGGAAGGCGGGCAGCATGGCCATCACCTTGGTGAACTCCGACGGACTGCCGGAAGTCGGCGTCTACCACCAGGTGTCGATCGCATCCGGGTCGAAGCTGGTCTTCGTCGCCGGGCAGGTCGCCACCGACGCCGAGGGGGGCACGGTCGGCGAAGGCGACCTCACCGCCCAGGTCGAGCAGTGTTACCTGAACGTCGCCACCGCCCTTGCCGCGGCCGGAGGTTCCTTCGACGACGTGGCGAAACTGACCGTCTACGTCGTCGACTGGACCGCCGACAAGATGCCCGCGCTCCTGGAGGGGATCTCCCGGGCGGCCGCGAAGCTCGGAAGCACCCCGACACCGCCCGCCTCGCTGCTGGGCGTCGCGGCGCTGGCCGTCCCCCACCACCTGGTCGAGGTCGAAGCCACCGCGGTCCTGGACTGAACCACTACGGGGGCGTCGTCCCCGGCCGGGAAGCCGTAGATCCGAGCCCGCGCGGGCGGGAACTCAAGTGATCTGTCGGTACGTTCAACGGTCATGGCTACTGCTCTTGTCCTCGGCGTCGACCCGCACACCGTTCCCCAGCTGGACGGGGACTTCATCGGCGCGGCTCTCGACGCGGAGATGGCCCGGTTCGCCGAGCACGGCATCGAGGCTTCCGTGGCGTTGCTGGCGCTGGACGGGTCGGCGGAGGGAAAGATCGTCGCCGCGCTGGCCGAGCGCGACTGGGACGTGGTGGTCATCGGCGGCGGGATACGTAAGCCCGAGGCGCTGCTGACGTTCTTCGAGCAGGTCGTGAACCTGGTCCGGCAGCACGCGCCGAGGGCTGCGATCGCATTCAACTCCAAGGTCGGCGACAGCGTGGAGGCAGCCAAGCGGTGGTTGTAAGCAGGCGACGCGTTAAGCCCAGTGGGGCTACGGCCAGAAGGGCTACGCCCAGTGGGGCTACGCCCAGAGGGGCTACGGCCAGAGGAGTTCGCGCGCCCAAGCTCCGTCGTCCTCGCGGTAGCGGTAGTTGATGCGTACGTGGCGGCGCCGGGCGTCGCCCTGGAAGAACTCGACTTCGTCGGGGACCAGGACGTACAGGGTCCAGCTGGGGACCGGGGCGTCCGGTTCGCGCTGGGCGCGGGCCCAGGCCGCGGCCGAGGCGCGTTCCAGGTCCGCGTACGAGGCGAGTACCTCGCTCTGGTGGCCTACCAGGGCGGCGGCCAGGGCGCCGGGCGAGCGGCGGTGGAGGTCGCCCGCGCTCTCCTCGGGCCCGGCCTCGGTGACCCGGCCGCGGACGCGGACCTGGCGGCCGAGGGCGGGCCAGTAGAAGCCGAGGGCGGCGCGCGGGCGGGCGGCCAGGTCGCGGCCCTTGCGGCTGCCGCGGTGGGTGGCGAAGTGCCAGCCGTGCTCGTCGGCGTCGTGGAGCATCACGGTGCGTACGTTCGGGTCGCCGTCCGCGTCCGCCGTGGCGAGGGACATGGTGTGCGGCTCGGGTACGCCCGCCTCCGCGGCCTCCCGCAGCCACTGCCGGAAGAGGGGCAGCGGGTGGGCCGGGGCGTGTGCGGGGTCGGGGTCGATGGCGGGCAGTTCGGAGTCCCAGACGCGGAGGGAGCGGAGGAGGGAGCGGAAGCGTTCGCCGGAGGTGTCTGCCGGGTCCACTGGGTGATCGACCATGCCCGGCAGCCTAAACCGCGAGGGCGGCGGCGGAAGGCAGGTCAGGCCGGAATGCGGGCAGGGACGGCGTACGGCTTGAGCGTGATCGCCTTGGCGCAGCGCTGCACGTCCTCGGCGAGCTTCTTCACGACGTAGTTCTTCCACGGCATGTGCGGCAGCATCCGCATCATCACGTGCCGGAAGCGGATTGCCCCCCAACTGCCAGGCGTCATCTGCGGTACGAACTTCTCCGCCATCCGCTGGTTCACCGTGACGTACGGGCGCATCTCGGCCTCGTAGCGCGCGAAGGCCGTACGCGGATCGCCGCCCGCCGCGGCCAGTTCCCCGGCGAGTACGTACGCGCCCACCAGCGCCATCCCCGTACCCTGCCCGGACGCGGGTGACGCGCAGTGCGCGGCGTCGCCCAGCAGCACCACGCGCCCGTGCGACCAGCGGGCCATCTCGATCAGGTGCAGCCCGTCGAAGTAGAAGTCGTCGTCGGTGCGGGACGCGTCGAGGAGCCGGGGCACCTGCCAGCCGACGCCCTCGAACGCCTCCGCCAGCAGTTTTCGTTGTGCGGCCGCGTCGCGGTGGTCGAAGTCCAGCCTGGGCGAGCGGAAGCTGAGCCACGCCTTGGCGCCGGAGTCGCCGGCTGCCCTGTAGGCGCATACGAGCCTGCCGGGCGCCATGTGGTACAACTCCTCGCGCGCCGATGCCAGTTCGTCCGGCACGCTGAACGACGATATGTACGCGCCGATGTGGCGCAGATAGCGGGACTCGTCACCGAAGGCGAGGCGGCGGACGTTGGAGTGCAGGCCGTCCGCGCCGACGACGAGGTCGAAACGGCGCGGTGTCCCGCGTTCGAAGGTGACGTCGACCCCCGTGCCGTCGTCGGCGAGTGAGCTGATCGAGTCGCCGAAGACGTACTCCACGTCGCCGAGCGTGCGCTCGTACAGAATGCGGGTCAGGTCGCCGCGCATGATCTCGTCGTCGCCGTCCACGCGCGCGCCGAAGATGTCGGCGGGCAGCGTGGCGACACGCCGCCCGCCGCCGTTCACGTACGCACCGGTCCGCATGTCCGTACTGGCGCGCCGGATGTCCGCCAGTACGCCCATCCGCTCCGCGGCCTCGACCGCGACGCCCCGGATGTCCACCTTGTAGCCGCCGGTCCGCAGGGCGGGGGCCCGCTCGACCACGGTGACGGCATAGCCGTAGCGGTGCAGCCAGTACGCGAGGGCCGGGCCGCCGATGCCGGCGCCGGAGATGAGGGCACGGGGGTGGTGGGGGCGGTGGTGGGCGTGAGGCGTCGTCGAAGTCATGCCACGACTATACGAGTGTCTTATACGCTTGTCTATGACGCATGTATAAATCCGCGTCGGCTTGTCGTGTTCACGGTGCGTGAAGGGCCTGATCCAGCCTGCGGCCCCGGCTGTCGGCCACGCGTACGGCGTCGCTGAGCGACTCGGTGAGCCGGTTGGTGATGAAGAGCAGTTCGGTGGGGGCGGGCGGCTCGGGCCGGTTGAGGGCGGCGCGAGAGTGGTCCAAGAGCTGCACGGCCATGGACAGTTGCAACTCCTCCAACCCGTCGGCGAGGTCGGTCACGGGACCCCGATCATCGCCGATGAGGTAGCAGGGCTTGCCGTCCTGACTGGCCCAGGGGAGGAGGCGCGGCTCTTGGGGGTGGTTTTCGGTCGTCATGGCTTCAATGGTCGGCACGTGTGCGTAGCGTCACCAGAGAAGAGGGGTCCACAAGGCTGGTTGTAGGGAGGGGTTGGTCATCGTGGCTGTTTGGATGGAGCCGTCTCCGGCACGGGAGCACGTCGGAGGGCTCATCAAGCATTTCCGTCAGCGCGCAGGCATGACGCAGAAGCGGCTGGCCGGCGAGACGCACGTCTCCGAGTCGCTGGAGGGGGCGTACGAGCGAGGGGAGCGCATCCCGAGCGCCGGTTTCCTGATCGACGCCGACCGGCATATGGCGGCCGGCGGGGTGTTGGAGACGTGCGTGAAACTGATGGAGCAGGAATCCAGCCGTGCGCAGTACCTGGAGTGGCGACTGCTGGAAGCTGAGGCGCTGAGTCTCGGCGGGTACGTGGACACGGTGCTGCCTGGGCTGCTTCAGGCTCCCGACTACATGCGCGCGCTGTTCCGGTCACGGGTACCGGCCTTCAGCGACGACGAGGTCGAACGCTTGATGCGGAGGCGGCTGGACAGGCAGCCCGTGCTTCTCCGGGACCCGGCCCCTACTGTGAGTTTCGTGGTCGAGCAGGCGGCGTTGGAACGGCCGCTCGGAGGAAGGCAAGTCCTCAAGAGGGCTCTGCTCCACGTCCTGGAGACCGTCCGCGCCCTGAATCACGTCACGCTGCAAGTGATGCCCACGAACGTGGAGACGCACTCTGGGCTCGAAGGTTCGCTGCAGTTGCTGTCCTCCCCCGACGGGCGGAGGAGCGTCTACTTCGACTTGGAGGGGAAGGGTAAGTTGCTCACCAGGCCGGTCGAGTCCGTTCAGTACGTTGAGCAGTACGGTGCCATTCGTGCTCAGGCACTCTCGCCGGCGAAGTCCCTGGCCCTGATCGAAAGACTGGCAGGTGAATGATGAACGTCGCCCTGGCCTGGCGTAAGTCCAGTTACAGCAGCGAACAATCCGCCGACACCAACTGCGTCGAAGTCGCCGCGACCCCCACCACCATCCACATACGCGACTCCAAGAACGCGACCGGACCGGCCCTCGCCGTGCCCCCGGCCGCGTGGGCGGACTTCCTGCGGCTCATTTCTTAGGGTCGGACCCGGATTCCACGTACTCGGTGACCCTTTCGTTCAGGGCCTGTAGCCGCTCGTCCCAGGAGAAGACCCGGCGCAGGTCGTAGCCGCCCGTGTCGACCGGCTCCCACACGATCACGTCGCGGCCCGCCAACTCGACCGACCGCGCGCGCTCCGAGACGCCCAGGATCTGGGTAATCACTCCGTCCTTGACGGTGAAGGCCCACAGGGAGATCCAGCTGCCGCTCGTCTCGATGGCGAGCAGCAGCTCGTCCTTGCCGTCGCCGTTCAGGTCGCGGTAGTGCGGCGCCTGTACGGCGCACGCTTTCTGGCCGATGGCCCGGCACGCCTTGATGTTCTTCGCGGTTTCGTCGTCACCGCTCATCGGCTCCGCCGCCGCCCGGGCGATGGTGAGCGGCGCGACCTCGTGGATGTCGCCGGACGGTACGCGCGGCATCGACCGCAGCGGGGTCGGTCTGCCGGCGGAGTTCGGCGGCCCGAGGGGTTCCGGCGGCGTCTTACCGGTCCACACCCGCTCGGGAGCACTGACGGCCCGTGCGCTCCCGGCGCTCTTCGCCTCCCCCGTACCGTCGCAACCGCTCAGCAACGTGCACGTGGCGGCCATGGCGAGCGCTGCGACCCGCAGGGAACGGAGCATCGGTACGTCATTTCCGGTCGGGCCTGAAAGGCGAGGGCGGGCGGGGACCACACGGCACATGGTGTTGGCTGACTCATGATGTTGGCTGAATTTTGCCGGGGCAATTCGGCGGCGGTTCGATTGCGTCCCCCTCTAGGACACATCCTGTCCTCCACGGCGCCTAGCGTCCGGGGTACCGGCCCGCGCGGCCACCCCGGCCGCCCCGTACCGCGAGGAGCACGTCATGAGTCGTGTCACCGGAAACCAGCCTGAGGGAACGCCCACCTGGATCGAGCTGGCCGTTTCCGACCTCGACCGCGCCATGGACTTCTACGGGGCGCTGTTCGGGTGGACGTACGAGACGGAGACGACGGACGCGGGGGCGCGGTACGCGGTCGGGCTGGTGGGCGGGCGCCGCGCGGCGGGGCTCCGGGAGGTGCCGGACGCGTCGGGCGGCCCGTGGACGATGTACATGGCGACCGACGACTGTGACGGCACGGCCAAGCGGATCGCCGACGCGGGCGGCCGGGTGCTGTGGGGGCCGGCGGACATCCGGGACTACGGGCGGGCGGCGGTGGCCGTCGACACCGTGGGGGCGCAGTTCGGGCTCTGGCAGGGCCGCGCCCACGTCGGCTGCGAGGTCGTCAACGAGCCCGGCACTCTCGTACGCAACGACCTGGTGGCGCCGGACCCCGGTCCGGCCCGCGCGTTCTACGCGGCGGTGTTCGGCTACACGCTGGACGGCAACCCGGACATGCCGGACGTCGACTTCACCTTCCTGCGCCGCCCGGACGGGCACGAGATCGGCGGCATCATGGGCGACCCGGCCGCCGGGGACGCGGGCTGGGCGACGCTGTTCGAGGTCGCGGACACGGACGCGGCGGTGGCACGGGCGGTGGCGGCAGGGGGGACGGCGTCCGAGCCGGAGGACACGGTGTACGTGCGGCAGGCGCGGGTGACGGACCCGTTCGGTACGGAGATCGTGATCGGCGCGCGATGGGACGCTCGGCCGGCGACTTGATACGGCGACTTGATACGGCGGCTTGGTACGGCGGTTGTGCGTCCGGCCGCTGGTGTCGCAGCCGCCGGACGCACCGGTTGTCGCCGGGTTCGACCGTGCCGGGGTCAGCCGCGCTTGGCGGCGTGCGCCGAGGCGGCGTGCGCCGCCTGCTTCGCTCCCGCGGTCTTCTTGGCGGCCTCGTCCTTGGCGCGGGCCTCGTACTGGCCGACGTCGAGGAAGTGCTGGATCACCGCGTCGCTGTTGTCGATGAGCGCCGCGCGGGCGGCTGCCCGCACCGCGGGGCCGCCGGTACCGGCGATCTGCGTGACGCGGATACGGACGTCCGTGTAGTGCGCCTCGCGCCAACCGGTCTCAAGGAAGCGCACCCGGTCCTGCGGCGACCCGTCGAGCGCCTGGCGCGCCGCGTCCTTGACCATCGGGCCGACGTCCTTGGCGGTGCCGAGCCGGGTGATCGCGATGGAGTTGTCGGTATCGCGGGCCTGGTACTGACCCGTTTCCAGGAACCGGCGTACGTCCTGCGCGGTCCCCTCGAACGCCTTGCGGCCCTCCTGGCGGACGACGGAGCCGGTCTCGGCGGCGGAGATTATCCGGGAGAGCTCCATCCGGTCCTCTTCCTCGGATCGCGTCCCCGGCTTGTCGGCGGGTCGGTCCGGCGTGGCTTCCGCTGCCTGCTCCGACGCCGAGTTGGCGGAGGAGGGGGCTTCGGCGGCGACCGCGGGGGAGGAGAACAGCACGGCCGGCGCGATGGCGGCGGCGGCGACGAGGGCCGAGAGGCGGAACTGCTTCTTCATACGCTCACACCCGTATTTCCAGTTATTGCCACAAATAGCGCTTACAGAGTACGTCGGCGTGATCTTGCCGCTGCGCCCGGCGCCCCGGCAACAGCGAATACCGGAAGTCGCGCGGTATCACTGTGGCTAACGTGAACGGCATGGACACTTCGGGTACCCACCGTGCCGAACTCTCCCTGGCAGGACGCCGCCTGTCCTACCTCGACTTCGGGCCCGCCACCGGAAGGCCGCTGCTCGCGCTGCACGGCCACTTCTCCGAAGGGCTCGGGTTCGCCGCGCTGGCGGCCGAACTCGGGCCCGAGTGGCGGGTGATCGCACCCGACCAGCGGGGCCACGGCGAGTCCGGCCGCGCTTCCGACTACTCCCGCGAGGGGTACGTCGCCGACGCGGTCGCCCTGCTCGACCACCTCGGCGTCCCCTCCGCCGTGGTGCTCGGGCACTCCATGGGCGGCAAGAACGCGTACCACCTGGCCGCCCGGCACCCGGACCGGGTGAGCGCGCTCGTGAACGTCGACGACCCGGTCGTGATCCCGGACACCGGCCCCAGCGGCATCACCTTCTGCCTGGACTGGCCGCAGCGGGCGCCCACCCGCGAGGCCCTGCTCGCGGGACTCGGCGACGCGGCCCCGATGGTCGCCGACCTGCTGCGCGAATAACCGGACGGGGCCTGGCGGCTGCCGTTCGTACCGGCCGACGTCGTCGCGTCCGACCTGGGCGTACGCGGTGACCATTGGGCGGTCTGGCTGGGCAGCGACTGCCCGGCCCTGCTCGTACACGGCCGTACGAGCTTCCTGCTGACCCCGGAACTGGCCCGGGAGATGGCCGAGCGCCGCCCGCACACCCGCCGGGCCGAACTGGACGCCGGCCACTTCATCCCGACCGAGGACCCGGAAGGTCTGGCCAAGGCCGTACGGGACTTCCTCGGCACGCTCCGGTGAGACGGCGGTGAGACGGCAGTGAGCGGAGGACGGTGAGCGGACGGCGAGCGGACCGCGGCCCGGCCGGGATTGTCAGTGGTGGCCGCTAGCTTTGGGGTTACTGCTGATCCAGCCAAGGAGCCGTTGTGGCCGCTGCCTTCTCGCCCATCCCGGAGCTGAACCTGCTCAAGGACTTCGAAGTCGCCATGGATGGGGCGTGGTTCTCGGAGGGCTTCGAGCTGTACAAGTACAAGGGGCCCGACCCGGAGCTGCTCTCGGCCTGGCTGGGTCTGAAAGCCCCGCTCAGCCGCCGCGAGCAGGCCCGTGTCGACCGGATCATCCCCTTCGCCCAGGCCACCGGGACCGGGTCGTTCTACGCGCTGTGGCGGTGCGACGACCGTAAGGACCTGTCCACCCTGCCCGTCGTCTTCTTCGGTGACGAGGGCGATCTCGATGTCGTGGCGAACGGGCTGCGGGAGCTGTTCCAACTGCTCACCCTCGACAACGAGTGGCTGATCATCGACGACGATCGCGACGGTGACGACGAGGAGCCCTCCGAAGGCCGGGAGGAATACCTCGATTGGCTGGAGCGGACCTTCGGCCTGGGGGAGCCGGAGGACCCCGACGCCATCATGGACGCGGCAAGCGAGGCGTACGGCCAGGACTTCGCCGACTGGTTGCAGGAGATATCGCCGTACCCGGTGGAGCTTTCGTAGCGGGTGCCGGTTCGGCTGTGCCGCCGGCCGTGCCGGGGCGGCTCACCCCCGTCCCAGCACCAGCGTGCCCGACGAGCAGAACCAGCCGCCCGTGCCCGAAGCCACCGCCAGTTCGGGGAGCCGGTTGCCCGTACGGCGTACCTGGCGGCCCTCGCCTGCCTCGCCCCGCAGCTGCCGTACCGCCTCGACCAGGAGGAACAGCCCCCGCATGCCCGGATGACAGGCGGCCAGGCCGCCGCCGTCGGTGTTGACCGGCAGCTCGCCGTCCCGCAGCAGCCGGCCCTTCGCCACGTACGCGCCGCCCTCGCCCTTCGCGCAGAAGCCCAGGTCCTCCAGCGTCACGAGGGTCATATAGGTGAAGGCGTCGTAGATCTCGGCCACGTCGATCTCGGCGGGGCGCACCCCGGCGCGTTCGAAGGCGAGGCGGCCGGAGACGGCGGCGGGGGAGACGGTGAAGTCGTCCCACCCGGACATCGCGGAGTGCGAGACGGCGGTGCCCGCGCCCAGTACCCAGACGGGCCGCGCGGCGAGGTCGCGGACGTACTCCTCGGCGACGAGGAGGACCGCGCAGCCGCCGTCGGAGCGGATGCAGCAGTGCAGCTTGGTGAAGGGGTCGGCGATGACGGGTCCTGACAGGACCTCGGCGACGGTGACCGGGGTGCGGTACATGGCGTCCGGGTTCGTGGCAGCGTTGGCGCGCGCCTGTACGGCGACCTCGGCGAGCTGGTCGAGGGTGGTGCCGTACTGGTGCATGTGGCGGCGCGCGGACATCGCGTACTTGGCGACGAGCGTGTGGCCGTACGGAACCTCGTACTGGAGGGGGCCGCGGGCGCCGAAGGAAAGGTTGGCGGTACGGCGTCCGGCCTTGAGGTCGGCGCGCGCTGTGGACCCGTACACCAGCAGGACCGCGCGCGCCCGCCCGGCCGCGATGGCGTCGGCGGCATGCGCTGCCATGACCTCCCAGGTGGCGCCGCCGACGGAGGTGGAGTCGACCCAGGTGGGGCGCAGGCCCAGGTACTCGGCGACCTCAACGGGCGCGAGGGTGCCCAGCCCGGCCGAGGCGAAGCCGTCGACCAGCGACCGGTCCAGGCCGGAGTCGGCCAGTGCGCGGCGGGCGGCCTGGGCGTGGAGGGCGTACGGGGTGGCCTCGTCCACCCGTCCGCAGTCGGAGAGGGCGACACCGGCTATGGCGACCTTGCGGCGGGACGTGCTCCCTGGCGGCATGAAACTGACGGTACATCAGGTAAGCGGGCCCCGGGGTGGTACGTGAGGCTGGGAAATCGAGGCCAGCCTCCTTAGTATGACGGCCCGTCAGCTCGGGGATGCCGGTCCCGCGTGCTGCGCCGGGGCAAGGTCGCCGAGCGGTCGGGAGGAGCCCGCCGATGGATGCCGCGTTCACCGAGGAGCAGGAAGAGATCCGCCGCACGCTCCGCGAACTGCTCCACAAGCGCTGCGGCCCGGAGGAGGTCAGGGCCGCCGCCGGCACGCCCGAGGGGTACGACCCCGCACTGTGGCGGCGGCTCGCGCGGCAGCTCGACCTGCCGGGCCTGGCCCTGCCCGCCGCGTACGGCGGTGTCGGCTGCGGACCCACCGAGCTGGCGCTCGCCTGCGAGGAGACCGGGCGGGTGCTGCTTCCGTCGCCGCTGCTGCCCACCGCCGCCCTCGTCGCGCCGCTGGTCCTCGCTCTGGGCACGGAGCGGCAGCGCGCGGACCTGCTGCCCGCCCTCGCCGCCGGCGAGCTGACCGGCGCGCTCGCCGTGCCGGGCGGGCAACTGGCCACCGCCCTCGCGCTCACCGCGCCCAACGACGGCGACTGGGCGGGCGGCGGCCGGGCCGGCGGCATCCAGGCGCGGCGGGGCGGGGGAGAGGGCGAGTGGCGGCTGTACGGGGAGGCCGCGCAGGTGCTGGACGGCCACAGTGCCGGGCTGCTCCTGGTGGCCGCGCACGCGGGCGGCTACGCGCGCAGCCGGACGCTGGTCTTCGTCGTACGCGGGGACGCGCCCGGGGTCGTACGGGTCCGGCAGACGGCGATGGACGAGACGCGGCCGCTGGGGCGCGTGCAACTGCGCGAGGTGAGCGCCGCTTTGCTGGGGGAGGAAGAGGAAGGGGGCGGCGGGGCCCGGGTGGCGCGGGAGCTGGCGCGGGCGGGGGCCGGGGCCGCCGCGGCGCTGGCTGCCGAGGCGGTGGGAGCGGCCGACGCGGCGCTCGGGCGTACCGTCGAGTACGTCCGGACGCGTGAGCAGTTCGGGCGGCCCATCGGGTCCTTCCAGGCCGTACAACACCGGCTCGCGGACCTGTACGTGCAGGTACAGGCCGCCAGGTCGGCGGCCTACTACGCGGCGTGGGCGGTGGGCGCCGCGGGCGGAAGCGGCGAGCCCGGCGCCCCCGGGCTGGCGCTCGCACAGGCCCTTGAGGCACTGCGCGCGGTGGCCGGCGACGCCATCCAACTGCACGGCGGCATCGGCTTCACCTGGGAACACGACGCCCACCTGTACTTCAAGCGCGCGACCTGCGACGAACTGCTGCTGGGCCCCGTGCACCGGCTGCGCGCACACGCCGCACGGACGGCGGACCCCTTGGGCCTTTTCGGGACGCCAGGGCGGGCGGAGGTTCCCGCGTGATGGCGGCCGGCCGGCGGTTGGTGCAGAGGGTGTCCGTGACGCGCGCGTTCGCGCGGGTGGCGCCGCACGTCGTGCCCGCGCTGGACCGTACGGTGCACCGGCTCACCAAGGGCAAGGTGCTGCTGAGCGCGCGGATGCTGTCGGGGGTGATCCTGACGACTACGGGAGCCAGGACCGGGCAGTGGCGGCGGACGCCGCTGGCGTGCGTACCAGAGGACGCCGGGACCTGGCTGCTGGTCGGCAGCAACTTCGGCCGCCCCGGTCACCCGGCGTGGACGGCCAATCTGCTGAAGAACCCGGCGGCCGAGATCAGCCGGCGGGGCCGGGACATTCCGGTACGGGCCCGGCTCCTGACGGGCGCGGAGCGGGCCGACGCGTGGGCGGCGGCGCTCCGGTTCTGGCCGCCGTACGCCGCGTACCAGGCGCGCGTCACCCGCGAGATCCGCATCTTCCGGCTGGAGCCGCGCTGAACGGGCCGCCCCCGGACGCGCGCAGCGGGTGCCGCCCGCCAGGAAAGGCGGACAACACCCGCTGCGACGTACGGCTATGGCAGGACGAGCGGCGAACGCAGGTTATTTCGTGGGCTTTTTCCCGGTGATTCCCAGGTGCACCAGGAGAGCCAGATTCGGCTTCAGTTCCTGCTGCTTGACGCCCCAGCTCTGGAAACCCTTCTGATGGGCGGCGACCGCGGCCAGCATGGCGACGATCGAGCCCGCCATCGCGGCCGCGCTGACGTCCTTGTCGACCTTTCCCTTGCCCTGGAGCTGCTTGATGGAGTCCGTAAGGGAGTTGGTGACGGCATTGAGGATCTTCATGCGGATCTTGTAGAACCGCTTGTCGCCCTCGGCGGCACCGAGGTCGACGACGCGCAGGATCGCGTCGTTCCTGCGCCAGAAGGAGAGGAAGCCCTCGACGAGTTCCTCGGCCGCCTGCCAGCCGGACTTGCCCACCCAGGAGCGTCCGGCCACCAGGTCGGTCAGGTTCGCGCCTTCCTTGGCCATCTCCTCCGCGATTTCCAGTACCGCGCCCTCGACGTCGGGAAAGTACTGGTAGAACGTCGCGGGTGAAGTGCCCGCTTTGCGGGCCACATCAATGACCTTGACGTCTCTGTACGGGGACGAACTGAGCATGTCGCTGAGGCAGTCGAGCAGCTTCTGCCGGGTCGCCTGTCCGCGGCGCCCGGCGACTCTGCCGTCGACGGTTCGAACTTGTCCTGTCATGCCGTCAGCTTACCGAGGGGTGATCGGAGCGCGATTTGGCTGCCTGCAAATGGGGACGCGGGAGTTCGGCCGCGCGATACAAGGCCGATCCCGTGACCTAGGGGTCGCGGGCGGCTCATGAGGCGAGAGAGGCGGGTTTGGCCCGAACTGGTGAATCATCTTATCAACAGGCTGTGGACAACTTTTCGGTAAGCGGCGACCGGAGGTTCCGGCGGGCATTCAACAATGTCCGGTAATGGATATGATCGCAGAGAATTGGCTAAATGTTCGAATGATGTCCCGGCGGAATGCTTGATCCAGGGATAGTTTGTCCCCATGACTGCATTCGCGGCGGGCGCCCCCTGCTGGGCTGACGTGATGCTTCCCGACCTGGAAGCGGGCAAGCGGTTCTACGGAGAGCTGTTCGGCTGGACCTTCTCCGAGGGCGCGCCCGAGCACGGCGGCTACACGCAGGCATTCAAGGACGGCAAGGTGGCCGCGGGCCTGATGCCCAAGCGTGACGGCCGGATGCCCACCGTCTGGAACGTGTACTTCGCGACCCCCGACGCCGCCAGGACCAGCGCGGAGATCCTCCGGGCCGGCGGCCGGATCATCTCCGAGGCCATGCCCGTCGGCGACTTGGGCACCATGCTCGTCGCGGCCGACCCCGCCGGCGCCGTTTTCAGCGTCTGGCAGGCCGGCACCCACCAGGGCTTCGGGGTGCTGGGCGAGCCCGGCGCGTATGTGTGGACGAGCCTGCACACCCGCGACCCCGAGCGGGCCGACCCCTTCTACGAGCAGGTCTTCGGCTTCGAAGGCGTGACCGGCAGCCCGGTGGCGGACGAGCGCTTCCTGCCCTGGCGGCTCGCCGGGCAGGGGCGCGAGATCGGCGGCCGGGTCGTCATCGACAAGGACGCGCCCGCCGCGATGCCCCCGCACTTCACCGTCTGCTTCCTGGCCGCCGACATGTCCGACGCCGTGCGGACCACCACCCGGCTGGGCGGCAAGGTCGCCGTGGAGCCGGCCGGCACCCCGGGCGGCCCGTTCGCGGTGCTCGTCGACAACCAAGGCGCCGGCTTCGGCGTCATGGCCCCGAAATAGGCGGACGCGCAGCACAATTGGGCCGGTGACGACTCCCGCTGTCGGGCCGCGGACGGCGCGGCCCGGCAGCGGGCCTGTGAACGGGCCGGCCGCCGAGTTGTCCACAGGCGAGTTGTCCACAGGCGGGCGGGCGGGGCGGCGCGACGGCCGCGAGTACGGCACAGTGGGTACGGCCGCGCCGGTGCGCGGCCGCGCGAGGGTACGGGCACCGCGGGTCCCGCGCGCGGGGACGGGCAACGGGGACGGACAACGGGGACGGCAGACATGACCGGTACGGACGGCAGGCGCGGCGGACGACTCCCGCTGACCGCACGGCGGCACACGGCGCAGGGCATACCGGCGGTGTGACGGCCCGGTGCCGGGTGCCCGCGAGGCGCCCACGGCACCCTGCGGACGACTGTTCGACAGCTCGCGACGGCGTCCCGGTGCGTCCGTACGCAGGACTCCGTCACGACCCGTAACGGCTCCGGCGCGGACCGCAGAGGGCCACCGGGACACGACGGGAACGGCCCCGGGTTCGCAACCGTGGGCCCGGCCAGGAAGAATCAGCACGCGTACGGCCGAAACGGCCAGGCGGTGAGACGCTGCACGGGGCAGTGGCTCTCGGCGGCCACTGGCTATTGAGAGTCTCTTTTACGCCCCACGGGGAGGTGGCAGGCAAGTGGTGGAACAGCTGACGCAGCTGACGCAGCACGATCCCCGGCGGATCGGCCCGTTCGAGGTGCTCGGCCGTCTCGGGGCCGGCGGCATGGGGCTGGTCTACCTCGCGCGCTCGGCGTCCGGCCGGCGCGTCGCGATCAAGACGGTGCGTACGGAACTCGCCGAGGACCAGCTGTTCCGGGTCCGCTTCACCCGCGAGGTGGAGGCGGCCCGCGCGGTCAGCGGCTTCTACACCGCCGCCGTCGTGGACGCCGACCCCCGCGCCGCCGTGCCGTGGCTCGCGACCGCGTACGTGCCCGCGCCCTCCCTGGAGGAAATAGTCAATGAGTGCGGGCCGCTCCCGGCCCAGGCGGTGCGCTGGCTCGCGGCCGGCATCGCCGAGGCGCTGCAGTCCATCCACGGCGCGGGCCTGGTCCACCGCGACCTCAAGCCGTCCAACGTGCTGGTCGTCGAGGACGGCCCCCGGGTCATCGACTTCGGCATCGCGAGCGGCGTCTCCAACACCCGCCTGACCATGACCAACGTCGCCGTCGGCACGCCCGCGTACATGTCGCCCGAGCAGGCCCGCGACTCCCGCAGCGTCACCGGCGCCAGCGACGTCTTCTCGCTGGGCTCCACCCTGGTCTTCGCCGCCACCGGACACGCGCCCTTCCACGGCGCCAACCCGGTCGAGACGGTCTTCATGCTGCTGCGCGAGGGCCCCGACCTGGCCGGGCTGCCCGACGAACTGCGGCCGCTGATCGAGTCCTGCATGCAGATGGAGGCGCAGGGCCGCCCCACTCCCGCCGACCTCCAGTCCCAGCTCGCCCCGCACCTCTTCGGCTCCGGCAGCGACGACAGCGGTACGGCCTCGGCCTGGCTCCCGGCCAGCGCGGTCGGCCTCATCGAGGGGCGGCGCGGCGGCCGCACGGGTACGCCCAAGGCCACCGGGCGCGCTCCCTCCGGGCAGGCGCGCCCCGCCGCGCGGCAGCCCGTACCGCAGTCGCCGCCGCCCGCCCAGCCACCGCCGCGGCCGCGTAACGCCCCGGCGGCCGCCGCGGCGCAGGCCGGCGGCGCGATGGCCCCGGCGGCTCCCGCGCCCGCACCCGACTCCGGCTGGGCCGGCGGCGTCGGCCCCGGGGCCCGCCGCGGCGCCGATCCGCGCGGCGCCGCCCAGGTGCCGCAGGCCGCGCCCGCGGGCCCGGTGGCCGCCGTCCCGCCCGCGCCCCAGGCCCCGCCCGTGCCGGCCCGGCGGCCCGAGGGGGAGGGGCCGGACGGTTCCGTACGGCTCGCCGGCACCTCGGCGCCGATAGGGCCGGGACCCCGCGCGAGCGAGAGCGGCCAGCCGCAGCCGCGCGCCCAGGCGCCCGCCACGGACTGGGTGCGGCCGCCCGCCGGAGCGCCGGGGTCCACCGGCGCCCACGAAGGCGAGCCGGTCGCGGCGCTCCCGCAGCAGGGCGCGGGGCACGGCCCCGGCCACGCTCCTCCGGCGGGCAGCGGCCCCACCGGCTCCGGCGGCGCTTCCGGCGGTGCGGCTCCGGCCCGTTGGCGCCCCTGGCGCTTCCGTATGTCCAACGACGTGTGGGGCACGCCCACGGTCGCCGGCGACCTGCTCTACGTCACCTCCTTCGAGGTACACGCCCTGGATGTGGCCAGCGGGCGGCGGCAGTTCAAGACCCGCGACGTGGCCTGGACCATGGCGGTCGCGGACGGCCGTATCCACGCCTCCGACGGCCCGAGCCTGTACGCGCTGGGCGCGGCCGACGGCACCGAGCGCTGGCGCCTGGCCAGCGACGGCTGGGTGTACGCACTCCAGGCCGACCGCGGCACCGTCGTCACCGGCACCCGGGGCGGCGGAGTCCAGGCGTGGGAGGCCGCCACCGGCGAGCGGCTGTGGGAGACCGGCGGCGTCCAGACCGACTTCGAGACCGCCGACCTGGGCCCGGTCGTGCACGACGGCACGGTGTTCGTCTGGGCCGAGGGCCGCCTCAAGGCCCTGGAGGCGCGTACGGGCGCCGAGCGCTGGTCCTACCCGGTCGGCGACACGGCGTCCTGCGGCGGCGTCCCGGTGCGGCTGCTGCCGGCGCCCGACGGCGCGGTGTACGTCACCGCCGGGGCGCGGGTGCTGGCGATCGACATCGCGCGCGGCGAGGTGCGCTGGCACTTCGAGGCGCCCGCGGCGTTCCTCAGCCGCCCCGCGTACGCGCCGGGGCCCGCGGTCACCGGCGGCGGCCTCTACCTCGCCGACTACCTGGGCACGGTCTACGCCCTGGACGCGGCCGACGGCCGGGACCGCTGGCGCATCGCGACCGAGGCCCGGCAGTCCACCGAGCCGGTGCTCGTCGCGGACGGCGCGGTGCACCTGGGCAGCGGCAAGGCGCTCTACACGCTGGACGCCGTCACGGGCACGCCGCGCTGGCGCTTCCAGGCGGGCGGCGAGGTGATAGGCGCACCCGTCGTCGCCGACGGCCGGGTGCACTTCGGCTCCGCCGACCACTGCCTGTACACGCTGGACGCGACGGGCGGCCAGCTGCGCTGGAAGCTGGCCACGGGCGGCGAGATCACCGGCACCCCGGTGGCCGTGGGCGGCGTCGTCTACGCGTGCAGCAAGGACCGCTGCGTGTACGCGCTGGACGCGGCCAAGGGGACCGGGCTGGCGCGGCGCAGCTGAGCGCGGGCGGCTACCGGTCCTCGCCCCGGCGCGGGTCCTTGTCCCACTGCGGGCGGTCCGGCGGCCGTGTCCGGTCCGGCTCCTGCCCCTGCTCAGGCGGTGGTGTCGTCCTGATCGGCCGGGTCGCGTCGTCGGGCCTGGGCGGCGGCTGTTCCGGGTCCTCGGGGGCGGGCGGAGCCGGGACCGGCCGGGTCGACTGGTCGTCCGGGGGCGGCTGCTGCGCGGACCCGGGCGGCGGGTGCCCGGCTCCCGGCCACCGCACCGGCGGCTGGTGGTGGGGCGTGGCGCGCGGCGCCGCCCCGTACGCGGGCACGCCCTGCGGCGGTGTGTCACCGCCCCTGATCGGGCCGGGCTCCCACTCGGGGCCCGTGTTCACGAACGTTTCCGGCCCGTCGTACCGGTCCCGGCCCTCGTCGTCGAAGCGCGCGTCGCGGCGCCGTGAGCGCACGCCGCGGCGCCCGCTCATCACCAGCGCCGCCAGCCACAGCACCGCGCCGCCGCCGAGCGCGCAGGCCACGCCGATGCCCAGGTCCTGGTCGGGGTTGTCGCCCACCGTCAGGCTGCCCGCCGCCTGCCCCTGACGCACCATCCACAAAATCGTGAAGCCGAGTACCACCAGCCCCGCCAAGGCGACGAGCAGGCGGGACCGGAGCACGATGCCGACCAGGGTCAGCAGCGCCGCGAACGCCATCGGCAGAAAGACCGAACCCAGCAGTTCGGCCTTGGTCCCGCTGATGCCGTCGAAAAGGTCCTCGATGCGGAACTCACGCCCTTGACGGCCGTCGTACCAGGCACGGAAGGGGCTCCAGACGGCGGCCGCCGCTCCGACGAGGGCCAGTACGGATCCGAGTACGTTGCGCACCACAGGCGTCGCCTTTCCGGTCGCTGTTTCGTCCCGTTTCCCTCTGTAAACGACGCTACGCCCGACTGCACGCGCGCGCCAGAGCTACGCGTTTTACCTGGTCAGGAAGAGATTTTGGGTAATGCGAGGAGGTTGCTAGTCTGCCGTGCACTCGTCAAGAACGCATAAGGACGAGAGTGCGCCGCGTGTGCGGCGCGGTACTTCAACGGGGTCAACGGGGGCACAACATCATGAAGTTCCGTCATGTCCGCACGGTCGCCGCGGCCGGGGTGGTGCTGGTCGCGCTGACCGGTGCCCGTCACTCGCACGGCGGCGGTTGCGGCAGCAGTAGCAGCAGCCACGGCAGCGACGGCGGTTCCAGCACCAGCGGCAGCAGCACCAGCGGCGGCTACGAGGCCAGCACGGGCAGCAGCGGCTACAGCAGCAGTGGCGGCAGCTCCACCAGCGGCGGCTACGACGGCGGTACGAGCAGCAGCGGCAGCTCCACCAGCGGCAGCAGCACGTCCGGCTTCACCACCGGCGGCAGTAGCAGCAGCCGCAGCGCCATGAACGACATCAAGATCAACGGGTGCAAGTACAACGGCGCCGGGAGCCTCAAGACCACGGTCACGGCCACCAACAGCTCGTCGAGCACCAAGTACACCTACCTGCTGACGATGAAGTTCACCGCGCCCGGCGGCAAGGACCTCGGCACCCGCCACCCGAGCATCCCGTACGTGCAGCCGGGCCGTACCGAGTCCCTCGACGTGACCCAGTACGTGCCGTCGGCGGACGCCATCAGCGGCACCTACCGCTGCTCGGTCACCGACGTCCAGCGCACCCCGCTGTCCTGATGGCCGCCAGGGGACGGCGGCTCGGCCGGGCCGCCGTCGCGGCCGGGCTGGTGGCCGCCACGGGGCTCGGAGCGGCCGGCTGCGCGAACATGTTCCCGGGCGCCCACGCCCGCCGGATGACGCCGCCGCCCGGCTACAGCAGCGACTCGCCGTCTCCCGGCCCGCTGGAGACGCCGTCGTACGAACCCACGTACTCGCCCTCGCCGACGCCGGAGGAGACCTTCGACCCGGACGGGCGCTCCGACGCGCACGGCAACAACTGCCGCTACAACACGTCCACCGGGCGCCTGGAGTACACGGTCTCGGTGACCAACCCTTCGCTGACCAGCACCGCCTCGTACGAGATGGCGGTCAACTGGATGAAGGCGCGGCCCGCCGACGGCACCACGTACGGGCTGCACCAGCGCAGCATCATCGTCCGGCCGGGGCAGACCGAGACGTACACGGCCTCCTACAGCCTCACCAACACCACGGGGCACCAGCTGTGGTTCACGTGTGAGATCCGCAGGGCACGCAAGACGAAGCTCTGAAGCACCGCGCCCTTCGCCTCCCGGCCAGCGGATCCCATCAGCGGGTCCGGAAATCCCGCGCCCGGGAGGCGAAGAGGCCGGCCTGCCGCTCCGGCGGCAGATTGCCGAGCGCGATCAGCTGGGGCGCGTGGGCCAGCGCCTGCGCCCGTACGGCCTCCTTCGACGCCCACAGGGCCCGTACGGTGCCCTGCACCGCCTCGGTGGGCTGGGCGGCGAGCACGGCGGCGGCGCGCAGGGCCGCGGCCACGGCCCCGCCCGCAGGGGCCAGCTCCGACACGAGGCCGGTCTCGTAGGCACGGCGGGCGCCGAGCCGCTCCGCCGTGCCCATCAGGGCCAGCCGCGCGGCCTCGCCGTACGGCATCCGCTGCGCCATGAACACCGACTCGTACGCGCTGACCATCCCGTAGGTCGTGTGCGGATCGAAGAACGTCGCCTCATCGGAGGCGACCAGGAACTCGCACTCGCCGAGCAGATAGAACGCCCCGCCGCAGGCCATGCCCTCGACCGCCGCGACGACCGGCTTCCACAGGTCGTTCGCCTTCGGCCCGATGCGCAGCAGCGGGTCGTCGGCCGAGTAGGGGGACGACGGCTGCGGGACGTCCACGGAGCGGTCGATGCCGGTGCAGAACGCCGCGCTCCCCGCCCCCGTCAGCACGATGGCGCGTACGTCGTCGTCGAACCGGCAGCGGTGCCACACCGCGGCGAGCCGCCCTGCGGTCTCCAGGTCTAGGGCGTTGTGCCGCTCGGGCCGGTCGAGCGTCACCAGGGCGACGCCGTCCGCCGCCGTCTCGACACGTACCGGCTGCGGCGTCACGGCCGCTCCAGCAGCCAGCGGGGTACGAACACGCCCGGCGCCTGCTCGTGGAACGCCACCTTCACCGGGGCGCCGATCCGCAGCCGGGCCGGGTCGACGGAGTCCAGCGGGGCGTCCGGGGCGGCCACCAGGTTCCCGACCAGGCGGATGTCCGGGGCGTCGGCCAGCTCCACCACGACGGCGTTGTACGGGGCCTGCGCCGCGTAGGCGGGCAGCAGCGGCGGGTGCGGCAGGACGTACGACCAGATGCGTCCGCGACCGGTCATCCTCCGCCACCGATGCTCGAAAGACTGGCAGCGCGGACAGCAAGGCCGGGGCGGGAAGCGCAGTGCGCCGCACGCGGCACAGCCCTGGACGCGGAGTTCCCCACGGGCCGCGTACTCCCAAAAGGGGGCACCGTCCTCGTCGACGACGGGAAGCAGGAACCCTTCACCCGGGCCGTTGTCAGTGGTCCCCGTCATGCTGGTGGACATGAGCACTCAACTCCTCAGCAACAGGGCCGATGTGGGGACGCCTTCACCGGCCGTGACCAGGCAGGTAGCGGCGTCCGGCACCTGCGCGGTGCCGGTGCCGCGCAACTGCCGCACCCCTTCCGTGATGAGGTTGAAGCCGTGGACGTACGCCTCGCTCAGCCCGCCGCCCGCGGTGTTGAGCGGAAGCCGGCCGCCGATCTCCAGGGCGCCACCCTCGGTGAAGGCCGCGCCCTCGCCGCGCCCGCAGAAGCCGTAACCCTCCAGGGACAGCGGGATCAGCGGGGTGAACGCGTCGTAGATCTGCGCGACATCGACGTCACCAGGGCCAAAATCGGCCTGCTTCCACAACTGCCGGGCAGCGGTCCAGGCCGGACCGGTGAGCGGGTCGTCGGTCCAGTAGTTGACCATGCCGTGGTGCTGGGCGGGCAGGCCCTGCGCGACGGAATGGACGTACACCGGACGGTGGCGCAGGTCGCGGGCGCGCTCGGCGGAGACGACCACACAGGCCAGCGCGCCGTCGGTCTCCAGGCAGTTGTCGAAGAGACAGAGCGGCTCGCTGATCCAGCGCGCGGTCATATACATCTCGCGGGTCAGGGGGCGCTCGTACATGACCGCGGCCGGGTTCTGGTTGGCCCGGTTGCGACAGGCCAAGGCGACGTTGAAGAAGTGATCGCGGGTGGCGCCGTACTCGTGCATGTAGCGCCGGGCGAGCATGCCGATCTCGTCGGCCGGCCGCAGCAGACCGAAGGGGCGGGTCCATTGGGCGGGAGTGGGCAGTTGGACGGCGGTGTTCCGCCACGGGCGGGGCCCGGAACCGCGCTTGCGCGAACGCCAGGCGACACCGACGCTCGCCTGCCCGGTGGCGATGGCGGCGGCCAGGTGGGCGACGGTCGCGCACGAACCGCCGCCACCGAACCCCACCTTGGCGAAGAACGTGACGTCACCGGCCCCGATCGCCTTCGCCACCTCCACCTCGTCGGTCTCCTCCATCGTGTACGAGGCGAACGCGTCCACCTCGGACGGAGCGATCCCCGCATCGTCCAGCGCCGCGACGATCGCCCGGCAGGCCAGCGTGCGTTCCGACTCGGCGAGCCGCTTGGCGAACGCGGTCTGGCCAATCCCGGCTATCGCCGCCGCGTCCTTGAGGGTCGCCCCCATCGCCACCTCCGTGGTCGGCCGTCCATACGGGCATCCGTACTGACAGCCGAGGAGGCTACCGCTAACCTGACGCACAGTCAGCTCTTGCGCGGGAGGTAGTGCGATGCGCGGTGACCCGAACGCCCCCGACGCCACCGACCCACGCGCCGACCTGGAACACGGCAGCATCCCGCGCCTGGTACGCGCCGCGGCCACCCGGTACGGACCGGCCGAGGCCGTCACCGAAGGCCGC
Source organism: Streptomyces sp. NPDC017056 (assembly GCF_044332485.1). Lineage (NCBI taxonomy): Bacteria > Bacillati > Actinomycetota > Actinomycetes > Kitasatosporales > Streptomycetaceae > Streptomyces > Streptomyces sp. NPDC017056. Next base: position 60,413 of record NZ_JBIRPD010000010.1, on the reverse strand, counting down.
ACCCGCCTCACCTACACCCAACTCGGCGAGCAGGTCGAACGCGCCGCGGCGGCCTGCATCGCCGCCGGCGTCCAGCCCGGCGACCGGGTAGCCGTCTGGGCTCCCAACACCACCACCTGGATCACCGCCGCACTCGGCGCGGTGACGGCGGGCGCCGTCCTGGTCCCCGTCAACACCCGCTTCAAAGGCGCCGAAACCGCCGACATCCTGCGGCGCACCCGCGCCCGCCTGCTCTTCGTCACCGGCACGTTCCTCGGCACGTCCTACGTGGCCTCCCTGCGACGCGCGGCCGGCGAGGGCGCCGGCCACGGCCCCCTCCCTGGCCTGCCCCACCTGGAACAAGCCGTCGTCCTCTCCGACGACGCCCCCGAGGCGTTCCTCACCTGGAAAGACTTCCTGTCCGCAGGCGAAGCCGTGCCCACGGCAACGGTCCGCGCACGGGCAGACGCAATCCACCCCCACTCCCCCTCCGACATCATCTTCACCTCCGGCACCACCGGGCTCCCCAAGGGCGCCGTGATCACCCACGCCCAGACGCTCCGCGCCTACGCCGTCTGGAGCGAACTCGCCGGGCTGACGGCAGACGACCGCTACCTGATCGTCAACCCGTTCTTCCACACCTTCGGCTACAAAGCCGGAATCATCGCGTGCCTGCTGCGCGGCGCGACGATGATTCCCCAACCCGTCTTCGACGTCCCCACGACACTGGCCAACATCACCGCCGAACGCGTCACCGTACTCCCCGGCCCACCCACCCTCCACCAGCAACTCCTGGACCACCCCGAAAGAACCCGCCACCACCTCGGCACCCTGCGCCTGGTCGTCACCGGCGCCGCCCTCGTCCCCCTGCAACTGGTCGAACGACTCCGCTGCGACCTGGGCGTCACCACCGTCCTCACCGCCTACGGCCTCTCGGAAAGCTCCGGCATCGTCACGATGTGCCGACGCGACGACCCGCCCGAAACCGTCGCGGCCACGTCCGGCCGCGCCATACCCGGCACGGAAGTCCGCGTCACGGACGCCACCGGCCGCGACGCGCCCGCCGGCACACCGGGCGAAGTACTGGTCCGCGGCTACCACGTCATGCCCGGCTACTACGAAGACCCCCAAGCGACCGCGGCCGTCCTGACGCCCGACGGCTGGCTGCACACCGGCGACGTCGGCACCCTGGACGCGAACGGCAACCTGCGCATCACCGACCGCCTGAAAGACATGTTCATCGTCGGCGGCTTCAACGCCTACCCCGCCGAAATCGAACAACTCCTGACCCGCCACCCCGACGTGACCGAGGCCGCCGTCATCGGCATCCCCGACCCCCGGCTCGGCGAGGTAGGCAAGGCATACGCGGTCCGCCGCCCGCACTCCACCCTCACGCCCGCCGAACTGATCACCTGGGCCCGCCGCGAAATGGCCAACTACAAGGTGCCACGCGAAATCGAGTTCGTACGAACCTTGCCACGCAATGCGAGCGGGAAGGTGGTGAAGGGGGAGTTGCGGCGGTGAGGTGGCGCGCTTCGCGCGCGGTTTTGCGCTTGCCTGGTTCGCGCTTGCGCGCGATTGCGCGTTCCGTCCGGTGGGTGGGGGGCCGGGGCCCCGCAGGGGGCACTCCTCACCGCAGTCGCGGAAGCCATGTCTGGAAAGCTGAACCTGGTGTTGCGACGTGTCGGCTGCGGGGAGCCCCCTGCGTGTCCCCGGCCCCGGGGACGGATAGCGACTATCCCGCCGTTGTGGCCGGGGCCCACTGGTGGCGGTCTTTGCCCGCCCACAGCCGGGTGGTCTGGCCTCCTGGTTGCTGCGCTGCTGGTGTCTTTTTCCTCCCCCACCCCCACTCGCGCGGGGGTGCCGAACCGGCCGGAGGGGGCGTGCAGGGGGGTGTCCCCGCAGCCGACAGCTCGCTACACCAGGTTCAGCTTTCAAGACATGGCGTCCGCGAGTGCGGTGAGGAGACACCCCCCTGCGCGGCCCCGACCCCACCACAACCAGCGCAACCCCGCGCGAAGCGCGCACCGCAACCCCGCGCGAAGCGCGAACCGCAACCGCGCGCGTAGCGCGCCTACATAAACCACGACCGCAACACCGACTTACGAACCTTGTTCAACGGCCCACCCCGCGGCAGCGAAGCGACAACCTCCAACTGCTCCGGCAGTTTTTGCGGCATCAGGCCCGCCCCGCGCAGGTACGCGGTCAACATGGCGAGCGTCGGGGGGCGAACGCCCCCCTCCGTGATTACGGCGCACACCCGCTCGCCGCGCAAGCGGTCCGGTAGGCCGATCACGGCGACGTCACCCACCGCCGGGTGCCCGCGCAGCATTTCTTCGATCTCCTGGGCGGAGATGTTCTCGCCTTTGCGGATGATGATGTCCTTGAGCCGTCCGGTCAGGACCAGGTGTCCGTCGGCCCGCACCAGGCCCAGGTCGCCGGTGCGGAAGTAGCCGTACGCGTCGAATGCCCCGGCCGTCAGTGCCGGATCCGTGTAGCCGCGGCAGACCATGGGGCCGGACACCGTGACTTCGCCCGGCTCGCCGGGCCCCGCCTCTGTGCCGTCGGGGCGGGTGATACGGATGCGGGCGCCGGTGACCGGCTTGCCGACGGTGTGGGCGAGTTGCTCGTCGCTGTCGTACGGCGTGCCCATGGCGATCATCGGGCATTCGGTCATCCCGTACCCGTGGATCACCGCGCACTCCAGTTCGCGGCCCGCCGCGTGGTACAGGTCCGGTGGCAGCGGGGCGCCGCCGCCCGACAGCAGGCGCAGGGTGGGGATCAGGCGCCCGGGGCGGCCCGATCGTCGTGATTCGTCCAGGAACGCCTGGTAGAAGGCCGTGCTGCCGCCGGCCATCGTGACCCCGTGGCGGCGGTACGCCGCAACCGCGGTGGCGGGGTCGAACACGTCGAGTACGACCGCGGGAAAGCCGCTGAGCAGCATGGCGATGACGTAGTCGGGGCCCGCGATGTGCGCGTAGGGGAAGGCGATGGAGCCGATGTCCGTGCTGGTCATGCCCAGTGCGGTGGCCAATCCGACGCCGCCGGCGAGGAGTGAGAGGTCGGTGTGTTCGACGCCCTTGGGGTCGGCGGTGGTGCCGGAGGTGTAGTAGATCCAGGTGGGGGCGGGGCCCGGGGGTGTGAAGGGCGGTAGTACGTCCGTATCGGCGTGGGGGAGGCCGTCGGCGAGGGAGAGTACGCGTGTGGCGCCGCCGCCCGCCTTCCGGGCCGTCGCCGCGTAGTCGTGGCCGCGCCACTCGCCCGGCACGATGGCGTACTCCGCTGCCGACTGCCGCAGCGCGAAGCCGACCTCGCGTTCCCGGTGGAGGTGCAGTACCGGTATCTGTACGGCGCCGAGCCGGGCGAGCGCGAGGGAGGTGACGACCGTCGCGGGCCAGGTGGGCAGCTGCCACAGGACGCGCGTGCCGGGCCGGATGCCCAGGCTGTGGAGTCCGGCGGCGAGGCGGAGGGCGCGGTCTCGTACCTCGCCGAAGGTGATGGAGGCGGCCCGCCCGGCGTCGTGGTCCGCGCCCGCGGCCACGGTGGTCTCGTCGAAGAACATCGGCGCGTCCCGTGAGGCGTCCGCCCGGTATTCGACCAGTTCCCAGAGTGACCGCACACGGTGGGGCTCGAACACGTCGCACCTCCTGAGGGGAGGGGAGAGGGCGCAGTGCCGGTGAGCGTAGCAAGGAGCTGACGGCGCGTCAGCCTGGGCGGAACATCGCGCCCGCACAGAACGTTGGACACAACGCACCGCATCGCACCCACACGCTTGGAGACGTCATGCCCTTGAGTATCGAAGAGCGCGAGAGGTTCCTGGCCGAGCCGCACGTCGGCGCGTTGTCCGTGGCGTCGGGGGAGGAGGACCGTGCGCCGGTCACCGTGCCGATCTGGTACGGGTACGAGCCGGGCGGAGAGTTGTGGATCACGACCGAGCGTGATTCGCGCAAGGCGCAGTTGATCGCGGCGGCCGGGCGGTTCTCGGTGATGGTGGACCGGGTCGCGCCGACGGTCCGCTATGTGTCGGTCGAGGGTGAGGTCGTGTCGGTGGAGCCGTCGACGGACACGGAGTTGAAAGACATGACCGAGCGCTATCTCGCCCCGGAGGCGGCGGCCGCGTACATGAAGGACGTCCTGCCGACGCTGGGGCCGTCGGTGACGATCCGGCTCCGGCCGAAGCGGTGGTTGTCGGCGGACATGGGGGTGGTCGGGTAGCCCGCCCTGTGCGGAAGGGGGGCCGGCCTCACCTGTCCCGGCCCCCCGGCGTACGTGGTGCGGCCCGGACGGGGCCGGCGGGTTACGGCCGGTTGGTGTCCAGGGGCACGGCGACGCTTCCGGTGTCCGGGCGGTTGGTGTCCAGGACCACGGCGCTGTCGCCGGTGTCCGGGCGGTTGGTGTCCGGGGTCACCGTGGCGGGTATCGGGCGGTTGGTGTCCGGTGCGCCGATGCGGGCGGGGCTGTTGGGGGTGTGGCCGTCGGATGCCACTGCCGGCACCGCTGCGGCGCCTGCGACGGCGGCGGTGAAGGCGAGTGTGACGAGGGTGCGCTTGATACAGCTCATGTCCAACTCCTCCGTGGGGGAATCCCGTGTTCTGTGACGCTAGCTTCTGGTGAGGCGTGTGTTCGATCCCCCCGGCTGGAAAACGCCGTAAAAATGGGGAGTTCGTGTGTGTCTGCGGGTATGCCGCGGGGACCGGCTTCGATGGCTCCCCCCTCGATGCCATCGAAACCGGCCCCCGCGATCCCCCGGATCCCCCCGGATCCCCCGATCCCCGGATTCGGCAATCCCCCCGGATCCCCCGATCCCCCGGATTGCCGGACCCACAGTGGGTCTTTGTTTTTCCCCCTGGCCGGGCGGGCCGTCGATTCCCCCGTGGCCCGCCCGGCCGGGTCTGTGCGCGGTGGCTCGTTACTTCGGGTCGGCGATGGGCCTGGTGCTGTCCATCATGACCACGCCGCCTTCACCCGGTGCGGGCCTGGTGCTGTCGTCGGCGACAGCCGGGCTCTCGGTGATGGGGCGATTGCTGTCCAGCGGCTGGATGGGCCGGTTGCTGTCCATGGGCTGGATAGGCCGGGTGCTGTCCATGGGCTGGATCGGACGATTGCTGTCCATCGGCTGGATGGGACGGTTACTGTCCATGGGCTGGATCGGACGGTTACTGTCCATCGGCTGAATGGGGCGATTGCTGTCCAGAGGTTTGACGATGTCCTTGTCGTCGCCTTTGCGAGCCTGGTTCTGAGAGCTCAAGGTGATCAACTCCGTTGGTTGGGCGCAATCGGTCCACCCGGCCGGCAACTCCCCCGTGGGTCGCCGGACGGGTGGACCAGGGCCGGACACCTTACGGTGGGGCCTTGGTCACCGAGCCGCTTGCCCCCCGAGGCGGCGGATCGGTAATTAGAGAGTGGCCCCTCGCGATGAACGATCGATAAACGCCCGAAGCCCGTGGTCGGAGCGGCCTTTACGCCACTGCGACAGGGGCGATGAGATTGTGTACCTCACTGTCGACGGGCAGGCCCATCTGCTCGTGGATGGACATCACTTCCTGCCAGCAGACCTTCGCGCGGCCGGTGTGTCCTATCTGGTTCAGGGCATGCCCCAGTGTGGTCAGGGCGTTGGCCCGCCAGCGTCCGCCGCCGATCCCCCGTAGTGCGGAGAGTGCCTGCTCGGCGTAGTTGGCCGCGCTGGCCGGGCGGTGCGCCGCGAGGTCGACCTCGGCGAGCCTGAGGTACGTCATGCCCTCCCAGAACCGCTGCCGGCTGTCGCGGAAGATGGCGAGCGCGTCGGTCAGCTGCTGGGTGGCCTCGTCGAGTCTGTTGGCGAGCGTCAAGGCCATGCCTAGCGCGTACATGCCATTGCCGAGCCGGCGCGTGGCGCCCGCCTCCCGGTAACAGGCGGTGCCCTGTTCGGCGAGCCGGACGGCACTTTCCACGCGGCCGGTGTCGAGGTGGAGGCGCGAGAGGTTGCACAGCGCGCTCGCCTCGGACTGCTTGTTGTTGTTCTCCCGGAAGGCGAACAGGGCCTGGGTCAGGTACCCTTCGGCCGCTTCGTGGTTGTGCTGGATGCTGGCGATGATGCCGCGGTCGTTCGGGCCGTTGGCGGCTACGTAGGAGTCGCCTGCCGCCAGCCCCAGCAAGGTGGCCAGCTTGGCGTGCTCGTCGGCCTCGTTGAGCCGGCCGGACTGGGTGTAGATGGGGGACAGCGCCCAGTGGGCGCGCCCCTCCGCGTGCTGGTCGCCGGCCCGGCGCGCGGCGGCCAGCAGGGTGAGGTTCGCCTGCTCGTACTGGTGGTTGTTGGCACCGGACTCGGCCATGTCCCGGGAGAGCAGCAGCAGGTCGACGGCGCGCCGCAGGGCCTTCTCGCCGGTGTGCTGGAGCGCGCAGGCGATCAGGCACCGGGTCTCGCTGAACAGCCAGCTCAGTGCCTCGGCGCGGTCGGTGAATTCCAGGCCGGGGTAGTGCGGGGTCTCCGTGTGGTCGGCCAGGCGGTCGCCGGGGCGCTCCAGCGTGTACATGTGGGCGGCGGTTGCCAGGTAAAAGTCGAGCAGCCGGGACAGTGCCGCCTCGCGTTCGGCCGGCGGCTGCTCGTCGCGTTCGGCGCAGGAGCGGGCGTAGAGGCGTACGAGGTCGTGGAAGCGGTAGCGGCCGGGGGCCGCGGACTCCAGGAGCGAGGTGTCGACGAGCGATTCGAGGAGCACCTCGGCGGAGTCGGTGTCCATGTCGAGCAGGGCGGCCGCGGCGGCGAGCGAGATGTCGGGCCCGTCGGCCAGCCCGAGGAGGCGGAAGGCGCGGGCCTGCCGCGGTTCGAGCTGCTTGTAGCCGAGTTCGAAGGTGGAGTTCACGGCGAGGTCGCCGGCGCGCAGCTCGTCGAGCCTGCGGCGTTCGTCGGCCAGTTTGCGCGCGAGGACGGACACGGTCCAGGTGCGGCGGGCCGCCAGCCGGGAGGCGGCGATGCGGATGGCCAGCGGCAGGAAGCCGCAGGCGCCGACCACGTCCATGGAGGCTTCGCGCTCGGCGTTGACGCGCTCTTCGCCGACGATGAGGGTGAAGAGGGTGAAGGCCTCGTCGGGGCTCATCACGTCGAGGTCGACCAGGTGCGCGCCGGCCAGGTCTATCATCCGGACCCGGCTGGTGATCAGGGCCGCGCAGCCTTCCGTGCCGGGCAGCAGCGGGCGGACCTGGGCGGCGTCGCGGGCGTTGTCCAGGAGGGCGAGCACCCGGCGGCCCGCGAGGGCGGAGCGGTAGAGGGCGGCGCGTTCCTCGACGCCGTTCGGGATGGCGGCGTCGGGTGTCCCCAGCGCGCGCAGGAACGCGCCGAGCACCGCTTCCGGGTCGGACGGGGAGTGCCCGGCGCCCTGGAGGTCGACGTAGAGCTGGCCGTCCGGGAAGTGGGAGTGGGCGGCGTGCGCGACGTGCACGGCGAGGGTGGTCTTGCCGACGCCGCCGATGCCGGTGAGCGCCGAGACGGCCATGACGCGGCCCTCGGCGGTGGCGAGCTGTTCGCTCAGTTCGGTGACGAAGGCGACGCGTCCGGTGAAGTCCGCTACGGTGGCCGGAAGTTGCTGTGGCCGGCGGAACACCGGCTCGGCCGGGTCCTGGGCCTCGGGCGGTGGTGTGGGCGCGTCCAGCTCGGCGTCCGCGCGCAGGATGCGCTGCTGGAGCTCGGAGAGGGACGCACAGGGGTCGACTCCCAGTTCGTCCGCGAGCAGACGGCGCGTATCGGCGTATACGGCGAGTGCCTCGGCCTGGCGGCCGCTGCGGTACAGCGCGAGCATGAGGAGTTCTCGCAGGCGCTCGCGCATGGGGTGGGTTGCGGTCAGCGCGGTCAGCTCCGAGACGGCCTCGGCGTGGCAGCCCAGTTCGAGTTCGAGCTCCAGGCGGGTCTCCATGAGGGAGAGCCGCCACTCCTCCAGGCGGGTGCGCTGGTTTTCCGCGTACGGCCCGGCGAGGTTGGCCAGCGGCTCGCCGTCCCACAGGGCCAGTGCGGCGTCCAGGAGGTCGCGGGCGCGGCAGCGGTCGCCGGACGCCTTGGCCTTCTCGGCCTCGGCCGCGTACTGCTCGGCGTGGTCCAGGTCCAGGTCCAGCGGGTGGCTGTCCACCGGCCGTACCGCGTAGCCGCCGGACTCGCTGACCAGGGTGTCCGCGTCCGCGCCGAGGGCTTTGCGGATGCGGGAGGCGTAGGTGCGCAGCGCCGCGAGGGCGGCGTGCGGCGGCTCGTCGCCCCACAGCGCGTCGACGAGTTCGGAGGCGGTGGCGGTGCGTCCGCCCCGCAGCAGAAGGGCGGCCAGCAGCGCGCGCTGCTGCGGGGAGCCGGCCGCCAGTGGCGTCTCGCCGCGCCAGGCCCGTACGGGACCGAGCACGGTGAAGCGGAGCCGCTCCTGGCCCTGCCCCGGACCGTCGTCCATGGTGTCCCCCTGCCCTGTGCACTTCGTTCGCATCGGCCAGTCTGCCTTGTCGCAGCCCCTTACGTCAGTAGGGGTCGGGTGTCGGCACCGTCTCTGCACGCCCGGTGTTTCGGGCTGGTGTTCGGCTTGGCGGCGGCTGTGGCTCCGGGGTGGGTGCCGGTGCGGATTCCCGTGCGGATGCGCGTGCACCTGCCCGTGCGCGGTCCGCGCGGGGGCGCGGTGCCGAGCGTCGCTGCTCAGCCGCCTGAGCGGCCGCGTGGCGATCGATTCCGGCGCAGACCCGTGCCACCTGCATGTATTCTCCCGCGTCACTTTTTTGCTGACGGGCCGTCAGCTCAGCGCTACGGTAAAAAGATGGAGAGTTTTCCGAAGATAATCTCGGTGGACGATCACACAGTGGAGCCCCCCACCGTCTGGCGGGACCGGCTCCCCGCGAAATATCACGACATCGGCCCGCGCATCGTGCGGGCCCCACTGACGGAAATGACCTTCGTCGGCGGCCGGTTCGCGCCGAAGATGGGCCGCCCCGGGGACGAAGGACCGGTCGCCGACTGGTGGGTCTACGAGGACCTGCACCGCCCCCTCACCCGCTTGGACACGGCCGTCGGCTACGCGCGCGACGACATCAAACTGGAAGGGATCACCTACGAGCAGATGCGCCCCGGCTCCTACAGCGTGCCGGAGCGGCTGGCCGACATGGACGTCAACCACGTCCAGTCCGCCCTGTGCTTCCCCACGTTCCCGCGCTTCTGCGGCCAGACCTTCACGGAGGCCAAGGACCGCGAACTGGGGCTGCTCGGCGTGCGCGCCTACAACGACTGGATGGTGGAGGAGTGGTGCGGGCCGGCCGCGGGCGGACGCCTCATACCGCTCACCCTGGTCCCGTTGTGGGACGCGGAGCTGGCCGCGCGTGAGGTGCGCCGGAACGCGGAACGGGGCGTACGGGCGGTCTGCTTCAGCGAAATCCCGCCACATCTGGGGCTGCCCAGCATCCACACCGGCGACTGGGACCCCTTCCTGCGGGCCTGTGACGAGACCGGCACCGTCATCGCCATGCACATCGGCTCCTCCAGCAGGATGCCCTCCACGTCGGCCGACGCGCCGCCCGCCGTCGGCTCCACCATCACCTTCGTGAACTGCTGTTTCTCGATGGTCGACTGGCTGATGAGCGGCGCCTTCGACCGCTTCCCCGGGCTGCGGATCATGTACGCGGAGGGGCAGATCGGCTGGATCCCGTACATCCTGGAGCGCGCGGACGTGGTCTGGGAGGAGAACCGCGCCTGGGGCGGCGTCGCCGACAAGGTCCTGCGGCCGCCCTCCGAGCTGTTCGCCGGGCACGTGTACGGCTGCTTCTTCGACGACGCCTTCGGCCTGCGCAACCTGGACGCGATCGGCGCCGGCAACGTCCTGTACGAGACCGACTACCCGCACTCGGACTCCACCTGGCCCCGGTCGAAGGAGGTCGGCGAGACCCAGATGGGGCATCTGGCGCCCGACGTGGTCGAGCGCATCGTGCGGGGCAACGCCATCGACCTCCTGGGGCTGACCCCGGACGGGCTGTGGGCGGGCGCGTAGGCACCCGCACGCCCCCGCGAGGCAGCGGCCCCGGGCGCCCCGGCGGCGCGCCGGATTCGTACGCCCGGATTCTCCCCGCGGGAGCGCATGTGCGGTCACGATGGGACGTGCGGGCGGCCGGCCGCCCGCACGGGCCGTGCCCCACGGGGGCTGGAGGTGGCGCACATGACGACGTTCGTGCTGGTGTCGGGCGGGTACACCGGAGGTTGGAGCTGGCAGGAGGTGGCGGACCACCTGCGCGCGGCGGGACACCGGGCGCATCCGGTGACACTGACCGGGATGGGGGACCGCCGCCACCTGTCAGGCCCCGGCACCGACCTGAACACCCACATCGAGGACGTGGTGCAGGTACTGGACCACGAGGACGCCGGCGAGCCGGGCGGGGCGGCGGAGACGGTCCTCGTCGCGCACTGCTACGGCGCCTACCCGGCGCTGGGCGCGGCGGACCGCGACCCGGGCCGCCTGGCCCGCCTCGTGTACGTCGACGCGGGCCTGCCCACCGACGGCGCGTCCGTCCTGGACGCGCTGCCCGACCCGGCCGTACGGGAACGGCTGCGGCGCCGCGCCCAGGAACACGGCGACGGCTGGCGGCTGCCGCCGCCGGCCTTCGAGGAGACCGACATCTGGGGCAGCCTGGACGGCATTTCGGAGGAGGGCCGGGAGCGGCTGGCCCGCCTCGCCGCGCCGCAGCCCCTGGCCACCCTCACCCAGCCGATCCGGCTGACCGGCGCCGCGGCCGCCCTGCCCGCCACCGGCATCTTCTGCACCAAGAACGTCACCAGCACCGCGGCCCTCCGCGCCCTGGTGGCGTCCGGCGACCCGCGCTTCGCGGCGTTCGCCGACCCGCGGTACGGCTTCTTCGACCTCGACACCGGGCACTGGCCCATGCTGTCCTGCCCCGGCGAGCTGGCCGACCTGCTGCTGCGGGCGGCGGCGGACGAGGGGGAGCGGATCGCCGTACCCGATCAGCCCCCGGCATGATGGGTGCATGAGGACACGACCCGTACTCGTCTACGACGGAGACTGCGGCTTCTGCACCACTTCCGTGCGGTTCGCCGAGCGCCGCATCCGCCCCCGCTGCACCGTCACGGCCTGGCAGTTCACCGACCTGGAAGCGCTCGGCGTCACCCAGGAGCAGGCCGAGCACGAGGTGCTGTGGATCACCCCGGCGGGCACCGTGTACGGCGGGGCGCAGGCGGTCGCCAAGCTGCTGATGAGCGCGCGCGGGGTCTGGTCCGTGCCCGGTGCGCTGCTGACCCTGCCGCCGCTCCGGCAGCTCGCCCACGTCGTCTACCGCCTGGTCGCCGACAACCGGCACCGCATGCCCGGCGGCACCGCGGCCTGCTCGCTGCCCGCTCACCTCAGGCCCTGACGCCCGTACCTCTTGTCTGCCGACGCCGTAGCCAACACCATGACCGACAATCGTCGGTGACGGGCCGTCAGGTCGGGGTGGGGGCGTGAACATGGGCAGTGGGACGGGAAGCGGTATACGGAACGACGCCGCCGGTGACGGGGTGCGGGTGCTGCCCGAAGGGCGGACCGCCTACGGCATGCAGCTCCCGGTGCAGTCGCAGAGCACCCTCTACGCGGAGTCCTGGGAGGCCGGGGCCGGGCCCGCCGACCTCGTCGAGATCGCCCGCACCGCCGACCGCCACGGCTTCGCCTACCTCGCCTGCTGCGAGCACGTCGCGATCCCGCGGCGGCTGGCCGCGGCGATGGGCACGGTCTGGTACGACCCGGTCGCCACCCTCTCCTACCTGGCGGCGGCCACCGTACGCGTACGGCTGCTGAGCCACGTCGCGGTGGTCGCCCTCAAGCACCCGCTGATCACCGCGAAGCAGTACGCGACCCTCGACCACCTCTCGGGCGGGCGGCTGATCCTCGGAGTCGGCGCCGGACACGTACGGGAGGAGTTCGACGCCCTCGGCGTGGACTTCACGCGGCGCGGCGCCCTGCTGGACGAGGCGATCGACGCCTTGAAGGCGGCCCTCGGGCCACAGGAGTTCCCTTCCTTCCAGGGGGAGCGGATCGCCTTCACGGGGCTGGGGCAGGCACCGCGCCCCGCGCAGGTGCCGCGCCCGCCGGTCTGGGTGGGCGGCTCCTCGCCCGCGGCCGTCCGCAGGGCCGCGGTACGCGGCGACGGCTGGCTGCCGCAGGGCGGCAGCAGGGACCGGCTCCCGGCGCAGCTGGCGAGGCTGCGGCAGCTGCGTGAGGAGGCCGGCATCAGGACGCCCGCCGAAACCGGCGCCATCACCGAGCCGCTGTACGTCGGTGAGCCGTCCTGGGAGGTCGGCAGGCGCACCCTCACCGGGCCGCCCGAGCGGCTGGCGGAGTCGCTGCGCGCGTACGGGGCGATGGGCGTACGGCAGATCCAGGTCCGGTTCCGCAGCCGGAGCCGTACGGAGCTGACCGACCAGATGGCGGCCTTCGCCACCGGGGTGGCCCCGCACCTGGACGCCGTTACCTGATGGGCCGTCAGCTATTGACGGTGCGGGCGCCCGGTGCGACAGTCGAGCCCGACCTGACGGTGCGTCAGGCGACGCTGCCGGAGCGGACGAGGGACGGTGAACCACCGTGGAGTTCGGGCTGTTCGTACAGGGATATGTGCCTGCCGCGCGCGCGAAGGTCGACCCCGAGGCGGAGCACCACGCGCTGATGGAGGAGACCGAGTACGTCATCCAGGCCGACCGGTCGGGGTTCAAGTACGCCTGGGCCTCCGAGCACCACTTCCTGGAGGAGTACTCGCACCTGTCCGCCAACGACGTCTACCTGGGCTACCTCGCCCACGCCACCGAGCGCATCCACCTCGGCTCCGGCATCTTCAACCCGCTCGCCCCGGTCAACCACCCGGTCAAGGTCGCCGAGAAGGCCGCCATGCTCGACCACCTCTCCGGAGGCCGCTTCGAGTTCGGCACCGGGCGCGGCGCGGGCAGCCACGAGATCCTCGGGTTCATGCCGGGCGTCACCGACATGAACCACACCAAGGAGCTGTGGGAAGAGACCATCGCCGAGTTCCCCAAGATGTGGCTCCAGGACGAATACCAGGGCTTCCGGGGCAAGCACTGGCAGCTGCCGCCGCGCAAGGTCCTGCCCAAGCCGTACGGGGCGTCGCACCCGCCGATGTGGTACGCGGCCGGCTCGCCCTCCTCGTACGCGATGGCGGGGAAGAAGGGCCTGGGCGTGCTGGGCTTCAGCGTGCAGAAGGTCGCCGACATGGAGTGGGTCGTCGAGTCGTACAAGACGGCCGTCGAGCGGGCCGAGCCGGTCGGCGCGTACGTCAACGACAACGTCATGGTCACCTCCACCGCCATCTGCGCCGAGACGCACCAAAAGGCCGTCGAGATCGCGGTGGGCGGCGGCCTGAACTACCTCCAGTCGCTGCTGTTCCGCTACCACGACACCTTCCCGCGCCCCGAGGGCATCCCGGAGTGGCCCGAGCTGCTGCCCGAGTACACCGAGGAGATCATCGAGCTGCTGATCGCCGAGGAGCTGATGATCTGCGGCGACCCGGACGAGGTCTTCCGCCAGTGCAAGCGCTGGGAACAGGCCGGCGCCGACCAGCTCTCCTTCGGCCTGCCCATCGGCGTCTCGCCCGAGGACACCCTCACCACCATCCGCCTCATCGGCGAGCACGTCATCCCGAAGATCGACACGGACCCGGTCCACCGGACCGCCCGCTTCCGGCAGGCCGCCGCCTGACCAGGCCGTTCCGAGCGAAAGGGCTTCCCGGGATGCTCGACCACCTGATCAAGGGCGCCACGGTCGCCGACGGCACCGGCGCCCCCGCGTACCAGGCCGACCTCGCCGTCCACCAGGGGCGCATCGCCGCCATCGGCCGCATCACCGACCCCGCGAGAACCACCGAGGACGCCCACGGCCTCGTCCTCGCGCCCGGCTTCGTCGACCCGCACACCCACTACGACGCCCAGCTCTTCTGGGACCCCTACGCGACCCCCTCCATGCACCACGGCGTCACCACCGTCGCCGGCGGCAACTGCGGCTTCACCCTCGCCCCGCTCAACCCCGGCCGCCCCGGCGACGCCGACTACACCCGCCGCATGATGAGCCGCGTCGAAGGCATGTCGCTGGCGGCACTGGAACAGGGCGCGCCGTGGAACTGGTCCACCTTCGGCGAGTACCTGGACGCCCTCGAAGGCAGGACCGCCGTCAACGCGGGCTTCATGGTCGGCCACTGCGCCCTGCGCCGCCACGTCATGGGCCCGGACGCCATCGGCGGACAGCCCACCGGGGCCCAGCTCGACGCGATGCTGCGGCTCCTCCACGACGCCATGGACGCGGGCGCCTGGGGCCTGTCCACCACCCAGTCCTCGACCCATGCCGACGGCGACGGCGAGCCGGTCGCCTCCCGGCACGCCCGCCCCGCCGAACTGCTCGCCCTGTCCCGCGCGGTCGCCGACCACGAGGGCACCCAGCTCGAAGCGATCGTCGCGGGCTGCCTCGACCGGTTCGCGGACGAGGAGATCGACCTGCTCGTCGAGATGTCGGCCGCCGCCGGGCGCCCCCTGAACTGGAACGTGCTGACCATCGACAGCGCCGTACCGGAACGGGTGCCCCGCCAACTGGAGGCGAGCGAACGCGCCCGCAAGGCGGGCGGCCGCATCGTCGCCCTCACCATGCCCATCCTCACCCCCATGAACATGTCGCTGGGCACCTTCTGCGCCCTCAACCTCATCCCCGGCTGGGGCGACGTCCTCGCCCTGCCCGTACCGGAGCGCATCGCCCGGCTGCGCGACCCGGCCGTACGGGAGGAACTGCTGCGGCGCGCGGCGAGCAAGGAGGCGGGCGTCTTCCGGCGGCTGACCGACTTCGCCCGGTACGTCATCGGCGACACGTACTCCGCCGCCAACCAGGGACTCTCCGGCCGGGTGGTCGGCGACATCGCCGCCGAACGCGGCCAGGACCCCTTCCGCACCCTGGTGGAGATCTGCGCCGAGGACGGGCTGCGCACCGTCCTGTGGCCGATGCCCACCGACAACGACCCGGCCAGCTGGGCGCTGCGGCAGCGCACCTGGCAGCACGAGGACGTCATACTGGGCGGCTCCGACGCGGGCGCCCACCTGGACCGGATGTGCGGCGCCCCGTACACGACGCGCTTCCTCGGCGACTGCCTGCGCGGCCGGAAACTGGTGGGGCTGGAGCAGGCCGTACGGATGCTGACCGACGACCCGGCCCGGCTCTTCGGCCTGCGCGACCGCGGCCGTATCGCCGTCGGCCACCACGCCGACCTCGTCCTCCTCGACCCGGAGCGGATCGACGCCGGCCCGGCCCGGCTGGTGCACGACCTGCCGGGGGACAGCCCGCGGCTGCACGCGGAGGCCGCCGGGATCGTGAGCGTACGGGTCAACGGCGTCGAGACGGTACGGGACGGCGCGGTGACCGGCGCGGTACCGGGAAAGGTGCTGCGGTCGGGCCGGGACACCGAGACGGTGGGTACACGGTGAGCGCGCCCGCCGACGTATCCCCCGAGCGCCTGCTGATCGGCGGCGAGTGGACGGCACCCGACCACGGCCACTACGAGGTGACCGACCCGGCGACCGAGGAGGCCGTCGGGCTGGCGGCGGAGGCGGGCCGCGACCAGGCGTACGCGGCGGCCCGCGCGGCGCGCGAGGCGTTCGGTCCCTGGTCGCGCACGGCGCCCGAGACCCGGGCGCGGGTGCTCGACCGCGCCGCCGGAATCCTGGCGCGCAACGTCGGCCCGTACACGCGGCTCGCGCGGGCGGAGACCGGGGCGACGACCGGCACTGCCCGCGCGATGCAGGTAGGCGTCGCCATCGCCCGCCTCAAGCGGTACGCGAGCGGAGCGCTGGAGCCGGTGGAGACCCCCTTGCCCCCGCAGATCAACGAGTCGGGCCCGTTCGGGAAGGCGGCGGTCCTCGGCGCGCTCGCGGTCCGCCGTCCCGTCGGCGTCGTCACCTGCATCACCTCGTACAACAACCCCTGGGCCAACCCGGCGGGCAAGATCGCGCCCGCCCTGGCCATGGGCAACACGGTGGTGGTCAAGCCCGCGCCGCAGGACCCGCTCTCCGTCCACCGCCTGGCCGAGGCGCTCCAGGAGGCGCTGGACGAGGCCGGCGCGCCACCAGGCGTCCTCAACCTCGTGACCGGCAGGGACCCGGAGATCGGCGAGGCCGCGGTGGACTCCCCGGACGTGGACATGGTCAGCTTCACCGGCTCCACGGCCGTCGGGCAGCGCATCGCGGAGGTGTGCGGACGCGGCATGAAACGCCAGCTGATGGAACTGGGCGGCAAGGGCGCCGCGCTGGTCTTCGACGACGCCGACCTGGACGCGGCCGTCGCCGGCATTGGCACCACGTACTCCTTCTACAGCGGCCAGATCTGTACGGCGCCGACGCGTGTGCTCGCCCAGCGCGGCATCCACGACCGGCTGGTGGAGAAGCTGGCCGCGTACGCGTCGCGGCTGGCGGTCGGCGACCCGGCTTCGGCGGACACGGTCGTCGGCCCGGTGATCTCCGCCGCGCACCGCGACCGCGTCGAGTCGTACATCGAACTGGGCCGGAAGGAAGGCGCCCGCCTGATCACGGGCGGCGACCGCCCACCCCTCCCACGCGGCTTCTACGTGGTCCCCGCCCTCTTCGCCGACTGCACCCCCACCATGCGGGTGGTCCGGGAGGAGATCTTCGGCCCGGTGGTCGTCGTCTTCCCCTTCGACGACGAGGAGGAGGCCGTAGCGCTCGCCAACGCCACCGACTACGGCCTGCTGGACTACGTATGGTCAGGGGACGTGGCGCGCGCGTTCCGGGTGGCGGGGAGGCTGCGGTCGGGCGGCGTCGGGGTCAACACGGTCGGCCGCAACATGGAGGCCCCGTTCGGCGGCTTCAAGCGCAGCGGGGTGGGGCGCGATGTCGGCTCGTACGCGCTGCACGCGTACAGCGAGACGCAGGCGGTGGTGTGGCCGGGGTGAGGCGGGCGTGCGGCCCCCGCGTGTCCGCACGGGAAAATTTTGAATCAGGACGAACCGGACAGGGCTGCGGTTCCCGCAGTCCGGAACTCGACTATTCCGCCTTCAAGTTACCGGCCGTAACGCGCAACCTGCCTTGCAAACCGCGATCAATAGCCGCCCAGCACCCCGAGAAGTGAAGTCCCCACCGCCCTTCGGGGGTGGATCTTCGGCCCCTCGATGCGGAAACAGCAGCCCTTAACGTCCTGTTCATGGTTCAGGTAGCCCCCCGGCCCCAGGCCGGAGACACGGTAACGAGCGCCGGCGGCACGGCCGGCGGCGGCACCGGGAAGACCCGCGACAAGGGCCTGAGCGGCAACTCCGTCGGCCTGCTCGGCAGCGCCGTCATCGGTGTCTCCACCGTCGCCCCCGTCTACTGCCTCACCTCGACGCTCGGCCCCACCGTCGGCGAGGTCGGCCTCCAGATGCCCGCCGTCTTCCTCGCGGGCTTCCTGCCGATGCTGCTGGTCGCCTTCGCCTACCGCGAGCTGAACAAGGCCGTTCCCGACTGCGGTACGTCCTTCACCTGGTCCGTGAAAGCCTTCGGGCCGCGCATCGGCTGGATGTGCGGCTGGGGCCTGGTGATCGCCACGATCATCGTGCTCTCCAACCTGGCGGGCGTCGCCACCTCCTTCTTCTGGCTCCTGCTCGGCGAACTCACCGGCAGCGACGCCATCGCCGCCCTGGACGGCAACAAGGCCGCCCACGTCCTGACGTGCCTGGCCTTCATCGCCCTGGCCACGGCCGTCAGCTACCGCGGCATGACCGCCACCAAAGGCGTCCAGTACGCCCTGGTCGGCCTCCAACTCGCGGTACTGGCCGTCTTCGTGGCCATGGCCCTCACCAAGGCCGCCTCGGGCGGCCTCCCCGGCTCCCTGCACTTCTCCCTCACCTGGCTCGACCCCTTCGCCGTCCAGTCCTTCTCCGCCTTCACCGCCGGCCTGTCCCTGTCGATCTTCATGTTCTGGGGCTGGGACGCCTGCCTCACCGTCAACGAGGAGACCGCCGGCAGCGCCAAGACCCCCGGCCGCGCCGCACTCCTCGCCATGGTCGTCCTCATCGGCTCGTACCTGCTGACCGCCGTCGCCGCCCAGATGTTCTCCGGCGTCGGCACGAAGGGGCACGGGCTGGGCAACCCGGACACCGCCGACAACGTCTTCGCGGCCCTCGCCACCCCGGTGATGGGCCCGGTCCTCGGCGTACTCCTCTTCGTCGCGGTCCTCGCCTCCGCCGCCGCCAGCCTCCAGACCACCTTCATCCCGGTGGCCCGCACCGTCCTGGCGATGAGCGCGTACGAGGCGCTGCCGCCGTCCTTCGCCCGCGTCCACCCGCGCTTCCGGTCCCCGGGCCGCGCCACCATCGCGGCAGGCGTCGCCACCGGCGTCTTCTACGCAGGAATGACGTTCCTCTCGCAGAACGTCCTCATCGACACCATCTACGCCCTCGGCCTCATGATCTGCTTCTACTACGCGATCACGGCCTTCGCCTGCGCCTGGTACTTCCGCCGCGAACTGCGCGCCTCGGCCCGCGACCTGCTCTTCAAGGGCGTCTTCCCGGTCCTCGGCGGCGTGCTCCTCACCGCCGTCTTCACCAAAACCCTCATCGACATGTGGAACCCGGCCTACGGCTCCGGCAGCTCCGTCTTCGGCGTCGGCTCGGTCTTCGTCATCGGCGTCGGCCTCCTGGCGACCGGCTTCGTCATCATGCTCGTCATGCAGCGGCGCAGCCCGGCGTTCTTCCGGGGCGAGATCCTTACGCGGTCCACGCCGGCGCTGGTGGTGGAGGAGTAGCGGGGAGTGGGGGGAGTAGTGGGGAGACGGCCGGGCAGCAGTGCCTGTGCCCAGCCGCCCACCACGGTGATGGCCCCGGAGGCTCTATCGGAGCCGATCGGCCGCCGCATACAGCGCGCGGATCAGGCGCTCATTCTCCGGGGCAGGGCCCCCAGGAAACGGAGACCGCCGACGGTTGTAGCCGTAAGCCAGCCCGTTACGAGGATCGGCGAACGCCTGCTGGCCACCCGCGCCACTGTGCCCGAACGCGCCCTGGCCCAGCACCGGATACACCTCGGAAGTGGCCTGGAAACCGACCGCGAACGCCTTCTGCTCGCGGGCGACCAGATCCTGGCCGAAGGAGTGGATCTGCGCGAACTGTGCCGCGGTGTCCGGCGTCAGCAGCGGCTCCCTGCCGTCCAGCGGGCTGATCGCGGCCGCGTACATCCGGGCCATGCCGCGCGCCGACGCCACACCGCCGAACGACGCCGGACCGCGGGACCGTACGGACCGGAAGTTCGGCAGCTCCCACAGCTCCGGATTTTGCGGGTGGTTGCGGTTGTAGGCAATGCCGGACAAGGAGTTCGCACCGGTCGCCTCCGCCGCCAGCGCGGCGAGCCGCTCAGGCGTCTCCAGCACCGGCTGCGTACTCAGCACGCGGAATTCCTGCTCCTCCTCAAGCCCGAGGTGGAAGTCCACCGCGTAGGCATCGCGCACCCGCTCGGCGAAATGCTCCTGGAGCGTCCGGCCGGTGGCCCGGCATACGACCTCGCCGCTCAGAGCGCCGATGGTCAGCGCGTGGTAGCCGAACGCGCTCCCCGGCCGCCAGTACGGGCGCTGCGCGGCGAGCCGTTCGGCGACGGCCCGGTCGTCGGCGAGTTCGTCGACCGTGAACCCGTCATCCGCACCGGCCAGCCCGGCCCGGTGGGACAACAGCTCGCGCAAGAGGACGTCCCGCTTGCCCGCCACCCCGAACTCCGGCCAGTAGTGGCTGACCTTCCGGTCCAGGTCCAGCGTGCCTTCCTGGACGAGCAGGGCGACGACCAGATGCGCGGCGCCCTTGCTCGCGGAATACACGCCGATCAGGGAATCGCCGGTGATCTCCGGACCGGTCCACAGGTCCACGACCCGCTCGCCGTGCCGGTACGCCACCACCTGCGCGGCGAAGTCGCCCCCTTCCCCGGCCGCGGCCGCGGCGAACTCGTCCCGTACCGCCTCGAACCCGTCGGCGACGGTGCCGCGGGGTGCGTCATTCGTGGTCATCGCTACCTCCCGTACCTCGTCGGGTGGCCATCCGGCCGCGCCGGACACCGCCCGAGCCTAAGAGCGCTGCGCAACTCAACCCATCAAGCGGCGGCCCGCTCCCGCACTGCCACCGCCCGTCGCGTCTCCTCCTCGACCAGGTCGAAGTTGATCGCCACCCCCGCCTGTACGCCCATGGCGGCGGCGCCGGCGACCTTGGCCATCGGGTCGGCGACATTGCCCGCGGCCCACACGCCCGGAACCGCCGTCGCGCCACCGGGCTCCGTGACCACGTAATTACCCAGCACGGCCCCGCCCTCCGCGGCCTTCTCCGCCACCGCCAGCCCCAAGCTGTCGATCACCTTGGCCCGTACGTCGAAACGCGGCGCGACCACCAGAGCCTCGCAGCCGACCACCGTCCCGCCGGCCAGCTCCACCCCGGCCAGCCGGCCGTCACCGGCCACCGCCAGCCCGGTCACCTCGCCGTCCACCACGGCGATGCCCCGCGCGGCGAGCTGCTCGTACTGCTCGTCCGACGGCTCGGGCCCGGAGTGCAGGAACAGCCGCACATCCGCGCTCCACTGCCGCCACAGCAGCGCCTGCCGCACGGCCATCGGCCCGGTGGACAGCACCCCGATCGCCTGATCGCGCACCTCGTACCCGTGGCAGTACGGGCAGTGCAGCACGTCCCGCCCCCACCGCCCGGCGAGCCCCGGCACGTCCGGCAGCTCGTCCACGAGCCCGGTGGTCACCAACAGCCGCCGCGCGCGCACCGCCGACCCGTCACCCAGCACGACCCGAAAACCCAACCCCCCTCCCGCCACCGCCCCGGCCGCGACCACTTCCCCTTCCACCACCTCACCGCCATACCGAGCCACCTCGGCACGCCCGGCGGCCAGCAA
Organism: Streptomyces sp. NPDC017056; assembly: GCF_044332485.1. Taxonomy (NCBI): domain Bacteria; kingdom Bacillati; phylum Actinomycetota; class Actinomycetes; order Kitasatosporales; family Streptomycetaceae; genus Streptomyces; species Streptomyces sp. NPDC017056. Next base: position 39,565 of record NZ_JBIRPD010000010.1, on the reverse strand, counting down.
CTCGGCGGGCGGCACACCGTCCCGGGTCAGGTAGTCGTGCGAAGCCGCAGCCGGCGCGTTCCGGGGCCGCCCGGCATCCACCACCAGCACCGACCGCCGCGCCCGCCCCAACACCAGCGCCCCGGCCAGCCCCGCGGCCCCGCCGCCGATCACGACGACGTCGTAGGACGGCTCCTCCGGCCCGCGGACGGCCTGGGCGCTCCGGATCTCTTCCACAGTCATGGCACTACCTCCTCGGTATGGGGAGGAGAGTGCGCCCGGAGTGGCCTCAACGGCAAACATCGTTGCCAAGGCGGCAAAGGTGGTGCGTGGCGCGGCCTTCTCCACCTCCCGCTACTCGGACTCCGGCTCCGACCCGGGCTCCGACTCGGCCGAGAATTCATACTGCAACTCGTACAAATGCCCGGCCTTCGCCATGACCGTGACCTCGATGGGGCGGACCTCATCGCCCCACACCCCGTACACCACACGGAGCGTGCGCAGCACGGGAAGATCACCCGGCAGCCGCAGCACCTCGTACTGTTCCCGTGTGGGGACGCGCGCGGACACCCGGTCCACGCTGCGCACAGGCCGGTGCCCCAGCTCGGCGAGCAGCGCCGGCGTACCACCCCTGATCTTGCGGAACTCCGTCATCGCCGTACCGCGCGCGATCTCCACCGGGTAGTACGACGCGACGAGCTCCACCGGCTCGTCATCGATGCACAGCACCTGCCGCCGCAACACGGCACCACCCCCGTCCGCCAGCCCCATCGCCTCGGCCACATCGGCAGGCGGCACCACCTCCCCCACCTCCAGCAACCGACTGTGCGCCCGCCCTCCGAACCCGGCCGCCTCGGTCAGCCACCGATACGGCCGCCCTTCCTCCGCCGGAGCCATGTACGCCGCAGGCCGCACCGTGCGCTGGCGTCGGTCGCGCACGGTCACGGCGGCACCCGCGCGCCCGACGACCAGACGCTCGTCCTTCAGGAGCTGCAACGCCTTCTGCACCGTGGCGTTCGACGCGTCGAACCGCTCCTTGAGCCGCGCGGTGGAGGGCAACTTCGCACCGGGCGCGAGATCGCCGCTCATGATCTCGTCGCGGAGATCGGCGGCGACGCGTTCGTGCAGTGAGCGCCGGTCGAAGGAGTCGGATTCGGATTCGGTCCTGGGCACGGTCATCCGTATGGTCCTGACTCTGGGCGCGCAGCCGTGGACTGTGCGGTGGGGGAGGGGTGCGGCGTTCAGACCTTCATCGCTGCCACGTTCCGGGCTCGTTCGCTCAGGGTGCGTACGGACCTGGCGCGGTGATGCGGGCGGATACGGGTGCGCATGGTTGCGAAGTGGGCGTCGCCTCTGGCGGAGGAGATTTCCGTGTAGTCGTCCAGGAAGCGGTGCCACGTCGCGCACGCCGCGTCGAGGTGACCCAGTTCGAACTGGCGCTGTGCGAGCAGGGCGTGGAAGTGGACGCGGCCCTGGCGTTCCTGGCGGGGCTGGGCTTTCAACGAGCTGTGCAACGCGTTGACCGAACCGGGCAAGTCCTTGAACTCGTACAGCACGTGCGCGACGTGGAAGAGGTAAGCGGAGGCGTCGTAACCGCCGATCGACTCGCGCCGGGAATCCGCCTTGGAGAGCGCCGTCTCCGCCTCCCGCAGCCGGGTGATGGCCGTGTGACGGTCGCCGGTCATCGAAGCGGCGTGTGCCTGCTGGCCGCGGAGGAATGCCACCAGGCGCGGCCCGGCCGCGGGGGCGGCGGTCGCCGCCGAGTCGGCCAGTTCCAGGGCCTTCGCGCCGTAGCCGAGGCTGGACGCTTGCAGGGACATGCCGCGCAGCGTGCGGCAGTACGTGAGGTGGTCCCCGGCCTCGCCGGCCAGGTGCAGGGCTTTGACGTAGTAGCGCTGCCCGAGACCGTGTGCCCGCTCGTACATCGCCATCCAGCCGGTGAGATAGGTCAGGTCCGCAGCGGCCGCGAGCAGGTCGTGGCGCACTCGCTCCGTCGCGGGCGCCGTCAGCCAGGGGCCGACCGAATTCACCAGGAACGCCGCCGCCATCGGCCGCGCGTGGCCGCCCCCGAACTCGTCGAGGACATCGGCGACCCGGTCGGTCACCGCCCGCACCGTTTCGACCTGCGGCGGGCCCACGCGGCCGGCCCTGCCCGGCCGCGCCGCCGCCCCGGCCCGCCCCGCGAGATCCGAGAAGAGCGGCACGGCAAGGGCGGCTGAATACAGGCCGGCTTGCAGGACGCCCCTGCGGGACGGATCCATGTCGTCGCGGCTCATGTCGAGCAACTCTTCGACGGCCGAGTGGCTGGCGGGTTCCGCTCCGGCCTGCGGAGGGGGAAAGCCGGACTCGACGTGGGTGACCGGGCGCCCGAGGCGTCTGGCCAGTGCCTCCAGGATGATGGGCCGGACCTGCGGCTTCGGCATGGTGCCGGAGAGCCAGTGGGCGATGGCCGACTGTCCGTAGCGGAGGGGGAGCCCCGCCTCCGCTCCCGCGCGGTTCACTGCGTTGGCGAACTGCTGCTCGGTCCACGCGGCCTGCCGGAGCAGGCGGGTGAGGCTCGTGTTCGGTGTGCGCCCACTGGTCGCCATGGTCAACTCCCGGCAGCTTTCATGGCTTTCATCTTCACGCCCGCCTCCCACGGTACCCGCGAGGTCACCACACAGGGTTACCTCTGTGGACGGACGGGCCACCACGACCAGGTGGCGCGGTACTCGGGTAACGAGAGAGCTGTGGTGAGGGCATGGATGCGCAGGATTGCGGGAGTTCGACGCCGCAGGGTGTCGACTTCGAGGCGGCGCGCCGCACCGTGAGCGTGATCAAGGAACAGGTAAGGGTCTGTTCGGCCAAGGAGGACACGGAGCACCTGATGGGCGAGGCGCGCGCGATCCTGTCGGCGCTGATCCCGTTGGTTGAGGAGTATGTGCGACGGCTGCCGTGCGCGTCGCTGGAATGGGGGCGGGGCTGCGACACGGTCGCGCGTGCCCGGTCAGCTCTGACCTGGACGCATACGGGTAGCAGCCTTACGTACCTCGGTTATGTCGCCCATGTCGCCGATCACCTTCTGGGGTACTTCCCGGATCGGATTCCGGAGACGGGGAGGGCGAGGGGGTGAGGCGATGAGGAGTGAGGGGCCGGACGAAGGCTGCGTGCCTTGGCCTTCCCCTAGAGGCCCGCGTGTTCCAGGAAGAGGGTGCGTAGGTGGGTCAGGCTTTGGAGGGCCAGGGGGTGTAGGGGTGCGGCGGCGGCCCGGGCGGTGGCTTGTAGGTGGGGTACTGCGTTGGGGCCCAGGGCTTCCTCGGCTTCGGTGGTGAAGGACGGGTCGGCGAGCCATTCGTCCAGGAGGGCGGGGGTGACTTCCAGGTGGAACTGGAGGCCCCAGGCGGCCGGGCCGGCGCGGAAGGCCTGGCATTCGGTGGTGGCGGTGCGGGCCAGGACGCGGGTGCCGGGGGCGGGCTCGATGCGGTCGCCGTGCCAGTGGAGTACGGCGGGGGCGTCGGCCAGCGGGCCGACGACCGGGTCGTCGCGGTCCACGTCGTGCAGGGGGGCCCAGCCGATCTCGTTGGCCAGGCCGTGTTGGGCGCTGGTGCGCACGGCCATGCCCTGGACGCGGGCGAGGAGCTGGGCGCCCAGGCATATGCCCAGGATCGGGGTTCCGGACCGCAGCGCCTCGGTCAGGAGGTCGAGCTCCAGCTTCAGTGCGGGGTGGCCTGCCAGGTCGTCGGCGTTCATGGGGCCGCCCATGACGACGAGCCCCGCGAGGTCGGAGACCGGCGGGAGGTCGCCCGCCGCCGCGCCCGGGGTGTCGATCAGGTTGCGGATGTCGACGTCGAGGCCGCTGCCGTCCAGCGCGTCCAGGATCAGGCCGGGCCTCTCGACCTCGACGTGCTGGAGGATCAGGACGGTGCGCGGCGGCATGGGGCGGGCTCCTCGGTGGGGGGAATGGTGCCATTTTACGTGGCGGTGTTGAGGGGCGGATGCGCGTGGCGGCGTTGAGTGGGGGCTTTACGTGGGACGGCCCAGGAAGATCGGGTTGGTCATGGCGGCCATTGGGCCGGGGACGCCGGGGGTGGTGGCCGGGTGGCGGACCTCGGCGCGTACGTAGGTGGCGTTGGCCGGGGTGGTGTGCCAGGTGACCGTGCCGGAGGCGGGGAGGGGGGCCGTGAAGAGCTGGCCCTGGTCGGTGAGGATGCGGGCTGTGCAGCCGGCGGGGGCGCCGGTTGCATCGAGGCGGACGGTGACGGGGGTGGAGTCGCGTACGGGGAGGCGGTCGCCGATGGTGGCGTGTTCGCCCTTGGGGCCGGTGGCGGTGAAGGTGAGGGTGAGGGAGGAGGCTTCGGCGAGGTAGGCACGGCCGGCTCGGATGCCGGTGAGGATCGCTTCGCGGGAGAGGTCGTCGGCGAGGACGACGGTCTGGGGGAGGCCGATCACGTCCGGGTCGCGGTGGGCGTCGCTGTGGCCGACGGCGGGGAGGAAGGGGCCCCGGCCGTGGGTGTGTGCGGCGAGGGCGTTGTCCCATTCGGCGATGGCCACCTCGTCGTCGAGGGTGAAGGGGCCGTTCCAGACTTCGACCGCGTCCGCTTCTTCGTAGCCGAACTTCCAGTTGCAGCCGATGCAGGTGGCGTGCGGGTGGGCGGGGACGACGAGGCCGCCCGCGCGGCGGATGCGGTGGGCGAAGCGGGGGAAGGCGTCGTCGCGGGCGCGGTAGCGCCAGTCGATGAAGACGCCGGGGTCGGTGCCCATGGCGACCACGTGGCCGTTGCGGGTGGTGACTTCCTCGCCGGTGAGGATGAGGAGGTCGTCGCCCCAGAGCCCTTCCCACGCCCGGTGCGAGGCGGTGGTGTTGTGCTCGGTGGTGGTGATGAAGTCCAGGCCGGCGGCGCGGGCGAGGGCGGCGATCCGGGCGGGGGTGCGCTTGCCGTCGGAGTAGACGGAGTGGAGGTGGTTGTCGCCTCGGTACCAGGCTCGGCCGCGGCCCTTGGCGCGGTGGGGCGGGTAGGCAGGGGGGCGGGGCTCGGCGCCGGGGCCGTAGTGGAGGGTGATGGTGACTTCGTAGGCGAGGCCCTGGGGGGCGACGGTGTACGGGCCGAGGGCGATGTGCCAGGTGCCCGCGTTGACCGGGCCGGGGAGGTAGCCGGGGGTGGCGTCGTCGGCGCGCAGGAAGAACTCCGTGCGCGCGCCGCCCGACCAGCCGCGGAAGCCGCGCCCGCCGAGTTCCGTACCGCGCTCGTCGAAGATGCCGATGTCACAGGCGTTGCCCGCGGTGCCGGGCGGGGTGGCGGGGCGGTCGTAGGTGTAGGAGACGGCGATCTCGCGTACGCCGTGGGGGATTTCGACGGGGAGGTAGACGTAGTCGGGTGCGCCGAGGGGCAGCCGTCCGGCGACCTTCCGGGTCTCCGTGTGCCGGTCCTCGCCGGTCCGGCCGCCGTCCCGGCCTGTCCCGCCGCCTGCGTCGGCCGCCGCGAAGCTCACACCGTTCAACGTAAGCGCGGCGGCGGCTCCCGTCACCAGGAGCGCACGGCGTCCGGGCGGGCCGCTGGTTCTGTCGTCGTCGCACATGGGTCACCGCTTCCGGGGTCGGCGGGGAGGGACCTGCGTGGTGGCACCCTCGTATTGAGGCGTGAACGGGCGGACAAGGGAAGACGGCGGGGCGGAGACGCTCTCGTGTGGCGTGTTCCGGCCGTCCCCCCGGCGCCTCGTGGACGCTGCCCGCCCCCGGGGGTAGGAAGGGTGCACTGCCGACGCGGAGGTACGCCCAGCATGCGGATCTCGATCACCATTTTCCTGACCGACGAGACGATCCGGCCGGACCGGCTGGCGCGGGAGCTGGAGCAGCGCGGTTTCGCCGGGCTGTATCTCCCGGAGCACACCCACATCCCGGTCAGCCGGGACACGCCCGCGCCGATGGGCGGGCCGCTGCCGCGGGAGTACGGGCGCGCCCTTGACCCGTTCGTGGCGCTGGGCCAGGCGGCCGCCGTGACCGAGCGGCTGACGGTCGCCACCGGCGTCACGCTCGTCGCGCAGCACGACCCGATCGCGCTGGCCAAGCAGGTGGCGACGCTGGACTTCCTCTCCGGCGGGCGTTTCACGCTCGGGGTCGGCTACGGCTGGAACGTGGAGGAGGCCGCGGATCACGGGGTGGAGTGGTCGACGCGGCGCGCGCTGGTCCGGGAGCGGATGTTGGTGATGCGCGCGCTGTGGGCGGAGGAGCCGACCGCGTACGAGGGGCGGTTCGCCTCGGTACGGGCCAGCCTGGCGCACCCGAAGCCGGTCAAGGGCGCGCCGCGCACGCTGCTCGGCGGCTCGGCCGGGCCCCGGCTCTTCGCGAGTGTCGCGGAGTTCGCGGACGGCTGGCTGCCGATCGGCGGGGCGGGGCTGGGCGAGTCGCTGGAGGCGCTGCGGCGGGCGTGGGCGGCGGCGGGCCGGGACGGTGAGCCGGTCGTGGTGCCGTACGCGGTGCAGCCGTCGGCCGGGAAGCTGGCCCGGCTGCGGGACTTGGGGGTGACGGAGGTGGTGGCGGGTGTGCCGTCGGCGGGGGAGGCGGAGGTGCTGCGGACGCTGGACGAGTACGCGCAGTACCTGTGACGGGGGGCCGGGGCGGGCGCACCCGTCCCGCACCGTCTGCCCGCGCTGCCTCCGGAGGGAACCTCCGAATGACGTGATCAGTGGCACACCGCACCGGGGCGATCGGTCTGCGGCGCTGTCGGTGGACGCTCGTATGCTCGTTGGATGACTAGCAGCGCGCAGGTACCCGGGCAGGGGACGGACCGGGTGGCGGTCCCCACCAACACCCCCTCTTCCGCCACCGCCCCCACCGCCAACGCCATGCGCCGCGCCCTCAAGCGCGCCCGCGACGGCGTCGCGCTCGACGTCGGGGAGGCCGCGGTGCTGCTCCAGGCGCGCGGCGACGACCTGCGGGACCTGTGCGCCTCCGCGGCCCGGGTGCGCGACGCCGGCCTGGAGGCCGCCGGGCGTCCCGGTGTCATCACGTACTCCAAAAGCGTGTTCATCCCGTTGACGCGCCTGTGCCGCGACAAGTGCCACTACTGCACGTTCGTGACCGTCCCCGGCAAGCTGCGCCGCGCCGGCCACGGCATGTTCATGTCTCCCGACGAGGTGCTGGACATCGCCCGCCGCGGCGCCGAACTGGGCTGCAAGGAAGCGCTGATCACGCTCGGCGACAAGCCGGAGGACCGCTGGCCCGAGGCCCGCGAGTGGCTGGAGGCCGAGGGGTACGACTCCACCATCGCCTACGTACGGTCGATCGCCATCCGCATCCTGGAGGAGACAGGCCTGCTGCCCCACCTGAACCCGGGCGTGCTGTCGTGGACGGACTTCCAGACGCTCAAGCCGGTCGCCCCGTCGATGGGCATGATGCTGGAGACCACCGCCGAGCGCCTGTGGAGCGAGCCCGGCGGCCCGCACTACGGCTCGCCCGACAAGGAGCCTGCCGTGCGGCTGCGCGTCCTGGAGGACGCCGGGCGCTCCAACGTGCCGTTCACCAGCGGCCTGCTCATCGGCATCGGCGAGACCTACGAGGAGCGCGCCGAGTCGCTGTTCGCGCTCCGCAAGGTGCAGCGCGCCTACCACGGCATCCAGGAAGTCATCGTGCAGAACTTCCGCGCCAAGCCGGACACGGCGATGCGCGGCATGCCGGACGCCGAGCTGGAGGACCTGGCCGCCACCGTCGCCGTCGCCCGGCACATCCTCGGCCCGTCCGGCTGCCTCCAGGCGCCGCCCAACCTCGTCGACTCCGAGTACGCGCTGCTCATCGACGCGGGCATCGACGACTGGGGCGGCGTCTCCCCGGTGACGCCCGACCACGTCAACCCCGAGCGGCCGTGGCCCATGATCGAGGAGCTGGCCGAGAAGTCCGCCGCCGCGGGCTTCGTGCTGCGCGAGCGGCTGGCCGTCTACCCGGAGTACGTCGAGCGCGGCGAGCCGTGGCTCGACCCGCGCCTGCTGCCGCACGTCCGCGCGCTGGCCGACCCGGAGACCGGCCTCGCCCGCGAGGACGCCGTGGTCGAGGGCCGCCCCTGGCAGGAGCCCGACGAGGGCTTCTCGATGAGCGCGGCGGGCCGTACGGACCTGCACCGCACCATCGACACGGACGGCCGCACCGCCGACCGGCGCGACGACTTCGACGAGGTGTACGGCGACTGGGACGCGCTGCGCGAGGCCGCGGCGCCCGGCATGGCGCCCGAGCGGATCGACACGGATGTCCGCGCCGCCCTGGCGCAGGCCGCCGACGACCCGACCAAGCTCACCGACGACCAGGCGCTGGCCCTCCTGCACGCCGACGGCCCGGCGCTGGACGCGCTGTGCGGCATCGCCGACGACCTGCGCCGCGCCACGGTCGGCGACGACGTCACGTACATCGTCACCCGCAACATCAACTTCACCAACGTCTGCTACACCGGCTGCCGTTTCTGCGCCTTCGCCCAGCGCCGCACGGACGCCGACGCCTACACCCTCTCCCTCTCCCAGGTCGCCGACCGCGCCCAGCAGGCATGGGACGTCGGCGCGGTGGAGGTCTGCATGCAGGGCGGCATCCACCCCGACCTGCCCGGCACCGCGTACTTCGACATCGCGCGCGCCGTCAAGGAACGCGTCCCCGGCATGCACGTCCACGCCTTCTCGCCGATGGAGGTCGTCAACGGCGCGACACGCACCGGCCTGTCCATCCGCGAGTGGCTGAGCGAGGCCAAGGCAGCCGGCCTGGACACCATCCCCGGCACCGCCGCCGAGATCCTCGACGACGAGGTCCGCTGGGTGCTCACCAAGGGCAAGCTGCCCACCGCCACCTGGGTCGAGGTCGTCAAGACCGCCCACGAGCTGGGCATCCGCTCGTCCTCGACGATGATGTACGGCCATGTCGACCAGCCCCGGCACTGGCTCGGCCACCTGCGGCTGCTCGCGGAGATCCAGCAGGAGACCGGCGGGTTCACGGAGTTCGTGACGCTGCCGTTCATCCACACCAACGCGCCCGTCTACCTGGCCGGCATCGCCCGCCCCGGCCCCACCACCCGCGACAACCGCGCCGTGACGGCCATGGCCCGCGTCCTGCTCCACCCGCACATCCCCAACATCCAGACCAGCTGGGTGAAGCTGGGTACGGAAGGCGCCGCCGAGATGCTCCGCTCGGGAGCCAACGACCTCGGCGGCACGCTGATGGAGGAGACCATCTCCCGTATGGCGGGCTCCGGTTACGGGTCGTACCGCTCCATCCAGGACCTGGTCGCCATCGCGGACGCCGCGGGCCGCCCGTCGCGCGCCCGCACGACGACGTACGGGCCGGTCCCCGCCGAGCGCGAGGCGGCGGCGCACGCCTCGGACGGGCACCTGCCGGAGCTGCTGCCGGTGGTGGAGTAGCGCGGGCGTAGCGGCCGGGCCCCTCGCCCGGCCGCCTCCGCTACGGTTACGCCCGGAGCCCGCCGGGGGAGCGCGGCCCCGGGAGGTGAGCGGTGGACCGCAGGCGGCTCTCGCGCCAGGAGCTGATCCGCGCCCGGCACCAGGACGGCTTCGTCGGCCGGGACGGCGAACTCGCCGCGTTCCGCGCCAACCTCGCCCGTGACCCGGACGAACCGGGCTTCCGGTTCCTGCACCACCTGCACGGCCAGGGCGGCGTCGGAAAGACCTCCCTGGCCCGGCGCTTCGAGCAGATGGCACGCGAGCACGGCGCGCTGACCGTATACACGGACGAGTCGGTGCACAGCGTCCCGGAGGCGATGGCCGAGATCAGCGCCCGGCTGGGCCGCCAGGGCAGCCCCCTGAAGGCCTTCGACAAGCTGCTGGCCACCTACCGGGAGCGGCGGCACGAGGCCGAGGCGGCCTTCGCCGGACCCGACGAACCGGGCGACGAGGCGGCGCCCTCGCCCGGCAGCACGTTCCTCGCCAGGGCCGGTGTGACCGGCATCGGCCTGCTCCCCGGCATCGGGCCCCTCGCCGGCGCGGTGGACACCACCCAGCTCGCCCGCGGCACCGACCGGCTCCGCAGCCGGATCGGCGCCCGGCTGCGCAACCACGACGACGTACGGCTGGTCCTCTCGCCGGTCGAGGTGCTGACCCCGGTCTTCGTACGGGAACTGGGCGACGCCGCCGACGCCGTGCCCGTACTGGCCCTCTTCTTCGACACGTACGAGCGGACCGGGCCGCTGCTGGACACCTGGCTGCGCGACATCCTTTTCAGCGACCGCCACGGGCCGCTCGCGCCGAACGTCATGGTCACGCTCTCCGGCCGCGACGCGCTGGACCGGCGCTGCTGGGCCGACCACCTCGACCACGTCGCCGACCTGCCACTGGACACCTTCACGGAAGCCGAGGCACGGCAGTTCCTGGCAGCCAAGGACGTCACGGACGCGGACACCGTGGACGCCATCCTGCGGCTCTCCGGCCGCCTCCCGGTGCTCGTCTCCACCCTCGCCGGGAGCCGCCCGCACGCCGCGGAGGCCGTGGACGACCCCAGCGACACCGCCGTCGAACGCTTCCTCAAGTGGGAGACCGACCCGGTGCGCAGAGACGCGGCGCTGGCCGCCGCCCTGCCGCGCACCCTGGACGAGGACGTGTACCGGGAAGCGGTGGACGCGGCCGCCGCTGACCACTTCGACCGGCTGTGCGCGCTGCCGTTCGTCACCGGCCGCGGTGGCCGGTGGCAGTACCACGAGGTGGTCCGTACGGCGATGCTGCGCCTCCAGCGGCGCCGGTCCCCGCGCGCCTGGGCCGAACGGCACGGGCGGCTGGCGGAGGCGGCGCGGCGGGCGCAGGAGCAGTGCGCGGGCGGCCGGGACGCGCGCGCCTGCCACCGGGACGAGAGATGGCGGGAGCTGCGGCTACGCGAGGTCTATCACCTGCTCTGTACCGATTTCCGGGCCGCTCTGCCGATCGCCCTCTCCGAGGTCCTCGCCACGGCACACCACGAACCGCCCGCCGTACGCCTGGTCGCGGAAACCGTTCGGCAGGCCGGCGAGGACGGGGACGCACCGGAGGTACGCGACTGGGGCGACCGGCTGACGGACGCCCTGGACGGGCCGGGCGGGCTGGTACGAGCCCTGACGGCGCTGCTGGCCCGGCCCGGCCTCGACGGGCCGCAGCAGGCGCTCGTCCACCGCCTCCGCGGCCGTGAACACCGTAAGGCGGAGTCCTGGGAGCGGGCGTTCGCCGACTACGACCGGAGCCTCGAACTGGCCCCGGACGACACCCACGCGCTGGTCGGCCGCGGCCTGACCCACCGCTACCTGCGTGACTTCGAGCGTGCGGCCGAGGACTTCGCCCGCGCCAGAGACCTCGACCCCGGACTGGTGACCGCCGCCTTCCAACTCGGCGAGGCCCACCGGCTCATGGGCCGGCACGAGCACGCCATCACCGTGTTCGACCAGGCACTGGAACTGGACCCGCGGCACGCCCAGACCCACGGCAGCCGCGCCGTCTGCCTGCGGCGGCTGGGCCGCCCCGAGGAAGCGCTGGCGGGCCTGGCACACGCCATAGAGCTGCGCCCCGACTACGCCTGGGCGATGGCCGAGCGGGGCATGGCCTACTGGGCGATGGACCGGCACACCGAGGCACTGGCGGAATTCGACCGGGCGCTGGTCGTCAACCCGGGGTACGCGTGGGCGTACGGGGCCCGGGGAAGCCTCCGCCTGGTGACGGGGCGGCTCGATGCGGCGTTGGCCGACTTGGACCGGGCCGTCGGCCACGGGACGGCGACCACGTGGACGTTCTCCCGCCGCGCCGAGGCCCACCTCCTGAACGGGACGGAGGACGCGGCGCTTGCCGACTGCGACCGGGCGCTCGCCGTCGTCGACCGCACCGTGGCACCGGACGCCTTCCGGGCCGTCGTTCTGGCGAAGAAGGCCGGGTGCCTGCGCCGCGCGCACCGGATGGACGCAGCACGGGACGCTGTCGGTACGGCCGCGGCTCTGGCGCCGGACCGGCTGGTGGTGCGACACGAGACCGCGCTGCTCACGAGCGCGGTCGCAGGTCTACGGGGCGCGGCGTCCGCCTGGGAGGCGCTGCGGGACGCAACCGAGGGGATCCGGCCGCCGTACGGCATCGATCCCACGAAGACCGCCGGGGTCGCCGTCGTCAGCAGATGCGCGCTCGGCGATTGGGGCGGGGCGCGGGCGGCAGCCGCCGCATTGCTGGGCGACGGTACGGCGTGGGAGGACATAGCCGAGGCGGAGTTCGGGGTGCGGGAACTCGCGGAGCTGATGCCGGAGCCGGACGCTGCGACTGCCGGACGGCTGGCGGCCCTCCGCCAGGCACTCCTGCGGAGGATGGCCGAGGTGGCCCCCGCCCCACCGTGACCGGCCCCGCCCTCACCCGTCCCCGAACTCCGCCTCCGCCTCGTGCTGGAGGATGCACTGCTGCCACTGGGCCAGCGCTTCGGCGCGGTCGCCGCCGGTGTCCTCGGCCGCGGAGATGAGCGCGTCGGCGGCCATCGCGGCCAACCGGACGGTGACCTGGCACACGTCGCGCTGGGAGAGCGGCCGGAGGAGCTCCACGGCACCGTCGCTGTCGCCGGCCAGGGCGCAGGCGACGACGGCCATGGCGGTGCGGTCCCACTCGTACTCGGGCATGGGGGGAGCATGCCCAGGGAGCGCGGGTCGCATGACCTCGGTACGCAGGGGGCACGCGTGTGCTGATCGGAACCGGTGTGATCAAAAGCCTCCGCCGAGGTGACTGATCACATAGCGTTCCGTGCTCAAAGTTGACCCTTCTTGGTCGATTACAGTGCTGCGACGGGGGAGAGTAAGGGCCCCGTAAGGAAAGTTGCGGTGCACGGGGAGGGGACGACGTGAGCACAGCGACAGGCGGCGCCGCCATTTGGGGCCGGGCCGAACAGCAGGACTTCCGCAGCCGGGTACGGGGCTGCCTGCTGGGCGGGGCGATCGGCGACGCGCTCGGCGCGGGCATCGAGTTCGACTCGCTGGACGCGATCCGCGAGGCCCACGGCCAGGAGGGCGTGACGGACTACGTACCGGCCTACGGGCGGCGCGGCACCGTCACCGACGACACCCAGCTGACCCTGTTCACCGTCGACGGCCTGATCCGCGCCCAGGTACGCCGCGACACCGGCGCCTGGCACCCGCCCACCGACGTGCACCGCGCGTACCTGCGCTGGGCCGCCACCCAGCGCGACTGGGGCCCCGACGAGCGCAAGAAGGACGACGGCTGGCTGGCGCGCGAGGAGTGGCTGTACGCGCAGCGGGCCCCCGGACGGGCCTGCCTGACCGGGCTCGGCGACGACGTGATGGGCACCCTGGAGCAGCCCAAGAACCCGCAGTCCAAGGGCTGCGGCGCGGTGATGCGGTCGGCGCCGTTCGGGTTGCTGGTCGGCTGGGAACCGCAGCTGGTCTTCCAGCTCGCCGTCGAGTGCGCCGCCCAGACGCACGGCCACCCCACCGGCTACCTCGCCGCCGGCGCCATGGCGGTGATCACCCACTCGCTGGCCCGCGGCGAGGACCTGGACGGCGCCGTGCAGAAGTCGCTCGCCCACCTGGCCACCCGGCCCGGCCACGAGGAGACCAGCGACGCGCTCAAGGAGGCGCTGGGCGCCGTACGGCAGGGCATGCCGACGCCCGCCCGCGTGGAGTCGCTGGGCGAGGGGTGGACGGCCGAGGAGGCGCTCGCGATCGGCGTGTATTGCGCGCTGGTCGCCGAGGACATCCGGCACGGGCTGCTGCTGGCGGTCAACCACGGCGGCGACAGCGACTCGACCGGCGCGATCTGCGGCAACCTGCTGGGCACGCTGCACGGCGAGACGGCGCTGCCGCCAGTCTGGCTGGCCGAACTGGAGGGCCGGGCGACCATCCTCCAGCTCGCCGACGACTTCGCCATGGAGATGACGCAGGGCCCGGCCCTGCACGGCCCGGGGAACTCGGCACCGGGCTGGCTGGAGCGCTACCCCCGCGCGTGAAGGGCGTGCGCGGCGAAGCGCCGAGTGCCCAACGCCGCGCCCAATGCCCCGCTTTGGGGGTGTCTTGGTCGACAAACCCGCCCTCCGCATGCGAGAACAGCGTGGGGGCCGCGGGGGGCGGCCCGTGCCGAGGCGTACGAGGGGGAGACAGACCATGGGCCGCTACCTGCTGCGCAGGCTGGCCGGGTACCTGGTCCTGGTGGTCGTGGCGGCGTCCCTGACGTACTTCCTGGCGGCGCTCGCCCTGAACCCGCGGGCCAAGTTCGACGGCCGCAACCCGCCGCTGCCGGAAGCCGCCGTCACCAGGACCCTCGACGACTACAACATGAACCCGGACACGCCCGTGGTGGTCCGCTTCGCGCACTGGGCGGGCGACGTCGTACACGGCGACCTCGGCCGGACCCTCGACGGCGACTCGGTCAACGACGACTTCGGCCGCCGGGTCGGCGTCAGTGCCCGGCTGCTGTTCCTGGCGACCCTGGTCGGCTCGGCCCTCGGCGTGGCCGTCGGCGCGTACGGCGCGGTCCGCCAGTACCGGTTCTCCGACCGGTTCACCACCCTCGCCTCGTTCTTCGTGCTGGCCATGCCGGTCTTCGTCATCGGCGTGGCGCTCAAGATCGGCGCCACGGCGCTCAACGACGGCACCCAGACGATCAAAGTGCTGGGCGAGTACGACGCGCAGTACGCCGGCCGCTGGGACCCCGCAGCCCTCCTCAACCGCGCCCAGCACCTGCTGCTGCCCGCACTGACCCTGATCGTCGTGCAGGTCGCCCTCTACAGCCGCTACCAGCGCAGCACCATGCTGGACGTGCTCGGCGCCGACTTCCTGCGCACCGCGCGCGCCAAGGGCCTGCGCCGCCGCACGGCGCTGCTCCGGCACGGGCTGCGCACCGCGGTCCTGCCGGTCGTACCGCTGCTGGTCTACAACATCGTGCTGCTGTTCGCCGGCGCCACCTTCGTGGAGAAGACCTTCGGCTGGCACGGCATGGGCGAACTGCTCGTCGACTCGGTCACCCGGCAGGACGTCAACTCGGTTGCCGCCGTCGGCCTGTTCACCGCCGCCCTGGTACTGGTCGCGGGGCTGTTCTCGGACCTCCTGTACGCGGCCCTCGACCCCCGGGTACGCGTCCGGTGACCCGCGCCGCCGCCCCCCGCCGTACGTCGCGGGCCCGCCTCACCGCCCGCCGCTTCGCGCGCAACCGGCTCGCCCTGTGCGGCCTCGCGCTGCTGGTCCTGCTCTTCCTCGCCGCATACGCGGGCCCGCTGCTGAGCCCCTGGGATTACCGCACCCACGACTTCCTCAACTTCCTGTCCGGGCCGTCCGCCGAACACTGGTGGGGCACCACGCAAAGCGGCCTCGACCTGTACGCGCTCACCCTGCGCGGCCTCCAGAAGTCCCTGGTCATCGGCGTTCTCGTCGGCGTACTCTCCACCTTCCTGTCGGCCGTGGCCGGCGCCTTCGCCGGCTACTTCGGCGGCTGGACCGACCGCGTCCTGACGGGATGCGTCGACCTGCTGCTCGTCATGCCCGCCTTCCTGATCGTCGCCGTACTGTCGCCGCTCGTACGCGGCTCCGGCTGGCCGGTCTTCGTCGTCCTGCTGGCCGCCTTCAGCTGGATGATCACCGGCCGGGTGGTGCGCAGCGTGACGCTCACCCTCAGGGAACGCGAGTACGTCAAGGCCGCCCGGTACATGGGCGTACCCGCGCCGGTCGTCATCTTCCGGCACATCCTCCCCAACCTGTCCTCGCTGCTGATCGTCGAGGCGGTCATCCAGGCCGGGGCCGCGGTCATCGGCGAGAGCGGCCTGTCGTACTTCGGGTTCGGCGTGCAGCCGCCCGACGTGTCCCTGGGCACGGTCATCGCCGACAACACCAACATGGCCGCGAGCTACCCGTGGCTGTTCTTCTTCCCCGCCGGCTGCCTGGTGCTCATCGGCGTCTCCCTCGCCTTCATCGGCGACGGGCTGCGCGACGCGCTGGACCCCGACGCGGCGGGCGCACAGGCCCGCGCCAAGCGGCGTACGCCCCGTACAGCGGGCGGCGCGGCCACGAAAGGCCACCGGTGACCGAACCGCACACCGACCCCACCGTCACGGCCGCACGCCCCGCCCTCCGGGTCACCGACCTGCACGTCACCTTCCCCGGCGAGAGCGGCCCGGTGCACGCCGTACGCGGCCTGGGCTTCGTCGTACGGCCCGGCGAGGTCCTCGGCATCGTCGGGGAGTCCGGCGCGGGCAAGTCCGCCACCGCGCAGGCCGTCCTCGGGCTGCTGCCGGACGGCGCCCGGGTACGGGGTTCCGTCGAACTGGACGGCCGGGAACTGCTCGGCCTCGGCGACGCCGCGCTCTCCGAGGTACGCGGCAACGGCATCGGCATGGTCTTCCAGGACCCGCTGTCCGCCCTCACGCCCGTCTACAGCATCGGCACCCAGCTGGTCGAGGCGCTCCGCGTCCACCAGGACCTCAGCCGCAAGGCCGCCCGTGCGCGCGCCGTCGAACTCCTGGACCTCGTCGGCATCCCCGACCCGCACCGCCGCGCCGACGCCTTCCCGCACGAGTTCTCCGGCGGGATGCGGCAGCGCGCCGTCATCGCCATGGCCATCGCCAACGAACCGCGGGTCATCGTCGCGGACGAGCCGACCACCGCCCTGGACGTCACCGTCCAGGCGCAGATCCTGCACGTGCTCAGGACGGCCAGGGAGGCGACCGGCGCCGCGATCGTCCTGATCACCCACGACCTGGGGGTGGTCGCCGGGTTCGCGGACCGGGTGCAGGTCGTGTACGCGGGGCGGCCGGTGGAGTCCGGGACCGTGGACGAGATCTACTACCGGCCCCGGATGCCGTACACGATCGGCCTGCTGGGCGCCACGCCGCGCCTGGACGGCCCCGTGGGCGAGCCGCTGGTGCCGATCCCCGGCGCACCGCCGTCGCTGTCCGCCCTGCCGCCCGGCTGCCCCTTCGCGCCGCGCTGCCCCGTCGCCGTGGACCGCTGCCGGGAGACCGAGCCCGCGCCGGCCCCCGCCGTGGGCGGCGGGCACACCGTCGCCTGCCACCGGAGCGAGGAGATCGGCGCGGGGACGCTGCCGCGGGCGGGCCTCTTCGCGGGGCGCGCGCCTACGGGGGCGAATCGAACGCACGCATCCCCCCACCGGGGGATTACCCAGGCGCACCCGCCAACAACCGCCCCACCCCCACCCCCACCCCCACCCCCACTCCCGCCCTCACCCCCGCCCCCCACCCCGCGAGTCGTGCTCGAAGTCGACGGCCTCGTCAAACACTTCCCGCTGACCCGTGGCACGTTCGTCAAGCGGACCGTCGGGGCCGTGCGGGCCGTGGACGGCATCAGTTTCGCCGTACGGGAAGGGGAGGCGCTCGCCCTGGTCGGCGAGTCCGGGTGCGGCAAGACCACCACCCTGATGGAGATCATGGACCTGGCGGCCGGGCAGGCGGGCACCGTCCGGCTCTTCGGCCAGGACGTACGGGACCTGGACCGGGCCGGCCGCAGGAGCCTGCGCCGCGACCTCCAGATCGTCTTCCAGGACCCGACGGCCGCCCTCGACCCGCGGATGCCCGCCGGCGACATCCTCGCCGAGCCGCTGCGCACCCACCGCTGGCCCAAGGACCGGATCGCCGCCCGCGTCCCCGAACTCCTGGAGACGGTCGGCCTCGACGCCGGGCACGCCGACCGCTACCCGCGGGAGTTCTCCGGCGGCCAGCGCCAGCGCATCGCCATCGCCCGCGCCCTCGCCCTGGAACCCCGGCTGCTCGTCCTCGACGAGCCGGTCTCCGCCCTCGACGTCTCCGTACAGGCCGGTGTCCTCAACCTCCTGGACACCCTGCGCGCCCGGCTGGGCCTGAGCTATCTCCTCGTCGCCCACGACCTGTCCGTCGTGCGGCACACCGCCGACCGGATCGCGGTGATGTACCTGGGCCGCATCGTGGAGTCGGGGGACAGCGCGGCGGTCTTCGCGGCGCCGTCGCACCCGTACACGCAGGCCCTGCTGTCCGCCGTACCGCTGCCCGACCCGCGCAAGGAGCGGGCCCGCACCCGCGTCCTGCTCGGCGGGGACCTGCCGAGCCCGGCCGACGTGCCGTCCGGCTGCCGCTTCCGGGGCCGCTGCCCGCTGTACGCGGCGCTCGGCGCGCCGGAGCGGCGGCGCTGCCGGGAGCAGGATCCGCCGCCGCGGCCCGTGGCGGACGGGCACGAGGCGGCCTGCCACTACGCGAAGCCGCCGGGAGGAGGCTGAAGAACCCCTCCTGTGCCGCGCGTCCCTGTGCTTTCGTCAGTCCAGTCGAGAAAGGGAATGTCTCCGCAATGAAGCCCAACAGAGTTCCGCTCGCCCTCGTCGCCACCGTCGCGGTGTCGTCATTAGCGCTGACCGCCTGCGGCGGTTCGGGCGGCGAGGACGGTGGCGGCAAGGCGACGAAAGCGCCGAAGACCACCGCACTGGACATCAACAAGACCGACCCGGCGCAGCTCACGCAGGGCGGCACGCTGAACTGGGCGATCGACCAGTTCCCCGTGCAGTTCAACGAGATGGAGACGGACGGCAACCAGGCCGCCACCAACGTTGTCATCGAGGCCCTGATGCCGTCGCTGTGGCACTCGGCGCCCAACGGCGAGCAGGTGCCCAACAAGGCGTTCCTGCTGGACGCCGACGCCCGTACGGAGGGCGGCAAGCAGGTCGTCACGTACCACCTGAACCCCAAGGCGAAGTGGTCCGACGGCACTCCGGTCACCTACCGGGACCTGGAGGCCAACGTACGGGCCATGAGCAGCAAGGACGCGGCGTTCAAGGTCGGGTCACCGGCCGGGTACGAGGACGTGTCGTCCGTGCGCAAGGGCAAGGACGACTACGAGGCCGTCCTGACCTTCGACAAGCCGTACGCGGACTGGCGCGCCCTGTTCGCCGCGCCCAACAACACCCCGCTCTACCCGGCGAAGTACATGGCCGACGCCAAGGGCTTCACCACCGGCTACCTCAACCAGGTCCCGGTCACCGCCAACGCGTACAAGCTCGCCGGCATCGACAAGACCGCGCAGACCGTCACCGTGGTGCCCGACCCGGCGTGGTGGGGCGACAAGCCCAAACTGGACAAGATCGTCTTCCATGCGATGACGACCGAGTCGATGCCCGCCGCCTACGCCAACGGCGAGATCGACTACTTCGACCTGAACGCCGGCGCCGCCGCCTACAAGCAGGCGTCGGGGGTCACGTCGGGTGAGATACGGGAAGCCGGCGGGCCCAACTACCGGCATCTGACGTTCAACGGCAAGAGCCCCAGGCTCAGCGACCCGAACGTGCGCAAGGCGCTGTTCAAGGCCACCGACCGCGCCACGCTCGTGAAGTCCGGCGTCAAGGGCCTGAACTGGGAGGCCAAGCCGCTGAACAACCACTTCCTCGTGCCCAACCAGAAGGGCTACCGGGACAACGCGGGCGACCTCGGCGCGTACGACCCCGAGGCCGCGGGCCGCATGCTGGACGCCGCGGGGTGGAAACTCGACGGGAAGATCCGCAAGAAGGGCGGCGAGGAGCTGAAGCTGCGCTTCGTCATCCCCACCGGCCAGCCCGCGTCGAAGAACGAGGCCACCATCCTGACCCAGATGTGGGCCCAGGTCGGCGTACAGCTGGACATCAGGACGGTGCCCGTCAACGAGTTCTTCGACAAGTACGTGACCCCGGGCGACTTCGACGTGGCGCCCTACAGCTTCTCCCGTACGCCGTTCTCCGCGACCGGGTCCAGCAACATCTACGCCAGCGACGGCGGCAGCAACAACTCCAAGGTCGGCAGCGCCAAGCTGGACGGGCTGCTGGCGAAGGCCGGCAGCAGCACCGACCCGGCCGCGGCCCTGGAGGCCGTGAACGAGGCGGACGCGGAGGCGTGGCGGCTCGCGGGCGTGCTGCCCACCTACCAGCTCCCCGAGATCACCGCGGCCAAGAAGAACCTGGCCAACCTCGGGGCGCAGGGCATGGCGGACATCACGTACGAGCACATCGGCTACACGAAGTAGCTCACGGCCGTGCCGCACGGTGGCCGGGCCCGCCGACCGGCCCGGCCGCCGTGCGGGCGGCGCCCGCGCCACCGGCGGCGCCGTCCTCGTCCCCGTCGTCGCCGGAGTTGATGCGGGCCAGCACCGCGTCCCGCTCCGGCGTGTCCTCCGGTTTGAGGAAGCCGACGAGAACGTACAGGACCAGCGAGGTCGCCACCGGTGCGACGATCTGGGCCTGGAGGCGGACACCGGACAGGCCGTAGTTGGCGAGCCAGAAGGCGAACAGGCCCGCCGCCCACGACACCAGCGCCGCGGTCGGCCCCGACCGCCGGAACCGCGGCACCATGCCCAGCAGGAACGGGATCGAGATCGGCCCCACCAGCCCCGCCACCCACTTGATGACGACGGTGATGATGTCCTTGAACGTGGGGGAGTCGACCTGGGTGGCGACGGCCATCGACAGGGCGAGGAAGGCGACGGTCGACAGGCGCGCGGCCAGCAGGCCCGCCCGGTGCGACCAGGCGGCCGCCTTCGCGCCCAGCTTCGGCAGCGCGGGGGCGATGTCGCGGGTGAAGACGGCGGAGATCGCGTTGGCGTCGGAGGAGCACATGGCCATCGTGTGCGAGAAGAAGCCGACGACCACCAGACCCAGCAGGCCGTGCGGCAGGAGGTGCTTGGTGAGCAGCGCGTAGGAGTCCGACGCGTCCGGCTTCCGCGCCTTCACCAGCAGCGGCGCCACCCACATGGGGAAGAAGAGCACCGCAGGCCACACGAACCACAGGGCCGCTGACAGCCGTGCCGAGCGCCGCGCTTCGCGGGCGCTGCGGGTGGCCATGTAGCGCTGCGCCTGGTTCCACATCCCGCCGCTGTACTCGAACGTCTTGATGAAGAGGTACGCGAGCAGGAACGTCAGCGTGTACGGGCCGGCCGTCGGCTGCGCGTGGCTGTCCGGCAGCCGGTCCCACACCGTCCACAGCGCGCTGACGCCGCCCAGCTCGGCCAGCACGGTGACCAGCATCGCGACGCCCGCCAGCAACTGGATGACGAACTGTCCCAGTTCGGTGAGCGCGTCCGCCCACAGGCCGCCGACCGTGCAGTAGACGCCGGTGACGACTCCGGTGATCAGGATGCCCTGGTTCAGGGTGAGGCCGGTGAAGACGGACAGCAGGGTGGCGATCGCCGCCCACTTCGCGCCCACGTCCACGATCTTCAGCAGCACGCCCGACCAGGCGAGCGCCTGCTGCGTGGGCAGGTTGTAGCGGCTCTTGAGGTACTCCAGCGGCGAGGCGACGTGCAGGCGCGAGCGCAGCCGGTTCAGGCGTCCGGCGAAGAGCCGGGCACCGATGGCGATGCCGACCGCGATGGGGAAGGACCAGGTGACGTAGGACGTGACGCCGTACTGGTAGGCGATGCCCGCGTAACCGGTGAACATCACCGCGCTGTAGCCCGACATGTGGTGCGAGATGCCGGACAGCCACCAGGGCATCCGGCCGCCCGCGGTGAAGAAGTCGGAGACGTCGTCCACGCGCTTGTGGGACCACACGCCGATCGCGACCATCACGCCGAAGTAGCCGACGAGCACGGCCCAGTCGAGACTGTCCATGTCCCCTCCAGGGGTCCGCCTTGTGAACGGGGAGACACGTCGGCGTACGGTCCGCGGGGCGGGTTCCCCTGCGTGAGCGGGGACTTCGGGGATTGAACCGCTCGTGAGGAGGGACGGTCAAGGGTGCGGGCGGTCAAGGATGTGAACGGCTGTCAGCGCGGCGAACGACTACGGGTGGCGTCGGCAGGGCCTGGCCGGCCGCTAGCGCATGACCTCACCGGCGTTCACCAGCAGCGACTGGCCGGTGATCGCCCGCGCCCGGTCGGAGGCCAGGAAGACCGCGCTCTGCGCGACGTCGGCGTCCGTCGCCATCTCGGGGAGCGCCATCCGCGCGGTGAGCCGGCCCAGCACCTCGGACTCCGGTACGCCCTCGGCGTCCGCCGCGTACCGGACGTACGCCTCGACCGGCGGGCCCCACATCCAGCCCGGCTGCACGGTGTTCACCCGGATGCGGCGCGGCCCCAGCTCGCGCGCGAGCGAGTACATCGCCGAGACCAGCGCGCCCTTGGAAGCCGCGTACGCGGCCTGCCGCACCTCGGACGGCGCGGCGACCGAGGACTGCGTCCCGACGAACACCACCGACCCGCCGCCGCGCTCCGTCATCGACGGCAGGCAGGCGCGCGTCATGCGCAGGGTGCCGAAGAGGTTGACGTCCACGACCCGGCGCCAGGTCTCGAAGTCGGCGTCCGCCAGCCCGCCGAAGTGCGAGTCCAGCGCGGCCACGTGGACGACGGCGTCGATGCCGCCGAACCGCTCGGCGGCGAGCGCGGCCAGCGCCGCGCACTGGTCCTCGTCCGCGATGTCCGTCACCCGCCAGGCGACGCGCTCACCCGACGGGTCGGCCAGCGCCGCCGTCTCGGCAAGGCGGGACTCCGTACGGGCGCCGAGCACCACCGAAGCGCCGTCCCGCGCGCATGCCAGCGCCACCTGGTGGCCGAGTCCGGCGCCGACGCCCGACACCACGACGGTCTTGTCCCGCAGCAGCATGCGCGCCTCCCCGGCCGGGTCCCTCGCCGCCGTACATGACGGGCCGTCAGGTTACGGCCGAGGGCGCGTCATGGCTACGGCCGGGAGCCTGCCATCGCTACGGCCGGGAGCCTGCCATCGCTACGAGCTCGGCGCCCGCAGCGTCTTCGCCAGCCGCCGCAGCCCCTCCCGGATCTCCTCCGGGGGATGCGTCACGAACGACAGCCGCATGGTGCCCGGATCCGCCGGGCCCGCGTAGAAGGGTGCCCCCGGCACGTACGCGACGTCGTGCCGTACGACCTCGGCCAGCAGCGCCGTCGCGTCGTGACCGGCGGGCATCGTCGCCCACACGAACATCCCGCCCTCCGGGCGGTTCCAGCGCGAACCCTCCGGCAGTGCCGCCCCCAGCCCGTCCACCAGGGCGTCCCGCCGCGCGCGGTAGGCGCCGCGCACCCGCTCCAAGTGGGCTTCCAGGCCAGGACCCGCCAGGTACCGGGCGGCCGCCGCCTGGTCGACCGTGGAGGTGTGCAGGTCCGCCGCCTGCTTGGCGATCACGCAGGCGCGGCGCAACCCGGCCGGCGCGCGCAGCCAGCCCAGCCGCAGCCCCGGCGCCACGATCTTGGAGAAGGACCCGAGCAGCGCCGTACGGTCCTCGGCACCCGGGAACCCGGCGAGGTACGGCACCGGCTCGCCCTCGAAGCGCAGCTCGCCGTACGGGTCGTCCTCGACGATCCACAGCCCGCGCCGGGCCGCGACCCGGGCCACCGCGGCGCGCCGCCCGGCGGGCAGCGTCCGGCCCGTCGGGTTCTGGAACGTCGGCACGAGATAGAGCAGCTTCGGCCGCTCGCGCGCCGCGACCGCATCCAGCGCGTCCGGGTCCACGCTCGCGTCGTCCGCCGGCACCGGCACCACCCGCGCCCCGGCGAGGGAGAAGACCTGGAGCGCCGCCAGATAGCAGGGGTCCTCCACCAGCACCGTGTCGCCGGGCTCCAGCAGCGCCGTGGCCAGCAGCGACAAGCCCTGCTGCGAGCCGGTGGTGACCAGGAGGTCGTCCGGCGCGGTGGCGAGCCCGCGCGCGCTCACCCGGGCCGCCACCGCCGCGCGGAGCGCCGGGTCGCCCTCGGTCGTCGAGTACTGGAGCGCGCGCCGCGGTTCCTCTTCCAGTACGTGCCGGAAGGCGGCGGCGATGCCCTCGGTGTCGAACAGCTCGCCCGCCGGCAGCCCGCCGGCGAAGGACACGACCTCGGGCCTGGCGGTCAGGGCCAAAATTTCGCGTACGGGGGAACCGCCGGTCTGCGCCGTGCGCGGCGCGAGCGCGGGGGTGGGTCGGATGTCGTCCGGCATGGCGTTCTCCCGTCGTCGTACCGCCTGCGTCGCAGGGCGCACGAAGGCTCACCCCGCCCCTTCGTTGCAGGGTGCATGGAGTTTAGGCGGGTGCGCCACGGCCGCGCGGGAATGCCCGCATGGTGAACCGGCGCCCTCCGCACCCCTCCTCAACTGACGCCGCGTCAGCTACACCTGGGTGTCATGACCCACGACCCCGGCACGGACGGGCGCACGGACACCACGGACGTCACGGGTGCCGCGGACTCCGCGGACACCCGGAGCGAGACCTACGCCGAACTGGCCGCCGTCGGCCCGTACGGCGTGCACCCCGGGCACGCGCTGATCACCATGGTCGAGCCGCACCCCGGCCACGAGCGCGCCTACAACCGCTGGTACGAGGACGACCACTACATCGCCGGCGCGATGGCCATGCCGTGGATCTTCGCGGGCCGCCGCTGGGTCGCCACCCGCGACCTGCGACGCCTGCGCTACCCGGCGCGGTCCGCCGTCGCCCGCCCGGTCACGGCGGGCTGCTACCTCGCCACCTACTGGATCACCGAAGGCCGCTACGACGACCACCTGCGCTGGACCGTCGCCGTCAACCGGCGGCTGAACCGCGACGGCCGGGTCCACCACGACCGTACGCACGTCTTCACGGCCTTCCAGGACCACGCGGCCACGGTCTACCGGGACGGGGCGCGCGGCCCGCGCGACTTCCACGCGCTGGACCACCCGTACGCCGGACTGGTCCTCGAAGTGGTCGACGCGCCGGACCCCGGGGGCCTGGCCGCCCTTCTGGAGTGGCTGCGCGACGAACGGCTGCCGCGCCGCCTGGCGGGCTCGCTCGCGGCCATGGTGACGGCCTTCACGCCCGTGCCGCTGCCCGGCGACCGGATGCCGTACGTGCGGCAGGTCGAGGGCGCCGGCACCCGGCTGACACTGCTGTGGTTCCTCCAGGAGGACCCGCGCGCCTGCTGGGAACCGTGGTTCACAGGGCTGGACGGGGAGGTCACGGCGGCGGGCCTGGGGCGGGTGGAGCTGGTCGCGCCGTTCCTGCCCACCGTGCCGGGCACCGACCGATACGTGGACGAACTGCGCTGAGGCGGGGGGAGGAGGGGCGGGGCCCGGGCGGATCCGTCCGGGCCCCGAACGAGGCCGAGCCCCCTCGGCCGGGACGGCGATCCAGTCGAGAGGGCTCTGGGTGGTGCTCCTCATGCGGTGTGGCACGAGCGGCTCGTGCCATGCGGTCGACCGGATCAGGTCAGGTCGTGCGCGCCTTTGCCCACACCCGCCACGAAGGTGCTCCATGCGGAGGTGCCGAACGTGAGGCGGGGGCCGTCGGGGTCCTTGGAGTCACGGACCGCGATGGCGGCGGGCGCCGGTACGGCGATCTCGACGCACGCGCCATTGCCACCGGAGTACGAGGACTTCGTCCAGGAGAATGCGGAATTGGGCTTGATGGCCATGTTCACTCCGACTCGCTCTGAGTTGCACCGCGTTGCCGCGGATTCGGTACTGCCGACGCTACGCGCCAACATCACGGAGGGCAGGAGCAGTTCACCCATTCGAATGGCATATTTCTTGATCTCTTTTCAAGCGGCCGGGCCCCGGTGTACGGTGCCGAACCGCTCGACGGAATCCTGGATTCAGCCGGAATCCAGGCCGGAATCAGCTCATGCTGTCCGCGTGCTTCTTCGCCGCCGAGGCGATGAACTCCCGGCTCTGGTCCGCGCTCAGCGCCTGGGCCCGCAGATGCTCGTACATGATCGTGTACTTGTGCACGTCGTTGGTCTTCTCCAGGTACAGGTCACTGGTGACGCCCTCGATGTAGACCACGCTCGAATCGGCCGCGTCGTCGAACTCCAGGATCGAGAACGTCCCCGACATGCCCGCGTGCGCGCCCGTGTCGTACGGCAGCACCTGCACCGTCACATGGGGCAGATTGCTCACCTCCACGAGGTGGTCCAGCTGCTCGCGCATGATCAGGTGGCTGCCCACGACCCGGCGCAGCGCGCTCTCGTCCAGCACCACCCACAGCCGCAGCGGGCTGTCGGGGTGGTTGACCCGGTCCTGGCGCCGCATCCGCACCTGGATGCGCTTGTCGAGCTGCTCCTGGGTCAGCTCGGGAACCGTGCCGGGAATGACGGCCTCGGCGTACCCGGGCGTCTGGAGCAGGCCTGGCACGAGCAGCGACTCGTACACCCGCAGCGAGGCGGCCTCGGTCTCCAGACCGATGTAGACGCTGTACGGAATGTCGCCAAACGCGTGCCACCAGCCCTGCTGACGGGAGTCCTTGGCCATCTGCATCAGCGAATCGACGACACGGTGGTCCTCGACCTCGTAGACCCCGCACAGGTCACGGACGTCCCGCTGGCTGATGCTGCGGCGCCCGTTCTCCAAGCGGCTGATCTTCGACTGCGACACGAGCAGGCGCTCGGCTACCTCTTCCGCCGTCATGCCTTTGAGCTCGCGGAGCCTGCGCAGCTCCTGGCCCAACCGACGCCGCCTGACGGTGGGATTGATATTGGACGCCACGGGACGTGCACCTCCGGCTCCGTACTGCTGCTTTCTCCTGCTCAGCAGATTGCCATCCCAGGTCCGCGCAGCGCAGTGGAATGGACACACAAGGCGAGCGGACGTGCGCACGGGGTGGCGGCCCGGCCGTCGTCCGGAACGGCCGGCCCGCCACCCCGCGCTTGCTGCGGCTCCCGGAACGGGACGATGGGGACGGTGGTGCGTGGTGTACCTGCTTAGCGTGAACTGCTTGTGCCACCTGAACTGCTTGTGTCATCCGAACTGCTTGTGCCACCCGAACTGGTCAGCGGGCACCGACGCGGGCCATGGACCCGTGCCGTGGCTGGACCGGTACGCCCGCCGGCTCCGCCGCGACGCGGGTCGCGGGCTGCCGGCCCGCTCCCGGGCCCGGCCCGGACGCCGCCACCGGTGCACGCCTCGGCTGCGCCGCGACGCCGTTCTGCACATCCATGACGGCATGTGCGACCAGCCCGCCCATCGGGTCGTGCCGGATCAGGTCCCGGAGGCGGGAGCGCGAGGAGCGCCCCTCGTTGCCGGGATACAGGTGCTTGCCGAGCCCGACCGCGTGGGCCAGCGCGGCGAGCGCCGCGGTCCGCGGGTCCGGCGGTACGCCGGTGCGGATCGCGTTGTCCAGCCGGTTCTTGATCTCCCGGCTGATCGCCGTGTCCGTCGCCTGGTAGCGAGTCGTCGGCAGCACCCCGCACATCTGGCCCGCCACGGCATGCACCATGCCGCACCGCTCCAAATGCGTGAGATACGTCTGGCGCAGCCCCAGCCGGGGCCCGCCGATCCAGTGGACGGCGCGCACCGGGCTGCCGCGGCGTCGCAGCAATTCGAGCGCGGAGTCCAAAGTCGGATCTCCGGTCGGCCGTGGCAGCACCACGGCGATACGATCCCCGTCAGGGGCTATCCGTCCGGCCAGAGCCAGCTCTACTAGCTGGGCCCCGGCCAGACCGAGGTCGAGCGACTGCGGCTGCGCTGTGGTTCCCGTTGCCGGGTCCAAAGCGAGCAGCAGAAGCTCCTCCGGAATTGTTCTGCGGCTCCTGCCCATCCATGCCTCCCCGCGTGGATGAATGACAGGGTGACCCCTCTCACATTCATCTGTCGAGAGTGCGTGGTGGGTTAGGCAGGGAACCTGTAGGTATGTCGTTCTCGTCTATCACCTTGGCGACGCCTTCTGTGGGGCGGGGCGCCCATCGTTTCGCGTGGCGGTCAGGGCGCGCCCCGCGAACACAGGACACTTGGGAACACTGGGCCAGACAGAGCGCGACGTATCGCGACGTGTGAAGGAGACATAGGTGGCGGGCGAGTCCCCCGGCAAGCCGGAGCAGAAGCAGTCGTCGGGGGAGACGGCGGGGAGCGAACGCGATCCGCGACTTGCGGTCTTCCGCGAACCGAAGGCCGCGGACGAGGGCACGGACAAGGCGAAGAAGACCGACAAGACCGATAAGGCCGATAAGGCCGGCAAGGTCGGCAAGGCCGGCAAGGTCGGCAAGGCCGACGGGGCGGAGAAGTCCGCTGCGGAGCCGGAGCCGGAGCCGGAGTCGGAGCCCGCGGCGGCGTCCGGTGGCGAGGGCCGTGACGAGCGGCTGCGGGAGGCGGTCGCCGCTTGGGTGGCGACCACGGACGACGAGGACGCTTCCGACAAGGACGCTTCCGGAGTCGACGCTTCCGACGAGGACGCATCCGGTGGCGACGCCTCCGGTGGCGGGGCCGGGACGGAAGCGCGTGCGAAGGCTGAGGCGGACGAGGCCCCGGTGACGAAGGCACCGAAGGGCGACGCCGAGAAGAAGTCCGGGGACGCCCCCAAGGCGGCCCCCGCGGAGGCCCTTGCGGAGGCTCCCAAGGGTGCCGCTAAGGACGCCTCGAAGGCTGCTGAGGGCGCGGACAAGGGCGAGTCCGAGGCCGAGCCCAAGGACGCGTCCAAGGGCGCGCCCAAGGAGGCTTCCAAGGGCACTCAGGCCGCGGCGAAGAGCCCCTCCGGTGCGGCGGCCGAGGACGAGCCGAAGCCGGCCGGCGACAAGCCGAAGGCGGTGGACCAGCCGACGGCGATCTTCAAGGTGCCGAGCGCGGAGGAGCCCGCCGACGACGCGACCCGGGCGTTCTCGATCGCAAAGCAGAAGGGCTCGGACGCCGAGACCGACGCGAAGGCCGCCCCCAAGAGCGACGCCAAGTCCGACCCCAAGG
The DNA here is from genome assembly GCF_044332485.1 of Streptomyces sp. NPDC017056. Lineage (NCBI taxonomy): Bacteria > Bacillati > Actinomycetota > Actinomycetes > Kitasatosporales > Streptomycetaceae > Streptomyces > Streptomyces sp. NPDC017056. Next base: position 11,065 of record NZ_JBIRPD010000010.1, on the reverse strand, counting down.
CCGAGTCCAAGGCCGAGTCCAAGACCGACGCCCCCAAGACCGACGCTGCCAAGGCCGAGAAGCCCGGCGGCAAGTCGGCGGGCAAGCCGGCGGCCGACCAGCCGACCACGGCGATCAAGGCCGTACGACCGGCCGGCGCCGCGGAGTCGGAGGGCGAGCGGACCAGCCAGTTCGTGGCCCTCAAGTCCACCGACCCGCAGCCGATCAAGCCGCCGCGGCCCGTCACGGGCGACAAGCCGGGCAAGGCCGGCAAGTCCGCGGCCAAGGACGCCGCGAAGGCCGGGGGCAAGCCCGCCACCGAGACCGGCGCCAAGCCCGACGCCAAGGCGGGTACGAAGGCGGGCGCGAAGCCCGCTGCCGAGGCGGACGTCGCACCGGGCACGAAGTGGGGCGCGAAGGCCGCCGCCCAGACCGAGGCGAAGGCCACCGAGCCCGAGGCGCCCGCCGCCGCGGCGTCCACCGGCGCCACCGCGCAGCCCGGCGCGCTGCCCGACTCCGAGCGGACCAAGCAGCAGCCGCTGCCCCCGCTGGACCTGCTGGCGCAGCTGACCAACACGCCGCCGCCGCCCGAGACGCCGATGCGTACGGTCGCCCGACGGTTCAAGATCTGGACCCCGCTGGTACTTCTGCTGCTGGTCGTCTTCGTGGTCGTGCAGCAGGTGCGGCCGCTGCCGGGCCCGACGCTGGCGCTGAACGGGAAGACCTCGTTCACGTTCGAGGGCGGCTCGTTCCAGATGCCGTGGCCGAAGGAGGGCCAGGCCGCGGCGAAGGTCGTGGGCGCGGGCAGCCTGGGCACGTACGGCGATGAGAAGCCGGTGCCGACGGCGAGCGTCGCCAAGATCATGACCGCGTACGTGATCCTGAAGAACCACCCTCTCAAGGTCAAGGAAGAGGGCCCGAAGATCACGATCGACGCGAAGGCGGTCCAGGAGGGGAACGCCCCGGGCGAGTCGACGATCCCGGGGCTCAAGGAGGGTCAGCAGTACAGCGAGGCGAAGATGCTCCAGATGCTGATGATCCACTCGGCCAACAACGTCGCCCGTGCGCTGGCCCGCTGGGACGCCGGTTCGGAGCAGGAGTTCGCCAAGAAGATGAATGCCGCGGCCCAGGACCTCGGCATGAAGAACACCACGTACACCGACCCCAGCGGCCTGACCAAGACCACCGTCAGCACCGCCGTCGACCAGCTCAAGCTGGCCGAGGAGGTCATGAAGCTGGACGCGTTCCGGCCGATCGTCGCGATGCCCGACGCCAAGGACGGGCTGCCCACGCGGATCTTCAACTCCAACGGCCTGATCGCGCGGAACCCCGAGCTGAGCGTCAAGGGCATCAAGACCGGCTCCAGCACGGCGGCCGGCGGGGCGCTGGTGTGGGCGTCCTACAAGGGTGTGGACGGCAAGGACCAGCTGATCCTCGGCGCGACGATGGCGCAGCACGCCAAGGGCCTGGACCCCAACGGCACCAGCAGCCTCGCGCTGGTCCAGGACCGCACCAAGCCCATGATCGAGGCCATCCGCAACGCCCTCACCTCCGCCACCACGGTGAAGAAGGGCCAGGTCGTCGGCTATGTGGACGATGGTGTGGGCGGGCAGACGCCCGTCGTCGCGACGAAGGACCTGAAGGCGATCGGCGTCCCCGGCCAGAAGATCGACTTCAAGATCGGCGCCGCAGCGGGCCAGTCCGTCCCGCACGAGGCGAAGGCCGGCACGGTGGTCGGCGAGCTGACCGTCGGCACCGGCTCCAGCGCGGCGAAGGTGCCGGTGGCCCTGCAGAAGGACCTCGCCGAGCCGACGTTCGGCGCGAAGCTGACCCGGGTCGGCTGAGGCGGAGTCCGTCATCGAGGTAGTGCAGACCGCGTACGCGTCCCCCGCGCGCGCCAGAGGAATCTGGGCGTCGCGGGGGGCCGTCGCGTTGTACCCCGCCACTTTGATGCTGGTGCTGGGCCTGTGGGGCATCCGCCGTCAGGGCAGCATGTGGCGGGACGAGGCGGTCACGTACGACATGGCGCACCGCACCTTGGCGGAGCTGTGGCCGACGCTCCAGACCGTCGACGCGGTGCACGGCCTCTACTACGTGCTCATGCGCGGCTGGTTCCTCGTCTTCGATGGTGGTGTGGTGGCCCTGCGGCTGCCGTCCGTGTGCGCTATGGCGGTGGCCGCCGCCGGTGTCACGCTGCTGGGCAGGGAGCTGGCGGGGCGGCGCGCGGGTCTCTTTGCGGGCTTCGTCTTCGTACTGCTGCCGATGGTGCAGCAGTACGCGCAGGAAGGGCGTAGCTACGCGCTGGTCTGCGCTCTGGTGGTGTGGTCCACCTACCTCTTGGTGCGGGTCGCCGCCCGGCCGTCCAGGCGGCTCTGGGCGGGCTACGCGGCGCTGTCGCTAGCCGCCTGCCTGATGCACGAGTTCGCCGTGCTGGTACTGCCCGCGCACGGCGCCGCGGTCGTCCTGTCCGGCCTGCCGCGCCCGGTCCGGCGCGCCTGGTGCCTGGTGGCCGGCGCGGTGATCGTGGCGCTGGTTCCGCTGGCCCTGTTCAGCATGGGGCAGAGCGAGCAGCTCAGCTGGTTGCAGTGGCCGAACCCGGTCCAGCTGGTCACCTTCACCGTCCTGGTGCTGGGCGGCCTGCTGTGTTCCCGCGTCCCGGTCGGCCGGGCGGGCCGGCGGCGGCTGCGGCTGCGGCCGGTCGCGCTTCCGCTGCTGATCCTGCCCACGGCACTGCTGGTGCTGCTCTCGCAGCTCAAGCCGATGTACGTGGACCGTTACGTCCTGTATTACGTCACCGGGTTCGCGCTCCTGGCGGGCGCCGCCCTCGACTGGGTGCTGCGGCCGGCCGGGCACCGCGGCCAGACCCGGCGCCGGCTGCTGTTCAGGTCGACGGCGCTCGCCCTGGCCGTGACGCTGCTCGTACCCGTCAACGTCTTCCTGCGCAGCCCGCAGAGCCGTACCGACGACGCCATCGCGGTGACCGGGGCGGTCAAGGAGCTGTCGTCCCCGGGTGACGGGCTGCTGTTCCAGCCGGCCAGGCGGCGGGTGTGGGCGGCGGCCGCGCCGCACGAGTTCCTCCGTCTGAGCGACCTGGCGCTGGACCAAAGCCCCGTCGCCTCGCACACCCTGTACGGCACGGAGCTGTCCGGCGACCGGATCCACGCCCGGATGCTGGCGGCGCGCCGCATCGTCGCGGTCGGCGACGCGAAGGGGCAGCCGGCCGACCAGACCGATCAGGAGATCGCCAAGCGGGCGACCCTGAGCGCTTCGTTCCAGGTCTGCAAGACCCTGAACACCAGGGGCGCGCAGGTGACGCTGTACGCCCGTCCCGGCCACTGCTGACGGCCGCTTCAGACGAGCCCGGCTCCCTCCGCGTCGAGCCCGAGCAGCCCGCGCAGCGCGTCCGCGCCCGCTGTCGTCAGCCGTACCGCCCGCCCGCTGCCGACGCGCCGTACCCACGCGCGCTCCATCAGCCCCGCGCACAGCCGGGCGCCGGCCGTGCCCGCCAGGTGCTGCCGTCGCTCGGTCCAGTCCAGGCAGCCGCGGGCCGTCGGCCGGCGGCCCGCGCCGAGCCCGGCGGCGTCGACGCCGAGGGCCTCGGCGAACCAGCCCGCGCCCGCGGCGGTGAGCGCGAAGCCGCCGGCCTGGTCGATCAGGCCGCGTTCCGTCATCGCGTCGGTGACGGCCACTCCGAGGCGCCCGGCCAGGTGGTCGTAACAGGTACGGCCGCGGGCCAGCGCCGCCGACGCGTTGACGGCCCGCAGACCGCGCGGCCGCTCGGCGGGCGGGTCGAGGTGCGCGGTGAGCCCTTCGAGGAGTTCCGCGACCCGCGGGCTCGCGAGCTGCACGTACCGGTGGCGCCCCTGCCGCCGTTCCACGAGCAGCCCGCCCTCGGTCAGCCGGGACAGGTGCTCGCTGGCGCTGGACGGCGCGACTCCCGCGTACGCCGCCAGCTCGCCCGCGGTCCAGGCCCGCCCGTCCAGCAGGGCCAGGCAGAACGCGGCCCTGGTGCGGTCCGCGAGCAGCCCCGCCAGCCGTGCGAGCCCCTCGCCGTGCCCTGGCACCGGTTCCGCTGCGCGCGTGGTCATGCGTCCATTGTGCGCAGCCACGTTTCGGCCGGCCCCGAAGTGTCCCGGCCGTACGGTCCTGCCATGCGGACCAGGGACGACAGTCGAGGCGACACGCGAGACGACATGCGAGGCGACACGCAAGGCGACACGCGAGACGGCACAGGTAACGGCGCATGCAACGGCACGCCGGCGGACGCGGGCCCGGGCGTCCTCTCGGACCCGGCCTGGGTGGTGCCGCCGGTGCCTCAGGACGTACCGGCAGGCTCGATGGCCTGGCTGCGGGCGCACGTCGCCCGTTTCAGCAGCGGGGACGCGCATGCGCGGCGCCGGGCCGCGGCCGCCGCCCGGCTCGGCGGGCCGGAGGCGGCCGGTGCGCTGCGCGACGCCGCGCGCACGCGGGCCGAGGCGTTGCTGCGCGGCCCGGGCCCGGTGGAGGTGATGGCGGAGGTGGCGCGCGTCGTGCCCGTCGAAGTGCTCGCGGCGGGCCTTGCGTTGCTGCCGGTCACGGCGGACACGGCCGGGCTGGTGGGCGAGGTGGCCCGCGCGTACCACGCGCACGGCGAGACCGTACCGGCCGCCGACGAAGCGCTTGCCCGGCTCGTCGCGGCCTGCGGCGGCGCCTGGGACGAGGACACGGCGGCCCGGGTCGGCCTCCTGGTACAGGCGTACGACGCGACGGCGGGGCTCATCGGCAACGCGGCGCGCCTGATGCTGACGCACGCTGCCGCGGCCCAGGCGGGCGACCCGGCCGCGAACTTTCTGGACCGTGCGTTGCGCGTCGATCCGCCGGTGCGGGGCACGCTCCGGGCCCCGGCGGGCGGTGGCGCTCCCGTCCGGGCCGGCCTGGTCACCGCCGACGGCGCGCTGCCCTTCGGAGCCGGGGCGCACGCCTGCCCGGGGCGCGAGCACGCACGGGCCCTCGCGGCCGGGGTGCTGGACGCGCTGTGCGCCCGCGGCTGCCGGCTCGCCCGGCCGGATCTCGTGTACATACCGTCCGCGAACCTGCGGATCCTGGACTCGCTGGAGGTGACGTGCGCATGAGCACGGACCGGAACCGAATCTTCCACGCCCTGCACCACGGCGACGAGCCGCTGCTGCTCCCCAACGCCTGGGACGCGGCCTCCGCCACCGCGCTCGCCGCGGCCGGACACGCCGCGGTCGGCACCACGAGCCTGGGCGTCGCGGCCGCGCTCGGCGAGCCCGACGGTCAGGGTTCGGCCCTCGTACGCGAGGCGACGGTCGCCCTGGCGCGGCGCCTGGGCAGCCGCCTGACCTGCCCGTACACGGTGGACATCGAGGGCGGCTTCGGTGGCGGGCCGGAGGAAGTGGGGCGCTTGGCGCGGGAGTTGGCGGGCGCGGGAGCCTCCGGCGTCAACCTGGAGGACGGGCTGCCGGGCCGGGCGGGCGACGAGCCTCTGGCCCCCGCCGGCCGGCAGGCGGAGCTGATCCGTGCCGTGAAGGAGTACGCGCCGGACCTCTTCCTCAATGCCCGTATCGACACCCACTGGCTCGTGGACGACCCCGCCGCGCGGCCGCTGGACGAGACGCTCGCCCGCGCCGAAACGTATCTGGCGGCCGGGGCGGACGGCATCTTCGTGCCGGGAGTCGCCGGCGAAGAGGCCGTCGCCACTCTCGTCGGGGCCGTCCCGGCGCCGCTGAACGTCCTGTACGCGCCGGGCCGGCTGAGCCTTGCCCGGCTGGCGGAGCTGGGCGTACGGCGCGTCAGTACGGGTTCGCTGCTGTTCCGTTCGGCACTGCACACGGCCGTCACGCTCGCCGGTGCCATCCGCGAGGGCGGACCGGAAGACGGCGCCGCCGTGCCCGGCTACGGGGAGATCCAGCGGCTGGCGGCGCGTCAGGAGGTGTAGCCGGTCACGGGCCCTCAGCCCTGCTGCGACTCGCGGCGCCGGTGCAGCGAGACACCCAGGCCGGCGCCCAGCACGGCGGCCGCGCCCGCGAGTCCGCCCGTGGGAAGGTGGCCGATCTTCTCGGCGACCCCGGCGAGGCCGTCCTCCGGCAGGACGGCGGACTTGCGGCCCATGGCGTGCGAGGCGGTGGCGTCCGAGGCGTCGGCGGCGAACGCGCCGCCCGCCGGGAGGAGGAGAACAGCGGCGACGCCGGTCGCGACGGCGGCGGTACGGATCACGGAGCGGCGCTTTGCCCGCATGGAACTTCTCCTCGTCGTGGCGGTCCCGACCGCCGTAAGTCTGCTGATACGTCGTACTGGCAGAGAAGAATGTACGAGGTGTGCTTCACGACGATCCGTAGGTTGTGTAACAGCCTGGACCCGCTCTGCGGGCAGTGATGTCACGGCATGCGCGCGACCAACCGTCTTCGCGCCACCACTATGGGTAACTTTGTCTCGTTACGTACGCGTGTGACGTACCCCTGCGTCCGTTACGGGAAGGTGGTGGGCCATGCGGCACCAGGCGCTCCTCGCGGCCGCGCCGCTCGCCCTGCTGGCCGGCTGCGCGGGCGTCGCCGGCCTGCACGACGACGGCCGGGCGCGGGACGTGCAGGCACCGCTCGCCCTGTGGGCGGACCGTACGCCCGCGCCCCGCGTCCGCGACGAGGACCCCGGCGACCAGCGGGCCGTACCGGGCGTCCCCGAGGTGCCCTCCGGCGACATGAAGGACACCGACCCGGCCGCCGTCGTCAGCGCGGACCTCGCGGCCGGTGACGGCCGGCCGCCCGACCCGCGGTCCGTGCGCAGCCCCGTGTTCCACGACCTCACCGACGACGGCAAACCCGACCTCATCAGCGCCGTCGACCTGGACAAGCGCACCAGCGAACTCCGCGTCTACAGCGTCAGGGAAAACGTCGTCACCCGCGTGCTGGGGCTCCGCGCGGTCATCGCGGGCGTCGAACTCGCCGCCGGACACCTCTCCGTACGCGAGCCCACCAAGGACCCGCGCTACGTCAGCGTCACCGACTACGTGTGGGACGGCAGCCGGATGGGCCTGTGGGACCTCACCCTGGACGACTACCGGACACCGCAGAACCCGCTGCCCACACCCGCGTCGAGCCCGCCGTCCCCCGGGGCTCCCGCATGAACCGCCCGGCGCTCTCCCTCCGCTGGAAGATCGCGCTCACCGTCACGGCGGTGTGCTGCGCCGTCGCCGCCGTACTGGGCGTGCTCGTCCACAACGCCGTCGCCCGCCAAACCGTCGGCCAGGTACGGAAGGAGACCCTCGCCGACCTCGACGAAGCACTGGACCTGTACGAGTACGGCACCTCCCGCGAGGGGCTCAACTCCGTCCTCGACCCCACGGAACTCCCTCCGCGGCTCCGCACATTGGTGCATCACGGCCGGCGCGGCAGCATGGTCGGCACGTACCACGGGCAGCGCGTCATGTGGACGGCGGCGCCGGCCGGCGACCAGGTCATGGCGGTCTGGTCCCCGTACGAGAACACCCGCCGCTCCCTGGAGAACCTGGACACGGCCATCTTCGGCTCCGCCGTCCTCGCCGCCACCGCCGTCGCCCTCGCCGGACTGTTCCTCGCCCACCGCATCAGCCGCCGGCTCGGCACCACGGCCGCCGTCGCCCGCCGCATCACCGCCGGGGACCTGGACGCGCGGGTCGGCACCGAGGGGCAGCGCCGCGCCGGGCCGGGTGCGAAGGACGAGGTGGCGGCGGTGGCCGCGGCGCTGGACTCGGTGGCGGGCTCCCTCCAGGGCCGCCTCCAGGCCGAGCAGCGTTTCACCGCCGACGTCGCCCACGAACTGCGCACCCCGCTGACCGGCATCCTCGCCTCGGCCGAACTGCTCCCCGAGGGACGCCCCAAGGAGATGATCAACGACCGGCTGCGGGCCCTGCACCGGCTCACCGAGGACCTGCTGGAGATCTCCCGGATCGACTCGGGCGCCGAACGCCCCGACCTGGCCTCCTACGAACTGGGCCCGCTGGTCCGGCAATCCGTGCGCGCCCTGGGACACGACACCGAGGTACGGGTCGTCCGGGACGCGGTCGTCCGCACGGACCGGCGCCGGCTGGAACGGATCCTGTGCAACCTGGTGCTCAACGCGCACCGGCACGGGCAGCCCCCGGTCGTGGTGACCGTGGACGTACCGGACGGCGGCCGCCCCGCCCCCGGCGACACGCCGAACGGCAGGCGCGAGGAACCCAACGGAAGCCGCACCGCAGGCCCCTCAACCGCCCCCGTCGTGGAAGTACGCGACCACGGCCCGGGGTTCCCCGACGAATTGCTGCGGCACGGCCCCCAGCGCTTCCGTACCGACGCGCCCGGCCGCGGCATGGGACACGGACTCGGCCTGACCATCGCCGTCGGCCAAGCGGCCGTCCTGGGCAACGACCTGACCTTCACCAACGCCCCGGACGGCGGCGCCAGAGCCGTCCTGCGCCTCAATCCGCCGCCCGGTCCAGCCGTACGGCAAGGGCATACACCCGAGTGATCTGATGCGGGCTGTTGTTGTTGTCCGAGACGAGAAACAGCGGCATACGGCCCTTGTACGGGCCCGAGGACAGCGGCGCCGCCCCCAGCGCCATCCCCTCGACGTTCTCCAGCAACGGGTTCAACTGCGGCTGCGCCGCGGCCGCACCACCCCTCGGACACGTCACGAGATCGACGGGCTCCCACTTCCTCGCGAACGCGTCCACCGGCTCGCCCTGCAACGACGCGACCCCCGAGACGTCCTTCGCGCGGCTCAGATCCGCGCCGAAGACCCGCACCGCGTTGCCCTGGCCCTCCGCGTGGTTGGTCTCCAGCACGAGCAGCCGGTCGCCGCCCAGCGCCACCAGCTCCGACACCCGCAACCCGGCCGCCGACTGGTACGCGTACTGCTTGTCCGCCACGTACGCGCCGCCGGGCCTCCCCTTGAAACGCTGGATACGCAGCAGACCGCGGCCGCGCGCCTTGCCGTCACGGAAGAGCGGCGCCTCCAGACCCGCGTACAGATACCGGCCGTCCGGCGACGCGCCCAGCGCCTCCAGATTCTCCGGCCCCGACCACTCGACCAGATTGCGCGGCAGCTCCACACGCCCCGTCTCCACACCGTCCGACACCCGGAACCTACGGATCGAAGGACCCGCCTCCGAAGCGACCAGTACCGTACGGCCGCCCTTCTCCAGCACCAGCCCCTCGCCGTCGAAGCGCCCGCCGCCCGTGGGATGCAGCGTCCGCATGTCCACGGCGCGGGCGGCCGGCGCGGACGCGCCCGAAGTACCGAGGTCGAGGTCGAAGATCCGCCCCGGCGGGTTGTCGGCCAGCGCCCACGCCCGCGAGGGCCCCGCCAACGCCAGGCCGGACAGCCCGTCGACCGGTACGGCGGCCCCGTACTCCACGCCGTTGAGCGCGTCACTGTGCCCGATCAGCGCCACATCGTCCGAACAGGGCCCGGAGGACGGCTCATCGCCGCGCGACTGCCACCACCACGCGGACGGGACCGCCACCGCCGCCACACACAGCGCGGAGACCAGCACCCGGCGCCGGCCCCTCCGCACGGCCTGCGCTTGCGCTTGCTCCTCCGTCGCTCTGTCGCCGGGCTCCGGCGGCGCGACATTCGCGGCCTGCTCACCCTGAGGCCCTACGCGCCCTTGGGGAACGGGCCGCACCGCCCGGTTCCGTACGAACGGCAACTTCTCGATGCCGTTCTGGCTCTGCTGCTGGGGCAGCGGCCGGTTCTTCTCCCACAGCGACCGGCGCACCTCACGGTAAATCTCCTCCAGACTGAGGTGCCGCGCCGGATCGCCGCCCGACGGCGGCGCGGCGGACGCTGCGGGCCCGGCTTCCGCCACCCCCTCCGCGGGGGCCGGCCGCGGAACCGGAATCCCCTCCCGCAACACCCGCAAGAACTCCCCGGTGAACGCGGTGTACTCCTCGCCCTCAGGAGCCAGCGCCTCGACGTTCCACGGCGTCGAAGTCAGCAGGTACGAGACGCCCTCCATGCCGTCCATGCCCGCGAACAGGGCCTCACCCAGCCGGCTGGACGCCTGCTGGGTCGCCGACGCGGTCGACATGGCACCGGACATGGACCCGGCGGACATGCCCTTGATCACGCTGCCGCTGTAACAGCAGTCCAGAATCACGATCCGGCGCCTCGGCGGCGTACGAGTGCCCAGCACACTGCGCAGCCAGGCATACGGGATGCCGCTGTGCACCTTCCCGGCCTCGGTGCCGGGCAGCGTGAGATACAGGCCCTCCTGCCGCGAATCGAGAAACCCGTGCCCCGCGTAGTAGACGATCAACGTGTCCCGCGCGGCCTGCACCGCCTGCTCGACGGGGCGCAACGCCGCCGTGACGGTGCGAGGATTGAGCACGACCCGGCAGTTCCGCCTCGGCATCCCGCCGATCGTCCGGTCGGTCAGCGCCGCCTTGAGCGCCTTGAGGTTGTTCCGCACCGCGGGCAGCGGCGTCAGACTCGCGTACGTATCGACCCCGACGATCACACAAGCGGACTCCGCGGGATCGAACGCGGCCCCCGGCACCACCCCGACTTCACCCATACGTGTCAGCTCCCGTCGCCTTGTCCGGCGTCACCCTCCGCGTCGCCGGGCCCAGCCGCCCGCTCCAACTCCTCCAACGCGCGAAGGATGCTCCGGGCACCGTCCGTATCCGCCGTGGCGAACGTGACACGCACCCCACCGCGTTCGACGGTCATCTTGGGACGCGCCGCGTACGCCCTGCGCCAGCCGTCAATGGCGATGGCGAGACTGCTCAGCTGGAACGCGCTGTCGACGATGAGCTGCACGGCGTCGAACGCCAGCCCCATACGGTCGGCGCGGGGCGCGGCGGCACGCAACGAGACGTCCGCGCGCAGGGTGGGGGTGTCCGCCAGCCACTCACACAGGGACCGCGTTTCGCGGTCGCTGTCTGCGTTGTCCAGTGTGATCGTGAGGTTCATGGGTCTCCTTGGGGCGTTGATGCGGTGCGCGCTTCGCGCGGGTGCGCTTGTTTCGTTTGGGGTCGGGGCCGCGCAGGGGGGTGACTCCTCACCGCACTCGCGGACGCCATGTCTTGAAAGCTGAACCTGGTGTAGCGAGCTGTCGGCTGCGGGG
>NZ_JBIRPD010000009.1:0-372731 GCF_044332485.1 Streptomyces sp. NPDC017056 | reverse complement strand
TCAGCTTGCCCTTGGCACGCTGCGCCTCGGTCGCCCGCTCACTGGGGCCTCGCCGGGCCTGCTCACGGATGGCGTGCAGCTCGGCGACCCGCCCGCGGGCGTCGTTCGCCTCGGCGGGCGCATCTTCGACAGTGGTCATGTATCGACGGTACGTGGCCGGACCCCCCAGAACCGATGTCGGTTTCGTACAACGTCGGAAGCGATTTGGTGGGCAGGCAAGACAGAAGCGGCCTGTACGCGGCCCACGACCGGGCTCCGGGGCATGCGCGGCACCCCCGGCGGTATGTATGAGCCCGACAAAACGCGCCGGTGCGACGTTGTGGCAGTCCACCGGTCGGCCGGGCTCCGGCACGGGCGCGGCCGACCGGGCGGGAGCGTCAGCGCGGGGCGACCGTGCAGGTGTGCGTGGCGCAGGCGGTGCCGGGGGTGACCCGCAGCCGCAGGGACGGCGCGGTCTCCAGGACCTCGATGGCGGGGTCGGCGGTGAGCACGGCCCGCACCGGGCGGTCCCAGACGACCTCGAACGGTACCCCCGTACGCGGCGGCTCGGCCACGCACAGTGACGCGATCGGGCCACCCCGGTGCCCGTACGCGGCCTGCTGCCGCCGTTCGCGCACCAGGACGCTCGCGGGCGCCGTGACGGTCAGGCCGCCCGCCGAACCGGCCTCCCAGAAGTTGGCGGCGACCAGGCCGAGCGAGGGGACGGCGACGGCCTGCCGGGCACCGGAATTGGCCAAAACGGCCAGCCAGTGGCGGTCGGCGGCACGGGCGGCGAGGGCGCGCGGGCCCGCGCCGGGCATCAGCAGGTACGCGTACGCGGCGTCCTCCGGGTCGGTGCCGTGGTCGAACCAGAGGGTCAGGTAGCGGCGGGTGTACGGGTCGGGTGAGCCGCCGGTGTTGATGTCGCTCCACGAGCCGGTACGGCTGTCGCGCAGCGCGCGCGGGACCGGCCCCTCGCCCGCGCCGGGCAGGCGGGGGAAGACGTACCCGCCGTGCCCCGCCAGGTGCGCCCAGCGGGCGCGCGGGAACGACAGCGGCCTGCCGGGTGCCGCGGGCTGCCGTACGCCGTCGACGGTCAGCACGTGCGTTCCCGACGCGCCGAGGTTGCGGTTGTCCACGATCGTCTCGGCGGGCACGCCGTCCCGGGAGGTGATGCCGGCGCCGAGGCAGATGACGCAGTCCGCGACGCAGAACCACGACTTCTTGGCGCGCAGGGTGGCGGACAGGCCGCGTACGTCCTGCCCGATCGCGGCGAACTCGCCGTCCGTGGTCCCGCCGACCCACGTCGCCGCGGGCTTGGGCGCGCCCCAGCCGCCGCCCTCGTTGTCGGCCAGCCGCTTGGCGGACACGGTCGTGCCGGGCAGGCGGTACGGGTCGACGGTGGGCCAGAACGCGTCGGTGTACTGGTCGCCGCCGGAGTCGCGGCCCCACCAGTAGAGCATTCCGGCGCCGGTGTGCCAGCCGCGCGGGTTCTCGCCGTTGCCGTTCTCGTAGTACGTGATGCGGCGCGAGGCCATGGCCAGTCCCGCGGCCCAGCCGGGGCGGCGGTGCACGGCCCGGTCCATGGCCGGGAAGAGCCGGTGGCCGACGGGCTCGGGCGCGGCCGGACCGCCGTCGTCGGCGATCGTCTTCAGGCGCGCGAGGTCGGCGACGTCGAACTGCCGGTCGGCGAGCACCGGGTAGCTCGTGTCGCGCCGGATCCAGCCCCTGACCAGTGCCTGCCAGCGCTCCCGCGCCTCGGCCCCGGCCCCCTCCCCCAGCAGGGCCACGGCGGCGACCAGCGCGTGACCGTGGAAGTGGTCACCGCGCAGCACCCGGCGCTCGTCGGCGCGCAGGCGGCCCCGGCTGATGGCGCGCCCGTTGACGCTGTCCATCATCAGGCCGTTGTACAGCAGGGGCGCGTAGGCGTGTTCCACGCTGTCGAAGATGATCTGGCGCGCGGGGTCGGTGACGGCCCACTCGGACCCGCCGAGCAGGGCGAAGAGGCGGCCGAGTCCGTCGAGGAGGACGAAGCCGTAGGTCCCCGAGTAGGCGACCCAGGTGTGCTGGACGAAGGAGCCGTCGGCATAGAGGCCGTCGCCCTTGGTGACGTACGGGAAGACCGGCGAGAGGGCGTCGCGGGCCAGCGCGATCTTCGCCGGGGCGCGGCCCAGGATGCCGCGCAGCGCGACGACGCGGCACAGGTCGACGCGGTTGGCGCCGGTGCTGGTGCCGGTGTAGTCGCCGAGCATGGCGTCCGGTACGAAGTGGTCGACGGCGGCCAGGTACCGGGCCCGCCGGTCGGCGCCGAGCTGTTCGTACAGGACCGCGACGGTGTCCAGGAGGAGCCGGGGGCTGCCGATCTGCCACTCCCACCAGTTGCCGTACCGGGTGGTTCCGGAGTGGTAGACCGCGTCGTGGACGTGGTCCAGGCCCTTGACGGCATCGGCGGCGAGGCCGGCGTCCCCGGTCAGGCCGGTGCCGGGCTGGGCGTACGCCTGGGCCATGGTGGCGAGCCGGCCGTAGCTGCGGGTGATGCCGGCGGGCGGGTCGAAGGGGCTGTCGGGCCAGAGGGAGCCGGCGTCCGGGCGCATGGCGGCGCGGAAGCCGCGGGCCAGCTCGCCGGTCTCCTTGAGGCGGGCGGCGTACGGCGCGGCGCCGGGGTCGAAGCCGGTGCCGAGCTGGATGCCCAGCCAGCGGCGGCGCAGGGTCTCGTACGGGTCGTCGGCGGCGTGCGCGGGCCCGGCGAGCGCGGGCGCCAGCGCCAGTCCGAGCGCTCCCGCGCCGGAGAAGCCGAGGAATCCGCGTCGGGACCAGACGGGGGGAGGCGGCACGGTCCCTCCTCTCCGTGAACGTCAACTGCGTACGGATACGGCCTGGTTGAACGGTGTCCGACGGTCTAGCACGGGCCGCGGCACCCCGACAATGCCCATGACACATCCGCCCGCGGGACCTCCGCATCACTCCCCCGAGAGCCGAATGTTGAAACTTGAACTAGATAGCGCTACGCTCGATCTCGTTGAAGGTTAAATAAACCTCTCGCCCACCCCGTCTTCGAGGAGGAGCCATGGCTCTGTTCCACCGCAAGCGCAGCACCACCGCCGACGCCGGCCGCGCCACCGCCCGTGCCACCGCCGTTCTCGAAGCGGACCCGGCACTCGCCGCGCTGACCGGCGACTACACGGTCGACCCGGCCCACAGCCGGATCGGCTTCACCGTCCGGCACGCCATGGTCACCAACGTCCGCGGCTCCTTCGGCAGCCACGAGGGCAGGCTGCACCTGGACGGCACCGACCCGGCCCGCTCCACGGCCGCCCTGGACGTCGAGACCGCCTCCGTGGACACCGGCATCGCCGACCGCGACGCCCACCTGCGCGGCACCGACTTCTTCGACACCGACGCCTTCCCGCTGATGACGTTCCGCTCCACCTCCGCCGAGCAGGTGGACGCCGGCACCTTCCGCGTCACCGGCGACCTGACGATCAAGGACGTCACCCGTCCGCTCACCGTCGACCTGGAGTTCCAGGGCGCGGCCACCGACGTGTACGGCGCCGAGCGCGTCGGCTTCGAGGGCAGCGCCGAGATCCTGCGCTCCGACTGGGGCCTGACCTGGAACGCGGCGCTGGAGGCCGGCGGCGTGATGGTCAGCGACAAGGTCAAGCTCACCTTCGACATCTCCGCGGTCAAGGCCGCCGCCTGAGCCGAAGGCTCCTGTAAGCCCCGCGGCCCCGCACCGGCTCCTCCCCCAAGGAGACCGGTGCGGGGCCGCGGTCCTCTTCCGCGCCCGGGCGGCTACTCCTGCGGCTCGACCCCGGCCCGCATCAGGCCGTACGCGTACGCGTCGTCCAGGGCCTGCCAGGAGGCCGCGATGACGTTCTCGGCGACGCCCACCGTGGACCACTCGCCCTGCCCGTCGCTCGTGGAGACCAGCACGCGGGTGATCGAACCGGTGCCCATCCGGCCCTCCAGGATGCGGACCTTGTAGTCCACCAGCTCCAGCCCGGCCAGCTCCGGGTAGATCCGCTCCAGGCCGACGCGCAGCGCCCGGTCCAGCGCGTTGACCGGGCCGTTGCCCTCGGCGGTGGCCACCAGCCGCTCGCCCTTGGCCCACAGCTTCACCGTCGCCTCGTTGGCGTGCGTACCGTCCGGCCGGTCCTCGACGATCGCCCGCCAGGACTCCACCTGGAAATATCGGCGCGGCTTGCCCTCCACCTCCTCGCGCAGCAGCAGCTCGAAGGAGGCGTCGGCGGCCTCGTACGTGTAGCCCGCGAGCTCGCGCTCCTTGACCCGCTCCACCACCCGGCCGACCAGCTCCCGGTCGCCGCTCAGGTCGAAGCCCAGCTCCTTGCCCTTGAGCTCGATGGAGGCGCGGCCGGCCATGTCGGAGACCAGCATCCGCATGGTGTTGCCGACCAGGGCCGGGTCGATGTGCTGGTACAGGTCGGGATCGACCTTGATCGCGGAGGCGTGCAGCCCGGCCTTGTGCGCGAAGGCCGAGACGCCGACGTACGGCTGGTGCGTGGACGGCGTGAGGTTGACGACCTCGGCGATGGCGTGCGAGACGCGGGTGGTCTCGGCCAGCTTGCCCGCTGGCAGCACCCGGCGCCCGTACTTCAGCTCCAGGGCGGCCACGACCGGGAAGAGGTTGGAGTTGCCGACCCGCTCGCCGTAGCCGTTGGCGGTGCACTGCACGTGGGTGGCGCCCGCGTCCACCGCGGCGAGGGTGTTGGCCACGGCGCAGCCGGTGTCGTCCTGGGCGTGGATGCCCAGGCGGGCGCCGGTGTCCGCGAGCACCGTCCGCACGACGGCCGTGATCTGCGCGGGCAGCATGCCGCCGTTGGTGTCGCAGAGCACCACGACGTCGGCGCCGGCCTCGCTCGCGGTCCGTACGACCTGCTTGGCGTAGTCCGCGTCGAGGGCGTAGCCGTCGAAGAAGTGCTCGCAGTCCAGGAAGACCCGGCGGCCCTGCTCGCGCAGGTACGCGACGGTGTCCCGCACCATCGCGAGGTTCTCCTCCGGCGTGGTGCGCAGCGCCAGCTCCACGTGCCGCACGTGCGACTTGGCGACCAGCGTGACGACCGGGGCCTGCGACTCCAGCAGGGCCGCGACCTGCGGGTCGTCCTCGACCCGCACGCCCGCCTTGCGGGTGGCGCCGAACGCGACCAGCCGGGCGTGCCGGAAGTCGATCTCCGTACGGGCCCGCTCGAAGAACTCGGTGTCCCGGGGGTTGGCGCCGGGCCAGCCGCCCTCGATGAAGCCCACGCCGAAGTCGTCCAGGTGCCGGGCGATCGTCAGCTTGTCGGCGACGGTCAGGTTGATGCCCTCGCGCTGGGCGCCGTCGCGCAGCGTCGTGTCGAAGACGTGGAAGTCGTCGGGCAAGGAGGGTTCGGGTGCGTCCGTCATGCTGGTCTGGCTCCTGTCGGGTCTCGGTTTACCGGAATACCGGTTCCACCGCCCCCTCGTGGCCCTCGCGCTTCGCCGCCGGTGCCGGGTGGGCCGGAAACGAAAAAACCCCTCGCGGATGCGAGAGGTCTGCGCGCGGGTCTGGGACGACGGCGACCACGCCGTACTCGGTAGGTACGGGTGGTCACTGCGGACCGGCGCGCCTGCTGCCAATAATCATGGCGAACGAGAGCATGGGTGGCAGTTTGCCATAAGCCTCCGAGAGGCGTGCGGACGTCTCACAGTGCGGGCCACCGGGGGTGGCCCGCACGGTGTCCTCAGACTCCGGACGGGCTGGAAACGTGCGTCTCCTCGGCCTGCTTCACCCGGTTGAGGTCGATCGTCTTCGTCTCACGCATCGTGATGTAGACAATCAGGGAGACCGCCGCACAACCGGCCACGTACCAGTAGTAGCCCGATTCCATGCCGCCCTTCTTGAACCACAGGGCCACGTACTCGGCCGTGCCGCCGAAGAGGGCGTTGGCGATGGCGTACGGGAGGGCGACGCCCAGGGCGCGGATGCCGGTGGGGAAGAGTTCCGCCTTCACGCACGCGTTGATCGAGGTGTAGCCGGTGACGACGAGCAGCGCCAGCAGCGAGAGGCCGAGCGCGGGCCAGAAGCTGCCCGCGTGCTGGAGGAGCGTCATGATCGGCACGGTCAGGAAGGTCGAGCCCACCGCGAAGGTGATCAGCAGCGGGCGGCGGCCGATGCGGTCGGAGAGCTTGCCCGCCAGCGGCTGGATGCACATGAAGACGAACAGCGCGCAGAAGCTGACCAGCGAGGCCGTCGGCTTGGCCATCCCGGCGCTGCCGGAGAGGTACTTGGTGAGGTAGGTCGTGTACGTGTAGTACGCGACGGTGCCGCCCATGGTGAGGGCGATGACGAGGAACGCCTCGCGCTTGTGGGCCCACAGCGCCTTGACCGTGCCGCGCGCCGGGTCGCTGTGCGCGCTGTCGTCCTGCGCGTACACCTCCGTCTCCAGCATGTTGCGCCGCAGGTAGAAGACGATGGCCGCGCCGAGCGCGCCGATGATGAACGGGATGCGCCAGGCCCAGCTGTGCAGCGCCTCCTCGGACATGGTGCGCTGGAGGACGATCTGGAGGCCGAGCCCGAGGAGCTGGCCCGCCGTCATGGACACGTACTGGAAGCTGGAGGCGAAGCCGCGCCGGCCGGGCGCGGCCGCCTCGGTGAGGTAGGTCGCACTGGCCGCGTACTCGCCGCCGACCGAGAGCCCTTGCAGCATGCGGGCGACGAGCAGCACCGCGACGCCGCCGTACCCGGCCACCGCGTAGGTCGGCGCGACGGCGATCAGGATGGCCGAGGCGGACATGAGCGTGACGGTGAGGGTCAGCGCGGCCTTGCGGCCCTGGCGGTCACCGACCCGGCCGAGCAGCCAGCCGCCCACGGGCCGCATGAAGAAGCCGACCGCGAAGATGCCCATGGTGTTCATGAGGTTCGCGGTGTCGTTGCCCTTCGGGAAGAAGGAGTCGGCGAAGTACACCGCGAAACTGGCGTACACGAACCAGTCGAACCACTCGACCATGTTGCCGGCCGAGCCGACCCAGATTTTCTTCCACTGCTCTCGTCCCATGACGGATCACGGTCGCCGACGCGGCCCGCCGCGGCAAGGGCCCGGCGAGCAAAGATCACGCTTCGTTACCTGCGGCGTATGCGCGCGCCCGCCCCTCAGCGGACGTGCCGCAGGAACACGTCGGTCTCGTGGTTGGTGTCGCCCGCGACCAGGTCGCCGAGGTGCGACTCGAAGACGACCGCGCGGCCGTCCGGTGTCATCGCGTCCGGCCCGGCGGTGGCCGCCCTGGGCCTGCCGTCGGTGCCGGGGCTGACCAGGGCCTCCTTCCCGGTCCTCAGATCCTTGGCGTACAGCCCGTACTCGACGCCGTAGGAGTGCAGCAGCAGACGCCGGCCGTCCGGGCTGATCGCGTCCGCGTCGGCGTACTGGTTGCCGTGGACGCCGTCCACCCGCCGGATCGCGCCGGTGCGGACGTCTCGTACGAACGCGTAGGAGCGCGCCTCGTCCGGCACCGGGACGATGTTCTTGGCGGACGAGTTGAACGCGACCGTACCGCCGTCGGCACTGAGCAGCGGATCGGTGGAACCGGACGTGGCGGGCAGCCCGTCGGCGGTGGTGTCGATCTGCCGCTGCTCGCCGGTGCGCAGGTCGGCGAGGTAGATGTCGGCCCAGTCGCGCTCGCCGCCGGGGCCGCCGCCGCGGCGGCTGCGCTCCCGGTAGGCCACCTTGCCGCCGTCGGCGCTGATGCGCGGCGAGTCGTAGCCGCGCCCTTCTTTGGCGGGGACCCTGCTGGCGCGCCGCGTCGTCCCGGTCCTGCGGTCGCGTACGTAGATCCGGCCGAGCTCCTCCTTCTCCGGCGGGACGGCGCCCTGCCTGCCCACGTAGGCGACATGGCGGCCGTCGGCGCTGAGCGAGGGCGTCTCGCCGCCGGTGAAGCCCGCGTCCATGTCCAGGTCGGCGCGCTCCAGGCGGCCGGTGCGGATCTCGTACACGTAGACGTGGTACGTGCCGTTCGTCTCGGCGTTGAAGGCCACGTAGCGGCCGTCGGCGCTGATCGTGGCGAAGTCGGCGTTGCCGCGGCCGAGCGGGGCGTTGAGGCGGCGGGTGGCGCCGGTGCGGCGGTCGCGCAGGAAGACGTCCCGCACGAAGGGGCCGTCGTTGTCGTCGCCCGGCACCAGATTGCCGGCCTCCGAGTCGAAGGCGACATAGCGGCCGTCCGCGCTGATCGCAGCGTTGAACGAACCGCCGCCCACCGCCTCCGAGCCGTCGGGGGCGGTGTTCACCCGCTCGGTGCGGGGCCCGTGCCCGCCCACCGCCGCCGCGGGTGTGCCCGTTCCGCTCAGGGCCACCGCCCCGACGAGCGCGGCGGCCACGACGGCCCCCGGTAACGCCCGTCTGCCGCTGCCTGTCCGCACGCCCATGCTTCCCCCCGGAAACATCCGCCTCCGGCCCTGCGCCGGAGCGCCAGGGGATACAACCGCATCAACGGCGACAGGGTCAATGCGCTCTTTTCCGTACAACCTGGGCCGCGCCCCGGGCGTCCGAGGCCGGCCGTCACTCCCCCGCCGCGGGCAGCAGCGCCTCGTCCAGGAACTCCCGCACGTGCCGCAGCGCCTGCTCCCGGTCCAGCCCCGGGAGGCCGACGACGAGATGCGTGCCGAACCCGTCCAGCAGCGCCCGCGTACGGGTGGCGAACCGCTCCGCGTCCACCGCCCGCAGCTCGCCCTTCGAAGCGCCCTCGGCCAGCAGCGCCACCAGGTCGCGGTGCCAGGCCAGCTCCAGGTCGAGCTGGCGCTCGCGGGCCGCGTCGTCCGCGTACTGCGAGCGGTTCCACACCTCCAGCCACAGCGTCCAGCGCGGGTCGCGGCGCCCTTCGGGCAGGTACAGCTCCACCAGCGCGTCGAGCCGCTCGCGCGCCGGAACACGGCGCGCGAGCGCGGCCCGCCGCCGGGCTCCCAACTGCTCCTCGCTCCACTGGAGGGTCTGGAGCAGCAACTCGTCCTTCGTACCGAAGTAGTAGAGGATGTGCCCGCTGCTCATGCCGACCTCGCGGCCCAGCCCGGCCATGGTCAGCCGGTCCAGGCCCGCTTCGGCGATGGTGGCCATGGCCGCGGCGAGCACCTGCTCGCGGGGCCGGGTGAGCCGTTGCCGGGGTCGGCGGGCCGGTCCGGGCACGGGAACCTCCAGAACGTCACACGGTGCCCACCTTGGGCTGCTGCTGGGTGATGCAGTGGATCCCGCCACCCGCTGCGAAGATCGTACGGGCGTCGACGAGCGTGACCGTCCGCGCGGGGAACAGCCGCCGGAAGATCTCCGCGGCCTGCTCGTCGCGCGGGTCGCCGAACCCGCACAGCACCACACCGCCATTGCACAGATAGTGGTTGATGTACGAATAGTCCACCGGCTCACCGTCCGCCTCCACCACGGTCGGCGCGGGCACCTCGACCACCTCCAGCCGCCGGCCGCGCGCGTCCGTCGCGGAGCGCAGCAGCCCGACGATCTCCTCGCACACCTCGTGGTCGGGGTGGGCCGGGTCGGGCTGGGTGTGCGCGACGACGACGCCGGGCCGGGCGAACGCCGCGACGATGTCCACGTGCCCGCGGGTCCCGAACCGCCCGTAGTCGGCGGTCAGTCCACGCGGCAGCCAGAGCGCCTTCGTGGTACCGAGGCAGGCGTGCACCTCCGCCTCGACCTCCTCCTTCGTACGCCCCGGATTGCGCCCGGGATCGAGCTGCACGGTCTCCGTCAGCAGCACCGTCCCCGCACCGTCCACATGCAGCCCGCCGCCCTCGTTCACCAGCGGCGAGCGGTACGTACGGGCCCCGGCCAGCCCGCCCACGTACCCGCCGATCTCCGCGTCCCGCTCCCAACGCGCCCAGTCCTGCCCGCCCCAGCCGTTGAACACCCAGTCGGCCGCGGCCAGCCGCCCTTCCCCGTCCGTCAGAAAGGTCGGCCCGATGTCCCGCATCCACGCGTCGTCAAGCGGCCGTTCGACGACCTCGGCGTCCGGCCCGAGCAACCGCCGCGCCCCGTCCCCCTGCCCGGTCCCCGCCACGACCGTGACGGGCTCGAAACGGCGCACGGCCCGGGCGACGGCGGCCCATGCCTCCCGGGCCCGCGCCAGCCCCGCGCCGCCCTCCTCGCCGAAGGTGGCGTTGGGCCCCGGCCAGGCCATCCAGGTCCGCTCGTGCGGCTCCCACTCGGCAGGCATCCGAAAACCGTCGGCGGCGGGGGTCGTCATGGGGTCCTCCGGGGTCGGTGCGAGAGCAGGCAAGGCGGGGCAGCCCCCGTCCGGACCGCCCCGCGGCCTGCGCACGACGTCGGCCGCCGCTACTTAGAGCGCCACTCTAACCATTGATCTCCCTACGTCAACCCATACTTGAAGCAGTCGGTAGATACCTCTTGGTCAGCACTCAAACTGTGAGCTGGGCTTTCGAGGTGACGGGTCCTCGGAAGCCTCGCCATCGATCACGTACTGGGCAGCGGAGTCGATACTGGGCCCAGGCGGGATCTGCCCGCCTACAGCATCGAGTCCCCTGCATGCTCGAAGAGACACACGAGCCCAGACGGTCTTGCCCAGAGGACTGCGCGGACGATCACCGACCTCTTCGGCGAGTACGGACACGAGCCACAGCCCGCGACCGCACTCGGCCTCTTCTCCGGCCTTCCTCATCCGAGGCGGTCGGCGACCGGCGTCGGAGACTTCGATGAGGCAGGCCACGCCCTCGTCCTCCACACGTACCTCAAACAGGTGACCGGGGGCACCGGCATGCTGAACGGCGTTGGTGGCCAGTTCGCTGCACACCAAGAGGACCCGCGCAGCGTCATCCTGTGCGTATCCCCATTCGTCAAGGACCTTGCCGATCAGGCGGCGAGCGAGTGATACACACTTGGCCTTCGCCGTGAACTGCATCTTCCATCGCTGATGACCGGAGCGCTGCAGGTCTTTCGCATTCATCGGGAACTCGGCATCCCCTCGTCGGCGGGCGTTTGCGGGGACAGCCCACCGCAGACAAACGTCACGGAACCAGGCCATGCTGGTTACCCAACGTGGGTAACATGCCGCCCGGTTGGACAACCACCACTCCGGCACCGTTCAGAGGGAGGGGCGACGATGTCCGTAAGGCAGCCCCATCGCACCTTGCCAGCCGATCTCCTGGCGAGCGCCGAGTGGCGGGACGCGTGCCGACGGCGCGATTTCCCGCATATTTTCCGGCTGGTCAAGGTGAAGGCCGGCATCTACCCCGCGCAGATCGCCACTCTCTGCGATATGACCCCCAGTCGGGTGGGAGAGGTTGCCGCCGGGCGACGAGGACTGGCGCATATCGACGTGATCGAACGGGTTTCCGATGGGTTGCGCATTCCGGGAGCCATGCTCGGCTTGGCTCACCGCCCCTGGGAGATTCCGTCGGTACCTTCGTCCGATGCCCCGCCATCGTCCTGCACATCCACCGCAGCACCTGACACCTGGGTGACATGGGAGGCGACCCCGGAAGGTGCGGAGTATGTCGACGACCTCTTCGCCCTGGCCGACGGCCACATCACCGCCTCGTCCCTCGTGGCCCTGCGATCGTCGGCGGAGGACTACTGGCACCGCGACGACCAGCACGGAGCGGCGGCTCTGCGGCCGGCCGTCGTAGGCCACCTGCGCTACGTCACCCAGCTCGGGCACGGATGTACGCAGGAGTTCCGTGGCGAGCTGCGGTCCCTGGCGGCCGAACTCGCCCGAATGGCAGGCTGGGCCTACTTCGACGCGTGCAGGTACAGCACGGCACGCGCCTACCTCGCTCAGGCTTTGAAGCTCTCCCTCGACCAGGCCGACCGCCTTTTCGTGGCGAACGTCCTGCAGACCATGAGTCTGCAGGCCATGTACGACAGCAATCCGATGAACGCTCTCGCTCTCGCCTGTCAAGCCCAGGACACGGCCAGAGCAGCAGTCGATCAGCCCTTGGTGATGTCCATGCTGTACCTGCGTGAGGCTTTCGCCCAAGCGATGCTGAGCGACAGCCCCGCCTGCCATGCCGCCATCGACGAAGCCCACCGCCAGTACGACCGCGCCCGCGGGCGGGAGCAGGAGGCGCCTTTCTGGGCGCGCTATTTCGACGAGGCAAAACTGATCGTCGACACGGGTATCGCCTTGGCACGGCTCGGGGAAGCACCTCGCGCCGAGCCGCTGATCGCCGAGGGGCTCCGCCGGGAAAACGGGTCCCGGCAGCGCGGCCGCGCCTTCCACGCCTTTTGGCTGGCGAGCACCCAACTGCAACAAGGCGCACTCGACCGGGCGTGCGACAGCGCCGGAGTCGCCCTCGATCTCCTGGCCGTCGTCGACTCGCCGCGAGTAAAGGCGCACATCCGAGATTTCCACCAGCGCCTGACACCGTACGCACGGGCTACCCCGGTCATTGCTTTCGAACAGCGAATGCGCGAAGTGTTCTGCTAACCAGCGACCTGGGTGGCTTCGTCCAACAACAGATACAGCAGACCGACGAGCGAACCGCTGCTGACGATCTCCCGCCGGTCGATCATGCCGCGAATCTCGGCCAGGGGGATCCATTCGACCCGGTCGGATTCATTGAGTTCCGTCGGGTCACCAACGCGCGTCGCTCCGTCGGCCCTGAACACGTGATGCTCGGAATCGGTGATGCCGTTCGCTGGCTGCGCGTACACCAGTGGTTTCATCGACTCGACGCGCCAGCCGGTCTCTTCTTCCACCTCACGCGCCGCCGCCCGCTCCGGAGTCTCTCCGTCCTCGATCAGACCCATCGGGAGTTCCCACCCCCAGACATCCGTCACGAAGCGGTGACGCCACATCATCAGCACCCGCTGCTCCTCGTCGACCACCACGGCGACAGCCAGGTGCCGCATCCGCACGACGTGATGTTCCCATCGCCGGCCATCGGGCTGCTGGACGTCGACGAGCCACAGGTTGACCCAAGGGTTGCTGTAGATCTGCCGTTCGCCATGGACGGTCCACTGCATGATCCCCACTCCTCCTCGCCGGCGTCCGTCCAGCATGTCACCGACCATGCCCCCAAGAGGGACGTCTCCGGATACCGCGCGACCACCCCTAAACACCAAACGGCCGCCCGGCAGGGAGCCGGACGGCCGTTTCGGAGGTGGGTCGTGGATCAGCCCAGGGGATGCATCCAGCCGTGGGTGTCCGGGGTGACGCCGGTCTGGAGGTCCAGGAGGGCCTTGCGGAGCTTCATGGTGACCTCGCCGGGCTTGCCGTCGCCGACGGTCCAGTTGGCGGCCTCGGACTTGACGGAGCCGACGGGGGTGATGACGGCGGCGGTGCCGCAGGCGAAGACCTCGGTCAGGGAGCCGTCCTCGGTGGCGGCCCGCCAGTCCTCGACGGAGATGCGGCCCTCGGCGGACTCGTAGCCCAGGTCGGCGGCGATCTTCAGGAGGGAGTCGCGGGTGATGCCGGGGAGCAGGGAGCCGGACAGCTCCGGGGTGACGATCTTGTTCCCGTACACGAAGTACAGGTTCATGCCGCCCATCTCCTCGATCCAGCGGCGCTCGATCGCGTCCAGCCACACGACCTGGTCGCAGCCGTGCTGGGCGGCCTGGGCCTGGGCGACGAGGGAAGCGGCGTAGTTGCCGCCGGTCTTGGCGGCGCCGGTGCCCCCGCGCACGGCGCGCACGTACTCCTGGGAGAGCCAGACCGAGACCGGCTGGACGCCGCCGGAGAAGTAGGCGCCGGCGGGCGAGGCGATCACGATGAAGAGGTACTCGTTGGCGGGCCTGACGCCCAGGCCGACCTCGGAGGCAATCATGAAGGGACGCAGGTAAAGCGATTCTTCACCGGAGGCCGGCACCCAGTTCTTGTCCTGCTTGACCAGGGCGTCGCAGGCCTCGACGAAGGTCTCGACGGGCAGCTCGGGCATGCCGAGGCGGCGGGCCGACGCCTGGAAGCGCCGGGCGTTGGCGTCCGGGCGGAAGGTGGCGACGGTGCCGTCGGGCTGGCGGTACGCCTTGAGGCCCTCGAAGATCGTCTGCGCGTAGTGCAGCGTCATGTTGGCCGGGTCCATGGACAGCGGGGCGTACGGGACCAGCTGGGCGTCGTGCCAGCCGCGGCCCTCCGTCCACTTGATCGTCACCATGTGGTCGGTGAAGTAACGGCCGAAGCCGGGGCTGGCCAGGATCCGCTCCCGCTCCGCGTCGGAGAGCGGGTGCGAGGAGGGCTTGAGCTCGATCGTGGGCGTCGTCATGAGTGCGTGTCCTTCACCGGTGAGGTTGTGGGGCCGCGCTCACGAAGTCCTTGTCGGTACAGGACGTCCGGGATTCCCCTCGTACAGCGGCTCCACGTTCGATTATCGCCCCCGTACGCGCGGGGACGGAAATGCCGTGGTGCCAGGAGAGCGGACGCCTTGGTTCCGAAGGCGGACCCGTGTGCGCCTGCCAGGGGTAGATGGTCGCACCCAACCCAGCGGTAGCACAGTCGCAGGAATGCCGTACGGCGCCGGGGCGGGAACGGCCCGGCGCCGTCGGTCAGCGCGTGTTCGTCCGTCGAGCGGCGGGCCTCAGCGGGCTACTCGCGTGGCGAGCGCGTCGCCGATCTCGCCGGTGGTGCGGGGGGCCTCGTCCCGCACCGCGAGGTCGGCGGCGACGGCCTCCTCGATACGGGCCGCCTCGGCGTCGTACCCGAGGTGGCGCAGCAGGAGGGCGACGGACAGGACGGTGGCCGTGGGGTCGGCCTTGCCGGTGCCCGCGATGTCCGGCGCGGAGCCGTGCACCGGCTCGAACATGGACGGGAAGGCGCCGGTGGGGTTGATGTTCCCGGAAGCGGCCAGGCCGATGCCGCCGGTCACGGCCGCGGCGAGGTCGGTGAGGATGTCGCCGAAGAGGTTGTCGGTGACGATCACGTCGAAGCGCTCGGGCTGCGTGACGAAGAAGATCGTCGCGGCGTCGACGTGCAGGTAGTCGGTGGTGACCTCGGGGTACTCCTCGCCGACCTTGTCGAAGATCTTCTTCCACATGTGGCCGGCGTGCACCAGGACGTTGTTCTTGTGGACCAGCGTCAGCTTCTTGCGCGGCCGCGCGTCGGCCCGCTCGTACGCGTCCCTGACCACCCGCTCCACGCCGTACGCGGTGTTCAGGCTGACCTCGGTGGCGACCTCGTGCGGGGTGCCGGTGCGCAGGCTGCCGCCGTTGCCCGTGTACGGGCCCTCGGTGCCCTCGCGGACGACGACGAAGTCGATGTCGGGGCGGCCGGCGAGCGGCGTCGCGGTGTTCGGGAAGAGCTTGGAGGGGCGCAGGTTGACGTAGTGGTCGAAGGCGAAACGCAGCTTGAGCAGCAGCCCGCGCTCCAGGACTCCGGACGGCACCGACGGGTCGCCGATCGCCCCTAGCAGGATCGCGTCGTGGTCCTTGAGGGACTCCAGCTCCGCGTCCGGCAGGGTTTCGCCGGTGGCGTGCCATCGCCTGGCGCCGAGGTCGTACTCCGTGGTTTCCAGCTTGACGTCCTGCGGGAGGACCGCGCCGAGGACCTTCAGTCCTTGGGCCACGACCTCCTGGCCGATACCGTCACCGGGGATCACTGCGAGGCGAATGCTGCGAGACATGTCTGGACCCTACTCTCCGTCCCATTTCCTGACACGTGCCGTCCGGCATACGGACACATGAGCAGGCGGACACCTGCCGTTCACCCGCAGGGCCCCAGCCCGTCGAACAGGGATGCGACGTTGCGCTCCATGGACACACCACGCGTGGGCATTCCCGAACCGCTCGCGAGCCGGCTGAGCATGCCCGAGCAGCACGAGTACCTCCGTACGAAGCTGACCCGCCGGGGTCTGCTGCGCACCTCCGCCGCGACCGCCGGCGCCGTCGCGGGCGGCGGCCTGCTGGCGGGGCAGGCGCAGGCCGCCGCCCCCTCCCCCACCCTGCTCTCCTCCCCCGCCACCGGCGCCGTGCACGGCTCGCTGGTCGCGCCGTTCGGCCGGCACCTGGCCTTCGGTGCCGACCCCCGGCACCAGATGCGCGTCTCGTGGCAGGTGCCGTTCGCGGTCAAGCGGCCGTTCCTGCGGGTGGGGCTGCGCCCCTGGGACCTGAGCCGGAAGATCCACGCCGAGGTGCGGGACCTGCACACGCCCGCGCTGAGCAAGAAGCTGCCCGCGGTGGACCAGTACTACCTGCACGCGGCGCTCGACGGCCTGCGGCCCGGCACCACGTACTACTACGGTGTCGGCCACGACGGCTTCGACCCCGCCGACTCCCGCCACTTCGGCACCCTCGGCACCTTCCGCACCGCACCGGCCCGCGCCGAACGCTTCGTCTTCACCGCCTTCGGCGACCAGGGCGTCAGCTACCACGCGCTCGCCAACGACCAGCTCATCCTGGGCCAGAACCCGTCCTTCCACCTGCACGCCGGCGACATCTGCTACGCCGACCCGAACGGCACCGGAACCGACCAGGAGACCTACGACGCGCGCCAGTGGGACCAGTTCCTCGCGCAGACCGAGTCGGTGGCCAAGACCGTGCCGTGGATGGTGACCACCGGCAACCACGACATGGAAGCCTGGTACTCCCCCAACGGGTACGGCGGCCAGCGCGCCCGCTGGAGCCTGCCGGAGAACGGCCCCGACGCCGAGCGGGCACCCGGCGTCTACTCCTTCACCTACGGCAACGTCGCCGTCGTCGCGCTCGACGCCAACGACGTCTCGTACGAGATCCCCGCCAACCTCGGCGTGACCGACGGCAAGCAGACCAAGTGGCTGGACCGCAAGCTGGGCGAACTGCGCGCAGCCCGGGGCATCGACTTCATCGTCGTCTTCTTCCACCACTGCGCCTTCTCCACCACCAACGCGCACGCCTCCGAAGGCGGAGTGCGCGACACCTGGCTGCCGCTCTTCGAGAAGCACCAGGTGGACCTGGTGGTCAACGGCCACAACCACGTCTACGAGCGGACCGACGCCATCAAGGGCGGCCGGGTCTCAAAGAAGGTGCCCATTGGCGAGACGGTGGACTCCTCGCGCGAGGGCATCGTGTACGTGACGGCCGGCGGCGCGGGCAAGTCGCTGTACGACTTCCCGGTGCCCGACAGCTACGAAGGCCACGTCCGGGACCTCGACCACGTGGACACGTACCACTGGGCCGAGGGCAAGGGGAAGGTCAAGGAAGCCGTGCAGTGGTCGCGGGTCCGCTACACCGGCTACTCCTTCATCGCGGTCGAGGTGCTGCCGGGCCACCGGCCCCGGATGAAGGTGACGGCCCTCGCCGAGTCGGGCGAGAGCATCGACCGCTTCGAGGTCACCCGGCGCGGCTGACGCGGGCAGGGCGGGCGCACCCGCGCCCGCCACGCGGCTCCGGGGCTCAGTGCCCGGTCGAGCCGCCGTTGTCCCGGCGGTCCAGCGCCCGCTGGAGCGCCGCCGCGGCGTTCCTGCGGTCGGCTTCGTTGGCCTTACGGGCAGAGTGACGGATCCTGCGGACAGCGGTCTTGGTCATGATGCACGTCTCCAATGCGAAAGCCCCGAGAGATGACGGGAAGCGTCCTTCCAGAAACGGCCGAAATGGGCGGGGGCCATGGCACAACAGGGGTCACCTGCGCACATACCGGGCCGCACCCGCCATCGCTCGATGGAGCGAGACGTTCAGCTTCTACAAAGCTAAGCCAGCGAAGCCGTGCTGTCTGCACAATTACTTGGGCTTCCTACTATCTGAGACGGGTTATGGCCTGAGGTGCACGTTCGGGTGATCGGCCGACGAGCGGCACCATCGCAAGGACGCGACTCCGTAGCGTGACGCCGTCGCTTGTGCCACGGGGCCGGGCGCGCCCACACTTGAGGAGGAGGTGCTACGCCATGACCGCTCTCGCGCACGAAGCCCCCTGGGCCGACACCGGACCGGCTGACCAGGACACGCCCAGGCCGGAACTGGACGAGGTCCTGTGGCAGGCGTGGGAATCCATGGAACTCCCCGAGGGCTTTCACGCCGAGATCGTCGAGGGGTTCATCGAGGTGTCGCCGACAGGCTGTTACGCGCACAGTCAGATCGCCAACAAACTGCGACGCGCCGCCGACAGATACCTGGCCGACAGCCCGTACGCGGGCCACCAGGACACCAATGTGATCCACGGCCGCAAGGTCTGGATTCCCGACGTACTCATCGCCCTTGAGGACGCCGAGGAGCAGGATGTCGTCGAACACGGCGTCGGCATCAACGCATCTGCCGTGAAGGTCGTCGTCGAAGTGGTCTCCCCCGGCCACAACAGCATCACCCGCGACCGGGTCCGCAAGCGCCGCGCCTACGCCCGGGCCGGCATCCCCGTCTACGTTCTCGTCGACGACCACGACCTCCGCGGCACCGTCACCGTGTTCACCTCCCCGGCGCCCGGCAAGGCGGACTACGCCGCCGAGCACCATGTCCCGTACGGCACCGACATCGCCCTCCCCGAAGGCCCCGCCAAAGGCTTCGTCATCGGGGAGGCGATCACCGGCGGCTGACGCAATGCCGGCGGCCCGGCGCCTTCGTGGGGGAAGGGGCCGGGCCGACGGGGCTGCGGGGCTACCGGGTCAGCCCATGTGGGGGTAGCGGTAGTCCGTGGGGGCGACCATCGTTTCCTTGATGGCGCGCGGGGACATCCAGCGGAGCAGGTTGAACTTGGAGCCCGCCTTGTCGTTGGTGCCCGAGGCGCGGCCGCCGCCGAAGGGCTGCTGGCCGACGATGGAGCCGGTGGGGCGGTCGTTGAGGTAGAAGTTGCCGGCCGCGAAGCGGAGCTTCTCGGACGCCGCGACGAGGACCTGGCGGTCCTGGGCGAGGACGGCGCCGGTCAGGGCGTACGCCGAGGCGGACTCCATCTGCTCCAGCATCGCGTCGAAGTCGGCGTCCTCGTAGACGTGGACGGCGATGATCGGGCCGAAGTACTCGGTCTTGAAGACCTCGTTCTCCGGGTCGGAGCAGGCGATCACGGTCGGGCGCACGAAGTAGCCGACCGAGTCGTCGTAGGTGCCGCCGGCGACGATCTCGCAGGTCGGGTCCTGCTTGGCGCGGTCGATCGCGGCCTTGTTCTTGGCGAAGGAGCGGTCGTCGATGACGGCGCCGATGAAGTTCGACAGGTCGGTGACGTCGCCCATGGTCAGGCCCTCGACCTCGGCGACCAGGTCGTCCTTGAAGCCGTTGTCCCAGGTGGAGCGGGCGATGTAGGCGCGGGAGGCCGCGGAGCACTTCTGGCCCTGGTACTCGAAGGCGCCGCGGGTGATGGCGGTCTTCAGGATCGCCGGGTCGGCGGTCGGGTGGGCGACGATGAAGTCCTTGCCGCCGGTCTCGCCGACCAGGCGCGGGTAGGACCGGTAGTTGGTGATGTTCTCGCCGACCGACTTCCACAGGTACTGGAAGGTGGCGGTGGAGCCGGTGAAGTGGACGCCGGCCAGGTCCGGGTGCGGCAGCGCGACCTCGGAGACCTCCTTGCCGTCGCCGGTGACGAGGTTGATGACGCCCTTGGGCAGGCCGGCCTCCTCCAGGAGCTGCATGAGCAGGATCGCGGAGTGGGTCTGCGTGGGGGACGGCTTCCAGACGACGACGTTGCCCATGAGGGCGGGCGCGGTCGGCAGGTTGCCGGCGATGGCGGTGAAGTTGAAGGGCGTGATCGCGTAGACGAAGCCCTCCAGCGGGCGGTGGTCCAGGCGGTTCCAGACGCCGTTCGGCTGGACGGGCGGCTGCTCCTGGAGCAGCTCGCGCGCGAAGTGGACGTTGAAGCGCCAGAAGTCCACCAGCTCGCAGGGCGCGTCGATCTCGGCCTGCTGGGCGGTCTTGGACTGGCCGAGCATCGTGGAGGCGGCGATGGTCTCGCGCCACGGGCCGGACAGCAGGTCGGCGGCCTTGAGCAGGATCGCGGCGCGGTCGTCGAAGGACATGGCGCGCCAGGCCGGGGCGGCGGCCAGGGCGGCGTCGATCGCGTCCTGGGCGTCCTGGCGGGTGGCGTTGGCGTACGTGCCGATGACCGCCTTGTGGTTGTGCGGCTGCACGACGTCGAAGCGCTCGCCGCCGCCCATCCGCTTCTCGCCGTTGATGGTCATCGGCAGGTCGACGGGGTTCTCGGCCAGCTCCTTGAGCTTGGCCTCCAGGCGGGCGCGCTCCGGGGAGCCGGGGGCGTAGCCGTGCACCGGCTCGTTGTACGGGGCGGGGACGTGGGTCACGGCGTCCATGTCGGCCGTCTCCTTCGATCGGGGGTGTGCGGGTGCGTCAAGTTGTGGGGCGCCGGGCCGCGGGCGGCGGCCCGGCGCGTGCGGCCCGGCCGTGGCCGGGCCCCGGCTCAGCCCTTGGTGACGAGCGAGCGCAGGAAGAACGCGAGGTTGGCGGGGCGCTCGGCGAGGCGCCGCATGAAGTAGCCGTACCAGTCCGTGCCGTACGGGATGTAGACACGCATCCGGTGGCCCTCCGCGACCAGGCGCTGCTGCTCGCTCTCGCGGATGCCGTACAGCATCTGGAACTCGTACTCGGCGGGCTTGCGGCCGAAGCGGCGGCCCAGTTCCTGGCCTATCGCCACCATGCGCGGGTCGTGCGACCCGATCATCGGGTAGCCCTTGCCCGCCATGAGGATCTTCAAGCAGCGTACGTACGCCTTGTCGACCTCCCGCTTGTCCTGGAACGCGACGGTCGCGGGCTCCTTGTAGGCGCCCTTGACCAGGCGCACGCGGGAGCCTTCCCCGGCGAGCGCGTGGCAGTCGTCCTCGGTGCGGAACAGGTAGGACTGGAGCACGGCGCCGGTCTGCGGGAAGCGGGCGCGCAGCTCGCCGAGGATCGCCAGGGTGGAGTCGACCGTGGTGTGGTCCTCCATGTCCAGGGTGACCGTCGTGCCGGCCTCGGCGGCGGCCTCGACGACCGGTGTGACGTTCTTCAGCGCCAGCTCGTGGCCGCCGGGCAGTGCCTGCCCGAAGGCGGAGAGCTTGACCGACATCTCGGCGCGCTCGCCCAGGCCCAGGTCCTGGAGGGCGGCGGTCAGCTGGAGGTAGGCGTCGCGGTTGCGCAGCGCCTCGGCGGGGTCGGTGATGTCCTCGCCCAAGTGGTCGAGGGTGACCTCCATACCGCGGTCCGCCAGGGACCGCACGGCGGCCATGGACGCGTCCAGCCGCTCGCCGGCCACGAACCGGTCGACGACCGGGCGGGTGACCGGGGCGGCCGAGACGATACGGCGGATGCTGTCGCTGCGGGCTGCTGCGAGAAGCACGGGACCCAGCACGGGGCACCTCCACGATTCAAGATGACAATGCCGGGCGGGCGCCTGGCAGGCGGGCGCGACGGCGAGATGAGCCACCTGAAACTTAAGGATCTCGCTACTCGGCGGCCATCGACAGCTGTCTGGCCTTCGTGGCCGGCATCTCAGACAGATGTATGAGAATGGAGGAAGACCACAACGGCACCGGCGGGCCCACCCGCACCGGTGACCGCGCGGACACCGGGGCCGTCGGGCCGCCGGATGCGACCGGAAAGGAGCCACGCGGCGCATGCGGGGCGATTACCAACAGCTCGTGGACGAGATCTCGGCCGCCCTCGCCGCGCCGGCGACCCTGGAGGACCGCGATTTCGGGCTGATCGCCTTCGGCGCGCACGAGGGCGACGACGACCTGGTCATGGACCCGGTACGGACCCGGTCGATCCTCCAGCGCCGCTCGACGGCGGCGGTACGGGCCTGGTTCGAGGCGTTCGGCATCGCCCGCGCGAAGACGGCGCTGCGCATCCCGCCCGACCCGGCCGCCGGCGTCTTCAAGGGCCGCATCTGCCTGCCCGTGCGCCACCGCGGCATCGTGCACGGATACGTGTGGCTGCTGGACGACGGGCACCTGACCGACCTGGAGCTGGGCGGTGGCGGGACGCCGCCGGACCCCCGTATCGAGCAGGCGATGGAGTCGGCGGCGGGGATCGGCGCCCTGCTGGCGGCGGAGGCCCGCGCCGGGGCCGAAGTGGGCGACCTGCTGCGCGCGTTGCTCGTGTCGCGGCCGGCGGAGCGCGCC
The DNA here is from genome assembly GCF_044332485.1 of Streptomyces sp. NPDC017056. Lineage (NCBI taxonomy): Bacteria > Bacillati > Actinomycetota > Actinomycetes > Kitasatosporales > Streptomycetaceae > Streptomyces > Streptomyces sp. NPDC017056. Next base: position 350,827 of record NZ_JBIRPD010000009.1, on the reverse strand, counting down.
GCCGCCTCGGCCGCGCTGCGCGAAGGGCTGCGGTCCGCGGCGGACGCGCCCCTGATGGTGGTGGCGGTGACGCCGTGGGGTGTCCCGGAAACGGATCACGCGCCGCTGCCCAACCTGCCGGGGCTGCTCGCGGCCTGCGCGCTGCCCGCCGCGAACGGGCCGGGCGACGGTGCCGACACCGCGGGCCCCGCCCCGTCCGCCGCCGCCCCGCCGCACCGCGCGACCGCCGACACCCCGTCCTTGGCCGCCCTCGTGCGGCTGCGCTCGCCGTCTTCCTGGGCCGCGGCACACACGGTGGCCGAGCACCTGCTGCGCTCGCCGCGCGCGGGCGGCGGCCTGGCGCCGTCCGGCACGGAGGCCCGTACGCTGCCGGGCGCCGCCGGTCTCGGCACGCCGGTGCGGGAGTTGTCCGCGCTGCCCGCCGCCTGGCAGGAGGCGCTGGCCGCGGCCCGTGCGGCGCGCGCGGAACCCCGGCTGGGCCCGGTCGCCGAATGGAGCACGATCGGGTCCTACCGCCTGCTGACAGGTCTGCCGCCGGCCGAACCGGACGCGACCGTGCGCCCCCTGCTGGCCCCCGCGCACAGCGAACTCGCCCGCACCGCCGAGGTGTTCCTCGACTGCGCGGGCCAGGCGGGCCGCGCCGCCCAGGCGCTCGGCATCCACCGCCAGACGCTTTACTACCGGCTCGGCCGCGTCGAGAAGCTCACCGGGCTCGATCTGGACGAGGGGGGCGACCGGCTGCTGCTGCACATGGCTCTGAAAACGGCACGCCTGTGAGGCGGCGCCGCTGCCACAGCCTGCGGTCGCGCGAAAGCCGTTTGTTGAGTACTGGACAGACAGCGGGTCCGGACGCACGATGAAAGTCCGCGGGAGCACCGGCACCGGGACGGACGACAGGGCGCCCGCGGAGGGTGCGGCCGCCGCCGGGAGAAGAACCGGGACCGGCGGCGACCGGCTACCGGACGACGGGGCTCCTCTTCCCCTGCGCCCGGTACTGGCCGCCCTTCCTGGCGAGCCGGGGGCGCGCGGGAGGGCCCCCGGCAGGTCGGGCCGGGAAGGGCGGGGCCGGAGTCGCTGTTCGCTGCGTGGCGCGGATCTCCGGCCGATCGTGGGTGGCGGGCTGCTCGGCGACCTCGAGGTCTGGGAGATCCGGGCCGGACGGCAGGCCGCTGGGCCGCTGCCAGGTCCGTACGGGGAGCGTAGAACCGTGCGGCATGACCGGACAAGCGTGGGGAGCGGCCAATTACCGAAGTCTCTCGGCCAGTCGGGCCGCGCGGGCCCGGGGGCGCCTCAGGAATCCGCGGGGCCGCCGTCCGTACGGCCCTGCCCCGGCCCGAGCACCGAACCGGACAGCACCCGGCGCATCGCCTCCACCAGGTCCCGGCCCGAGGGCAGCGACTCGGGGGTGATCAGCGACTGCACCATCAGGCCCGTCAGCAGCGCCTGGTAGAAGGAGCCGACGACCCGTGCCGCCTCCGCGTCGACCTCGGTGTCCGGTACGCCTTCGAAGACCGCGACCAGGCCCTCGCCGCCCTCCGGCAGGACCGCGGCCACCGCCGTGCGCAGCTCGGGGTCGCGGGGCAGCAGGCCGAGCACCTCGACCTGGGAGGTCACGAACTCCCGCTGTTCGGCGAACCGCCGCAGGATCCGGTCCCACATGGCCGCGAAGCGCTCCACGGGGTCGCCGTCCGCGTCCCCGTCGTCGCCGCTTGTCTCCGTGAACCCCTCGCCCCACTCCGCGACGGTCTCCACCAGCGCCTGGCGCATCAGGACGTCCTTGGAGCCGTAGTGGTAGCCGATGGAGGCCAGGTTGGCGCCGGACGCGGCCACGATGTCGCGGGCGGTGGTGCGCGCGTACCCCTTTTCGAGCAGGCAGCGCTTGGCGCCTTCCAGCAGGTCTTCACGGTGTCCCATGCGGCCAGCCTATGCCCGTGCGGAACGGCCGTACCGGGCGGCTGTCCGGTACGGCCGTTCGCGAGCGCCCGCCGGCGCCGGGGCTACCGGCCCTGCTCGGGACCGGGGCCGCGCCGGTCGCGCCGGCCGCGCCGTCCGGTGCCCTTGCCGTCGTCGAACTCCACCTCTTCGCGGTGGACTTCGGTGCTGACCTCCTGCTGCTCGGTGACCCGCTCGGTCTCCAGCCGGATCCGCTCCACCGGCACGTTCTCCTTGCGGACGACGACCTGCTCCTCGTAGAGCGTGACGTCGACCTCGCCGTCGCCGAGCTTCGGCTGCTGGGTCCGCCCCTTCCGGCGGTCCTCTTCGGTGATCTTCTCGCGCCTGATGCGCGCCTCGTCGTGGCTGACGGGCACGGTGCGGTGCACCTCTTCGGTCTCCACGTGCTTGCGCAGCCGGGCGTGGCCGCTCTCGCGCGCCTCGGTGCCCAGCTCCACGTGCTCCTCGGAGATCAGCATCTCCTGGTTCTGCTCCTTGGCGCGCGCGGCGTCGTCGCCCCGGCCGCGGGACATGGCCATCGCGCCGGCCCCCGCGCCGGCCAGCGGCGCGGACTCGGTCCGCCTGCGCTCCTCGGGCCGGCTCATCCCGGCCGCGCCGGCGGTGCCCATTCCCGCGCCGGTCGTGCGGCCCGGAACGGTGCCGGTGGGCGCGGTGCCCGGCCGCGACATGCCGTAGTGGCGGTACAGGCGTTCTTCCTCTGCCGGTTCCAGGTGGCCGTCCGCGTCGATCCGCGGGGCGTCCTTGATCTGGTCCTTGGCGTACGGAACCTGTAGTTCGTCACCCACGCGCCGGCCTCCGGCGAGCGGCACGAAGGTCTCCTTCATCCCGAACAGACCGGTGCGCACGGTGATCCACTCAGGGGCGTTGGTGGCGTCGTCCCGGTAGACCTGCTGGACCGAGCCCACCTTGGTGCCCTCCGCGTCGACCACGTTCATGCCGGTCAGATCCTGAGGGTTCTCACCCAGGGGTGCGTTCATGGCGTCGTTCTCCTTCCGCACGCGCCGGCAGGGGGCACGCGCAGTTCCCATTGCGCGTCGCACCGCCACGCGCAGCGAGTCGGAAAACCCCCGGAACACCGGCCCGGCGGCGAGTTTGCTGGGCGCCCGCGAACGGCCCGCGTTACGCCGAACGGGTGATTGGTTGAAGGGTCACCCGGCACGCCGACGGGCCCGGGTCCGCCGTGGCGGAGCCCGGGCCCGTCGGCGGGACGGCCGTGGGTCAGTCCGTGAGGTTGACCGCGCGCGCCGAGGCGGCGCCGATCTCGTCGGCGATCTCGCTGAGGACCGCGGCCGGGATCGTGTCGTCCACGGTCAGCGCGACCAGCGCCTCGCCGCCCTCGTCGGCCCGCGAGACCTGCATGCCCGCGATGTTGATGCCCGCCTCGCCGAGGATGCGGCCGAGTGTGCCGACGACGCCGGGGCGGTCGCCGTAGCGCAGGAAGGCCATGTGGTCGGCGAGCGCGAGGTCGATCGAGTGCTCGCCGACCGCGACGATCTTCTGCTGGTTCTTGTTGCCCGCCAGCGTGCCGGAGATGGAGACCTCGTCGCCGTCCGCGAGGGTGCCGCGCACGGTGACCACGTTGCGGTGCTCGGCCGACTCGCTGCTGGTGGTCAGCCGCACCTCGACGCCGCGCTCCTGCGCGAACAGGGGGGCGTTGACGTACGAGACCGTCTCGGCCACCACGTCCTCGAACACGCCCTTGAGCGCGGACAGTTCCAGCACCTTGACGTCGTGCTGGGTAATCTCGCCGTACACCTCGACGTCGAGGCGGACCGCGACCTCGCCGGCCAGCGCGGTGAAGATCCGGCCGAGGCGCTCGGCCAGCGGCAGGCCCGGCTTGACGTCCTCGGCGATCACGCCGCCCTGGACGTTGACCGCGTCCGGCACCAGCTCGCCCGCGAGCGCCAGGCGCACCGACCTGGCGACCGCGATGCCCGCCTTCTCCTGCGCCTCGCCCGTCGAGGCGCCGAGGTGCGGGGTGGCGACGACCTGGTCGAACTCGAACAGCGGGGAGTCCGTGCAGGGCTCGGTGGCGTAGACGTCCAGGCCGGCGCCGGCCACCCGGCCCTCCTTGAGGGCGCTCGCGAGCGCGGCCTCGTCCACGATGCCGCCGCGCGCCGCGTTGACGATGCGCACCGTCGGCTTGACCTTGTGCAGCGCGTCGTCGCCGATCAGGCCGAGGGTCTCGGGCGTCTTGGGGAGGTGGACGGTGATGAAGTCCGCGACCTCCAGCAGCTCGTCCAGCGAGACCAACTTGACGCCCATCTGCGCGGCGCGGGCCGGCTGTACGTAGGGGTCGTACGCGACGATCTTCATGCCGAACGCCGACATGCGCTGCGCGACCAGCACGCCGATGCGGCCGAGGCCGACGACGCCGAGGACCTTCTCCGACAGCTCGACGCCGGTGTACTTGCTGCGCTTCCACTCGCCGTTCTTGAGCGCGGTGTTCGCCTGCGGGATGTTGCGGGCGGTGGCGACCAGCAGGCCGCAGGCCAGCTCGGCGGCGGTGACGATGTTCGAGGTCGGCGCGTTGACGACCATCACGCCCGCCTTGGTGGCGGCGGAGACGTCGACGTTGTCCAGGCCGACGCCCGCGCGGGCGACGACCTTCAGCTTCCCGGCGGCGGCGATGGCCTCCGCGTCGACCTTGGTCGCGCTGCGCACGAGGATGGCGTCGACGTCGGCGATGGCGGGCAGCAGCTCGGCGCGGTCAGCGCCGTTGCAGTGCCGGATCTCGAAGTCCGGACCGAGAGCGTCGACGGTGGCGGGCGACAGTTCCTCGGCGATCAGAACGACAGGTTTCGAGCTCACGTGGTCTTCAGTCCTCACTTGTCCTTCGCGGACGACCGTCCCGACGGCCGAAGGCGGTGAAGGGGGCAGCCGCGTGGAAGACGCACGACGCTGTGAGCCTGACGCGCTTGTGGTGTGCAGTGTAGTGGCGCTCCGGGAGGGTTCCTCCGCCGTTTCGGAAGGATCACCCGGTAGTGGTGTGACGGGATGGACAACGCCGTGCGGTGCCGGCGGTCCGGCGGCCGGCCGCCTGCGGGCCCGGTCGCGGCGAACGGGGCCGCGGCGTGTGCCACGGCCCCGCGCCGTACGGCTTACTGCTCGTCGTCCACCCAGCTCATCAGCTTGCGGAGCTTCTTGCCCGTGGTCTCCAGCAGGTGGTCCTCGTCGGCCTTCTTGTACTCGTTGTACTTCGGCAGGCCGGCGTTGTACTCCGCCATCCAGTTGTTCGCGAAGGTGCCGTCCTGGATCTCGGCGAGGACCTTCTTCATCTCGGCCTTGGTGGCGTCGTTGACGATCCGCGGGCCGGTGACGTAGTCGCCCCACTCGGCGGTCTCGGAGACCGACCAGCGCATCTTCTCCAGGCCGCCCTCGTACATGAGGTCCACGATCAGCTTCAGCTCGTGGAGGCACTCGAAGTACGCGATCTCCGGCTGGTAGCCGGCCTCGACCAGCGTCTCGAAGCCCGCCTTGACCAGCGCCGAGGCGCCGCCGCAGAGCACCGCCTGCTCACCGAACAGGTCGGTCTCGGTCTCCTCGGTGAAGGTGGTCTTGATGACGCCGGCGCGGGTGCCGCCGATGGCCTTGGCGTACGACAGGGCCAGCGCGAAGGCGTTGCCGGAGGCGTCCTGCTCGACGGCCGCGATGCACGGCACGCCGCGGCCTTCCTCGTACTGGCGGCGCACCAGGTGGCCGGGGCCCTTGGGGGCGACCATGCAGACGTCGACACCCTGCGGGGGCTTGATGAAGCCGTAGCGGATGTTCAGGCCGTGGCCGAAGAAGAGCGCGTCGCCGTCCTTGAGGTTGTCCTTGACGGACTCCTCGTAGACCTTGGCCTGGATCGGGTCCGGCACCAGGATCATGATGACGTCGGCCTCGGCGGCCGCCTCGGCGGGGCTGACCACGCGCAGCCCCTGCTCCTCGGCCTTGGACTTCGACTTCGAGCCCTCGTGCAGACCCACGCGCACGTCGACGCCGGAGTCGCGCAGGGAGAGGGCGTGGGCGTGGCCCTGGCTGCCGTAGCCGAGAACCGCGACCTTGCGGCCCTGGATGATGGACAGGTCGGCGTTGTCGTCGTAGAACAGCTCGGCCACTTCGGGTATCTCCTTGGATCTAGCTGGTTGCCCGACACATTACGTCGGGCGGGGAAGGAAGGGTTCGGGGGTCTCGCGATACGGTCCGGGCGCGCCGGGCCCGCTCAGGCGGAGCGGTCCAGGGCCCGCAGCGAGCGGTCCGTGATGGAGCGGGCGCCGCGCCCTATGGCGATGGTGCCGGACTGCACCAACTCCTTGATGCCGAACGGCTCCAGCATCTTGAGCATGGCTTCGAGCTTGTCGCTGCTGCCGGTCGCCTCGATGGTGACCGCGTCCGGGGAGACGTCGACGGTCTTGGCGCGGAAGAGCTGCACGATCTCGACGATCTGCGAGCGGGTCTCGTTGTCGGCGCGCACCTTGGCCAGCACCAGTTCCCGCTGGACCGCGGCGCCGGGTTCCAGCTCCACGATCTTCAGGACGTTGACGAGCTTGTTGAGCTGCTTGGTGACCTGCTCCAGCGGGAGCGATTCGACGCTCACGACGATGGTGATGCGGGAGATGTCGGGGTGCTCGGTGACGCCGACGGCGAGCGAGTCGATGTTGAATCCGCGGCGCGAGAACAGCGCGGCGATCCGGGCCAGGATGCCGGGGGTGTTCTCCACCAGGACGGAGAGCGTGTGCTTGGACATGGGTCGGTCTTCTCTCTTCTATCCGCGTGTCTCGCGCGTCCCGGGGTCTCAGTCGTCCGTGCTGTCGCCGAAGTCGGGGCGCACCCCGCGGGCCGCCATGACCTCGTCGTTGGAGGTGCCGGCCGCGACCATCGGCCAGACCTGGGCGTCCTCGTGGACGATGAAGTCCACCACGACCGGGCGGTCGTTGATCGCGTTCGCCTTGGCGATCACCGCGTCCAGCTCGGCCGGGTCCTCGCAGCGCATCGCCACGCACCCCATCGCCTCGGCCAGCTTGACGAAGTCCGGGACGCGGGTGCCGCCGCCGGAGACGTCCGCGGTCGCCAGACAGTCCTCGGGGCCGCGGTGCAGGACCGTGTTCGAGTACCGCTGGTTGTAGAAGAGCGCCTGCCACTGGCGGACCATGCCCAGCGCGCCGTTGTTGATGATCGCGACCTTGATCGGGATGTTGTTCAGCGCGCAGGTGACCAGTTCCTGGTTGGTCATCTGGAAGCAGCCGTCGCCGTCGATCGCCCAGACCGTACGGTCCGGCTGCCCGGCCTTGGCGCCCATGGCGGCCGGGACGGCGTACCCCATCGTCCCGGCGCCGCCGGAGTTCAGCCAGGTGGCGGGCCGGTCGTAGTCGATGAAGTGGGCGGCCCACATCTGGTGCTGGCCGACGCCGGCCGCGTAGATCGTGCCTTCCGGGGCCAGCTCGCCCAGGCGCTGGATGACCTGCTGCGGGGCCAGGCTGCCGTCGTCGGGGTGGTCGTAGCCGAGCGGATAGGTCTCGCGCCAGCGGTTGAGGTCCTTCCACCAGGCGGTGTAGTCGCCGGTGTGGCCGGCCGCGTGCTCGGCCTGGAGGGCGACGACCAGGTCGGCGATGACCTCGCGCGCGTCGCCCACGATCGGCACGTCGGCGGTGCGGTTCTTGCCGATCTCGGCCGGGTCGATGTCGGCGTGCACGATCTTCGCGTACGGGGCGAAGGAGTCCAGCTTGCCGGTGACGCGGTCGTCGAAGCGGGCGCCGAGCGCGACGATCAGGTCGGACTTCTGCAGCGCCGTGACGGCGGCGACCGCGCCGTGCATGCCCGGCATGCCCACGTGCTGCGGATGGGTGTCGGGGAAGGACCCCAGGGCCATCAGAGTGGTGGTGACGGGCGCGCCGGTCAGCTCGGCCAGCACCTTGAGTTCGGCGGTGGCGCCGGCCTTCATGACGCCGCCGCCGACGTAGAGGACCGGGCGCCGGGCCTCGGTGATCAGGCGGGCGGCCTCGCGGATCTGCTTGGCGTGCGGCTTGGTCACCGGGCGGTAGCCGGGCAGGTCGGTGTGCGGCGGCCAGACGAAGGTGGTCTGCGCCTGGAGGGCGTCCTTGGCGATGTCCACCAGGACCGGCCCCGGGCGGCCCGTGGAGGCGATGTGGAACGCCTCGGCGATGGTGCGGGGGATCTCGGCGGGGTCGGTGACCAGGAAGTTGTGCTTGGTGATCGGCATGGTGATGCCGCAGATGTCCGCCTCCTGGAAGGCGTCCGTGCCGATCGCCTTGGAGGCGACCTGGCCGGTGATCGCGACCATCGGGACGGAGTCCATGTGGGCGTCGGCGATCGGGGTGACGAGGTTGGTGGCGCCGGGGCCCGAGGTGGCCATGCAGACGCCGACCTTGCCGGTGGCCTGGGCGTAGCCGGTGGCGGCGTGGCCGGCGCCCTGCTCGTGGCGGACCAGGACGTGGCGGACCTTCGAGGAGTCCATCATCGGGTCGTACGCGGGGAGGATGGCGCCACCCGGGATGCCGAACACGGTGTCGGCCCCGACTTCTTCGAGCGAACGGATGAGGGACTGCGCGCCCGTGACGTGCTCGACGGCGGTGGTCGCGTGCGCTCCGCCGGAGTTGCGGGCCCGCGGCTGCGGATGGTGGGCCCCGGTGGCCTGCTCGGTCATCTGCGTCTCTTCTCGAAGCTGAGGGTTTTGGCGGGGTATGGGAGTGGTTATGCAACAAAAAACCCCTCGTGCCGTGAGGCAAGCGAGGGGAGCGCGCCGGTGCGGAGCGCTGGGTTTCGTGGGTGACCCAGCTTCAGCCGACGCGCTTTCCAAGTACGAGAATTCGGGTGCGCATGGAACTGACCCTCCCCCCGGGGCCAGCCGAGTGTCAAGTGGGTGGGACGGAGGTCTCACTATTTGGGCGCAGGGGCGGATGCGTGACCGGTTCGGCCCCGTCCCTGACCTCGCCGGGACCGAACCGCCTGGGCAGCTCGCCCAGCGTCCGTCCGGGTGACACCGGCTCCCGCCCCTTCTTGACGTGGCGTACGGGCAGGCCGGTACCACTCAGCACCACGGCGCGGCCCTCGCTCCCCGGGCCCGGTACCGGATAGACCCCCTGCGCCAGCGCGCGGCGCAGCCGGTGCTCGTCCAGCGGCCCGGAGAAGGCCATGCCCTGGCCGTGCGTACAGCCCATGGAGCGCAGCGCGACGATCTGCTCGGGCAGGTCGACGCCGTCCGCCACGGACTGCATGCCCAGGTCGGAGGCGATCCGCAGCAGCCCCGAAGTGATCTTGTGGAGGCGGGCGGACTCCACCACCCCGTCGACCAGGTCACGGTCGAGCCGCAGGACGTCGACGGGCAGCCGGCGCAGGGCGCCTATGGCGGCCGCGCCGCTCCCGAAGCCGTCCAGGGCGATCCGCACCCCCAGCCGGCGCAGGGCGACCAACCGCCGCTCCAGCTCCTCCAGCGGTATACGCGGATCGGTGTCCGACAGCTCCAGGACCAGCGAGCCGGACGGCAGGCCGTGCCGGGACAGCAGCGCCTCGATGCTCTTCGGCGGCAGCGCGCGGTCCAGCAGCCGGTGGGCGGAGATCCGGACGGCCACCGGGACCGGGTGGCCCGCCCGGTGCCGGCCGGCGGCCTGCTGCACCGCCTCCTCCAGCTGCCAGCGGCCCAGCTCCGCGGTGCGGTCGCCGTCCTCCTTGAGGCGGCCGCGGTCGCCGACCCGCAGGAACTCGGCGGGGGTGAAGAGTATGCCCTGTGCGGAGCGCCAGCGGGCCAGCGCGGCGACCGCCGTGATCCGGCCGCCGGCCAGCTCGACCACGGGCTGGTGCAGCAGCGCGAACTCGCCGTCGTGCAGGGCGGTGCGCAGCTTGGTGGCCAGCTCGGCCCGGCGCACCACGTCGTCCTGCATCTGGGGGGCGTACAGCTTGACGCACCCCTTTCCGGCCTGCTTGGCGCGGTACATCGCCAGGTCCGCGTTGCGCATCAGGGGGCCGGGGGTGATGCCGGGCTCGGCGAAGGCCACGCCGATGCTGGCGGCGACGCGCACGTCTCTGCCGTCGATCTTGTACGGGTCGGAGAGGCGGATGCGCAGCCGGTCGGCGATCTCGTGGATGCGGTGTTCGCGTGCGGCGTGGTCGCGGGTGCCGTCGCCCATGATGAGCGCGGCGAACTCGTCGCCGCCGAGCCGCGCGGCGGTGTCCCCCGCCCGTACGGATTCGGCCAGTCTGCGGGCGGCCTGCACCAGCAGCTCGTCGCCGGCCTGGTGCCCGATGGTGTCGTTGACCTGCTTGAAGCCGTCCAGGTCGATGTAGAGCACGGCGGTGCCCGGATCGCTGGCGCGGCGGCCGGTCAGGGCCTGGCTGACCCGTTCGGTGAACAGCGCCCGGTTGGGCAGGTCGGTGAGCGCGTCGTGCGAGGCGTTGTGCTGGAGCTGGGCCTGGAGGCGGACGCGTTCGGTGACGTCGCGGGAGTTGAAGATGAGGCCGCCGTGGTGGCGGTTGACCGTGGACTCGACGTTGAGCCACTTCTCGACGCCCGAGCGGCGGCCGCCCGCGCGGAACCGGCACTCGATGCGCGTGGTCGGCTCGTCCTCGGGCCGGGCGGCGAGGAATCTGCGCACCTCGTGCACCACGCGCCCCAAGTCCTCCGGATGGATGAGGGAGGCCAGCTCGGAGCCGACCAGTTCCTCCGCGTTCCGGCCGTATACGCCCGCCGCGGCGGGGCTGACGTAGCGCAGTATCCCGGTCGGCGCGGCGATCATGATGACGTCGCTGGAGCCCTGTACCAGTGACCGGAAGTGGTTCTCCTTCTGCGCCAGTTCCTGCGTAAGGGTGATGTTGTCGAGCAGCATGATGCCTTGGCGCACGACCAGGGCGAGGACGACGGTGCAGCCGGTGAAGAGCACCACGCGGTCGATGCGGCGCCCGTCCAGGACGTTGTACAGGATGCCGAGGGTGCAGACGGCGGCGGCCAGGTACGGCGTGAGCGCGGCGAGCGAGCCCGCGATGGGCCGGGTGCCCGGGACCTGCGGCGGACGGTGCGCGGCGCGCTTGCCCTCGTCGTCCGCGACGTCGCCGCCGTTCAGCCGCCGGGCGACCCAGGGCGCGTACGTGAGCAGCATCGAGCCGGCGAACCAGCCGGCGTCCAGGATCTGCCCCGAGCGGTAGTGCTCGCGCAGCAGCGGCGAGCTGAACAGCGCGTCGCACAGCACGGTCAGGGCCAGCGCCGCGATGGCGGTGTTGATGGCCGAGCGGTGCGCGGAGGAGCGCTTGAAGTGCAGCGCGAGCACCATGCTCACCAGCACGATGTCCAGCAGCGGATAGGCCAGCGCGAGCGCGCCCTGCGGCACGCTCTGGCCCTGGAAGTGCGCGGTGTGCGCGAGCGCCAGGCTCCAGGAGAGCGTGAGCAGCGAGCCGCCGATCAGCCAGGCGTCGAGCCCGAGGCACACCCAGCCGGCCTTGGTCACGGGCCTCTTGGCGAGCACGAGCAGGCCGACGATGGCCGGTGGCGCGAACAGCAGGAAGCAGAAGTCGGCGAGCGACGGGCTCGGCACCGGCGCGCGCAGCACGACCTCGTACCAGCCCCAGACGCCGTTGCCGATCCCCGCCATCGCGGAGGACGCGGCGAACAGCAGCCAGGCGGGTCGAAAGCGGCCGTGGTGCCTGCGGGCGTACAGGAAGCAGGAGACGGCGGCGGCGAAGGCGGCCAGGCTCAGGCCGAAATCGCCCATGAAAAGCGCCAGTTCGGGTGAACCCCAGCCGAGCGCGGCACCGATGGCGTAGCCGCCGCAGACGACCGCGAGCACGACCTGCGGCAGCACGCCCGGGGCCCCGCCGGTCTGCACCGGCGGCCGGGTGAGGACCGCGCCGGTGGCGCTCACCGCCCTCTCCTCCCGTCTGCCGTGCGACATCGTGGTGGCCGCTGCGCGCGAGGCGCCCGAAGCGCCCAGGGCCCCGGAGGTGTCCCCCCGGGAGATCGCGGAAAGCCTGTCTCGCGATTGGTCCATTGGCCGTACATCGCCCGTCGCCCCCCTCGGTTCCGGTCTTTCGCGCTGCGCCGCATCACTGCCGGCGCGGCCCCCGCTCGGACGATACACCAGGTTCGTCACTCAGGGACATAGCGTCTGTACGCAGCGTGACTGTCAGTGGGATGCGGATACCCAGTGCAGTCGTACGGCCCCGTAGAGCTACCCGCAAGGGGTCGGGGAAGGTTTCACCCGGCCGTAGCCACGACGTTGCACAAGGGCTCCCCGGTGGCGAACCGCGCCAGCTGATCCCTTACGAGGCGCCTCGCACGGGGCCAGAACGCAGAGCTGGGGCCGCCGACGTGTGGAGTGACGAGCACGCCGGGAGCGTGCCACAACGGGTGCCCGGCGGGCAGCGGTTCCGGATCGGTGACGTCCAGGGCCGCCCGCAGCCGCCCGGATTCCAGCTCCGCGAGCAGCGCCTTGGTGTCGACGACGGCGCCGCGCGCGACGTTCACCAGCAGCGCTCCGTCCTTCATGCGCGCCAGGAAGTCCGCTCCGACCAGGCCACGGGTGGCGTCGGTGAGCGGCGTGGCGATGATCACGACGTCCGCGCGGGGCAGTTCGGCGGGAAGTTCGGCGAGCGGAAGCACGGGCCCGCGCACGGTCTCACGGGCGGTGCGCGCAATGCGCGCCACCCGCGCACACTCGAAAGGCGTGAGCCGGTCCTCGATCGCACTGCCGATCGAGCCGTAACCCACGATGAGCACCGACTTGTCGGCCAGCGCCGGCTGGAACCCCGGCAGCCACCGCTCGGCGTCCTGCCCCCGGACGAAGTCCGGGATGCCGCGCAGCGAGGCGAGCGTCAGGGTGAGCGCCAGCTCGGCCGTGCTGGCGTCGTGGAGGCCGCGGGCGTTGCACAGGTGGGTACCCGGAGGCAGCCGGTGCAAGGCGGGCAGCATGTGTTCGATGCCCGCGGTCAACGTCTGTACGGCGCGCAGCCCCGTCATCTCCGGCAGCGGTCGTATGCACGCCTCCGGGCTCTTCATGTACGGGACCACATAGAAGGCGCAGCGGGCGGGGTCGGCGGGGAACTCGGGCCCGGCGTCCCAATGGACGTAGCGGAAGCCGTCCGGCAGTCCGCCGATGTCGTCGGGCGGGAGCGGGAGCCATACGTCGTTCGCGGCGGTACGCGGGTCTGCAGGTGCCATGGCCAGAGGCTATGCGATGCCCCCTGTGCTCAGACGTTAGTTTGGTCAGGCCCTTGATCGGGGGCGAGGGGATGGAGGCACGACCGCGTGGAGCGCAGGACAATCGGGGCTACAGCGCTCGAAGTGGGTGCAATCGGACTCGGCTGCATGCCGATGAACTGGGGGTACACCGAGTCGCAGCGCAACGGCGAGAGCTCGCTGCGCACCGTGCACACCGCGCTCGACCGGGGCTGCACCCTGCTGGACACCGCCGACATGTACGGGCCGTTCACCAACGAGCTGCTGGTCGGACGGGCTCTGAAGGAGCGCCGCGCGGAAGCCTTCGTGTCGACCAAGGTCGGGCTGCTGGTGGGCGAGCAGCACATCGTCGCCAACGGGCGCCCCGGATACGTGAAACGTGCCTGTGACGCCTCCCTGCGCCGCTTGCAGACCGACTGCATCGACCTGTACCAGCTGCACAGGACCGACCCGGAGGTGCCGATCGAGGAGACCTGGGGCGCGATGGCGGAGCTGGTGGCGGCCGGGAAGGTGCGGTCGCTGGGGCTGTGCGCGGTGGGTGCGCGCGCCGGGCGCCGCAGGGGCGCCCGGCTGTACGACGGGACCCTGCGGCAACTGGAACGCATCCAGCAGGTGTTCCCCGTCAGCAGCGTGCAGGCCGAGCTGTCCGTGTGGTCGAAGGAGGCCCTGGAGGAACTGCTGCCGTGGTGCGTCACCCGTGGGGTGGGTTTCCTCGCCGCGATGCCCCTGGGCAACGGCTTCCTCACCGGCACGCTGACGCCGGGGCAGGGCTTCGAGCCGGCGGACATACGGGCGCGGCACCCGCGCTTCACGGCCGAGATGATGGCCGCCAACCAGCCGGTGGTGGCCGGTCTGCGACGGGTCGGCGCGCGGCACGGGGCGACGCCGGGGCAGGTGGCGCTGGCGTGGGTGCTGGCGCAGGGGCCGCACGTGGTGCCGGTGCCGGGCACGAAGAAGGAACGTTGGGCCGCGGAGAACGCCGAGGCGGTCAGGCTGACGCTCGACCGCCGCGACCTGGCGGAGATCGCCGCGCTGCCGTCGGCGCTGGGTTCCTGGGACTGAACCTTACGCGCGGGCGCGGGTGTGACCGGAAGGGCACGGGCGAGCAGGACGTGGCGGCCCGGCTCTACGCGCGTGCGCGGGGGTGACGCGGCCGGCCGGGCCGTGTGATGCCGGAGTGGGGTCCTGACGTGCGGGGCGGTGTGTGGTGGGGTGGGCGGGACCCGTCGACGAGAGGACTCCGCCGTGCAACGTCGCTTCGTGACCCCTGTGTTGGCCGCCGCCTCGCTGCTGCTGGCCGTGGGATGCTCGACCGGCGGCCCGCCGGGTACGTCCGGCTCCTCCCCCGCGTCCCCCGTCCTCTCCTCCCCCGGCGAGGCGCAGGTCTCCGCCTCCGCCCCGGCACCGCCCGCCAAGGGCTCGGTGAAGGTGGTGAGCACCCTCGCCACCGACCTGGAGACCCCGTGGGGCCTGGCCCCGCTGCCGGGCGGCGACCTGCTGGTCTCCTCGCGCGACACCGGCAAGGTCTTCCGGGTGGCGGCGAAGGACGGCAGGAAGACCGAGCTGGGTACGGTGCCGGGGGTGGCGCCGGGCGGCGAGGGCGGCCTGCTGGGGCTCGCGGTGGCGCCGTCGTTCGGCCGGGACCACTGGGTGTACGCGTACTTCACCACCGAGTCCGACAACCGCATCGCCCGGATGAACTACGACGAGAGAAGGCCGCCGGGCAAGCAACTGGGCGCGCCCGACACGGTGTTGAAGGGCATCCCGAGGGGGCTGATCCACAACGGCGGGCGGATCGCCTTCGGCCCGGACAAGATGCTCTACGCGGGCACCGGCGAGACCGGCGACACCGGCCTCGCGCAGGACAGGAAATCGCTGGGCGGCAAGATCCTGCGGATGACGCCGGACGGCGAGCCGGTGCACGGCAACCCGGACGCCGGCTCGGTGGTGTACACGTACGGGCACCGCAACGTGCAGGGCCTGGCCTGGGACGCCGAGAACCGGCTGTGGGCCGCGGAGTTCGGCCAGAACACCTGGGACGAGCTGAACCTGATCGAGCCCGGCAGGAACTACGGCTGGCCCGAGGCGGAGGGCAAGGGCAACGGCGGCGGCCGGTTCACGGACCCGGTCGCGCAGTGGGGCACCGCGGATGCCTCGCCGAGCGGCATCGCGTACGCCCGGGGCTCGGTGTGGATGGCGGGGCTGCGCGGCGAACGGCTGTGGCGGATCCCGCTCGCCGGGCGGCAGGCGGCGGCCGAGCCGCAGGCGTTCCTGCAAGGTGAGTACGGGCGGCTGCGTACCGTCGTGGCGGCAGGGGACGGCGGGCTGTGGCTGGTCACCAGCAACACCGACGGGCGCGGCGAACCGAAGAAGGGCGACGACCGGATTCTGCGTCTGGCGGTGAGCTGACGGCGCGGGGGTACGGTGACCGGGCCGGTCGCCGGCGGCCCGTTCCGGTCCGATGGTGCCTACACTCGTCTTACGGGACCGGCCACGTCGTCAGGGGGCGGGATGTTCAACCTGGTGGAGGAGTTGTTCGCGCCGGGGCGCAAACACACCGACGAGGAGCGACGGCGGCTGACCCTGGTGGTCACCGACACCGGCGACAGCGATCCGGGCAAAGGGCCGATAGACCTGTCCTCGGGCAAGGTCACCATCCGCCTGCCGGACCAGGAGCCGCCGCGGCACACCTGACGACGGCCGCCGCCGCCCCGGCGCTACCCTGCCTGCTGCTCCACCGGGGCGAACAGGCGCAGCCGGTGGGCCAGCGCGCCCGCCTCGCCCCGGCCGGAGACGCCCAGCTTGGCCAGGATGTTGGAGACGTGGACGCTGGCCGTCTTGGGCGAGATGAACAGCTCGTCGGCTATCTGGCGGTTGCTGCGCCCCGCCGCGACCAGCCGCAGGACGTCCCGCTCGCGCGGGGTCAGGCCGAACGCCTCGGCGGGTGACGCGGTGGCCCGCTCCTCCGTGGACCGCGCGGCATCCGGCTCCGGCCGCCCCGCCAGCGGTATTCGGGCGCGCCGGGCGAGCCGTTCGATCCCGTCGGCGAGCGACCGGGCGCCCATCCCGCCGGCCGCCTCGCGGGCCTTGACGAGCAGCAGCGCGGCGGCCTCGCGCGGCGTACGGCCGTTCAGCCCGGCCGTCGCCCGGGCGGCGTCGTGCAGCAGCGCCTCGGCCCAGCGGTAGGCGGCCACGGCACGTTCGTACGGGCGCTCCACCTGCTCGAAGGCGGCCACCGCTGCGGCCCAGGCGTCCGGCGCCGGACGGCCGGCGGCGCGCAGCAGCTCGGCCTCGACGGCGCGGCCGTACGCCGCCCAGACAGGTGACACGGCAGGCGTGCCCTTCGCGGCCTGCCGGATGCGCGCGAGGGCGGCAGGCCGCTCCGGCTCGGCGGCGGGCAGGCCGCGCAACTCCGACTCGGCGGTGGCCGCCGCCCACAGCAGCGGCCAGACATACCGCTGGGTGCCGGGCGGGAAACCGGTCTCCAGGCCCTGCCGGAGGATGTCGCGTACGTCCTTGACGCGGCCCCGGGCGGCGGCGATCTCCAGGGCGTACCGGATGAGGGGGATGGAGTGCTGCGGCTGGAGGTGGTGGTCGCCGTAGTGCTCGCGGGCGACGGCCAGATTCCGTTCCGCGCGGTCCACGTCGCCCTCCTTCAAGGCGAGGTCCGCGAGACGGTTGGTGGCCAGGGCCCGGGAACGGGCACTCATCGAGCGGCGGCGGGCGTCCAGGGCCGCTTCCCGCGCCTGCTCCCAGCGGCCCAGCGACTGGAGCGACTCGGCGCGGTTCCCGCTGACCCAGCTCGTGCTCTCTTTGAGGCCGTAGTGCTCGGTGAGCGCGAGACCCCGGTCCGCCACCTCGACGGCTTCCGTGGAGCGGCCCACGCCTTCCAGTGCCGAGGAGAGGTTGACGTGCCCGCGGGCGACCACCGAGGAGCAGCCGCGGGCCACCGCCCGCTCCAGGACCGCACGCAGCTGCTCCAGCCCGCCCTCCACGTCCCCCGAATCGACCCGCAGGCCGGCCAGGGTGACCAGCGAATTCAGCTCCTGCTCCGTGTCGCCGACGAGCCGGGCCAGCTCCACGGCGCGCTCGGCCGTGGCAAAGCTCTCGGAGCCGGGGGTGTGCAGCATCGCCCAGGTCGCGGCATGGGCGAGCACGGCGGCGTGCACCGAGGACGGCGGCAGGCCGCGCACCAGCTCCTGGGCGCGGTCCAGTTCGGCCCAGCCGTCTCCGCGGCCGGTGCCTTGCACGAGGCGGGAGCGCTGGAGCAGGAACCACGCCGTGCGCAGCGGGTCCTTGTCCGCGTCGAGGGCGCGCAGGGCGCGCTTGGTGATCGTCAGGGCTCGCTCGGTGTCCCCGGACAGGCGCGCGGCCACCGCGATCTCGGCGAGCAGGTCCATGAAGTGCAGCGCGTCGTCGTCGCAGCCGCAGGCCGGGTACGCCTCGGCGTAGTCCGCCGGACGCACGGCGCGGCGGACCTCCTTGGGCGCGTCGTCCCACAGCTCCAGGGCGCGGTCCAGCAGCCGCAGTTGCTCCGTGTGGGCGTGGCGGTGGCGGGCCTGTACGGAGGCGGCGAGGACGGCGGGCAGCGCCTTGGCCGGGTCGTGGGCGTGATACCAGTAGCTGGCCAGGCGGGCGGCGCAGGTGTCGGCGCGGACGAGCGAGGGGTTTGCCTCCAGGGCTTCGCCGTACCGGCGGTTGAGGCGGGTGCGCTCGCCGGGCAGCAGGTCGTCGACGACGGCCTCGCGGACCAGGGCGTGCCGGAAGCGGTAGCCCGTGCCGTCCCGGTCGGGCACCAGGGTGTTGGAGCCGACGGCGGCGCGCAGCGCCTCGATGAGGTCGTCCTCGGACAGGCCGCAGACGGCGGCGAGCAGCTCGTGTTCGACCGTGGAGCCGCCCTCGGCGGCCACCCGGACCACGCGCTGGGCGTCCTCGGGCAGCGCCTCGACCCGGACGAGCAGCAGGTCGCGCAGCGGGTCGCTGAGCCCGGTCAGGCAGCCCTCCTCGATGCTGCGGGCCAGCTCCTCCACGAAGAAGGCATTCCCCTCGGAGCGCTTGAAGACCCGGTCGACCAGCGCCTCGTCGGGGTCGCGGCCGGTGATGCCGGCGATCTGGGTGCGCACCTCGGAGCGGTTGAAACGGGCCAGTTCGACGCGGCGGATCGTACGCATACGGTCGATCTCGGCCAGGAAGGGGCGCAGCGGGTGGCGGCGGTGGATGTCGTCGGAGCGGTAGGTGGCAACGAGGAGGATGCCGGCGTCGTTCAGGGCGCGCAGCAGGTAGGAGAACAGCTCACGGGTGGAGCGGTCGGCCCAGTGCAGGTCCTCGATGACGACGGCGAGCGGGCGGCGGGCGGCCAGGCGCTCCAGGAGCCGGGCGGTCAGCTCGAAAAGGCGGGCCCGGCCCTGCTCGTCGTCGTGCGCCTCGCGGGCGGGCTCGCCCAGCTCGGGCAGAATGCGGGCCAGTTCGCCCTCCTGGCCGGAGACGGCGGCGGCCAGCTCCTCGGGCAGCTGCGCGTTGAGCAGATGCAGGACCGCGGAGAACGGGGCGAACGGCAGGCCCTCGGAGCCGATCTCGATGCAGCCGCCGATCGCGACCAGGACGCCGTCGGCCCGCGCGGCGCACGCGAACTCCTCGATGAGCCGGGTCTTGCCGACCCCCGCCTCACCGCCGATGAGCAGCGCCTGGGGCTCGCCCGACTCCTTGATGCGGGCGAGAGCGCCGCGCAGTGCGCCCAGCTCACTGCCGCGGCCGACGAACACCGGACTGACGGACGTGGTTTCCACGCCGCTGAGCATCGCACAAGGGTCTGACAAAGCGGCAGTGGTCATGGTCACGCGCGACGGCTCCCGTGGCCCCGGCCGGGCCGCGGGAGCCGTGGCGGTCGGGCGGCGCATCGGCCGGCCCGCCGGTCAGGCGGCCTTGGTGAACCGGTCGGGCGCGCCGCTCACCCGCCCTTCCTGGCCGTGGGTCCCGGAGCGGCCCCGGCGGGCACGGCGCGCCTTGCGGGCCTCGTTGACCAGCCGTTCCCGGTCGGCCTGGCGCCGCAGTTCCTCGTAGCGGACGCGGAGTTCGAGTTCCCCGTAGAACATGGTGTGCTCCCTGGTTTCGGCGTTGGCACGGTGACACCTGGTGGCGGTGTCCTGTTGACGTGCTCCAGCCTGCTCGCCCAGGGGGGCGCCCCGCATCGGGCAGGTTCCCGATCTTGGGGAGGGCGGGGTCCTTAGCCGCGCGGGGCCCCGGACCGGCGGACCCTTAGACGGCCGCGTACGGCCTTAGGGAACGCCGGATTCCGGGGCCCCGCGGACGGTCCGGGCCCTCGGGAGCCCGGGGCCTTTCAGGAACCGGGGGTTCCGGTGCCGCCGGTCTTGGGCAGCGTGGGCAGGCTCGCGAACAGGTCGAAGTACATGCCGGCGGCGACGACGAGCCCGACGACGCCGAGGGCGAGACCGCCCCAGGCCACGGCCCGCACCCAGGCCGGGCGGGTCCGGGTGAGGACCAGCGCGGCGACCACGACGGCGAGCAGCGCGAAGGCGCCGTTGACGAGGGCGTGGGTGTGCCAGGGGGTGCCGTAGACGGCGCCGATCTGGTCGGCGGCCTTGCCCGTCTGGAGCTTGATCTGGCCGAGCACCGTCTGCCGTTCGGCCAGGACGGTGCCCATCCAGGTGCCGGAGAGCGAGGCGAGGCCGAGGCCGGCGGCGGCGACGGCACCGGCACCGGCCGCCACCGAGCCGCTCGTGGCCGCCGCGGCGGGCGGCGCGTCCTCGGCGCCCTCGCCGGGCTCCTCCGGGTCCGCTTCCGCGGTGTCCGTACCGGCCGGGGCGTCCTCCTCGACCGCCGCGGCCCCGGACGCCGGCTTCTCGCCCGTCTTTGCGGCCTCGGGCGTCCCGGTGGCCCCCTTGGCCTCGTCGGCCTTCGTGTCGTCGGTGCGCTCTTCGGTCTTGGTCGTGTCCATGGGCGCGACCGTAGGTGCCGCGTCTGAGAGACGTATGAGAATGCCGGTAACCCGTGGGAAATCAGCCTCCGCGGGGTACGCGGGTGCCGCCGGCGACGGGCGTGGCACTTCCGCCTGCGCCGGCCCTGAGCCCCGCCCGGCACCGGCCCTGAGTCCCGCTCGTCAGCGCCGTACCAGCCCTTCGTCGTCCCGGCGCTGCTCCGGAACGGCAAGCGGAACCACGACCGGAACCGGAGGGTTGCCTTCCGAGGGGTCCGGGGCCGCCGGCGGCTCGATGCTCAGGCGCGGCAGCCGCCGCTCCAGCCACACCGGCAGCCACCAGTTGGCGCCGCCCAGCAGGTGCATCAGGGCCGGCACGAGCAGCGTGCGCAGGACGAACGCGTCCAGCGCGACGGCGGCGGCCAGGCCGATGCCGAACATCGCGATGATGCGGTCGCCGCTGAGGACGAAGGCCCCGAACACCGCGATCATGATGACGGCGGCCGAGTTGATGACCCGGCTGGTCTCGGCGAGGCCGACCCGGACCGCCCGCCGGTTGTCGCCGGTGCGCTGCCACTCCTCGTACATCCGGCTGACCAGGAAGACCTGATAGTCCATGGAGAGCCCGAAGAGCACCGACACCATGATCACCGGCAGGAAGGGCTCGATCGGGCCCGCGCTGCCGAGCCCGAGCAGCTCGCTCCCCCACCCCCACTGGAAGACCGCCACCACGATCCCGAAGGAGGAAGCGACGGCCGCGATGTTCATCGCGGCGGCCTTGAGCGGTATCCCGATGCTGCGGAAGGCGAGCAGCAGCAGAAGGGAGCCCAGGCCGATCACGACGCCCACGAAGAGGGGCAGCTTGCCGACGATGACGGCGGCGAAGTCGTCGTAACCAGCGGTCACCCCGCCCACGTGCACCCGCATGCCGGTGCCCTCAGCGGCCTTCGGCAGCACCTCGTCGCGCAGCCGTTCCACCAGGTCGGAGGTCTGCCGCGACTGCGGGGAACCGTCCGGTACGACCGTGATGGCGCCCGTGCTGCCGCTGCCGTCGAACTCCGGGCCCCGCACCTCGGCCACGCCCGGCGTGGTCCGCAGCTCGGCGGGCAGCCGGTCGAAGGCCAGCCGGTCCTTGGCCCCGTCCAGTTCGCCGACCAGGGTCAGCGGCCCGTTGGAGCCCGGCCCGAAGCCCTTGCCGAGCAGGTCGTACGCCTGCCGGGTGGTACTGGTGCCGGGGTTGTTGCCCTGGTCGGAGGTGCCCAGGTGCAGGGAGAGGGTGGGCAGCGCGAGGACCAGCATGACGACGGCCGCGGCCGCCCCCAGCAGCTTGGGGTGCCGCTCCACGAAGTGCGACCAGCGCGCCGCGAAGCCGGCGGGCGGCTCGGGCAGGGGCCCGTCGGCCGCCAGCTGCCGCCGCTCGCGCCGGCTCAGCGCCCGCTGCCCGATGACGCCGAGCAGGGCCGGGAGCAGGGTGACGGACGCGGCGACGGTGAGGACCACGGTGAGGGAGGCGGCGATGGCGACGCCGTTGAGGAAGCCCAGCCGCAGGACGAGCATGCCGAGCAGGGCGATGCAGACGGTGGCCCCCGCGAAGACCACCGCGCGCCCCGACACGCTGACGGCGCGCTCGGCGGCCTCCTGGACGGTGAGGCCGGATTTCAGCCCTCTGCGGTGCCGGGTGACGATGAATAGCGCGTAGTCGATGCCGACACCGAGGCCGATGAGCATGCCCAGCATCGGGGCGAAGTCGGCCACCGTCATGGCGTGGCCGAGCAGGGTGATGCCCGCCGACGCGGTGCCCACGCCCACCACGGCCGTGACGATCGGCAGGAGGGTCGCGGCGAGCGACCCGAAGGCGAGGAAGAGGACGACGGCGGCGGCGCCCAGGCCGATCAGCTCGGCGAGCTGCGTCCCCGAGGACTCGGTGACCGCGATGCCCGCGCCGCCCAGTTCCACCTGGAGCCCGTCGCCCGCCGCGGCCTTGGCGGCGTCCACGACGCGCTGCACCCGGGCCGCGTCCAGGTCCTCCGCCGGGGCGTCGAAGTCCAGGCCGGCGTAGGCGGTGTGCCCGTCGCGGCTGACCTGCCCGGCGCCCTGCGGCGTGTACGGGCTCTGTACGGACGCGACGCCGGGCATCCGGGCGATCTTGTCGAGGGTCTGCTGGAGGCTCTTCTGCACGGCGCCGGCGCGTACGGTGCCGGACTCCGTGTGCCACACGATCGTGTCGCGGTCGCCGGACCGGTCAGGGAACGCCCGCTCCAGCAGGGCCCCGGCCCGTCCGGACTCCGTGCCGGGGACGTCGTAGTGGTCGGAGTAGGCGGAGCCGGCGGCTCCGGCCGCCGCCGCGGTCCCCGCGAGGGCGGCGAGCCACAGCACGATCACGACGATGCGGCGCCGCAGGCACCACCGGGTCAGTCCGGTCATCGAACTCTTCGTCTGCTTCCCGGGTCAGGCGCCGATGTCTGACGGGGTATACCCGCGGGGCCGAACGCGTAATGGAGGGGGAGGGAACGGGACCGCAGCCTGCCGACGAAGGGGCGGCGGCCCCGTACCTCTTGCAGAGTGGCAGCACGAAAAGATCCTTTGTCCTCTTTGTGGACTTCCCCACAAAGGGACCCGGAAGCGGAACCCGGCCCGCGACCGTGAACCGACCGGCTGCGCCCGCCTCCGGTCAGCCCGTGATCGATTCCTTTCCGTTCTCGATGTGGCCCATGAAGCGGCGGTGGAAGGACGCGTCCTGCGCCGCGGTCAGCTCCAGGTCGTACCAGCCGTGCGCGGCGGCCGCGCGGTGTGCGACGGTGCGGGTGCCGCCCGCCTTCACCCGGAGTGTGCGCGGCGCGGCGTCGCCGTACGCCAGCGGCTTCAGCGTGAGGGTCAGCTCGGTGCGCCCCCCGTTGACGACCGTGAGGTGGATCTCCCGCCGGTCCGCGTCCAGGCGGGTGGAGACGCGGACCGCCGCGGCGGCGCCCGCCGCCGTGCCGGCGTGCTCGCGCCGGAAGCCGTTCGGCCCCGTGAGGGTGAAACGGTACGCGCCGTCCTTGACGGGGATGTCCCAGATGTCCTTCCCTCGTACGTCACGGTGCTGCGGCTCCTGGTACTCGCCCGCGTACGGGTACAGCGCGAAGTGCGCGCTCGCCCGGCCGCCGTTGCGCACCGCCAGCCGGAAGCGCCCCGCGCCCGCGTCGTACGCGCCGTCCGCGTCGGGCTGGTACGGCAGCGGGCGCGCGGGCCGGGTGCCCGGCTCCTGGCGGGGCAGCTGCTGCTCGCGGGGCGGGCGCGGCGACCAGCGCCCGCTGAACGGCGGGATGGCGCCCGGCTGGTCGACGGCGGGCTTCCTACGGCCGCGCGAGAAGTCGAAGGCGCTGGTCAGGTCGCCGCAGACGGTGCGCCGCCAGGCGCTGATGTTGGGTTCGCGCACGCCCGTCCAGCGCTCCATGAAGCGGACGATCGAGGTGTGGTCGAAGACCTGCGAGCAGGCGTAGCCGCCCACCGTCCAGGGCGAGATCACGATCATCGGTACGCGGATGCCCAGCCCGGTCGGCTTGCCGTCGTGGAACTCGCCGTCCGTGCCGGCCGGCGGCACCGGCGGCGGCACGTGGTCGAAGAACCCGTCGTTCTCGTCGTAGGTGAGGAACAGCGCGGTGTGCCGCCACACGTCCGGGTTCTTGCCGAGCGCGTCGAGCACCTTGTAGACGATGGTGGCGCTGGCGACGGGCGAGGAGGAACCCGGGTGCTCGGAGTCCGCGGCGGACGGGACGATGTAGGACACCTCGGGCAGCTTGCCCGAGGCGACGTCGGCGGCGAAGGCGGTCGCCGTGGAACCCGGCTCACCGCGTCGCAGCGCGCGCTCGAAAAGGCTGCGGTCGGCCGCGCTAAGCGCCCGTACGCCTTCCTCCAGCAGTCCCTGCAAGCGCTTGCGCTCCGCTTCCCCCGCCGCGGCGACCTTCCCGTAGAAGGCGGTCATGTTCTGCACGCCGCCGCCCACCTTGGCGAGGGCCTTCTTCATGACGGCCTTGAAGGTGGCGAAGAACTCCAGGTTGTTGTCGGTGAAGTTGTCCCACTCCTGGTAGACGCGCCAGCTGTGCCCGGCCTTCTCCAGGCGCTCGGCGTACGTGGTCCAGGTGTAGCCGGGGTGGGTGTCCTCCGCGTAGGCGTCGTTGCCCACCGCGCGCTTGCCGGAGCCCGGCTCGAATCCGGTCCAGCCGCTGACCAGGTGGTTGCGGTTGGGGCTGGTGGAGGAGTGGATCGAGGAGTGGTAGGCGTCGCAGACGGTGAAGGTGTCGGCGAGTTCGTAGTGCAGCGGCACGTCCTGGCGGTCGTAGTGGGCCATGGTGGCGGCGGTCTTCGCGGTGACCCAGTTGTCCATCCAGCCGTTGTGCCAGGCCCTGGCGCCGCCGGACCACTCGTGGTTGAGCGCCCCGATGTACTGGAGGTCCTTCTTCTGGGCCGCCGCGGCCTCCCGGACCGAGAAGGGCAGGACGGTGCCGATACCGAGCGCGCCCGGCTGCTCGTAGACGCTTCGGCCGCCGGGGAGCCGGACGGCGTTGCGGTCGGCGTAGCCGCGTACGCCGCGCAGCATCCCGAAGTAGTGGTCGAAGGAACGATTCTCCTGCATCAGCACGACGACGTGCCTGATGTCGCCGAGACCGCCCCCGCCGTGCCCGCGCCCGGCCGCGGGCCGCTCCGCCGCCAGCGCCTGCTGCAACGACGGCGGCAGGAACGAACCGACGGCGGCCGCTCCTGCCGCCGCCGCGCCAAGTCCCACGATCCGCCTTCGAGATACCTCGGATGCCACGCTCGACCTCCCAGTCGACTGCCCACGGTCGGGCAATGGTTCACACGCAGCCCATTGGCTGGTGCGAGCGGGACGGTAGTGGAGCGCGATGGCGGGCGACAGGTGCCGGGGTGACGTTTTCGCGAACAGATGGGTCCGGTTCCGGTTGTGGAGTCATGCGGCGGGCGGGTCGCACCCCTCCCCCTCCGGCACTCACGCAGCGCCGTCGAGCACCGCCTGGACTTCCGGCACGTCCCGGTGGCCCTCCAGCCGTTCCAGCACGACCCGCACCCGAGCAGCCGTACGGTCACTGGTCACGGCCGCACTCAGCGCGATGACCCGTTCCGCTGTCGCTGCCGCCTCCTCCGGTTCATTGGCGTCGGCCAGAGCGACGGCCAGCCACGACAGGTACAGGGCCAGTTCCCGAGTGTGCGTCGCGTCGTACCGGCTGAGCACGTCCCGCAGCAGGGGGACAGCCCGTAGGGGGCGGTGTATCTCCGTGTAGACCCTGCTCTCCATGACTTTCAGTTCCCCGGCGTCCACCCAGTACAGGTAGGCGGGTGACTCAATCTCCGCGCTGTCCTCGGCCAGCGCCTCACCGGCCTCTCCCAGTGCTCGCATGGCGGACTGGGTTTCCCCTGCCTTGGTGTGGGCCCATGCCACCCGATCGAGGTACAGCGCGCGGGCTTTCGGAGGCGCCTCCGGCCCTGCTCCTTCGAGGGCCGCCCGCGCGAGCCGGACCCCTTCGGCCTCCCTGCCGGTGTTGCTCAGCTGATAGGCCAGCGAGCCGGCGAGGTTCCCGGCCAGCGTCCGGTCGTCCGCCTGCATCGCCGCGCTCATCCCGAGCCGGTAGACGCGCTCCGCGTCCGCATGCTGCCCGGCGTCGCCGGCGATCCATCCCGCGATCTGCGCCAACTCCCCGATCTGCCCGAGGAGAGCACGCCCCACCTCTTCGGAGTGGCTGCCCTCCTTGTAGACCCGCACGGCGGCGCGGAGTTCCCGCAGAGCGGGACGGATCAAGTCGCCCCCGGCCAGCACGTCGTCGGCGAGCCTGAGCCCGTGCACACGCTCTTGCAGGTCACCCACCTGCCGCAGACCGACACGACGGCCCTCGCGAGCGCTGAGCGGGGCCAGCGGATCACTGTCGGGCAGGTAGTCCGCCAGCGTCGGCAAGGCCGGCTCATCGACCTCCCGCAGCTCCTTGAGCACGTCCTCGGGCACCCCCAGGGCGGCAGCGATGAACGGCAGCCACTGGCGGGGCGTGCGCTTCCCCTTCTCCCAACGGCTGACCTCCTGGCGGCCGACCGGCCCACCCATGACCCCGGCGCCCCGGCAGATCTCGTGCGCCAAGCGCTCCTGACTCCACCCACAACGGTCCCGCTCACGCCGGATGTTGGCCCCGATGCTGCTTCCCATGGGGCCAGTCTGGCCGACACCTGGCCTACACGGGGCCGCTGGTGGCCGCACCGGTCCGGCGCAAAGATCGTCCCACGAAGCACCGAGGGGACGGCGATGCACCATGGCCTACGACTGGGCCCCCACCACGGGAACGTACGCGGTGGACGCTACGAACGACAGGATCGGCGAGGTACGCAGGCAGCTCGAAGGGGCCTGTACCTCGTCCCGCCCGGTGGAGGACGTGAATGGGCGGCGCGTCCCGACCAGCTGCGCAAGCCCACCGGCGAGGAGCGCGCGCGGGCGCTCACCTGGACACGTCCGGTCGTCAGCCGGGCCCGCGCCACGCGCCACCGCGGCTACCCGGAACCGCCGGTGGTTCTCCCCGTACGGGCCCCGTCACTCGAACCGGCGCCGGTCCAGGACTGCGGGGTATGTGCGCACACTGCGGCATGGCGACGGGCGTACCGGACGGGAAAGGGCACCATGGACGGCTACACCGACCACTCGGCGGCCCTGGACTGTTCGCTGGAGATCCGTAACCACCCTCACGAGCCGCGCGTGATGGGACTGCCGACCGCCGCACCGGCGCTACGCCCATGAGTCCCCGCAGCGTGATCCGCGCCGTGCAGCACGCCATCGGCACGCACCCGCAGAGCGAGATCACCGTATCGGCGTGCTGCCTGACCGGCGGATGCCCGTGGACGCTGACACCGACCGCCGACCTGAAGGCAGCCGACCTGGCGGCGATGGCACACACGGGCCGTACGGGGCACCCGACGTTCGCCCGGACCTTCCAGGACGTGGCACTCGTACGCCGCCTGGAACTGAACGAGGGGCAGGCGGACATTCCGCCGCTTCCGGCGCCTCATTGAGCGCCACCGACCTCAACGGACAGGCACAGCACATGCACGATGTACGCGCACTACTCACCCCTGCTGCATTCGGGGGCGTCGTCGCAACGGTCATCGACAACAATCCCGGCATGGATGAGGCTACGGCCACTCGGATCGTCGCGGAAGCGCTCAAGTTCGTGGACGCCGCCACCAAATTCCCCACGGTGAAGATCACCCCATCACGCGTGGTGGACGAGGGGTGGCATGCGCTGATCCTGCACACGGCCCCGTACGCCACGGTGTGCGAACGGCTCGGACGATTCGTGCACCACTACCCGGAACGGCCGGACCCCGGGCGGCACGACCCGCACGCGCTGACCCGTACTGCGGCCTTGATCGAACAGGCCGGGCACAGCGTGGACGGCGAGCTGTGGACGGGGCCGGCCAAGGCCCTCGTACCGGTTGCGGCGAACTGCTCGCACACCCCGAAGCCGGGCGGTTGCGGCCCCATCAACCCCGGTGGCTGCGGCTCACATGGCGGCGGTCAGGACAGCTAGGCTGCCGCCCCCGGCAGAGAAGGTGACGGCATGGACGCGGAAGAGGCCCGGCACGTGGACGCCACGCTGAGGCAACTGGGTATCCCTGGGATCGTGGCGCCGGAGAACCCGGACGATACGGCGGGGGCATGGCGCGTGTACGACAGCCCCGATCCCACGGTGCGGAAGGACACCACCCCTGACGTGCTGGCGGCCGTCGTCGCCCAGTTCGGGGAAGCCGACCCGAAACCCCTGCGACGGGCCGACGGAGGGCCCACGCGAGGCTTCGTCGTCCCGCCCGGCGGCAACTGACCGCCCGCCCCGGCCTGCCCGAAGGCCGGGCGCGGCTTCGGTCAGCGCGGCGGGCGGATGGACAGGTCGTGCCGGAACTCGTCGCGTGGGTCCCAGCGGGCCTTGATCTTTTGCAGCCGCGGATAGTTGTCCTTGTAGTAGAGCGTGTGCCAGGGGACGCCGGAGGTGTTCAGATTCGGGTCGGCCAGGTCGCGGTCCGGGTAGTTGATGAAGGAGCCGTCGCTGACCTCGCCGGGCACGGGTACGCCGCCGGTGTCCGCGTAGACGTCGCGGTAGAAGCCGCGCACCCAGGCCAGGTGCTTCGCCCCGGCCTCGTCCGTTCCCTCCCAGCCGGTCATGCAGATCGCCTTGAGGATCGAGTCCCGCTGGGCGACGGCGGTCGCGTCCGGCGCGACGGCGTTGACCTTCCCGCCGTACGAGACCAGCCACAGCGCCCCGGTGACGCCTTCCGGCACCGCGTCCGTCAGGTGCCGGTACGCCTCGGCGATCTGCCGGTCCGTGTACCGCTTGCGCAGGTAGCCGGACTTGACCTTGTACGGGGTCGGCGCGCTCTCCTGCACGGCGGCCACCGCCTCCAGCCACGGCCGGACCTGGTGCCGGACGGCGGGCTCGGCGCCCACGCCGCGCCCGACGGCGTCCACGTAGGCGCGCATCCGCCGCTCGGCGCCGGGCGCGGTGGCGTCCAGCTGGCCCACCAGCATGATCTCGCCGGTGTTGCGGGTGGTGAGCATCAGCACGCTGAACAGGTCGGCGTACCGGGAGTCCGGGGCGCTGTCGTGCTCGTGCCAGGTGCCGTGGTTGCGCGCCAGCCGGGTGAAGGCGCGCTCGTCGAGGTTCTTCCAGTCCCAGGTCGCGGAGAAGCTCAGCAGGGCCCCCGGGGCCTTGGGCAGCAGCCGAGCGGGGTCGTCGCCCTCGGCCGCCGGGTCGCGGAACCAGTAGCGGGTGACGATGCCGAAGTTGCCGCCACCGCCGCCGGTGTGCGCCCACCACAGGTCGTGGTGCGGGTCCTTGGGGTCGCGGGTGGCCACGACGCTGCGGGCCGTGCCGGAGCGGTCCACCACCACGACCTCGACGGCGTGCAGGTGGTCGACGGACAGCCCGTACCGCCGTGAGAGCGTGCCGTACCCGCCGCCGAGGACGTGCCCGCCGACCCCGACCTCCGCGGTGGCGCCGGCCGGGATGGAGACGCCCCAGCCGAGGAAGAGGGCTCGGTAGACCTCGCCGAGCAGGGCGCCGGGCTCGACGGCGAACGCGCGCCGGGCGGCGTCGTAGCGAACCTCGCGCATGGGTGAGGTGTCGATCAGTACGCGGACGGACGGGTCGTCCACGAAGTTCTCGAAGCAGTGGCCGCCGCTGCGCACGGCGATGCGCTTGCCGTCCCGTACGGCCTGCTGTACGGCGGTGACGACCTGCTCGGTGGTGCTCACGACGTGGACGCGCTCGGGTGTGCCGACGAAGCGCCCGTTGCTGCCGCGGCGGGTGAGGGAGGAATACCGCGGGTCACCGGGGCCGAGCGTGACCGGGCCCTGCCCCGGCGGCCGGCCGGACGCGGCGGCAGCGGGGGCGGCCGGGGCCGCGGCGGCGGTGCCCGGCGCGGCCAGTCCCGCGGCCGCGCCTCCCAGCGCGGCCGCTCCCGCGAGCAAGGTCCGGCGCGCTACTTCAACCATGGTCCGCTCCTGTAACTGTGTGGGTGGTGACGGAATCTGTGTCGGTGCACCCCTCCACTTTCGGGCCCGCCGGGCGCCCGATCATCGTTCCCGGTGACCACCTCCGCCGTAGGGAGGAAGAGGTACGCCACGCGTCGCTTCCCCTCCTCCAGGAGGGCGCGCAGTGGGCGCGCATCGCCCCCGAGGACGGTTTTCGCCGCCCGTACGGCAGCGGTAACAGAGACGAAAGACTTCACGAAGTCTTGACAACCGCATTGGTCTGGACCATTTTGTGCGCAACGACCGCCCTGCCTCCGGACCGGGCGGACGGCCCTTCCGGGCCCAGGACTTGGAGACAGCCATGCCGCACCCCCTCACGTCCCGCACCCCACGCTCCCGGCACAGACGGTGGCTCACCACCGCCTTCACCGGCCTGGCGGCCGCCGCCCTGGCCGTCACCGGCACCCAGGCCGGCGCCTCGGCGGCTCCCCACACCGCCACCCGGGCCGCCGCCGACGTCAACAACGCCAAGAACCCCGGCTTCGAGGCCGGCCTCGCCGACTGGACCTGCTCGGCGGCCTCCGGCGCCACCGTGTCCTCCCCCGTGCACGGCGGCACCTCGGCCCTGAAAGCCACCCCGTCCGGCGCCGACCAGGCTAAGTGCTCGCAGACCGTGGCCGTCCAGCCCAACTCCACGTACAAGCTGAGCGCTTACGTCCAGGGCTCGTACGTCTACCTCGGCGCGAGCGGCACCGGCACCACCGACGTGTCCACCTGGACGGCGAACGCCGCCACCTGGCAGCAGCTGAACACCACCTTCACCACTGGCCCCTCCACCACCTCGGTCACCGTCTACACCCACGGCTGGTACGGGCAGCCCGCCTTCTTCGCCGACGACATCAGCGTCTTCGGGCCGGACGGCGGAGGCGGCAACCCCGGCGACCCGGTGCCGAACGCCCCCGCCGGCCTGACCGCCGGCGCGGTCACCGCGTCCTCCGTCGCCCTGTCCTGGAGCCCAGCCAAGTTCGCCACCGGCTACCAGGTCTACCGCGACGGCACCAAGGTCCAGGCCGTCACCGGCACCTCGGCCACCGTGACCGGGCTGAGCCCCGCCACCGCGTACCGCTTCGAGGTCACCGCGACCAACGCGGCCGGCGAGTCCGCCAAGTCGGCGGCCGTCACCGCCACCACGTCCCCGGGTGGCGGCGGCCCCGGCCCCTCCGTGCCGAAGCACGCGGTCACCGGCTACTGGCAGAACTTCAACAACGGCGCGACCGTACAGAAGATCAGCGATGTGTCCGACCAGTACGACATCATCGCGGTCTCCTTCGCCGACGCCACCACGACGCCCGGCGCGATCACCTTCAACCTCGACTCGGCGGGCCTGGGCGGCTACACGGTCGCCCAGTTCAAGGCCGACATCAAGGCGAAGCAGGCGGCCGGCAAGAACGTCATCCTGTCCGTCGGCGGCGAGAAGGGCACCATCTCCGTCAACGACTCCGCCTCCGCGAACAACTTCGCCAACAGTGCTTACGCGCTGATGCAGGAGTACGGCTTCAACGGCGTCGACATCGACCTCGAAAACGGCATCAACCCGACCTACATGTCGCAGGCCCTGCGCTCGCTGTCCCAGAAGGCGGGCAGCAAGCTGGTCATCACCATGGCCCCGCAGACCATCGACATGCAGTCCACCCAGGGCGGCTACTTCAAGACCGCGCTGAACATCAAGGACATCCTCACCGTCGTCAACATGCAGTACTACAACAGCGGTTCGATGCTCGGCTGTGACGGCAAGGTCTACTCGCAGGGCACGGTGGACTTCCTGACCGCGCTGGCCTGCATCCAGCTCGAAGGGGGCCTCGACCCGTCGCAGGTCGGCATCGGCGTGCCCGCCTCGACCCGCGCCGCGGGCGGCGGCTACGTCTCCCCCGGCATCGTCAACAACGCGCTGGACTGCCTCACCAAGGGCACCGGCTGCGGCTCCTTCAAGCCCGCCAAGACCTACCCGTCCCTGCGCGGCGCCATGACCTGGTCCACGAACTGGGACGCGGCGACCGGCAACGCCTGGTCGAACGGCGTGGGCCCGCACGTGCACAACCTGCCGTAAGGCGGCATGCAGAAGGGCGGCACACCGGTGGTGTGCCGCCCCTCGCGTACCGGGTGTCAGCCCTCGACGCCCAGCTTCTCCAGGATCAGCTCACGGACGCGGGCCGCGTCGGCCTGGCCGCGGGTGGCCTTCATGACCGCGCCGACCAGCGCGCCGGCCGCCGCGACCTTGCCGCCGCGGATCTTGTCGGCGATGGCCGCGTTGGACTCGATGGCCTCGTCGACGGCCTTGCCCAGCGCGCCCTCGTCGGAGACGACCTTCAGGCCGCGCTTGTCGACGACGGTGTCCGGGTCGCCCTCGCCCGCGAGGACGCCCTCGATGGTCTGGCGGGCCAGCTTGTCGTTGAGGGAGCCCTCGGCGACCAGCGCCGCCACCCGCGCGACCTGCTGCGGGGTGATCGGCAGGGCGGCGAGATCGACGCCGTCCTCGTTGGCGCGGCGGGCCAGCTCGCCCATCCACCACTTGCGGGCGGCGGCGGAGTCCGCGCCGGCCTCGATGGTGGCGACGATCAGGTCCACGGCGCCCGCGTTCAGGATCGACTGCATGTCGTGCTCGGAGACGCCCCACTCCTCGCGCAGCCGGTTACGGCGTACGCGCGGCAGCTCGGGCAGGCCCTTGCGCAGCTCCTCGACCCACTCGCGGGACGGGGCCACCGGGACGAGGTCGGGCTCCGGGAAGTACCGGTAGTCCTCGGCCTCCTCCTTGACCCGGCCGGGGGTGGTGGAGCCGTCCTCCTCGTGGAAGTGGCGGGTCTCCTGGATGATCGTGCCGCCCGAGGACAGCACGGCCGCGTGCCGCTGGATCTCGAAGCGCGCGGCCCGCTCGACCGACCGCAGCGAGTTGACGTTCTTCGTCTCCGAGCGGGTGCCGAACTTCTCGGTGCCCTTCGGGCGCAGCGACAGGTTCACGTCGCAGCGCATCTGGCCCATCTCCATGCGGGCCTCGGAGACGCCCAGCGCCTTGATCAGCTCGCGCAGCTCGGCGACGTACGCCTTGGCGACCTCGGGGGCCCGCTCGCCCGCGCCCTGGATGGGCTTGGTGACGATCTCGATGAGCGGGATGCCGGCGCGGTTGTAGTCCAGGAGGGAGTGCGAGGCGCCGTGGATACGGCCCGTCGCGCCGCCCACGTGGGTGGACTTGCCGGTGTCCTCCTCCATGTGGGCGCGCTCGATCTCCACGCGGAAGATCTCGCCGTCCTCCAGCTGGACGTCCAGGTACCCGTCGAAGGCGATGGGCTCGTCGTACTGCGACGTCTGGAAGTTCTTCGGCATGTCCGGATAGAAGTAGTTCTTCCGGGCGAAACGGCACCATTCGGCGATGGAGCAGTTCAGCGCCAGGCCGATCTTGACGGCGGACTCGACGCCGACCGCGTTGACGACCGGCAGCGAGCCGGGCATGCCGAGGCAGGTGGGGCAGGTCTGCGAGTTGGGGTCGGCACCCAGGGTGGTCGAACACCCGCAGAACATCTTGGTCTTGGTGCCGAGTTCGACGTGCACCTCAAGACCCATCACGGGGTCGTAGGTGGCCAGCGCGTCCTCGTACGACACCAGTTCAGTGACGGTCACGGAAAACTAACCTCTCAGTCCCGCTCAGCCCGCGAGCACGTCGTCGTCGGCGAGACGACGCAGATCGCGGATCAGCAGCGCGACTCCGGTGGCGATGGCGGCGGCGGAGACGACGGCGTCGAGGAGCTGGAGCTTGTCCTGCTCGCCCTTCGCCTTCTTCGCCTGCTTGACGACGCTCACCGCACCGAACAGCGTGGTGCCGATGGACAGATACGTACCGGCCTTGGACTTCTTGAAGCCCTTGGCCTTCGCGAGCTTTCCACTCACAGGGACGGTGCCTCCTCAAGCAGCGGGTGCCCCCAACGGGCGGTGAACGCGGCCTCGACCGCGGCACCGACCTTGTAGAGCCGGTCGTCGGCCATGGCAGGAGCGATGATCTGCAGACCCACCGGCAGCCCGTCCTCGGGGGCCAGGCCGCAGGGCAGCGACATGGCCGCGTTGCCTGCCAGGTTCGTCGGGATCGTGCACAGGTCGGCCAGGTACATCGCCATCGGGTCGTCGGCGCGCTCGCCGATCGGGAAGGCGGTGGTCGGCGTCGTCGGGGAGACGAGCACGTCGACCTGCTCGAACGCCTTCTCGAAGTCCCGGGTGATGAGCGTGCGCACCTTCTGGGCGGAGCCGTAGTACGCGTCGTAGTAGCCGGAGCTGAGCGCGTACGTGCCGAGCATCACGCGGCGCTTGACCTCGGGGCCGAAGCCGGCCTCGCGGGTCAGGGCCGTGACCTCCTCGGCCGACCTCGTGCCGTCGTCGCCGACCCGCAGGCCGTAGCGCATGGCGTCGAAGCGGGCCAGGTTCGAGGAGCACTCGGACGGCGCGATGAGGTAGTACGCCGACAGGCCGAGGTCGAAGGAGGGGCAGGAGATCTCGACGATCTCCGCGCCCAGCTCGCGCAGCAGCTCCACGGACTCGTTGAAGCGCTGCATGACGCCGGCCTGGTAGTGCTCGCCGGAGAACTCCTTGACGACGCCGATGCGCATGCCCTTGACGTCGCCGTTGCGGGCCGCCTCGACGACCGGTGGGACCGGCGCGTCGATGGAGGTCGAGTCCAGCTCGTCGTGGCCGGCGATGGCCTCGTGCAGCAGGGCCGCGTCCAGGACCGTACGGGCGCAGGGGCCGCCCTGGTCGAGGGACGAGGAGAACGCCACCATGCCGTAGCGGGAGACCGCGCCGTAGGTGGGCTTGACGCCGACGGTGCCGGTGACGGCGGCGGGCTGGCGGATGGAGCCGCCGGTATCCGTGCCGATGGCGAGCGGGGCCTCGTAGGCGGCCAGGGCGGCGGAGGAGCCGCCGCCGGAGCCGCCGGGGATGCGGGTGAGGTCCCAGGGGTTGCCGGTCGGGCCGTAGGCGCTGTTCTCGGTGGAGGACCCCATGGCGAACTCGTCCATGTTGGTCTTGCCGAGGATGACGACGTCGGCGGCCTTGAGCCGCTTGGTCAGCGTCGCGTCGTACGGCGGGATCCAGCCTTCGAGGATCTTCGAGCCGACGGTGGTGGGAATGCCCTCCGTGGTGAAGATGTCCTTCAAGGCGAGCGGCACGCCGGCCAGCGGGCCCAGCTTCTCGCCGCACTCGCGCTTGGCGTCCACCGCGCGGGCCTGGGCGAGCGCGCCCTCTCGGTCCACGTGCAGGAACGCGTGCACCTTCTCGTCGACGGCCTCGATGCGGGCCAGGTGCGCCTCGGTGACCTCGACGGCCGTGACCTCGCCGGAGGCGATCTTCGCCGCGATCTCGGCGGCGGTGAGCTTGATCAGATCTGCCATGTCGGTCACTCTTCCCCCAGGATCTGCGGCACCTTGAAACGCTGCTGCTCCTGGGCCGGGGCGCCGGACAGCGCCTGCTCGGGCGTCAGCGACGGACGGACCACGTCCGGGCGCATGACATTGGTCAGGGGCAGCGGGTGGGAGGTCGGCGGTACGTCTTGGTCGGCGACCTCGGAGACGCGGGCGACCGCGCCGATGATGTCGTCGAGCTGTCCGGCGAAGTGATCGAGCTCTTCGCCCTTCAGCTCCAAGCGCGCCAGCCGGGCGAGGTGGGCGACCTCCTCGCGCGTGATGCCAGGCATGCAGCGATCCTCAGGGTGAGTGTCTTGGCTTGTTGTCCGGGCCAATCCTATGGCGTAGGCAACGGGGGTTCGAAACGCATTCCCGCGGTCGCGGGCGCGGGCCGGGCGGTACGGCGTGGTGGGCCCCGGATCACGGGGCGGGACGCCGGGCCGCGCCTGCCCCGCGGGGGCCGCGCGGCCGGGAGCGGCGGCGGGCCCGGACAGGTGACGCGGACAGGTGACGCGGTCAGGTGACGCGCTGGTCGGCTTCCTCCACCGCGGCGGCCCGCTCGTGCCGCGGCTCGGCCGCCGCCCGCTCCGCCTCGCGCTGCCAGCCGCGCTCGCCGCGGGCCCGCAGCCAGGCCGTGGTCTCGTCCGGCGGCATCGCGGCGGCGACCAGCCAGCCCTGTACGGCGTCGCACCCCAGGTCCCGCAGCCGCTCCCAGGTCTCGTCGTCCTCGACGCCCTCGGCGACGACGAGCAGGCCCAGCGAGTGGGCCAGGTCCAGCGTGCAGCGGACGATCTCGGCGTCCTCGTTGTCCACCGCCAGCCGGGCGACGAAGGAGCGGTCGATCTTGAGCTCGCTGACCGGCAGGCGGCGCAGGTGGACGAGGGAGGAGTAGCCGGTGCCGAAGTCGTCGAGGGACATCTTGACGCCGTGCCCGGTCAGCCCCGCCAGCGTGTCGGCGGCCCGCTGCGGGTCCTCCAGCAGGACGTGTTCGGTTATCTCCAACTGGAGGGACCCCGGTGGCACCTGATGGCGGGCCAGCCTGGCCGCCACCGCGCCCGCGAAGCCGGGGGTGTGCACGTCGCGCGGCGAGACGTTGACGGCGACCGGCACCTCCAGGCCGGAGGCGCGCCACCGGGCCACCTGGGCGAGCGCGGTCTCCAGGACGTACTCCGTCAGGCGCGGCATCAGACCGGAGGACTCGGCGATGGCGATGAACTCGTCCGGCGGGACTCTGCCGCGCTCCGGATGGACCCACAGGACCAGCGCCTCCAGCCCGGCCACATGGCCGTCGAAGCCGACCTTGGGCTGGTAGTGCAGCTCCACGTCGCCGGCGTCCAGCGCGCGGCGCAGGTCACCCAACAGGCCCAGCCGGTCCGGGGTGTTGCCGTCGCGCTTGGCCTCGTACACCTCGACGCCGCTGCGGTCCCGCTTGGCCTGGTACATGGCGACGTCGGCGCGCCGCAGCAGCCCCTCGGCGTCCAGCGCGTGATCGGGAAAGACCGCGACCCCCGCGCTGGCTTCGAGCACGAGGGTGAGACCGTCCAGGTCCAGTGGCGAGCCGAGGGCCGCGACCAGGTTGCGGGCCACCCGCTGGGCGCTGGTCAGGGAGTCGGCGGTGGGCAGCAGGACCGCGAACTCGTCGCCGCCGAGCCGGGCGACCTCGGCGCCGCGCGGCAGCGCGTGCCGGAGCCGGTCGGCGATCTGGAGCAGCAGCCGGTCGCCGGCCAGGTGCCCGAGGGTGTCGTTGACCGAGCGGAAGCGGTCGAGGTCTATGAGGACCAGGGCGGAGCGGGCGCCGATGCGCTCGGCGTCGTCCAGCGCGGTCCAGGTGCGCTCCAGCAGCCACTGGCGGTTGGGCAGGCCGGTCAGCGGGTCCCGCAGCTGCTCCTCGGCGCGCGCCCTGGCGATCCACAGGGTGGAGTCCAGGGCTATCAGGGGCACGGCGAACATCGGCAGCAGGAACGGCGCGTGCACGGCGGCCACCACGATCAGCGGCGAGATGCCGAGCAGCGCCACGCCGACCAGGGCCTGCCGGGCCAGGGCCGTCCGGGCGATGGTGGGCAGGCCGCCGGTGCGCGGCGCCATCGTGAACCACAGCAGCGCGCGGGTCACGACCAGGTAGGCGAGGGCCGCGACCAGTATGTCGGGCAGCACGGACAGGTCCCAGGCCACGGGCTGCCACGGGTGCTCGACGGTCGGTACGACGTCGAAGGCGGCCAGGCCCAGCGCCGCGGCCCCTATCCCGAGGATGTCCACGGCGCCGTGCAGCAGGGCCTGTCGCCAGCGGTGCCGGCGGGCGGCGCCGACCAGCACCACGACGGCCACGCTCACCAGGACGGCGGGCACCCAGCCGTACAGCAGGAGGACGGCGAGGGCCAGGGCCGCGCCCGAGCCCGTGCCGCCCCACCAGCGGTCGCGGCCGAGCGCGACGAGGTGGCCGACGATGACGCCGGTGAGGATGGCCAGGGCCCAGCCGACGGCTCCCTCGGGGAACAGGGCCCGGCCGGCGCCGAGCGTCCGGATCACGCCTGCGCCGAGCGCGCAGCCCGCCACCAGGACGACGGCCGCGGGCAGCGCGGGCACGGCGAGCCGGCGGAGCCGCGACGCCCGAGCGGCGCTGTCGGTCGGTTTCATTCCGATACCTCTCACAGCCGGCTGTGCCCGCGCCACGGCAGGCGCACACCTCAACAGTAGGCCGCAGAAGGCCGCCGCGGGCAGCGATCGGCAGCGGTTGCCCGAATGCGACCCGGCCATCCGGAACCATCTGCTATGCGCCGATGAGGTGACTTCTCACTCGCCCTCAGGCGGAGTGACAGCTACCGCTCGTGCTTCATCGGGACCCTGCTCCAGCAGCACCGCGAAGCCGTCATCGTCTAGCACAGGCACCTTCAACTGCATGGCCTTGTCGTACTTCGAACCAGGATTGTCTCCCACCACCACGAAACCGGTCTTCTTCGAAACGGAACCGGTCACCTTCGCTCCGAGACGCTGCAGGGCTTCTTTCGCGCCATCTCTGGTGTGTGACTGAAGTGTGCCCGTTACAACGACGGTGACGCCTTCAAGTGGGCGCGGGCCTTCGTCTCCTGAGGATTCCTCCTCCATCCGGACGCCGGCCGCCCGCCACTTGTCCACGATCTCGCGGTGCCAGTCCTCGGCGAACCACTGCTTGAGCGAGGCCGCGATGGTCGCGCCGACGCCCTCGACGGCGGCCAGCTCCTCCTCGCTCGCTTCCATGATCCGGTCCAGCGAACGGAACTCCCGGGCGAGCGCCTGGGCCGCCACCGGGCCGACATGACGGATCGACAGGCCGGTGAGGACCCGGGCCAGCGGGCGCTCCTTGGCCGCCTGGATGTTCTCCAGCATCGCCAGGGCGTTCTTCTTCGGCTCGCCCTTCTGGTTGGCGAAGAAGGTGACGACCTTCTCCTCGCCCGTCTTGGGGTCGCGCTTGGGCAGGCCGCTGTCCGGGTCGAGCACATACGACTTGATGGGCAGCAGCTGCTCGATGGACAGGTCGAAGAGGTCGCCCTCGTCCTTCAACGGCGGCTCGGCGGGCTCCAGGGGCTGGCTCAGCGCCGTGGCGGCCACATAGCCGAAGTTCTCGATGTCCAGAGACTTGCGGCCGGCCAGGTAGAACAGCCGCTCGCGGATCTGGGCGGGGCAGGAGCGGGCGTTGGGGCACCGGAGGTCGACGTCGCCCTCCTTGGCGGGCTGCAGCGCCGTACCGCACTCGGGGCACTCGGCGGGCATCACGAACTCCCGTTCGCTGCCGTCCCGCAGGTCCACCACCGGCCCCAGGATCTCCGGGATGACGTCGCCCGCCTTGCGCAGCACGACCGTGTCGCCGATGTAGACGCCCTTGGCCTTGACCACGTCCTGGTTGTGGAGCGTGGCGAACTCCACCTCGGAGCCGGCCACCGTCACCGGTTCGACCACGGCGTACGGCGTGACGCGGCCGGTGCGGCCGACGCCGACGCGGATGTCCACCAGCTTGGTGTTGACCTCCTCCGGCGGGTACTTCCACGCGATCGCCCAGCGCGGCGCGCGCGAGGTCGCGCCGAGGCGGCCCTGTAGAGCGATCTCGTCGAGCTTGACGACCGTGCCGTCGATCTCGTGGGCGACGGCCGTGCGACGGGTCTCCGGGTCGCCGTAGCGCTTGATGAAGTCGCGCACGGCCTCCAGGGAGTCGACGACCTCGTTGTGGTCGGAGGTGGGCAGGCCCCACTCGCGCAGCAGGTCGTAGGCGTGCGACTGGCAGTCGATGTCGAAGCCCTCGCGGGCGCCGATGCCGTGCACGACCATGTGCAGCGGGCGGGTGGCCGTGACCTTGGGGTCCTTCTGGCGCAGCGAACCGGCGGCGGCGTTGCGCGGATTGGCGAACGGCGGCTTGCCGTCGGCCACCAGCCGCTCGTTCAGCTCCAGGAACTTCTCCATGGGGAAGTAGACCTCGCCGCGGACCTCCACCAGCTCCGGGACCCGGTCGCCCTTGAGGCGGTCCGGGATCTCGGTGATGGTGCGGACGTTGGGCGTGATGTCCTCGCCCGTACGGCCGTCGCCGCGGGTGGCGGCGCGGGTCAGCCGGCCGTTCTCGTACGTCAGGTTGACCGCGAGGCCGTCGACCTTGAGCTCGCACAGGAAGTGGTAGCCGGCGCTCTTCGGGTCGCCGCCCAGCTCCGTCGCCAGCCGCTCGGCCCAGGCCGCCAGCTCCTCGTCGTCGAAGGCGTTGTCCAGCGAGAGCATGCGCTCGCGGTGCGCGACCTCCGTGAACTCCGTTTCGTACTGCCCCGCGACCTTCTGCGTCGGGGAGTCCGGGGTGCGCAGCTCCGGGTACTTCTCCTCCAGCGCCTCCAGGGACCGCAGCAGCTTGTCGAACTCCGCGTCGCTGACGACGGGGGCGTCCCTCACGTAGTAGCGGAAGCGGTGCTCCTCGATCTGCTCGGCCAGATGGGCGTGCTCGTCCCGCGCCTTCGCGGGCACCGCGTGCCCTGCCGTGTGCTGTTCGCCGGCCACCGTCTCGTCCTCCCGTTGTCCTTGAGTGCCGTCACTCAGGGTTGTCTGCGAGCGATCTCGCCGCCCGGACGCAGTGCGCGAGCGCCGCACGGGCATATGCGGGCGAAGCGCCCGCCAGCCCGCACGACGGGGTGAGCACCACGGACTCCGCGAGAGTCCCCGGCGCCAGCCCCAGCCTGCGCCACAGCGTCCTGACACCCATGACGCTACCGGCAGGGTCTGACAATGGGCCGTCCACGCCCGGCACCACGCCCGCGAGGAGTGTCGTACCGCCCTCGACCGCCTCCCCGATCGCCTCCTCCTCACGCTCGGTGAGCAGTCCGAAATCGAACGAAATCCCCGCGGCACCGGCGCGCCGCAGCAGGGCGAAGGGGACGTCGGGGGCGCAGGAGTGGACGACCACCGGCGCGCCCGCCTCGGCGGCGACGGCGACCAGGTCGCGCAGGGCGCCCTCCACCACGGCCCGGTCCACCGCGCGGTGCGTGCGGTAGCCGCTCGCCGACCTGATCCGTCCCTGGAGCACGGCGGTCAGCGACGGCTCGTCCAGCTGGAGCACCGGACGCGCGCCCGGCACCCGCCGCCGTACGTCGGCCAGGTGCGCGCGCAGGCCCTCGGCGAGCGACGCCGTCAGGTCCCGGCAGGCGCCGGGGTCGCTGAGGGCGGCCTCGCCGTTGCGCAGCTCCAGCGCGGCGGCCAGGGTCCACGGGCCGACCGCCGAGACCTTCAGCTCGCCCTCGTAATCCTGGGTGAACTCCTCCAGCGCGTCGAGGTCCTCGCCCATCCAGGAGCGGGCGCGCCGGGTGTCGCGGCCCGGCCGGTCGCTGATCCGCCAGCCGCTCGGCTCCACGTGCGCGTACACCTCGACGAGGAGGCCGGCGGTGCGGCCGATCATGTCGGCCCCCGGGCCCCTGGCGGGCAGCTCCGGCAGGTACGGGAAGGTCTCCAGCGAGCCGGTCACGGTCCTGGCGGCCTCGCGGGCGTCCCCACCGGGCATCGAACCGATGCCGGTGGCGGCGGTGCGGGCGAGGCGGGCGGTGGCGTTGTTCTCGGTCACGCTCCGAGGGTAAGCGGTGTGGCCTTCGGCCACGGGGGGCCGGGGGGACGCCTGGGACCGGGCGCCCGGCCGCGGGCATACCGGCGCCCGTCACCGATGTCCTCAATCGCCGGACGGGCTTGATTCTGCTGCCCTGAGCCCCAGGTCGCGGACGGAACAGAACCCGCCGGCGCCGGTCACCGCCCCGGCCGTACCGTCACGTCGTTGATCTCCGCGTCGCGCGGCAGGTCGAGTGCGGTCAGCATGGTCGTGGCCACCGACTCCGGGTCGATCCACTGGCTCGCGTCGTACTCGCGGCCCTCCTGGCGGAAGACGCTCTCCTGCATCGGGGTGGCGGTGCGGCCCGGGTAGACGGAGGTCACCCGTACGCCGTTGCCGTGTTCCTCGGCCCGCAGCGAGTCGGCCAGCGCCTTGAGGCCGTGCTTGCTGGCGGCGTACGCGCCCCACTGGGGGCCCGCGTTCAGGCCGGCGCCCGAGTTGACGAAGATCACGTGGCCCTTGGCGACGCGCAGCTGCGGGAGGAACTGGCGGGTCAGCTCGGCGGGCGCGAGGAGGTTGGCGGCGATGGTGCGCTGCCACGCCTTGGGGCCGAGGTCGCCGATGGCGCCCAGTTCGACGACGCCCGCGATGTGCATCAGGGAGTCCAGCCGGTCGGGGAGCGACTGCTTGCCGAAGGCCCAGTCCAGCTTCTCGGGTACGGCGAGGTCGCCGACCACCGTGCGGGCGCCGGGGAACTGCCCGGCCAGCTCCTTGGCGCGGCCGGCGTCCCGCGCCAGCAGCCAGAGCTCCTCGCCCCGGTCGGCCAGCCGCCGCGCGACCGCCGCCCCGATGCCCGATCCTGCGCCCGTGATCAAGTGCGTACCCATGGGTCCGATCCTAACGAGGGGCTGCGCGGCGGGGCGGGAGCGTACGCGCGAAGCGGAATCACCGATTCCGACCGGGCGCCCCGCCGACGCCCGCCCCGCGCGTGCCCCGTCTCAGCCCCGGATGCCCGCCTGCTCCTCCAGGTAGGCCAGGGCGCCGACACCGTCGTCGGCGAAGAAGACCAGCTCCGTGAGCGGCAGCGGCAAGAAGCCCTCGGTCTCCATCCGCTGGAACTGCTCCTTGAGGCCGTCGTAGAAACCGGCGGTGTTCAGGAGCACCACCGGCTTGGTGTGCAGTCCGTGCTTCTTCAGTTCCAGGATCTCGGTGGCCTCGTCGAGCGTGCCGGTGCCGCCGACCATGACGACGACGGCGTCGGCGCGCGCCAGCAGCTCGGCCTTGCGCTCGGCGAGGTCCTTGGTGACCACCATGTCGTCGACCCCGGGGCGCACCTTGTGCGCGAGGAAGTCCACGGAGACGCCGACGAGCCGCCCGCCCGCCTCCTCCACGCCGTCGGCCATGACCTTCATGAGCCCGGTGTCCGAGCCGCCCCACACCAGCGCGTGGCCGCCCTTGCCGATCAGCTCGG
The DNA here is from genome assembly GCF_044332485.1 of Streptomyces sp. NPDC017056. Taxonomy (NCBI): domain Bacteria; kingdom Bacillati; phylum Actinomycetota; class Actinomycetes; order Kitasatosporales; family Streptomycetaceae; genus Streptomyces; species Streptomyces sp. NPDC017056. The sequence goes on along the minus strand of NZ_JBIRPD010000009.1, from coordinate 308,325 downwards.
CGAACTCCCGGGCGGGGGTGGTGTAGCGGGCGTCGAGGTCGGCGGCGGAGCAGAAGACACAGATGTTCATACCGGTCACTCTACGAGCCGCCACCGGCACCGGGCCCGGCCGCCGGGCGCCTCCAGGAAGCGGGCCCGGCCGCCGGGCGCCCCCAGGAAGCGGGCCCGGCCGCCGGGCTTGCTCAGATCAGCCCCTGGGCCAGCATCGCGTCCGCGACGCGCTCGAAGCCGGCGATGTTCGCGCCCGTGACGTAGTCGCCCGGTACGCCGAAGCGTTCCGCGGTCTCGTGGCACGTGTCGTGGATGCCGCGCATGATCTCCGCCAGCTCGCCCTCGGTGCGCTCGAAGGTCCAGGACTCGCGGCCGGAGTTCTGCCGCATCTCCAGCGCGCTGGTGGCCACGCCGCCCGCGTTGGCCGCCTTGCCGGGGCCGAAGGCGACCCCGGCCTCCCGGAAGACCTCCACCGCCTCGGGCGTCGTCGGCATGTTGGCGCCTTCGGAGACGGCCTTGACGCCGTTGCGCACCAGGGTGCGCGCGGCGTCGGCGTCCAGCTCGTTCTGGGTGGCGGACGGCAGCGCGACGTCGCAGGCCACATCCCACACCCGGCCGCCGGGCACGTACACGGCCGACGCGCCGCGCCGGTCGGCGTACTCCTCGATCCGGCCCCGCTCCACCTCCTTGACCTGCTTGAGCAGGCCGAGGTCGATGCCCTTCTCGTCGATGACGTAGCCGCCGGAGTCGGAGCAGGTCAGCACGTTGGCGCCGAGTGCCTGGGCCTTCTCGACGGTGTAGATCGCGACGTTGCCCGAGCCGGACACCACGACTTGCTGGCCGTCCAGGTCCTCGGAGCGCCGCCGCAGCATCTCGGCGGTGAACAGCACGTTGCCGTAGCCGGTGGCCTCCGTGCGGGCCGCCGAGCCGCCCCAGCCGATGCCCTTGCCGGTCAGCACCCCGGCCTCCCAGCGGTTGGTGATCCGCCGGTACTGCCCGAAGAGGTAGCCGATCTCGCGGCCGCCGACGCCGATGTCGCCCGCCGGCACGTCGGTGTGCTCGCCGAGGTGCCGGTGCAGCTCGGTCATGAAGGACTGGCAGAACCGCATCACCTCGGCGTCGGAGCGGCCGCGCGGGTCGAAGTCGCTGCCGCCCTTGCCGCCGCCGATGTTCAGGCCGGTGAGCGCGTTCTTGAAGATCTGCTCGAAGCCGAGGAACTTGACGATGCCGAGGTTGACGGACGGGTGGAAGCGCAGTCCGCCCTTGTAGGGGCCGAGCGCGCTGTTGAACTCCACCCGGAAGCCCCGGTTGATGTGGACGGTGCCCCTGTCGTCCTGCCACGGCACGCGGAAGACGATCTGGCGCTCCGGCTCGCAGATCCGTTCCACGATCTTGGCTTCGGCGTACTCGGGACGGGCCGCCAGCACCGGGGCGAGGGTCTGGAGCACTTCGAGGGCGGCTTGGTGGAACTCGGGTTCGCCGGGGTTGCGCCGCACCAGTTCCCGGTGCAGCGACTCCGGTGAGAACGCCGGGTTCCGTCCGGCCGTACCGGCCCCGGCGTGAGCTGTCGACATGTCTGTGTTTCCCTTCGTGGCCGACGAAGGGCCGCGGGCGGCCCTGGGCGTCCCGTCGCTGCCGCCGAGCCTAGGGGGCCGCGCGCCGTCCGGGGCCATCGGGGCGGAAGTCGCGCGGGCTGCCGGGCCGCGCGCTGTGGCTCAGCGAGCCGCGGTGCCCGCCGGGGCCGCGCCGGCGTTCGGTGCCGGGACGGCGACCGCCGCCTCGGCCCCGGCGTGCGCCTCGGCCTCGGTGTGTGCCGCCGCCTCGGCCGTGACCATCTTCTCCATCTTCTCGATGCCGACCGCCGCGCTGGCCACGATGGCGACGACGATGGCCGCGATCATCATCACCGTGCCCAGCCACACCATCGTGTCCACGGGCAGCGTGAAAGCGCCGATCACCCGGGCCACGCACTCGCTCAGCAGGGCGGCGCCCCACACCGCCGAGTGACGGCGCTGCACCCGCCGGAACCACGCCGACTCCGCCGTCAGCCGGTCCCACGCGGCGCTCTTGGCCGCGTCGCCCTTGGTGATCCACGGCTTGAGCATCGGCGCCATCAGCGGCCGGCCGATCAGCGCGGACACCAGCACCGCCAGGCCGAAGGTGCTGCTCACGGCGCTGTCCTTGGCCATCATCAGCCGCTCGTCGCCGGCCACCAGGCTCAGCAGCAGGCCGATGACGTTGGTCGCCGTCATCAGCGTGGCCACGGCGTTGAAGCGGCGCTCCCTGGCCAGGCTCCACACCGAGCGGGCGGCCGGCAGCGCACCGCTCCAGGCCAGCGCGGCGAGGGTGCTCATGCCGAAGACGCCGGTGAGGACGTAGTACGAGGCGATCGGGACGCCCGCGTCCAGGAGCAGCGCCCTGGGGCCCTCCAGCTGCCCGCCGGCCCCGGCCGCTTCGCCGGAGCCGGTCGCGGTGGGGGTGCCGTGCGGGGTCTGGCTGCTCATGGGGTCCTCCGTGTCGCTGTCGCGCCGTCCTTCGTGACGCCTTCAGCTTCGCGTCCGGACCCCGCGCCGCGGCAGGATCGCCTGTAACCGCTTCCCGGTGACATTTGTCAGCGTCCTGCCGCCCGGCACGGCGCTTGCGTTGGAGCGCCCTCCAACTCCTAGCGTCTGACGCGTCAGGCACACGACCCGACCACCGAAGGGGAACTCTCCGTGCGTTACACACTGTTCGGCAGGACCGGTCTGCGGGTGAGCGAGCTGAGCCTCGGCGCCATGACCATCGGCTCGGACTGGGGCTGGGGCGCCCCGGCGGACACCAGTGCGCGGATCCTCGACGCTTACGAGGACGCGGGCGGCAACTTCGTCGACACGGCCAACAACTACACCGACGGCAGCTCGGAGAAGATCCTCGGCGAGCTCCTCGAAGGGCGCAGGGACCGGTTCGTGCTCGCCAGCAAGTACACCTGCGCGACCCGCAAGGGCGACCCGAACGCGGCGGGCAACCACCGCAAGAACCTGGTGCGGTCGGTGGAACAGAGCCTCGGCCGGCTGCGCACCGACCACCTCGACGTCCTCTGGGTGCACGCCCGGGACAACTTCACGCCCGTCGAGGAGGTCATGCGGGCGCTGGACGACGTCGTACGGTCGGGGAAGGTCCTGTACGTCGGCGTGTCCGACTGGCCGGCCTGGGAGATCGCGCAGGCGAACACCCTCGCCGAGCTGCGCGGCTGGACCGCGTTCGCCGGGTCGCAGCTGCGCTACAGCCTGCTGGAGCGCACCCCGGAGCGCGAACTGCTCCCCCAGGCCCGCGCCTTCGACCTGGCCGTCCTGGCGTGGGCCCCGCTCGCGGCCGGCAAGCTCACCGGGAAGTACCGGCGCGGCGAGACGGGCCGGCTGGACGTCGTCGGCGACGGCGGCCGCGCCGCGGACAACGAGGAGGCGACGATCACGGCGGTGCTGGAGATCGCCGAGGAGGGCGGCTGGAGCCCCGCGCAGGTGGCGCTGGCCTGGCTGCGGCAGCAGCCGGGGAACGTCATTCCGCTCATCGCCGCCACCAAGGAGAGCCAGCTCGCCGACAACCTCGCGAGCGTGGACGTCGAGCTGGACGCGGCCGCGCTCCGGCGGCTCGACGAGGTGAGCGCCGTGCCGCTGGGCTTCCCGCACGACTTCCTGGCCGAGCCCGCGATCACCGAGAACGTCTACGGCGACCGCTGGACCGCCGTGGAGGAGCGGCGCTCCACCTACCGCAGGTCGGTCCGCGGGGTGCTCTGACCCGGCCCGCTACACGGCGGCGCGCGCCCGGTCCGTCGTGGCGATCGTCGCCGAGCCCACCACCCGGGTGCCGTCGTACAGGACGATGGCCTGGCCGGGGGCGACGCCGCGGACCGGTTCGGCGAAGGCGACGCGCAGCCCGCCGTCGACCGGCTCGGCGGTGACCTCCGTCTCGCCGCCGTGGGCGCGCAGCTGCGCGGTGTACGTGCCGGGGCCGGACGGCGCGGCGCCGCACCAGCGGGGGCGGACGGCGGTCAGCGCGGTGACGTCCAGGGACTCGGCGGGGCCCACGGTCACCGTGTTGTCGACCGGGGAGATGTCCAGGACGTAGCGGGGCTTGCCGTCCGGGGCCGGGGTGCCGATGCGCAGGCCCTTGCGCTGGCCGATGGTGTAGCCGTACGCGCCCTCGTGGGTGCCGAGCTTGGTGCCGGACTCGTCGACGATGTCGCCCTCGGCCGTGCCCAGCCGCTTGGCCAAGAATGCCTGGGTGTCGCCGTCGGCGATGAAGCAGATGTCGTGGCTGTCGGGCTTCTTGGCGACGAACAGGCCGCGCCGGGCGGCTTCCTCGCGGATCTCCGCCTTGGTGGTGAGCGTGTCGCCGAGCGGGAACATGGCGTGTGCGAGCTGCTTCTCGTCGAGCACCCCGAGGACGTACGACTGGTCCTTGGCCATGTCGGAGGCGCGGTGCAGCTCGCGGCTGCCGTCCGGGTGTTCCACGACCGTGGCGTAGTGGCCGGTGCAGACCGCGTCGAAGCCGAGGGCGAGCGCCTTGTCAAGCAGCGCGGCGAACTTGATCTTCTCGTTGCAGCGCAGGCAGGGGTTGGGGGTCCGGCCGGCCTCGTACTCGGCGAAGAAGTCCTCGACGACGTCCTCGCGGAAACGTTCGGCCAGGTCCCACACGTAGAACGGGATGCCGATGACGTCGGCGGCGCGGCGCGCGTCGTGCGAGTCCTCGATCGTGCAGCAGCCGCGGGCGCCGGTGCGGAAGGACTTCGGGTTCTCGGAGAGCGCGAGGTGCACGCCGGTCACGTCGTGGCCCGCCTCGGCGGCGCGGGCGGCGGCGACGGCGGAGTCGACACCGCCGGACATGGCGGCGAGCACGCGGAGGCGGCGGGGAGCGTCAGTCGTCATAACCCTTCCAGGGTAGACGGAACCACCGGCAGCCCCTCAAGCGTTGTGCAGCGCATGAGAGACGCGGGGGAGGCCGGGCAGGCGGCCGGCGGTGGTTTCAGCAGACGGGCCCTGCTGCTGGGCGGCGCGGGCACGGTCCTGGCAGGCGGCGCCGCGTACGCAATGTACGACGAGGTGGCGCGCTGGTGGTGGCGGCTGCCCGGCCGGAAGAAGCCGCGGACGGACGGCGCGGTGGACTACGCCGCGGCGCGCTGGGTCCCGGCCGCCCCGGCGAACTGGCGGCAGGCCGACCGCCCGGACGACTACGTGATCGACCGGGTCGTCATCCATGTCGTCCAGGGCGGCTACTCGGACGCGCTGCGCGTCTTCCAAAGCGCGACGCACGGCGCCGCGGCGCATTACGTGGTGCGCAAGGACGGGGTGGTGGCGCAGACGGTCCGGGAGCTGGACGTGGCCTACCACGCGGGCAACCGCGCGTACAACGAGCGGAGCGTCGGCATCGAGCACGAGGGCTTCGTGGACCGCCCGGCGTCCTTCACCCCCGCCATGTACGCGTCATCGGCGCGGCTGACCGCCGGGATCTGCCGGCGCTACGGCTTCCCCGCCGACCGGCAGCACATCGTGGGCCATGTGGAGGTACCGGGCACCGATCACACGGATCCGGGGCCACACTGGAACTGGCGGCTGTACATGGACCTGGTACGTGCCGAGCTGCGCGGCCCTTCCCCGGAGCCGCGGACCTGACGCGGGGCCGCCGGGACGGCCGGACGCCGCGCGGCACCCCTCGTGGAACGGACCCGCATGGCGTACGACAAGGCCCCGCCCGCCGGATCCCGCTCCGGCCCCGCCGGTGACGGCACAGGACCCGGCCTCGCCGAGGACCGCACCTTCGGCCGGGTCCTGCTGGACCTGGACGCCGCCGCCGGCCTGCTCACGGTGCGGGGCGAGCGGGTGGCGACGGCCGAGCTGCGCCGCGCGCCGGGCGCGCCGCCGGCCGAGCGCGTACCGGTGGGCACCCGCGACGGCGCGTACCTGCACCTGACCGTCGACGGCCGGCCCGCGCACATCACGCCCGCCAAGGGACGGCCGGCCCGGCGCTCGCACCGGGTGTGCGTGATCTACGGCGGCGCCGTGTACCGGCTGCTGCCGGACTCGCCCAACGGGAGCCGGCTGGTCAAGGACGGCCGCCGGATCGCGGACTTCTCCTCGGACGGCGCCGGGCACGTCTGGGCCGACTGGCACCCGGACGTGGCGCCGCCGCTGCCCGAGGACGCGGCGGTCGGCTACGCGCTCGCCGCGGGCTTCGGCACGGGCGCCGAGCCGACGTGGCGGCTGCTCCTCCACGCGCTGCTCGACACGGCGCGGTGAGCCGGGACCGGGGCCCCGTCAGCTGAGTCCCGCGCTGCGCGCCCGCTCCACGACCGGTCCGATCGCCTCGGCCAGCGCCGCCACGTCCGCCTCGGTGGACGTGTGCCCGAGCGAGAACCTGAGCGTGCCGCGGGCCAGGTCGGCGTCCGTCCCGGTGGCGAGCAGGACGTGGCTGGGCTGGGCGACGCCCGCGGTGCAGGCGGAGCCGGTGGAGCAGGCGATGCCCTGGGCGTCCAGGAGGAGCAGCAGGGAGTCGCCCTCGCAGCCGGGGAAGGAGAAGTGCGCGTTGGCGGGGAGCCGCCCCGCCGGGTCCGGATCGCCGCCGAGTACCGCGTCGGGGGCCGCGGCGCGTACCGCCTTGACCAGGTCGTCCCGCAGGGCGCCGATGTCCCGGGCGAACTCCTCGCGGTGCGCGACGGCGTGCCGGGCGGCGGCGGCGAAGGCGGCGATACCGGGGGTGTCCAGCGTGCCGGAGCGCACCTGCCGCTCCTGGCCGCCGCCGTGCAGCACCGGGACGGGCGCGTACTCGCGCCGCAGGAGCAGCGCGCCGACCCCGTACGGTCCGCCGATCTTGTGCGCGGAGACGGTCATCGCGGCCAGCCCGGACGCGGCGAAGTCCACCTCCACCTGCCCGAACGCCTGGACCGCGTCGGAGTGCAGCGGAATGCCGAACTCCGCGGCCACCGCGGCCAGTTCGCGGACCGGCATGATCGTGCCGATCTCGTTGTTGGCCCACATCACGGTGGCCAGGGCGACGTCGTCGGGGTTGCGGGCGACCGCCTCGCGGAGCGCGTCGGCGTGCACCCGCCCGTACGCGTCGACGGGCAGCCATTCGACGCGCGCGCCCTCGTGCTCGGCGAGCCATTCCACGGCGTCCAGGACGGCGTGGTGCTCGACGGGGCTGGCGAGGACGCGGGTACGGGCCGGGTCGGCGTCCCGGCGGGCCCAGTACAGGCCCTTGACCGCGAGGTTGTCGGCTTCGGTGCCGCCCGCGGTGAAGACCACTTCACTGGGGCGCGCGCCGAGCGCGGAGGCGAGGGATTCCCGCGCCTCCTCGACGGCGCGGCGGGCTCGCCGGCCCGCGGCGTGCAACGAGGACGCGTTGCCGGTGACGGTCAGCTGGGCGGTCATCGCCTGCACCGCCTCCGGGAGCATCGGGGTGGTGGCGGCGTGGTCGAGGTAAACCATGGTGCGCACGATTCTACGAGCAGGCGCGGGGGCGCATGCCGGGCGCGTGGAGGCTCGCTTCCACGCCCTCGCCCGCACCGCGCGCCAGGGGCCGCCACCGCGGGGACTTCCCGCAGAACCCTCGACGCCGCTGTAAGGAGTGTCTACGCTTACGGTCATGACACAGTGGCGTTTGGACCGCACGTATCGCAGCACCTCCGGCACGGTGCGCTGGGCCGCGTTCGGGGAGGAAGAGGCACCGCCCCTGGTCCTGGTGCACGGGACGCCGTTCTCCTCGTACGTCTGGCGGGGCGTCGCCCGCGCGCTGGCCGACCGGTTCCGGGTGTACGTCTGGGACCTGCCGGGCTACGGCGCCTCCGAGATGTCCGCGGGGCAGGACGTCTCCCTCGCCCGGCAGGCCGGGGTCTTCACCGAACTGCTCGGCCACTGGGGGCTCGCCGACCGGGAACCCGCCGTCGCCGCCCACGACTTCGGCGGCTACATCGCACTGCACGCCCACCTCGTGCACGGCGTGCGCTACCGGCGCCTGGCCCTCCTCGACGCGGTCGCCCTCACCGGCTGGGGCTCCCCCACGTACCGCCTGCTCGGCAGCCACACCGACGTCTTCACCCAGCTGCCGGCCGGCCTGCACCGCGCGCTGGTGACGGAATACCTCTCTTCGTCGAGCCACCCGGGGCTGCACCCGGCCGTCCTGGAACGGCTCGTCGAACCGTGGTGCACGGAGGAGGGACAGGCCGCCTTCTACCGGCAGATCGCGCAGAACGAGCTGCATCTCACCACGGCTCTCGACGACCGGTACGGCGAGGTGACGGTGCCGACGCTGGTGTGCTGGGGAACGGACGACGTGTGGCTGCCCGTCAAGTGGGGGCACGATCTCGCGGCGGCGATCCCCGGCGCCCGGCTGCACCTCTTCAAAGGCGCCGGGCACCTCGTACAGGAGGACGCGCCGGCGGAGCTGGCGGCGGTGCTCGGGGCGTTCGCCGCGTAGGCGCCCTTACGCCCCGCCGGGCTCCAGGGGCGGGCGCAGCCGCGCACGCGGGGCCGGCGCGCCGCTCTCGTCCAGCGTCTCGTACAGGTCGAGTGCCTCGCGCCAGCGCTCCTGGGCCTGCGTCTCCTGCCCCTGGGCCTCCAGCGCGTGCGCCAGCAGGCTCAGCCCGTCGGCCATCCGCCGGTCGCCGCCGGCCTCCGCCAGCAGCCGTACCGCGTCCTCCGCGGCCCGCACGGCGGCCTCCGGCCAGCCGGTGGCGAGGTGGGCCTCGGCGGCCCTGAGGTGGGTCAGGCCCGCCCAGAGCCGCTGTCCGGCTTGCTCGAAGGCGGGCAACGCCTCCCGGAGCGCGCGCAGCGCATCCTCGTGGCGGCCCGCTTCGGCCTGCGCGACGGCGAGGAAGTACAGGCCCAGCCCGAGGCGGTGTCCCTGCCCGGCGTCACGGTAGATCCGCACGCCCCGCTCGGCGAGCTCGGCACCCCGCTCCGGGGCGCGGTCGCGGACGTGCAGCCGGGACCGCCCGACCAGCACCGCGGCCTCGCCCAGCCGGTCGCCCTGCACCTGGCAGTGGCTCATGGCGAGCGTGAAGTACTGCTCGGCGTCGCGCCGGCGCAGCGCGACCGACGTCACGCCGCGCATCTGCGGGGCGCGGCCGCTGGTCACGGCGTCGCTCACGTCCAGGCCCAGCCGGTACGCGCGGCGGGCCTCGTCCTCCGCCTCGGCGAACCGGTCGTCCGCCAGGCAGGCGGCGGCGCGGGCCAGCCGGGCCCGCGCCTCGGCGCGCTTGTCGCGGCCGGCGGCGGCGCGGGCGATCACGGTCAGCGCGGTCTGCTCGTACCGCTTGGTCCAGCGCCCCGTTCCCAGCAGCGGTTCGAGGAGGAGCAGCGTGTCGGCGCACCGGGCGGCGTGGGCCCCGGACGGCAGTTCCACCGTCTGCCGGACGGTGGAGAGCGCCCCGGACGCCTCCCTCGCCCACCAGTCGGACGCCGCTCTGCGGTCCGCGAGCGGGAGAGCGGTGACGGGTGCGGCGGGAGAGGCCGTCCGGTCGAGCAGCGGGGCGCCCGGCGCGTCGAGCCCGTACGCCCGGCGGGCGGTGACGAGGTACCAGTCGAGCAGCCGGGACAGCGCGGCGCCGCGCTCCTCCGGCGAGGTGTGGGCGGTCAGACTCTCGTACGCGGCGGAGGCGAGCGCTTCCCGGTGCCGGTAGCGGCCGGGGGCGGGGGTCTTGAGCAGGCCGGCCCGCACCAGGGTCTCCAGGTGCCCCTGGGCGGCAGCGGGTTGGGTGCCGGTCAGGGCGGCGACGGCGCCGGCCGGCAGGTCGGTACAGTGCGGCAGCGCCAGCAGCCGGAAGGTGGCGAGGGCCGGCGGGGCGAGGTCGTGGGTGAGGCGCAGCACGACACTGTTGATCATGGACTCGGCCGCCGTGCGGTCCGTCGCGCCCTCCAGCATCAGTTCCGCCGCCACCGCGTCGATCGCGGCGGCCGAACAGCCGCACGCTTCGAGCGCGGCACGCGCCACCGCGCGGCGGGCCGCCACCCGCTCCTCCCCCACCCGCAGCACGAGGAGCTCCATCGCGTCGGCGGGGCTCAGGGACTCCAGGTGCAGGGACAGGACGCCGGTCAGGCCGGCCGGCGCCCTGTCGCGGGCGACGACCAGTGCGGCGCCCGTGGCGTCCGGGAGCAGGGGCAGTACGGGGCCGACGTCGCGCACGTCGTCCAGGACGACGACCAGGCGCAGGTCGCGGACCGCGGTCCGGTAGAACTCCACCCGCTCCTCGCCGGAGGCGGGCATCTCCTCCTCGCGGTAGCCGAGTTGGCGCAGGAGCACGCCGGCCAGGTGCGGAACCACTGCTTCCGGGTCGCCGTCCGCCGGCATGATCGCGTACAGCCGCCCGTCGGGGAACCGCTCCTGCACCGCGTCGGCCACCTGCGCCGCCAGGCTCGTCTTGCCGACGCCCGCGCCCCCCGAGATGACACAGGCGTTGCGTACCCCGGGCCGCTCCCGGGTGAGGTGCTCCGCCAGTTGCGCCGCCTCGGCCGCCCGGCCGCCGCCCGCGCGGTCCTGCCGGGGCCCGTAGCGGCCGGCCCGCAGCAGGCTGCGCAGCCCCGGGGAGACCGGTTCGTCGCGAGCCAGGGCGCGGGCGAGCAGTTCGCGGGTGCGCTCGCGGGCGGGGTCCAGGTACAGCAGCCAGGTCAGCGCCTCCTCGGCCGCGGCGTGGCGGCCCAGGTGCAGTTCCGCCTCGGTGCGGTCCTCGACCAGCGTGCGCCGCCGGTCGGCCAGCCGCCGGGACTCCGCGCGCAGGTACGGCCCCGGCAGGCCCGCCAGGGGCTCGCCGCCGCGCCACAGGGCGACGGCCGAGTCCAGCAGTTCCCTGACGCTCGACCAGTCGCGGGCGGCGCGCGCCTCGCGGGCCGCCGCGACCAGGTCCTCGGCCTCGCGCACGTCCACGTCGACCCTGGTCCCGGCCTGTTGGCGCAGCGCGTACCCGCCGTCCTCGCCGATCAGGACGTGCTCGTCGGCGCCGAGGGCCTTGCGCAGCCGGGACGCGTACGTGCGCAGGGCGGCGTGCGCGGTGGGCGGCGGGTCGTCGCCCCACAGGGCTCCGACGAGGTCGGCCTCGGGGACGAGGCGTCCGCCGCGCAGCGCGAGCACGGCGAGCAGAGCGCGCTGCTGCGACGTGCCGGCCGCCAGGTCCTCGCTGCCGCGCAGCACCCGCACCGGGCCGAGCACGGTGACGCGCAGGGGCTCGCGCGGTGCCCGCGCGGCCGCGACGGTCCCCTCGGTGGTGGCCAGGTGCCCGGCGAGCGCCTGGAGTTCGCGCAGGCGGGCGCCGGACGGGTCGTGGGCGAGCAGCTCGGCCAGCTCGGCCTGTGCCTCGGCGTGGCGGCCCAGCCGCAGGTCCGCCTCGATGCGGTCCTCGACCAGGGTGCGCCGCCACTCGGTCAGCCGGAGCCGTTCCGACTGCGCGTACGGGCCGGGGAGCCCGGCCAGGGGCTCCCCGCGCCACAGGTCGAGGGCCGCGCCCAGCAGGGTGCGCGCGCGGGCCCAGTCCCCCGCGTCCCGGGCAGCGCGCGCCGCGCGTTCGTGGCCCTCGGCGCGCTCCAGGTCCACGTCGATCTCGGTTCCGGCGTCGCCGCGCAGGGCGTAGCCGACGCGCTCGCGGATCAGGACGTGTTCGTCCTCGCCGAGCGCCTTGCGCAGCCGTGCGACGCTGTGGTCCAGCGACGAGCGGGCGCCGCGCGGCGGGCTGCCGCCCCACAGGGCGCCGAGCAGTTCGGCCTCGGAGGCGACGCCCTCGTGGCGCAGCAGCAGGGCGGCGAGCAGCGCCCGGTCCAGGCGGTCCGGGATCTCTATGCGCTGGTCTCCCCGCCACAGCCGCACCGGCCCGAGCAGGGTGCAGCGCAGCGGTTCGCGCCAGTGGTCGCCGGGCAGTACCGGCGGGGGCGGGGTGGGGGCCGGGGTCTCCACGGGGGTCCGTACGGTGGCCTCGGGGCCGTCCGCGTGTTCCGTGCCCGCGCCGGCCTCCGCCTCGGCCGTCGCGACCGCCACACTGCCGCCCAGCCGTTCCAGCACCGGGCTGGCCAGCACCGCGAACGCCTGCGCCGACTCCTGGAGCCGCAGTTCGCCCGTCTCGTCGGCGACCAGGGCCGGGAAGTCGGGCAGCCGCCCCATGAACGGCTCCAGGGCCCGGCCGACCGCCTCGACCACCGCGAGGGACTGCTGGGTGCCGAGGCCGCTGAACAGCAGTTCGCGCACGCCGGGCCGGAAGTCGTAGACGGGCTGCCCCGGGCCGGCGCCCAACGGCCGGCCGAACACACCGAGGGACCGCGGCCCGCGCACGTCGCTCACGCGTTCCAGCAGCCCGCCGAGGAGGATCTCCGCGACCTGGGTCGGCCCGGCGTCGCTCATCGTGGCGGCCCGCACCAGCTGCATCAGGGGCACCGTGAGCGGGTTGATGGCGGAGAGGCGTACCGCCAGGCGGTAGGACTCGGGCGAGAACGCGCCCCGGAAGTGCGCGACCAGCTCCTCGGCCGAACCGGCGGGCCGCGGCGGGTCCTGCTCCGGGTCCTCGCCCAGCAGCACCGTGTCGACCAGGTGCGGCACACCGGGCCGGGTGAGCAGCGCGGTCCACTGGCCGAGCCCGCCGGCCGTCAGCGGGACGACGGGCAGCGCGACCGTCCCCGGCTCCTCGGCCTCCGGGTCAGGCTCGCCGGTCAGCGGGTCCAGCACGGTGATCCGGTCCGGGCACGCGAACTCGGCTGGAGTGGTCAGCAGCCGGGGCTGCGCGTCCAGCGCCGTGCCCCGCCACAGCCGCCGCGGCAGCGGGTGCAGCACCGCCACCGGCCCGTACCGGCCCCAGCCGCGCACGGCACGCGCCGCGTCGGGGGTCCGCCAGCCCGCGCTGGTGCCGTCGGTCAGCACGAAGGTCAGGGTGGGCCCGGCGGCCCACGGCAGCCGGCCAGGTACGGCCATCTCCCGCGGGTCGAGGGTGCGCACCCGCACGCTGCGGAAGATGCCGCTGCGATCGAGCAACGCGCGTGTCTCCGCAGCCAGTTGGCTCCACACCTGCATCGAAGGCGCGTCGTCGACCAGCAGGACGGCGGACCAGCGGCGCTCCAGGTCCGGCCGGGAGACCACGTCGAACAGCGCGGTCTCCGCCGCGAGCCGCACGGTGGCCTCCACGTCGGTCACCTGGCGGTGGGGGTGCGGCTGGGACCGGCGCAGCGGGCGCAGCGCGCGGGACAGGTGCTGGGGCCTGGCGAGCGCGCGGCGGCCGGGTGCCCGCGCGGGCCGGGCGCGCCGGCTGCGTACGCTGCCGCCCTCGCTGCCCATCGCGTACAGGGACCGCTGCGACGGCAGGACGCTCGCGGGGCCGGGCGCGCCCGCCGCGCCACCGGCCTCCCGAGGGCCGTCGGGCTCGTCCGCACCGCCCGCCTCGCCGGCATCCCCGCCGCTGCCGTCCGCGCTCCCGGCCGCGGGGCGCGCGTCCGCGTCCGGGCCGCCGTCCGGCCCGCCGGAGGACGCCCCGCCCTCCTCCCCCGGCGCGCCGTCGGTGCCCGCCGCCCGGCGCCGTTCGCCCTCGCGCACCGCGCGCGCGAGCCACAGCACGTCCAGCAGTTCACCCGCGCCGAGGTCGTAGCCCTGGCCGGCCAGGATCTGCCGCAGCCGGTCGATCATGGCGACATGGGCTCGTCGAGGCGGTGCATGACGGCGGACAGCAGCTCGTCCTTGGTCAGGTCGGCGCCGGTGATACGCAGGTGGACGGCGGCCAGCAGCTGGTCGGTGGCGAGCGTCTCGGTCTTGGAGCGCTGCAGGAAGCCGTCGATCAGGTCCTCGGCCTCGGCGAGCGCCTGCGGCCCCAGGTTGTGGGCGACGATCTCGCGCAGCCGTTCGGGCGTCGGGTCGGGCAGGTCGAGGCGGACGCAGCGGCGCAGGAAGGCGGGCGGGAACTCCCGCTCGCCGTTGCTGGTCATCACCACGACCGGGAAGTGCTCGCAGGAGACGACGCCGCGGTGCACCCGCACCCGCTCCCGGCTCCCGTCGGTCAGCACGTGCACGTCCTGGTGGTGCTCGGAGAGCCGGGCCAGCTCCGGGATCTCGAACTCGCCCTCCTCCAGGACCACCAGCAGGTCGTTGGGCAGGTCGATGTCGGACTTGTCCAACTCGTCGACGAGCAGCACCCGGGGGCGCTCGGTGGCGGCCAGCGCCGTGCCCAGCGGGCCCAGGCGCAGGTACTGGCCGATGTCGGTGGCCGAGGTGCCGCGGTGGTCCTTGAGGCGGCGCGGCGCCGTACGGGCGCCCTCACGCTCGCGGCGCAGCGACGCCTCGCGCAGCCGGCCCACCGCGTCGTACCGGTACAGCGCGTCACCCAGGGTGGAGCGGCTGTTGACGGACCAGCGCAGCACGTCGCCGAGCCCCAGCTCCCCGGCGATGGCGCGGGCCAGCGAACTCTTGCCGGTGCCCGGGCGGCCGGTGACCAGCAGCGGGCGGTGCAGGTGCAGGGCGGCGTTGACCACCGACACCTCGTTGCGGTCCATCAGGTACGGCGCGGGCGCCTCGGCCCTCCTGCGGGCGGCGGCGAAGTAACGCCACGGTGGTGCCGCCGGCAGGGGCGCGGGACCGCGGAACACCCACCAGCCCTCGGGCTCCGGCCCGCCTTCCGGGCCGTGGTCGGGTGTGCTCTGTCGGGCCACGGGTCGTTCTCCTTCGTGCGTGCTCGCTTGCCGCGTCATGGCTGGGTCAGTACCCAGGCGTCGGGGGCCAGTTGCGGAGGCCGGTGGTCGGGCGCGTCGTACATCAAGGAGAGCTGCCGCCCCCGGTGGCCGGTGCAGGCCACCTCGGCCACGGCCTTGGCCCGCTCCAGCCGTACCGTCTCGGGGAGCTGCGTGTGGTGCCCGCCCTCGACCAGTTCGAGCAGTCCGGCGGCGATGCCCTCGCCGTGGTCCTCGCGGTGCCACAGGACCGTGTGGACGCCCGCCTGCACGCACTGGCGCAGCAGGACCCCGTGGTGGCGCGGTTCGCAGCACACGATCACCGTGCCCACCTCGGGCTGCATCTCCAGCCGGGCGCGGGCGACCTTGCGGTCGGTGCAGCCGTGGTCCAGGACGAGGCTGCGGGCGCCGTCCAGCGCCGCGGTGCGCCGCTTCCACCCGGCGTAGCTCTCGCGGGAGCGCCGGGCGGTGCGGATCACCACCCGGCGGGTGAAGCCCAGTTCGAAGGGCCCGTCCTCGTCGCTGTCGAAGGACTCCCAGCGGTCCACCGGCAGGCCGAGCCAGGCGGCGGGCAGGAAGAACTCCACGAGCGCGGGCTCGGGGTCCTCCCGGATCTCGTTGACCAGGACGCGGTGGATGTCGTCCACGACCTGTTCGCTGGTGACCTCGGTGTCCTGGGCCAGCACGAGCTGGTGCGGCGCTTCGCCGCCGCTCCAGGCCCAGACCTGGTACGTGTAGTGCTGGCCGGTGGCGGTGGGCAGCAGCTCCACCTGGACACGCGGCACCCGGGACAGGCCCGCGCCGCCTGCCGGCCGGGCGCCGTTCGGCGAGGGGGCGGGCAGGCCCGCCGCGGCGCCCCTGACCCCGGCCCAGCCGCCCGCGTGCGCGCCGCCGGTGTGCGCGCCGTCCATGTGCGCCGCGCGGTGGCCGCCGGCGGCCACCCGCTGCTCCGCCACGGCGGCCCGCGCCCGTTCCGCGCGGTAGCCCCACACGTCCGCCGCGTACTGGCGTACGGCGGCCACGTCCACGCCCAGCCACCCGGCGGCCCGCTCGGACCAGGCCGCCAGGTCCTCGGCCTGGTCCGTGCCCGCCTCGGCCTCGTCGACGCCGATGCGCACCACGCCTTGCAGCAGCGGCGGCATGGGCTGGGGGCCGTGCGCCTCGAAGCCCTCCAGGATGTCCACGGCGTCGGCCAGCCCGGTGACCGCGGGCAGCTCGATGGCGTGCGGCAGGACCGCGGTGAGCAGTTCCTGCGGGTCCGTGCGGCCGCAGTGCGCCAGCAGTCCGGCCAGGCCGCGCCGCTGGCCGAGGGTCAGGCACTCGCCGGGGCTGACGGCGCGGGCCACCCTGCGCAGCCGTTCCCACTGCGGACCGCCGGCCGCGGGGGCGTGTTCGCGTACGGCCTGGAGCAGTTCGGGCACGCCGCGCCGGACGCCGACAGCCAGACCGACCAGCCGGTCGAGGTCGGCGCCCGGGCCCAGGGGCCGCCGCCGCAGCCGGGAGGCGAGCAGTTCCTCGCAGGACCGCACCGCCTCCGGGCCGGTCAGGACGGCCTCCAGGGCGGCCAGCAGCTGCTGGACGCCGCGCCGGGCGGTGGGCACCACGGGCGGCGGCAGCCCGGGCAGCCCGGCCTCGACCGCCGGGACGCTGATCGCGTACATCGTGGTGGCGGGGGTCGCGCCCGCGGGCCGGGCGCCGGCTGCGGCCTGCAGGTCGGCGACGACGAGGCCGACGACGGCCTGCCGTTCGCGGTCCCACAGCGGCCCGCCGCTGAACCCCTCCCTGACCTCGGTGCCGCCCACCACGTCCAGCGCGATCCAGGGCGGCGCCGAGATCCGGGGCACCGCGCGCACGGTCGGCAGCGGATGGCCGCTGGCCCACAGGGCGATGACCTCGTTGCCGTAGGCGTGCTGGAGGAAGGGGGCCGGTTCGGCGCCGGGCGGGGCCGGCGCCGGCAGCCGGAGCACGGCCAGGTCGCCGTGGTAGGGCAGCGCGCCGGGCGTCACGGGGCCGCTGCCTTCGGCCGCCGTCGCGCGCGGCGGGCTCCACAGCGCGGGGTCCACCCGCGCGGTCAGGTCGTGGTCGGGCGCGACGTGCGGCAGCCGGACGCGGACCGTGCGCGCCGGACCCGGCGGCGTCTGGTCGTAACGGTCCCTTCCTAACGCGCTGTTGACGACGTGCGCGCAGGTCAGGACGGCGTCGTCGGCGATCAGGACGCCCGCGCCGACGGCCCGTCCGGCGTCCCGCACGGAGACGAAGGAGCGGTACAGCGGCTGATCCACTGCGGACACCACCATGCCGTCCTCAGGTCGTGCTGCCGCTGCCGAGGTTCCAGGTGGCGGAGACCTTGAAGCTGGCCTCGCCGTTGCCGGAGAAGACCCCCAGGCTCAGGTCCGAGCCGAGGGTGACCCCGAACTCCACCGTGACCTCGTCGGGCCGGTGGTCGCCGCTGGCGAGCGAGCGGTGGATGCCGCCCAGCACGGTACCCAGCGGCCGCAGCGCGCCCTCCAGAGTCTCCCCGCCGCGGGTCAGCGCCCGCGCGACCCGGCCGTCCACGCTGACCGGACGCGCGTGGCCGTAGCCGTCGGGCAGCTCCAGCCCCACGTCGCCGGCGTCCTTGTCGGCGGGCTCGCCCGCGGGCAGTGCACCGTTGCCCCGCCCGTCCGCGTCGACCGGAGCCAAGTGCAGCCAGACGACGGCGCCTTCGTCAGTGCTCAGTGGCATGTCCCCCATGTGATCAGTCTCGCACGTCACGGGGGCCGCCGCCCCCCTTTTGCCCCGGGGAATTCACGCCGCGCCGGCCGCCCGCGGCGCGCGGGCCAGCTGCCGCGACTGGGCGACGAGCCGGTCCTCGCTGTCCCAGACCTCCGCGTCCTCCTCCAGGAAGCCGCCCGCCAGGTTGCGAGTGGTCACGGCGACGCGCAGCGGCCCGGGGGCCGGGCGGCAGCGGACGTGGGTAGTCAGCTCGACGGTGGGGACCCAGCCCCTGAGGCCGAGCTCGAAGGCGGTGGGCGGCATGGCGTCGACCGTCAGCAGCAGCGAGAGCGGGTCGGCGTCGCGGCCGTCGGCGAGGCCGAACCAGCCGCGCATCTCGCCGTTGCCGGAGGGCGCGCCGACGGCCCAGCCGCTCGTCGCCGGGTCCAGCCGGATGGCGAGGCGGCCGGCGATGGCGGTGCTGCCGGGGATGGTGGGCTGCCCCTCGGGCGCGTCGTCCGTGCCCAGGCAGTGTTCGTACGGCGGGATGGCCGGCGGCTTGGCGGTGGTGCGGACGTCGTCACCGAGCGCGTCGAGGTCGCCGTACGCGGCGAGCACCCGCAGCCGCTCGATCTCGCTGCCGTCCTCGGCGAACTGCACGAGGGTGGCGGAGCCGGTGGACATGGTGCGGCCGGTCCGCACGACCTCGGTGCGGATGACGGCGGGGCCCGGGACGGAGGCGGTCAGGTAGTGCGCGGTGACCGAGAAGGGGTGCGGGTGCGGGAGGGCGTCGCCCAGGGCCCGGCCCACCAGGGCGAGCAGGTAGCCGCCGTTGACCGCGTTGATGATCGTCCACCCGGCGGAGAGGTCCGCCTCGTAGTGCCCCGCGGCGCGGCGGACGACCGCCGTATCGCGGTCGAATTCGCTGTTACCTATGGTCACCTGTGCCATGCGCGGCACGCTACACGCATTTGTTACTGACTGGTAGACCCTTTTTTCCTTCCACCGCCAGCGCCCGGCCGGAGCCGCGAAGGGCCTGGTGCGGGCCGGTGGCCTGAGATCATAGGCCCATGCTTCACGTGCTCTACCTGGTCGGCGTCTCCGCCTTCGCCGCGAGCGGTGTGCTGGCCGCGTACCGCGCCAACATGGACCCGTTCGGCGGCCTGGTGCTCGCGTTCGCCGCGGCCACCGCCGGCGGCACCCTGCGCAGCCTGATCCTCGACGACCACCCGCTCTACTGGACCCACGACTGGGTCCTGCTCACGCTGATCATCTGCGTCAGCGTGGGCACCATCGTCTACCTGCGGTACTGGGAGCTGCCCCGCAAGTCGCTGCTGGTCGTCGACGCGGTCGGGCTGGCCGTCGTCACCGTCATCGCCGCCCGCGCCGCCATCGCAGCGGGCGCCACGCCGCTGGCGGTGATCATCCTCGCGGTGATGAGCGGCGTCGTGGGCGAGGTCATCCGCGACGTACTGTGCGGCGAGTTCCCGCCGCTGCTGCTGCGGGAGGACGTGTACGCCATCGCCGCGCTGGCCGGCGCCGCCCTGTACCTGGGACTGCACCACCTCCACGCACGAGCGGACGTCGCCGCCGTGGTCTCCGCCGGCCTGGTCTTCGCCCTGCGCATGGCAGCGGTCTACTACGACTTCCACCTCCCGCGCCCCCAGCAGTTCAAACCGCGGGATTAGCGGGGGTCCGCCGGGCCGGCGAGGGCACCGCCCCGCCGAACGCACGGGCCGGCCGCCTCCTCCGGCACCACGATGAACGCCGTGCCACCGCTCAGGTCGATACGGGAACGGGGCGGCGCACCGTCGTTCTCGTCGTCCCGCCGCAGCAGCTCCACCCGCCGCTGCTCCAGCTCCGCCGCCTTGTTCCCGTTCACCACCGCCGTGAACTCGTCGAAGGCGATGCTCGACAACGAAGGTCCGGTGCGCCTGCGCAGCCACGGGACCAGACCCCATCCCGTGACCCACCGCCATACGCTCTCCAGCAGGGCGAACAAGGCCAGCAGACACGCGAAGGCCGGGAACGACATGAGCCAGGCCGTCATGGGCGGCCCCCCGCCGTCCGTACCGCAGCCGCACGCGTCCCGTTGATCGCCATGGGGACCACTGTTCCGGGTCCGCGGCGCGCGGGGATCAGCCCGGAGGACGAGCCGCCTCCCCCATGCGGCGGAGGCGCCGCGTGCGGGATCGGCGAAGTAGTCTCCTGCCCATGGGTGCGTTCTTACCGTTCCTGGTCCTGCTGGTGATCCCCGCGGTGTTCCTGGCGGACCGTGTTCTGCTGGCGATGGAGGCACGGGGCTGGATCTACTGGCGCAGGACCAAGCGTCTGTCGTCCATCGGTGCCGACCTGGTCCAGGAGGGCTCCCCCGGGGCGCAGGCCGTCAAGCGCGCCATGGAGCAGGAACGCGTGCGCAAGAACGTCAGGCCGGCGCAGGACCCGCCCGTGCGGGTGGACCTGGACGCCGGCACGGTGCGCATACGCCGCACCGGTCACGGCGGACCGGAACAGGTACCTCCGCTGTGACGGCGACGCGGCCGCGCGGGCGGTTCGGCCCGGGGCTCGCGCCGACTCACCGGACGGCACACCAGGCCCCGCGCTACGCCACCGGCTGCGGCGCCTCCAGTTCCTCGCTCAGCCATCCGAAGGCCGCCGGGTACATCCGCGTCCACGTGCCGTAGTTGTGGCCGCCGGTCGGCAGCACCAGCGTCCTGACCCGGGTCTTGGTGCCCTCGGCCGCCTTCTTGAAGCGCTCGATGTTGGCGGGCGGGCTGATCCGGTCCTGTGCCGAGGTCGCCAGGAACAGCCCGACGTCCGCCTTGGCGTGCCGGACCAGCCACTGCGGGCTGTTGCGCTGCCGCAGCACCGGATCGGCGAGGACCTCCGGGTCGCCGGTCAGCGGGTCGGGGTCGAAGGCCACGCCGGCGCCGAACGTCTTCGGGTACTGCAACGGCAGCTTGGCCGCGCAGTAGCCGCCCGTGGAGAAGCCCAGCAGGCCCCAGTTCTTGGGCCCCGGCGCGGTGCGGAAGTGGTGGCTGACCAGGTCCGTGACGTCGGTGGCGAGCCAGGTGGCGGCCTTGTGGTGCGGGATGTCGGTGCAGTCCGTGTCGACGCTGCCCGGGTTGACCACGGGCATGGCGAGGATGAAGGGGTGCGCCGCGTTCGCCTGGACGAGCTGCTGGAGCTTGCCGGGCATGCCGCCCTGTTCGAGCCAGGACTGCGGCGAGCCGGGGACGCCGTGCAGCAGCATCACCACCGGGAACCGGGTCTTGCGGTACGCGGGGTCGTCGTACTGCGGCGGCGTCCAGACCATCACCTGCCCGGAGAGCTGTGACTTCGCCCCTCGGAAGTAGGTGTCCTTGACGCCGTTCGGGCCGTTGTTGAACTTGGCGCGCCCGACCGGCGGCCCCGGCATCGCGACCGCGTCCTGTTCGGTGCCGAGCAGGTCGTCCCAGGAGGCGTAGAGGCCGTAGCTGTTGTTGATGGCGGCCGCGACCACGCAGATGGCGGTGAGCTGGCACAGCGCGATCAGCACGATCCGGGACAGCCAGCGCAGGGGGCGCGGCCCGCGCACTCTCCCCCACAGCAGCAGGGTGGCGAGGACCGCGAGGACCGTCGCGATCACCAGCACCACGAAGAGCGGGGTTCCGGTCAGGCTCATTCCGTGTCCCCTTTCACGGCTCGTACCACCCTCGACGGTACGTGATGCGAACTGCCGTTCCCGGGGACGGGGGCGGGTCCGCGCGCCGCCCGGGCCGCGCGCGGACCCGCCCGCCCGTCAGGGCAGCGCCGGTTTGCCGGTCGTGTCGAGCCAGGTGTGGAAGAGGTCGCCGAGCCGCTGTCCGGATATCTTCTCCGCCAGCGCGACGAACTGCCGGGTGTCCGCGTTGCCGTGGCGGTGCTGTTTCGTCCACGCGGGCAGCAGCTTGAAGAACGCGCGGTCGCCGATCCGCTCGCGCAGCACCTGGAGCGTCATCGCGCCGCGGGTGTAGACCGCCGGGGCGAACATGGTGTCCCGCTGCGGGTCGCCGACCTTCACCTTCCAGAAGTCGGACTCGGCGGGCCGGGCCGCGTACGCGGCGCGGAAGGCGGCGGCCGCCGTCCTGGTGCCCTTGTGCTCGTCCCACAGCCACTGCGCGTACGAGGCGAAACCTTCGTTCAGCCAGATGTGCTGCCAGTCGCGGGGCGTGACGGAGTCGCCGAACCACTGGTGGGACACCTCGTGGGCGATGGTCGTCTCGTTGCGGACGGCCGAGTAGACCGGCTTGGTCTGGGTCTCCAGGGAGAAGCCCGCCTGCGGCATGTCGTCGACGATCGCGCCGGTCTCCTCGAAGGGGTACGGGCCGAAGACCCGGGAGAAGTAGTCGGTGGTGGCGGCCGTGATGCCGTAGACGTCCACGGTGCCGGTGGGCAGCGCGGGGTCGGTGGCGACGTAGATCGGGACGCCGCCGGGGGTGGTGCCCGTGCGCACGTCGAACTTCCCGATCGTGGCGGTGGCGAGGTAGGTCGCCATCGGCTCGCGCTCGCGCCAGTGGAAGTAGGAGCGGCCGTCCTCGTCGTAGTGGTCGACCAGCCGGCCGTTGGAGACGCCGGTCAGCCCTTCGGGCGCGTCGATGCGGATGTCGTACGTGGCCTTGTCGCCCGGGTGGTCGCTGGAGGGGAACCAGGTGGAGGCGGCGTTGGGTTCGCAGGCGACGAAGACGCCGTCCTTGGTCTTCATCCAGCCGTAGTCCGAGCCGAAGACGATGGGCCCGCTGAGCGGCAGCGGCACGCCGCCGTACTCGACCTCGACGGTGAATCGTTCGTCCTCTTCCAGGGGCCGCTTGGGCGTGACCGTGATCTCGTCGCCGGAGCGGGTGAACTTCGCGCGTCTGCCGTCCACCTCGATCGACGTGACCTCCAGCTTCTGGAGGTCGAGGTGGAAGGAGTCGAGGTCCTGGGTGGCGCGCGCGGTCAGTTCCGTACGGCCGTCGAGGCGGCCGGTGGCGGGCTCGTAGCTGACGCCGAGGTCGTAGTGCAGGGCGTCGAAGCCGCCGTTGCCGAGGTTGGGGAAGTACGGGTCGCCGACGCCCGGGGCGCCGGGTGCGGCGGCGGGGGCCGCGGCGAGGGAGAAGGCGGCGGCCGCCGCCGTCGCGAGGGGCAGCAGCCGAGCGGAGCGACGTGCTGAACGGGAGAGTGCCATGAGCCGTCCCTTCGAACACACGGATGTCGTCCGGTATACAACCGCGCCGACTCTGCACTCTCTTGTCGGTTTTCACTCGGGACTTTGCCAACTTGTCATGCTTTACCGATCAGTTGGCGTCTCCACCGGACTGCCGTGCGGCCACGTACAGGATCTTGCGGCAGGCGTCCTCGTCAACGGAATCGGTCAGCTTGCGGCCCTCGACGCCGTGCGCCGCGACCAGCCGCAGGCCCGCGGCCGCCAGCTCGCGGCGCACCGTGGCGTCGGAGTGGTGGCGGTAGAGGTGGCGGGAGGAGACCCGCCGCCAGGCGTCGTCGCCGGTGCGCGCGAAGTAGTCGTGGGTGACGTCGACGACCGTGTCGGGCTCCACGGGTACGGGCCCGCCCCGCCACACGTCGAAGCGCCCGTCCCGGTCCACGACCCTGGTCACCGCGTAGTCGCGCCGGAAGCTGCCCAGCGTGGTCATGTCGAAGACGACGATGCCGCCGTCCGCCAGCTGCCGCCCCAGCCCCGCGAAGGCGGCCGCGAGCTCCGCGCCGTCGGCCAGGTAGCTCAGCGGCTCGCCCATGCACGTGACGACGTCGAAGGAGCCGAGGTCCGGCATGTCCCGCAGGTCGGCGACGACGAACGGGACACCCGCCGCCTCCGGCTTGGCGCGCGCGACCTCGATCATCGGCGGCGACAGGTCGCAGCCGGTCACCGTGTACCCGAGGCGGTCCCGCAGGGCGAGGGTGCCGCGGCCGGTGCCGCAGCCCGCGTCCAGCAGCCGGGTGCCGCCCGAGCCGTACCGCTCGACGAGTCTGCGGTAGAAGGTGACCCAGCGCAGCAGGTACGGGTCTTCCACGATGGTGTCGTAGTCCGCCGCGACCGCCTCGTAGGCGGTGAGCGCGTGATCAGTGGCCATGCCCGAATTTTTGGTCGGCACCACCGGCCGGTCAAGGGGCGGCAGCGGACGCCGGAGGGCCGGTGCGCGGAAGGTGCTCCCCCCTCCGCGCACCGGCCCCCGCCTCACCGTGCCGTGCCGGCGCCCGGGGTCAGTCCTCGCTCCCCGAGGCATCCGGTGACTGCGCCGTGGCGTTCTCCGGCGCGTTCTCCGGGTGGTGGCAGGCCACCTTGTGACCGGTGCGCAGGGACACCAGCGGCGGTTCGGTGGTCGCGCACACCTCGGTCGCCTTCCAGCAGCGGGTGCGGAACCGGCAGCCGGAGGGCGGGTCGATCGGCGAGGGCACGTCGCCCTTGAGCAGGATGCGGTCGCGCTGGGTGCGCCGCTTGGGGTCGGGCACCGGCACGGCGGACAGCAGCGCCTTGGTGTACGGGTGCATCGGCGCCTCGTACAGCGACTTCCGGTCGGCCAGCTCCACGATCTTGCCGAGGTACATCACCGCGATCCGGTCCGAGACGTGCCGGATGACGGACAGGTCGTGCGCGATGATGACGTAGGTCAGGCCCAGCTCCTCCTGGAGGTCGTCCATGAGGTTGACGACCTGCGCCTGGATGGAGACGTCCAGCGCGGAGACCGGCTCGTCGGCGACGACCAGCTTGGGCTTGAGCGCCAGCGCCCGCGCGATGCCGATGCGCTGCCGCTGCCCGCCGGAGAACTCGTGCGGATAGCGGTTGTAGTGCTCCGGGCTCAGGCCCACCAGCTCCAGCAGCCGCTGCACCTCCTTCTTCACGCCGCCCTCGGGCTCGACGCCCTGGAGGCGGAAGGGGGTGCCGACGATGCCGCCGATGGTGTGCCGCGGGTTCAGCGACCCGTACGGGTCCTGGAAGATCATCTGTACGTCGCGGCGCATCGGGCGCAGCCGGCCCGCCGACAGGTGGGTGATGTCCCGCCCCTCGAACTCGATGGTGCCGCCGGTGGGCTCGTCCAGCCGCGTGATCAGCCGGCCCATCGTCGACTTGCCGCAGCCGGACTCGCCGACCACGCCCAGGGTCTCCCCCTGCCGTACGTCGAAGTCGATGCCGTCGACCGCCTGCACCGCGCCGACCTGCCGCTTGAGCAGGCCCTTGGTGATCGGGAAGTGCCGCACCAGGCCGCGCACCTTGAGCAGCGGCGCGGCGTCGGCGGCGCTGCCTTCCGTCGTGCCGGCAGCGACGCCGGTCTCGTCTGTCTCGGTCACAGCTTCGGCGCAATCTCTTCGGTCCAGATCCGTTCCCGCTCCTCCTGCGACAGGTGGCAGGCGGCGAAGTGGCCTCCCCCGCCGGCTACGCCCTCATTGGCGGGGGTGCCCCCATCGTCGATCTGGCGCAGCTCGGGGCGGACCGTGCGGGTGAGGTCGTCCGCGGGGACGTCCGCGTACGGGCAACGGGGGTTGAAGGCACAGCCGGAGGGGACGTTGATCAGGCTGGGCGGCGATCCCTTGACGGGGATCAGGCGCTCGGTCTGCTCCCGGTCGATGCGCGGCATCGACCCCAGCAGGCCCCAGGTGTACGGGTGCTGCGGCTCGTAGAAGACCTTCTCCGCCGGGCCGCGCTCCACGCACCGGCCGCCGTACATCACCAGCAGCTGGTCCGCCAGCTCGGCGACCACGCCCAGGTCGTGGGTGATGATGATGACCGCGGAGCCGAACTCCTTCTGGAGGTCGCGGATCAGGTCGAGGATCTGCGCCTGCACCGTCACGTCCAGCGCGGTGGTCGGCTCGTCGGCGATCAGCAGCTCGGGGTTGTTGACCAGCGCCATGGCGATCATCGCGCGCTGGCGCATGCCGCCGGAGAACTGGTGCGGGTGGTCGTCCACCCGCTTGTCGGGCTGCGGGATGCCCACCCGGTCCAGCATCTCGACCGCCCGTTTGCGCGCGGTCTTCTTGTCCACGTCGTTGTGGACGCGGTACGCCTCCACGATCTGCTGGCCGACCGTGTAGTACGGGTGCAGCGCGGACAGCGGGTCCTGGAAGATCATCGCCATCTCGCGGCCGCGCAGCCTGCGCACGTCGTCCGGGTCGGCGCCGACCAGCTCCTTGCCGTCCAGCCAGATCTCGCCGGACATGTCCACCTTGCTGCGCTGCTGCCGGGAGGCCCGGTGCAGGCCCATCACGGCGAGCGAGGTGACGGACTTGCCGGACCCCGACTCGCCGACGATGCCGAGGGTACGGCCCTTCTCCAGGGAGAAGGAGAGGCCGTCCACGGACTTCACGATGCCGTCGTCGGTGGGGAAGTGCACCTTGAGGTCGCGCACTTCGAGGAAGGCGGTGGGCGTTCCGGAGCCGGCCGCCGCCGGTTCGCCGACCGCGGCGCCCGTCTTGGTCAGGTCGGCCGCAGGGGCGGGCCCCGCCGTGGTGGCGTCCGGGGTGCCCGGCCCGGTGGTGGAGTCTGGGGAGTCGGTCACGAGAGCCTCACCCGCGGGTCGACGGCGGCGTACAGAACGTCCACCACCAGGTTGCATAGGACGATGAAGAACGCGGCGAGCAAGGTGACGCCGAGGATGTTCGGCAGGTCGTTGGAGTTGATCGCCTCGACGGCGAACGCGCCGACGCCCTTGAGCGAGAAGACCTGTTCGGTGATGAGCGCGCCGCCGAGCAGCAGGCCCACGTCCATGCCGAAGACCGTGATGATCGGGGTGAGCGCGGCGCGCAGGCCGTGGCGCACCACGACCTTGCGCTCGTCCAGGCCCTTGGCGCGCGCGGTCCGGATGTAGTCCTCGCTCAGCGTCTCCAGCATGCCCGCTCTGGTCAGGCGGGCATAGAGGGCGGAGTAGAGGAAGGCCAGCGTGAACCAGGGCAGCACCAGCGTCTGGGCCCACATGAACGGGTCTTCGAACAGCGGCACGTAGTCGCTCCGCTCGAAGATCGGCCACTGGTAGGTGAACAGGGCCAGCGCCAGCGCGCCGGTGAAGAACATGGGCAGCGAGACGCCCGCCAGGGCGACGCCCATCGCCAGCCGGTCGAAGACCGAACCGGGGCGCAGCGCGGAGAGCACGCCGGTGGCGACGCCGGAGACCAGCCACACCACGGCCGCGCCCGCGGCCAGCGAGATGGTCACCGGGAGCCTGGTCTGGATCTCGGGCCAGACCTCGATGTGGGTCTTGAAGGAGTAGCCGAAGCACGGCACGTTGCATGTGGCGGCGTCGGGGCCGAACTTGTAGTCGACACCGACGAAGATGCCCTTGAGGAAGTCCCAGTACTGTACGAAGACCGGCTTGTCGAAGCCGAGGTTCTTCTTCACCGCGGCGATGTCCGCGGCCGATGGGGCCTTTCCGATGTACTGCCCGGCCAACTGGTCGGCGGTCTGCCCGGCCAGTTTCGGCAGCACGAAGAAGATGCCGAAGGTGACCGCGCTGACGATCAGCAGCAGAATCACCGCGCTGATCAACCTGCGGATGATGTACGAGAACACGGGACTGCGGCGTCGGCGCCGCGGACCGGACCCGGCCGGCCCGCGGACACCAATGCCTTCACCTGCCTTCCGGGGCTGCTACTTCTTGACGCCGATGTTGAGGTAGTCGTACTCACCGCTGTAGGCCGAGGTGGAGACCAGGTTGGTGGCCTTCGGCGAGCGGTACATCAGGACCTTGAAGTAGGTCAGCGGGACGATGACGGCCTGCTCCATCGTCTTCTTGTCGATCTCCGCGTAGATCTTTTCGCGCTGCGCCTTGTCGCCGTTGGCGATGGCGTCGTTCAGCAGCTTGTTGATCGTGGGGTCGTCCAGCTCGGAGAGGTTGGTGTTGCCGGACTTCTGGATCGCCTTGCCGTTGACGACCTGGTTCAGGTAGCCGAAGCCGGCCGGGTAGTCCGAGCCCCACTGCATCATCATCAGGCCGACGTTGTTCTTCTTGGTGAACTCCGGCACGCCCGCGTAGTCCGAGAAGTACTTGCCGCTCGGGTACGTCTGGATCTTGGCGTTGACGCCGATCTTCTTGAGGGAGTTGACCACCGAAGTCGCCGCGTCCACCTCGTCCTGCCGGTCGTTGCGCGCGGTGATCGTGGTGCTCACGTTGCCGGCGCCGCATGCCTGCCAGTGCTTCTTGGCCTCGGTCAGGTCGAGGGCGTCACCGTTGTACTTCTGCGGGTACAGGTCGAACTTCTGGTACCCGTCGAGGTCGGTCGGCAGGAAGGTGGTGGCGATGTCGCCGCGGACCGGGCCGCCGAGCGCGGTCTGCGCGGCCTTCTTGTCGACCGCGTACTGCACGGCCTTGCGGCACTCCGGCTTGTCGAACGGCGCGACCTTGGTGTTGATCGCCACGTAGGCCAGGCGCTGGCCGAGCGCGTTGTCGGTGTTGCCCTTCTCCTTGCTGTCCGTCAGGAGCTGGGCCTGGGTCTGGGAGTCCACGCCGCGCCCGGCCATGTCGACGAGCGTGTTGCCCGCCTTCAAGTCCTTGTCGATCGTCGACTGGGCGACCTTCATGTTCAGCACGATCTTGTCCGGCAGCTGCTTGCGCAGCGGGTCGGTGGCGGCCGACCAGTGGGGGTTGCGGACGAGGACGACCTTCTTGCCCTCCTCGTAGGACTCGAACTTGTAACTGCCGGACGAGGCGACGTCCTTGGTGTAGTCGGCGCCCTTGTCCCTGGCCCGCGGCACCGGCGCGGTCTGCGGGGCGCTGACCAGGTAGTCGAACTCGGCGAAGGGCTGCTTGAGGTGGAAGACGATGGTCTGGTCGTCCGGCGTCTCGATGGACTTCAGGCCCTCGGGGTTCTTGTCCTTGTACGGGCCCTTGTAGCCGCCCTCGTTGTCCTTGAGGTACGTCTGGAAGTAGTTCGGGCCGAGCGAGAGGACCTCGCGCGAGAAGTTGCTGCGCTCGACGGCGTACTTGACGTCCTTCGAGGTGATCGGCTTCCCGTCGTCGTACTTGAGGCCCTTGCGGAGCTTGTACGTCCAGGTCGTGTTGTTGTCGCTGGCCTTGCCCATCGACTCCGCGAGGTCGGCCGTCAGCACGTTGCCCTTGGGGCCGGGGCCCGGCTTGAAGGTGGTGAGGGGGCGCGCGTACAGGCGGCTGAAGTTCCAGATGTAGACGTAGTACGTGTTGCCGGGGTCGAAGGACTCGGGGGCGTCGCTCATCGCGTACGTGAGCGTGCCGCCCTTCTCGTCCGAGGCGTTGACGATGCCCTTGGTGGCGGCGTTCGCCTCGGCGGAGCCGCCGCCCTTGCTCTTGCCACTGCAGCCGGACAGCAACAGGGCCGCACTGGTGAGGGCCGCGATCGCCGCGACCGGGACTGACCTTCGCATAGTGGTCGGTTTCCCCTTCGTTGGTCGGAATCTTGGGTGGGGTGCCTGCCGGGCGTACGGGGCCGGCGGGCGTCAGCGGCTGCGCGGGTCGAGCGCGTCCCTGAGGCCGTCGCCGAGGAGGTTGAACGCGAGCACGGTGACGAAGATCGCGAGGCCGGGCACGAGCATGTACTGGGGGTCCACCTCGTAGAACTTGACGGCCTGGTTGAGCATCCCGCCCCAGGACGCCTGGGGCGGCTGGATGCCGACGCCCAGGAAGCTCAGCGCCGCCTCGAAGAGGATGTTGGAGGGGATCAGCAGCGTCGAGTAGACGATGATCGGGCCCACCAGGTTGGGCAGCAGCTCCCGGAAGAGGATGAACGGGCCGCGGGCGCCCATGCCGCGCGCGGCGTCCACGAACTCCCGCTCGCGCAGCGACAGCGTCTGGGCCCGCACGATCCGGCCCATGTACGGCCAGTTGAAGAAACCGATCACGAAGATCAGGACCGAGATGTGCAGCGGCAGTCCTTCGAGACCGAAGGCGCCGCCCTGGAGCGAGGCCGAGATGGCGATGGCGAACAGCAGCAGCGGGAAGGCCAGGAAGACGTCCATCAGCCGGCTGATCAGCGCGTCCACCCGGCCCCTGTAGAACCCGGCCACCACGCCGAGCACGGTGCCGATGGCCACCGACAGCAGCGTCGCGCCGAACGCGACGATCAGCGAGACCCAGGAGCCCTCCAGGACGCGCGCGAGCAGGTCCCGGCCGAACTTCGGGTCGATGCCGAGCGGGTGGTCCCAGCTCATGCCGCCGAAGTCGCCCTTGGGCAGGGTGGTGTTGGTGTCGATGAGGTCCTGGTGCGGGATGTTCGGGTCCAGGCCCAGCCAGGACTGGATCGGCCGGGACAGTGCCGCGATCACGATGAGCAGGGTGACAACGATGGCACCCGCTACCGCGACCTTGTCGCGCCGGAAGCGCAGCCAGGCGATCTGGCCGAGCGAGCGCCCCTCGATCTTCTTGCTCTCGACGCCTGCCAGCACCGCTTCCGGCTGCGCCTCGGCAGCCGCCCCGGTGGTCTCGATCGGTGCGGTCACGGTGCCTTTGACCCCTCTCGGCCGGCGCCGGCCGGCCCTTGCGCGCCGCGGTCTGCGGCCTGGTTCACATCACTGGTGCGAGTGGTGCATCTAGAGCAACTGGGAGAAATCTGGAACAGCTGGAGCAACTGGTGCATTTAGTGCGGGCGTTGCAGGTGCAGGTGTTACAGGTGTTGCCGGTAGTGCAGAAGCCGCGGAACATCACGCGACGACGAGCGGCAGAACTCTCGTACACAGGGCCGGAGCCCTCTGCTGCGGGAGTCTTCATCCGATTCGCGATCACTCACCAGCCCTGACCGGGAATGGATGCGCAACTGTGATGTGGCCCACGGGCTTCCGTTATGCGGACACAAGCCACGAATGAGCGGGGCACACGACCCGAATCAGGGGTCAACTAACGGGCACGGGGGGCCATTTCGAGCCAGCGCAAACCCATGGGGTGAGGAGAGAAGACAGCCGGCCGGTACCGCGGGGCGGGGTACGGGCGCGGGGGCACGTCAGTACGGGCGGGGGTAGCCGTATCCGTACGACGGCGCGGGGGCCGGCGCGGGCACCGGGCCTGCGGCGTACGCGTCCCGGTCGAAGAAGGGGCGCGCGTTGGCCCGCATCCACATGCCGACCGGGTCGTACTCGTCGTTCATCGCGACCGTCGAGACGGGCAGCCCCTCCGGCACCGCGCCGATGGACTGCTGGATCATCAACCGCACCGAGTCCACGGCCGGTTGGCCCGTGTCGTACAGGTCCAGGCCGATCGCCAGGTACGGGGCGCCCAGCGCGGGCTGCACCCAGGCCCGGCGCAGGGAGCGCACGGCGGGCGTACGGTGCGCGTTCTGCCCCAGCAGGGCGTAGAACTGGGGGATCTCGATGGCCGGTTCGGTGATCCGCAGCGGCCCGGCGGGCAGCCGGTCCAGGCCGCCCGCGATACGCCGCAGGTCCAGCCACGGGATGCCCACACCACCGCCGGGGGCGTGCGGATTCAGCCACAGCCCCCAGCGGTCGGGGAAGAGGGTGGCCGCGATGTCCCGGCCGTAGACGACTTCGTGCGCGCGGTTCCAGCCACTGGCGGCGAGTTCGGGCGCCGAGGTCACGCACGGCGCGTAGCCGAGCCCGTCGACCTCCATGTTGCCGTACTGCGCATCGGGCGAACCGGCCTGGCCGTGCCAGAGCAGCATCCAGACCTGACCTGCGGCGAGCGCTTGCAGCAACGCCTCGTAGGCGTCGTACCGGCCGGGCGAGACCTGCTGCAGCATCTGCTCGACCTGCCCGGCAGCCGCTCCCTGATGCGCACCCGCGCTCACGTGGTCCGTCCCTTCCTGTCGGCAGGCACGTGGGGTACGCCTGCCGGTTGCACCAACAGCTTAGAGCCTGCGTCCGGGCCCCGGTCGGATCAGCACACGTGGCTTGCGGTCACGGGGAGCGGGCGCCCCGGCGGGCGGCGGCACGGCGGGGGCACCGACCGTTACGCGAGGTCGCGGGTATAGAAGGGCCTGACCCGCTCCAGCATCCAGTCGGCGACCGGGTCACCCTGGGCGAGGTCCAGCATGACGAGCTGGACGGGCCAGGTCAGCGGCGTACCGCCGAGGGCCCGCCCGAGGGCCGCGGTCACCGCGTCCCGTACGGCCGGGTCGTGCGGCGCGACGGCGGCGGCGTCCACCTGTACACCGACGAACAGCGCGGGCGCGTCCCCCTCGACGCTGGCCAGCGCGCGGCGCGCGGTGACCACGAAGCCGGCGCCGGAGAACTCCAGCCCGGCCGCGGCCAGGAAGTCGACCGGTTCCTCCTGCCAGTCCGGCTCGAAGAGCCGGACGCGGGCGCCGCTCGGCGCCCCCGGCTGGTCCGGGCGGCCAGCCCGGCACAGCTCGGCCACCGCGGCGGGCGGCAGCGGGACGCCGACCGTGCCGTCCGGGTTGACCGCCATGCCGATCAGCGGGGGCAGCCCGCGCGCGAACTCGGCGGCCGGCGCGACGGTGAAGGACAGGTTCGGCCCGGCCACCCGCTGGAACTCCTGTTCGGAGCTGAAAACCGGGACATACGCGGCCGAGTCGATCTCGACGGTGGGCAGGTCCAGGCCGGACCGGCCCATCCCCGCGCTCTCGGGGCCGCCGCCCTTGGGCAGCGGCACCCATATACGGCTGCGCCCCAGCACCTCGACGATGCGGGCGCCCGCCCCGGGGTGCCCCACCGAGGCGGCGAGCACCTCCTCCAGTTCGTTGGCGGGCCACCCCAGCTGCGGAATGCCCTGCTCCGGAAAGTCCATGTCCACCCACCCGCTCACGTACAGGCTCTTACCTGGTCGAAGACCCTAACGCCAGCAGGGAGGAGGAGCCCGGGTGCATCCGGATGACCACCGAACGCACGCGAGCGGTTGCGGACCGTGCATACCGCTCCGAAGGTGGCTCCAGGGTGATCTTGCCCTGCCGTTCCTACAGAAAGGCACACCTCCTGATGGCAACGCACCGGACCACCACCGCCCTCGTCAGCGCGGCCACCGTCGGCGCCCTCGCCCTCGGTGTCGCGGGTTCCGCGGCCGCGGCGGACGAGCCCAAGCCGCCCGTCCGGAACCAGAGCGTCATCGTCGACGACCTCGGCCGGCTGGCCGACGCCAACACCGAGCTGACCGAGAAGCTCGCCGACGACCGCAGCCACTCCGTCCAGGTCAGAGCGGCCCGCACCCACCTGGACAGCGTCCTCCTGGACGCGCGGCGCCTGGCGGACCTGCTGAACAAGGACTCCGACCGGTCGGTCTCCGCCGACACCGCCGCGCTGGACAGGGCGTCGCGGAACCTGCGGATCGAGCTCGACGAGCTGACCGGCGTCCGGGTCCCGGCCCCGGACGAGAACGCCGACAACGCCCGGTCGACCAGGGAGCTGACCGACGCGGTCACCACCTCCGTCACCAACGTCTTCAAGAGCCTCGGCATCGACAAGCTGGTCGGCGACCTGCGTCAGCGGCCGGCGGCCCAGCCCGCCGCGCAGCCCGCCAACCGGCCCGTCGCCCAGCCGGCCGGCCAGGCGGACGACACCGACGCCGACGACGAGCCGGCCGCCCAGCCGAAGGCGCCGACCAGCGACCCGCAGCCGCCCGCCGACGCGCCGCGGCAGCAGCCCGCCGACCAGCAGCGGCCCGCCGGCCAGCAGGCGCCTGCCGACCAGCCGCAGCAGCAGCCCGCCGACCAGGCCCAGCAGCCCGCCGGTTCGCTGCTCAACTCGGTGCTGACGCTGCCGGCGACGCTCCTCAAGGCCCTGGGCCTCTAGATCGGCCCGGCACCGAGCGTCCGGAGGAGGCGCAGTTGCGGGAGATATCCCAGAGCTAGGACCGGTACCGACGGGTCGTGCGGGGAGTTCCGTACGACCCGTCAGACGTACGCCGCGCCGGGCCCGGCGGCCTCGGCCGCGGCTGCCGGCGGCCGCTGCGCGAAGCCGACCCGCCGCAGTGCGTCCGCCGCCCGCCGGTCCAGCAGGACGGCCGAGCTGAAGCCGGCCGGGAGCCGGGCCGCCTGCGCGCGGATGATCAGCCGCCGCACCGCGCGCCGGTGCCGGGCGAAGGCGTAACCGGAGACTCCGCGTCCGCGCGACCGCTGCCCGGAGAGCGCGACCTCGGGCGGCACGTCCAGCAGCACCAGATGCAGCCCGCGCCCGCCGCGCCGCGCTTCCCGCGCGAGCCAGCGCCGCACCCACGCCAGCGTTCCGCAGTCGTGCACCACCACGCTGAGGCCGGAGCGCAGCGCCCGCCGCAGCCCCAGGTAGTGGGCCGCCCTGACCAGCGGCCGGTAGAGCGCGTACGGCAGGCGGCGCAGCCGGCCGCGCTCCCAACGCTCCCGTACGTCCTGCGAGTCGACGCGGTGCACGACGGCACCGTGGCCGTCGAGGGCGGGCACCACCCGGAGCATGAGGGTGCTCTTGCCGCTGCCCGGCAGCCCGGAGACCACCACCAGGTCGCCCGCGGAGAAGTGCAGCTCGGACACGTCGCGGGCGGTGCGCCGGTCTCTGAGGTCGATCACGTCGGGCACGTCCGGCACCGGGGCGACGTCGACCACCGCGGCCGCGTCCGGTACCGGGACCGCGTCCGCCGCTCGTCCGGCCTGCCCGCGGCCGGGGCCCGGCAGCCGCAGGGGCCCGGGGACGGCGCCCGGGGTCACTTCCGGGACGCAGCCCGGGGGCGCGCCTCCCGGACTCGTCGCGAATGCGGCTTGCCTGTGCACCGTGATCGCCCCTCCCGGTCCGATGGATCCGTCCCCTTACCCGCAGAGTGTCAAGAAAAGGTAATACGGTTCAAGGAATCCGCCCGATCCGTACACACCCCGGACATGGTCGTGACCTCCTCGCGAACACCGGTGCGACCAGGGCTCCTTTATCCGGCGATCCCGTGCGATGATGTGCGCGCCATGTGCCGGGCCGCCCCTCACCGGGCGCGCCCTCGTACGGGTGCCACGCTCAGCCAACTGCATACCGGCCGCTTGAATCCGCGCGGGAGAGTCCCCGGCCGTCACGGCGGGGCGCCGAAGGAGCAAGTCCTCCCTTGAATCTCTCAGGCCCCGATACCGCGCGGGCGAGGCAGATCTGAAAAGCGGGCCGCCGTGGTGTGGCTCCACCCAAGGTGCAAACCGGACCGGTGACGGCTTTCCGGTGAACCTCTCAGGTTCCGATGACAGATGGGGAGACCGTCTTGTCACCCATGCCCGGGAGCCAGAACCATGACCGAAGCCCCCCGCCGGACCGCGCTGGACACGATCCACCGCGCCCTCGGCGCGACCATGACCGACTTCGCCGGCTGGGACATGCCGCTGCGGTACGCCAGCGAGCGGGACGAGCACACCGCCGTCCGCACCCGCGCCGGCCTCTTCGACCTCTCCCACATGGGCGAGATCACCGTCACCGGGCCGCGCGCCGCCGACCTGCTGGACTACGCGCTGGTCGGCAACATCGGCGGCGTGGCCGTCGGCCGCGCCCGCTACACCATGATCTGCAACGCCGAGGGCGGCATCCTGGACGACCTGATCGTCTACCGCCTCGCCGAGACCGCGTACATGGTCGTCGCCAACGCCTCGAACGCCCAGGTCGTGCTGGACGCCCTCACCGAGCGGGCGGACGGCTTCGACGCCGGGGTCCGCGACGACCGGGACGCGTACGCGCTGCTCGCCGTGCAGGGCCCCGAGTCCCCCGGCATCCTCAAGGCCGTGACCGACGCGGACCTGGACGGCCTCAAGTACTACGCCGGGCTGCCCGGCACCGTCGCGGGCGTGCCGGCGCTGATCGCCCGCACCGGATACACCGGCGAGGACGGCTTCGAGCTGTTCGTCCGCCCGGCCGACGCGCCGGCCCTCTGGGAGGCGCTGACCGAGGCGGGCAAGGGCGCCGGCCTGGTGCCCTGCGGCCTGTCCTGCCGGGACACGCTGCGCCTGGAGGCGGGCATGCCGCTGTACGGGCACGAGCTGACCACGGACACCACCCCGTTCGACGCGGGCCTGGGCCGGGTCGTGAAGTTCGAGAAGACGACGAACGGCGGCGACTTCGTGGGCCGCGCCGCCCTGGAGGCGGCCCGGGACCGCGCCGAGGCCGCGCCGCCCCGCAAGCTGGTGGGGCTGATCGCCGAGGGCCGCCGGGTGCCGCGCGCCGGCTACGCGGTCGTCGCCGACGACGGCTCGGTCATCGGCGAGGTCACCTCGGGTGCACCCTCCCCCACTCTCGGCAAGCCCGTCGCGATGGCCTACGTGGACGCCGCGCACGCCGCGCCCGGCACGGCGGGTGTGGCGGTGGACATCCGTGGCACCCACGAGCCGTACGAGGTCGTGGCGCTGCCGTTCTACAAGCGCCAGAAGTGACGCCCGTACCTCCGTCCCAGACGCGTCTCCGTCTCATCTGTCAAGACCCCTGCACCGAGCACGCCACCGCATCCAGGAGAATCAAGACATGAACAACCCCCAGCAGCTGCGCTACAGCAAGGAGCACGAGTGGCTGTCGGCCGCCGAGGAGGGCGTTTCGGTGATCGGCATCACCGAGCACGCCGCCAACGCGCTCGGCGACGTCGTCTTCGTGCAGCTTCCTGAGGTCGGAGACACGGTCACGGCGGGCGAGACCTGCGGTGAGCTGGAGTCGACCAAGTCCGTCAGCGATCTCTACTCCCCCGTCGACGGTGAGGTCACGGAGATCAACGAGGATGTCGTCAACGACCCCTCGCTGGTGAACACCGCCCCGTTCGAGGGCGGCTGGCTGTTCAAGGTGAAGGTCAGCGGCGAGCCGGACGACCTGCTCTCGGCCGACGAGTACACCGCCTTCACCGGCTGAGCCCGCCCACCCGCCGCCTGGCGGGGCCCCGTGCCCCGCGTACCCCAGGAAGAGTCATGTCGCTTCTGAACAGCTCCCTCCACGAGCTCGACCCCGACGTCGCCGCCGCCGTCGACGCCGAGCTCCACCGCCAGCAGTCCACCCTCGAAATGATCGCGTCGGAGAACTTCGCCCCCGCCGCCGTCATGGAGGCCCAGGGCTCGGTCCTCACCAACAAGTACGCCGAGGGCTACCCGGGCCGCCGCTACTACGGCGGCTGCGAGCACGTCGACGTGGTCGAGCGGATCGCCATCGACCGCGTCAAGGCGCTCTTCGGCGCCGAGGCCGCGAACGTGCAGCCGCACTCCGGCGCGCAGGCCAACGCCGCCGCGATGTTCGCGCTGCTCAAGCCGGGCGACACGATCATGGGCCTGAACCTCGCGCACGGCGGGCACCTGACCCACGGCATGAAGATCAACTTCTCCGGCAAGCTCTACAACGTGGTGCCCTACCACGTCGACGAGGAGTCCGGCCTGGTCGACATGGGCGAGGTCGAGCGCCTGGCCAAGGAGACCCGCCCGCAGCTGATCGTCGCCGGCTGGTCGGCGTACCCGCGCCAGCTGGACTTCGCGGCGTTCCGCCGGATCGCCGACGAGGTCGGCGCGTACCTGATGGTCGACATGGCGCACTTCGCCGGCCTGGTCGCGGCCGGGCTGCACCCCAACCCGGTGCCGCACGCCCACGTCGTGACCACCACCACGCACAAGACCCTCGGCGGTCCGCGCGGCGGTGTGATCCTGTCCACCCAGGAGCTCGCCAAGAAGATCAACTCGGCGGTCTTCCCCGGCCAGCAGGGCGGCCCGCTGGAGCACGTGATCGCGGCGAAGGCGGTGTCCTTCAAGGTCGCGGCGAGCGAGGAGTTCACGGAGCGCCAGCAGCGCACCCTGGACGGCGCGCGCATCCTCGCCGAGCGCCTGACGCAGTCCGACATCACCGAGCACGGCGTCTCCGTGCTGTCCGGCGGCACCGACGTGCACCTGGTCCTGGTGGACCTGCGCAACAGCGAGCTGGACGGCCAGCAGGCCGAGGACCGCCTCCACGAGGTCGGCATCACGGTCAACCGCAACGCCGTCCCGAACGACCCGCGGCCCCCGATGGTCACCTCCGGTCTGCGGATCGGCACCCCGGCGCTGGCCACCCGCGGCTTCCAGGCGGAGGACTTCCGCGAGGTCGCCGACATCATCGCCGAGGCGCTCAAGCCGTCCTACGACGCCGACGCGCTCAAGGCCCGGGTGACCGCCCTGGCCGGCAAGCACCCGCTGTACCCCTCGCTGTGACCCGCGCCACCCGGCCGCCGGGGGCGCGCCCTGCCGCCGCGGCCGTGTGACGCGTTTCATGAAGTACGCCCCGCAAGGCGCCGCCGAGGCGGTGTCCGAGGGGTGAACAGGCCGTGCGCCCGGGGTCGTTGACCTCGGGCGCACGGCTTTTCCGTCCCCCTTACGGTGATTTTCCGCCCCATAGGCTGAGAACGGCCCCTCAACGACGCGGGGCCCTTCGCACCACAGCAGGACGGAACACGCACGGCATGGACATGAGCGCGGGCAACCGCAAGGGGATCGGCCTCTTCGCGCTGATCATGATCGGCATCGGTTCGATCTTCGGCTCCGGATGGCTCTTCGGCGCCGGCGCCGCCGCCCAGGTGGCCGGGCCCGCGGCGCTCGTCGCCTGGGTCATCGGCGCCGTCTTCATCGGCATGATCGCGATGTCCTACGCGGAGGTCGGCTCGGCTTACCCCATCCCCGGCGGCATGGCCCGCTACGGCCACCTCTCGCACGGCCCCGTCCTCGGCTTCCTCACCGGCTGGGCGGTGTGGATCGCGGTCGCCTCGCTCATCCCGATCGAGTCCATCGCCGCCACCCAGTACATGTCGTCCTGGAGCTTCGGCTGGGCCCAGGGGCTGGTCGACCCGGCCACCCACCACCTGACCACGGGCGGCATGGGCGTGGCGCTGCTGCTGACCTGCGCGCTCTGGCTGACCTGCTACTGGTCGGTCCAGCTGCTGGCCCGCGCCAACACGGTCCTGACGCTGGTCAAGTTCGCGATCCCGGTGCTGGCCGTGGCCGCGCTGATCGCCTCCGGCTTCCACACCTCGAACTTCACCGCCCAGGGCGGCTTCGCTCCGTACGGCTGGCCCGCCGTGCTGACCGCCGTGACCACCTGCGGCGTGGTCTTCGCCTTCAACGGCTTCCAGGCCGTGGTCAACCTCGGCGGCGCGGCCAAGAACCCCGGCAGGGCCATTCCGATCGCGCTGGTCGGCGCGCTCTCGCTGGGCCTGGTGATCTACCTCGCGCTGCAGGCCGCTTACCTCGGCGCGGTGCCGCCCGAGCAGCTCGCGCAGGCCGGCGGCTGGCAGGGGGTGAACTTCAACTCGCCCTTCGCCGACCTGGCCAAGGTCCTGATGCTGCACTGGGTCGTCACGATGCTCCAGTTCGGCGCCTTCATCTCGCCGGCCGGCTCCAACATCGCCAACGTCGCGTCCGCCGCGTACATGGTCCAGAACCTCGCCGAGACCGGTTTCTTCCCCAAGAAGCTGGCCGCCGTGCACCCCCGGTACGGGACCGCCCGCCCCGCGATGTGGCTCAACCTCGGCTTCTCGGTCCTGCTGCTGGTGACCGTCGGCCACAGCTGGAACGCGCTGGCCAGTGTGATCTCCGCCGCCATGGTCATCTCGTACCTCATCGGCCCGATCGCGGTCGGCGTCTTCCGGCAGACCAAGCCGGACCTGCCGCGCCCGTTCCGGCTGCCCGCCGCGAAGGTCCTCTGCCCGCTGACCTTCGCCTTCGCGGCCTGCGCGCTGTACTGGTCGAAGTGGCCCGACACCGGCAAGGTCGCGCTGCTGACGCTGATCGCGGCGCCGGTCGCCGCGGTGGTGCTGCGGTGCCGCGGCGAACGGAATCTGCGCCGGCACTTCGCGCCCGCCTGGTGGCTGGTCGGCTTCCTGGTGTGGATGTCCGTGCTGTCCGCGCTCGGCAGCCCCGACTTCGGCGGCCACGGCGTCATCCCCGGCGGCCTGGACATCGCCCTCGTCGCGCTCTCCGCCGTCGCCTTCTACTACTGGGCGGTACGCGCCGGGGTCCTCGCCCACCGGGCGGGCCTGCCCGGGCCCGACCCGGTGCTCGACGGCGGGACCGGCCCCACTGCGTCTTCCGTAGTTGACCCGGAGGACAGCCGTCCGATGGCCTCCGTCTGAAAGTCTGTCCGCCGTCCGGGTTAGGCTCGACAGTCGGCGCAGAAACGTACCTCCTGTTTCGTCCGCCCCTTTAGCTCTATTTGCTCCACCGTCCACCACGAGCAGACAAGGGAGTCCGCCACCGTGGCCATCTCCGTCTTCGACCTCTTCTCCATCGGCATCGGCCCGTCCAGCTCCCACACGGTCGGACCGATGCGCGCCGCCCGCATGTTCGTCGGGCGCCTCAAGAAGGACGGCCTGCTCGCGCAGACGACGGCGGTACGGGCCGAACTCTTCGGCTCGCTCGGCGCCACCGGCCACGGCCACGGCACCCCCAAGGCCGTCCTGCTCGGCCTGGAGGGCCACTCCCCCCGCACCGTCGACGTCGAGACCGCCGACGACGAGGTCGAGCGGATCCGCAAGAGCGGCCGGCTGCGGCTGCTCGGCGCCGAGATAGGCACCGACCACGAGATCGACTTCGACGAGTCGACCGAGCTGATCCTGCACCGCCGCCGCTCCCTGCCGTACCACGCCAACGGCATGACCCTCTTCGCGTACGACGCGGCCGGCGCCCCGCTCCTGGAGAAGACCTACTACTCCGTCGGCGGCGGCTTCGTCGTCGACGAGGACGCGGTCGGCGAGGACCGGATCAAGCTGGACGACACCGTACTGAAGTACCCCTTCCGCACCGGCGACGAGCTGCTGCGCCTCTCCCGCGAGACCGGCCTGTCCATCTCCTCCCTCATGCTGGAGAACGAGAAGGCCTGGCGCACGGAGGACGAGATCCGCGCCGGACTGCTGGAGATCTGGCAGGTCATGCGGGACTGCGTGACCCGCGGTACGTCCCGCGAAGGCATCCTGCCCGGCGGCCTGAAGGTACGCCGCCGCGCCGCCAACGGCGCCCGCGCGCTGCGCGCCGAGGGCAACGCCGAGGCCCACGCCATGGAGTGGACCACCCTCTACGCCATGGCCGTCAACGAGGAGAACGCGGCCGGCGGCCGGGTCGTCACCGCCCCCACCAACGGCGCGGCCGGCATCATCCCCGCCGTCCTGCACTACTACATCAACTTCGTGCCCGGCGCGGACGAGGACGGCGTGGTCCGCTTCCTGCTGGCCGCCTCCGCCATCGGCATGCTCTTCAAGGAGAACGCCTCCATCTCCGGCGCCGAGGTCGGCTGCCAGGGCGAGGTCGGCTCCGCCTGCTCCATGGCGGCCGGCGGCCTGGCCGAGGTCCTCGGCGGCACCCCCGAGCAGGTCGAGAACGCCGCCGAGATCGGCATGGAGCACAACCTCGGCCTGACCTGCGACCCGGTCGGCGGCCTCGTCCAGATCCCGTGCATCGAACGCAACGGCATGGCCGCCGTCAAGGCCGTCACCGCCGCCCGCATGTCCCTGCGCGGCGACGGCCGCCACCACGTCTCCCTCGACAAGGTCATCAAGACCATGAAGGACACCGGCGCCGACATGAGCGTCAAGTACAAGGAAACCGCCCGGGGCGGGCTGGCGGTCAACATCATCGAGTGCTGACGCCGGGGCCCGGCCCACGACGTGCCGGCGCCCGGCCGCCGGGCCGGGCCCGGCCGCTCAGGCGCAGACCTTCTCGACCTCCCGCAGGAACGCCCTCCAGCCGGATATCCGCCGGCCGCGCCCGGCTCCCTCCAGGCTGATCCGCAAGGTCGTCCGCAGCGGCCAGGGCGACCGCATGATCGCCTCGTTCCGCCGGGCCAGCCGCGTCAGCTCCTCCTCGGTCGGCATCCGGTCGCTCTTGGCCCCGTTGCACTTCTCGTGGGCGACGGCGAGGTTCCACAGCGTGTCCAGGTCGGGCCCGCGCCACCCGCCGACACTCTCGAAGCGCCGCATGAGCGCGTACGGGAAGACGTGGTCGACGGCGATCCGGTCGGCGGGCCCGACCGGCTCGTCGCATATGTGACAGCGCCCGTGCTGAAACCCGGCCACGGCCGCGGCGACACCGGTGACCGGACGGCGCCGGCGCCGGTCCGTCAGATGCAGCGTCTCCCGGTCGACGCGGACGCCCTCCTCTATCAGGGTGCGGCCTATCCCGGTCGCGAAGGAGTTCTCCACGATGCTCCACCGGGCGTCCAGCTCGGCACGGAGCCCGTCGACCCCGTACGACCCGGCCACCCGGCCGAGGGCGGAACTGAGCAGCACCGTCCGGCTGCGCGGGCTGCCGGCCAGCTCGTAGAAGCGGTGGGGCACCTCGGCACCGCCGTGATGGTGGAACTTGCGCATGACCATCACCTGCATCGACCGTTCCGCCGCGGCCAGCAGCCGCTCGGTGGGACGGCCGAGGCGGCGGGACTCCGCGCTCTCGCGCGCCGCGACGGTCAGGAAGTCCGTCTCGCGCGCGGCCGTGCCCTCCGGCGCCTGGGGCGCCCGGGCAGCGCGTTCGAGAAGAGTCATCGCATACGGGGCGGCGAGGTCGCGCAGCGGGATCTCCGTGTGGCCCTGGGACGCGTGGTGCAGCAAGGCATTGCCGAGGGCGAACTTGTACGTGCGGGAGTTGCGGCCCATGAGGATCGCCAACCGCCAGGACGCACGGGCCGACGGGTCGGTGGCGTAGAAGTCGTCGTGGGTCACATCCGCTCCTTCTCGAAGGCGAGGGAGGTCCAGTGGATGTCGTCGCGTCCGAGCTCGTCCGGGTGGGCGCTCTCGTGGATCGGGGTCAGGCCGTGTCGGGCGGCGAGGGTGGTTGTTTCGGGGGCCGGGATGTCGTACATCTGCCGGTCGGCGGGTGGTGGGCCGTGCCTCAGGGAGAGGAGCAGGCGGCCGCCCGGGGCGAGGAGGGTGTGCAGGCGCCGCATGGCCACCGGGCGGTCCGGGGCGTCCAGGTGCATCCACACGGCGGAGAGCAGGATCAGGCCGAAGCTCCCCTCCTCGTCCTCGATGCCGGACAGGGCGGGCAGGGAGTCCGCCTGCCAGCGGATCGCCGGGGAGGGGTGCAGCCGCCTGCCGACGGCGCGCAGCTCGGCGACGGGCTCGACGGCCAGGACGTCGTGTCCGAGGGCGGCCAGCGCGGCGGCGTCCCGGCCGGTGCCGGCGCCGATGTCGGCGACGCGTGCCGGGGCCGCGGGCAGCAGGGGCAGGAAGTCGCCGTGCACGGTCTCGAACCGGACGCTCTCATACCGCCCGGCCAGTGCTTCCGCCGCCCGTGCGTAGTACGGCTGGACGCCCGGCGCGGCCCCTGCCGTCGACGGCCGCGCGTCACCGGACCGGCTGTCCGCTCCCCTGCTCGTTCTCGTCATGCCCGCACCCTACGACCCGCCACTGACAACGCCGCCCAGCCCGGCCCCGCCCCCGCTCACTTGCCTATTTCCCAGGCGAACGGGGGGAGTTCGCGGGCTCGCAGGTACACCTCCAGGGCGCTGGGTGCCGGGACGAAGGGGTGGACGCGGGCGCCTTCGAGGCCGGCCAGGAGCCGGGCGCAGTGGTGGACGCAGCCCGCGACCTCGTGGCCGTGGCGGTAGACGATCGTCGCCGCCTCGCGCGGGCCCTCGCACGGGGTCGGGTCCTTGGCGGGCGCCGCGGGGCAGCGTGACTGTGTGCCGCCGTGCTGGTGTTCCATGACGAGCCTCCCCCTGGCGGGCGGTGCGTACGGTGCCGGTGGCGGCGGTGCCGTCCACCGTCGCCCAGGGGGGTGTTGCTCGCCTCCGTGCCGGTACATGCGCGCCTTGGCGAACATCTGGGACGGTGATGAATCGTTTGGGGGCCAAGCAGTGGTGCAGGGTTCTCGGGGTGCGGGAGTGCGGGGCTGTGACGTACGGGGTCGGCGCATCGGGTCGGCGCACGGGGCCTGGCCGAACCGTGGTGGTTTCCCGGCCGGCCCGCGCGTCCTCGCCGACCGGGTCCCGTAACCCCTCCCCGGTATCCGAGGGCCCGATGCCTACGCATGGCTACCGATCCGGGCAGCCGGTCACGAGTGATCGGAGAACGTCACAGACGACCGCTCGCGCATCAACAAGGCGTTGATCAGCGGAAGTTCGACGCCGACCCCTGGCGGAAGATGCCGTGGACATGTTGAACTGCTGATAACACCAGGTGACGCATCGTAATCGATCGTTTTCGGTCGGCAGGAGGCCGCTCATGCTGCATGGCGTCGACGTCAGCTCACACAATCCGTCGTATTCGGCGACCGGTCTTGACTTCGTGATCATCAAGGCGACGGAGGGCCGCTCGTACATCAACCCGCATCAGAACGCGCAGGCGGCCAAGGCCCGCGATGCGGGCTGCGTGGTGGGCTTCTACCACTTCCTGTGGCCGGGCAACATCGCGGCGCAGGCGAGGTACTTCGTCGACGAGTGCGCGTCCGAGGAGGGTGACCTGCTGGCGGCGGACTGGGAGCGCACCGGCGGCGGCACGTACGCGAGCAACGCGCAGAAGGACGAGTTCCTCAAGGAGGTCAAGCGGCTGCGGCCCACACACCGCGTGATCCTCTACTGCAACCGCGACTTCTGGCTCAACCACGACTCCACCTCCTACGCCGCCGACGGCCTGTGGATCGCCGACTACGTGTCCGCCGGGAAACCGCGCATCCAGGCCGACTGGCTCTTCCACCAGTACACGAGCCGGCCGCTGGACAAGGACGTGGCCGACTTCCCGGACAGGGCCGCCATGAAGAACTGGGCGGCTCCGGCATAGAGTCTGTAGGTGTCCGCACCAGCACCGCGCAGGCACTGCGCACCGCGCTGGCCCCTCGTGTGAAGGAGCAGCCGTGACCGACCCGGCGTCCACGTCCCAGCAGCAGGAGATCGCCCGGGATCTCCAGGTGTCCGCGTCGTTCGACGCCCAGGCCGAGATCGAGCGCCGGGTGGCCTTTCTCGCGGAGCGGCTGACGTCCACCGGCCTGCGCGCGCTGGTCCTGGGCATCAGCGGCGGCGTGGACTCCACCACCGCCGGCCGGCTGTGCCAGCTGGCGGTGGAGCGGGCCCGCGCGGCCGGGCACGACGCGACGTTCCACGCGATGCGGCTGCCGTACGGCGTGCAGGCCGACGAGCACGACGCGCAGCTGGCGCTGGACTTCATCAAGCCCGACCGGCAGCTGACCGTCGACATCCGCCCGGCGAGCGACGCGATGCTCCAGGCGGCGCTGGCCGGCGGGCTCGCCTTCCGGGACGACCGGCACCAGGACTTCGTCCAGGGCAACATCAAGGCCCGCCAGCGCATGATCGCGCAGTACGCGGTCGCGGGCGCCCAGGACGGCCTGGTCGTCGGCACCGACCACGCCGCCGAGGCGGTCTCCGGCTTCTTCACCAAGTTCGGCGACGGCGCGGCGGACGTGGTCCCGCTCACCGGCCTGACCAAGCGCCGGGTGCGGGCCGTGGCCGACGCGCTGGGCGCCCCGGCCGAGCTGGTCAAGAAGGTGCCGACCGCCGACCTGGAGACGCTGGACCCGGGCAAGCCGGACGAGGACGCCCTGGGCGTCACGTACGACGAGATCGACGACTTCCTCGAAGGCAAGCCGGTCGGCGAGCAGGCGTACGAGTCGATCGTGCGCCGCTACCACGCCACGGCCCACAAGCGTGAGCTGCCGATCGCTCCCTGACCGGCACCGGCCCGCTCCCGGCCGCCGTCCCCTCGCCCGTCATGCTCCGGCAAGGGGACGGTCACCGCGGATGTGCGCAATCGTGGCCGGCGGCG
This sequence comes from Streptomyces sp. NPDC017056, assembly GCF_044332485.1. Classification (NCBI taxonomy): domain Bacteria; kingdom Bacillati; phylum Actinomycetota; class Actinomycetes; order Kitasatosporales; family Streptomycetaceae; genus Streptomyces; species Streptomyces sp. NPDC017056. The sequence goes on along the minus strand of NZ_JBIRPD010000009.1, from coordinate 263,420 downwards.
GGCATGCATGGGGCATGCGAAGCCGTGAAATGCGATCGGAAGATCAACTGTCAGTGGGGGCCTCTACGCTCCGGAGCATGGGTTACGCAGACCTGCGCGAACTCCAGACCGCGCTGACGACCGCATCCGACATCGCCTCCTCCCTCCAGGCGGCGCCCACCCGGCGGGACGCCGACCAGCTCGTCGACGTCCTGCGGCAGGCGCTGACCGCCGCCAGCTCGCTCAGCACCGCGGCCGGGCCGACCGGCTGCGCCATACATCCCCACGGCGCCGTCGATCCGCTGTACGGCGACCCCGAGGACCCACTGCCTCCGGGGTACGGCAAGTGCCTGCTGTGCAACGACCGCCGCCGCCGTGCGGACGCCGGCCCCCACCAGCCGTACCACCGGGACCGGGGAGGGCACCTTGGGCGCAGCGCGTAGCATCCGCCCATGCGACCGGCCAAGTACAGCGACGAAGACCTGGAACAGCACTCCCTGCGGCGCCGGGTGCCCGACGACGGACAGCGCTCCGGATTCGAGCACGACGTGGACCGGATCCTGTATTCGACCCAGTGGCGGGCGCTGGCCGGCAAGAGCCAGGTGGTGGCCAGCGCCGAGCTGGGCGCGTACCACACCCGGCTGACGCACTCGATGAAGGTGGCGCAGCTCGGACGGCGGATGGCCGAGCGGCTGGAGCGCCGGTACGGCGGCCCCAACCCGGCCCTCGTCGAGGCGGCCTGCATGGCGCACGACATCGGCCACCCGCCGTTCGGGCACGCCGGCGAGCTCGCGCTGCGCACGACCATGGACGAGCTGCACTTCGCCGACGGCGTGCTGGACAGCTTCGAGGGCAACGCCCAGACGCTGCGGGTCCTCACCTTCCTCGCCGCGCACAAGTACCCGGGCCACCGCGGCCTGCACCTGACCCGGGCCTGCCTGGACGCGTCGACGAAGTACCCGTGGGAGCGGGCGCCCGTCGACCAGAGCCCGGCGCGCCATGTGAAGTGGGGCGTGTACGTCGCCGACCGGGAGGCGTTCGCCTGGGTCAGGGCGGGCCGTACGGACACCGCCGTACCGGTCGAGGAGCAGGTCATGGACTGGGCCGACGACGTCACCTACGCCTGCCACGACGTGGAGGACTTCTACCGCACCGGCCTGATCCCGCTGGCCGCGCTCTTCCCGCCGGACGGCGCGGCGGGCGGTGACACCGAGCGGGAGACCCGGCGCTTCCTGGACTACGTACAGGCCAAGCGGGCGCGCGCGGGCGAGGCGTTCGACCGGGACACGGCGCGGCTGCTGATGGCGGACATCGGCAAGCGGCTGGCCGTGCACGCGCCGTACAGCGGCGGCCACGAGGACGCGGTCGCGGTCAACCGCCGCACCGCCGACCTGATCGCGTACCTCACCCGGGGCATCGAGCTGGAGGTCGGCGGCCCGGACGCGATCCGCTACGGGGCCCGCCTGGTGATCCCCGACGAGCGGCGCGCCGCCTGCGACCTGCTCAAGGAGCTGGTGTGGTGCTATGTCATCGACCGGCCGGCGCTGGCCACGCAGCAGCACGGCAAGCGCCGCATCGTCGGCGAGCTGCTGCGCTGGACCCACGACGCGCCGGAACTGCTGCCCGCCGACCGGGCCGAGGAGCTGTCCCTGCACGGCGACCGGCTGCGGGCCGCGGCGGACCACGTCGCCTCCCTCACGGAGGACCAGGCGGTGGCCCTGCACCGCCGGCTGTCGGGTACGGGACTGGGGTCGGTCAGCGACAACGTGTGGCTGTGAACGGCGGCGGCGGTACCGGCCGGGTCCCGCGGTTGCCGGGGCGCCGGTGGTCGACGGGCATGATGGACCGATGACCACCGATGCGTCCGCCGGGCCGGCCACCGTGACCGTACGGATGTGGCGTGCCGACGCCGTCGTGCTGTTCGACTGGCTGACGAGCACGGATCTCGACGCCGTGCCGGTGACGCACCCCGCCCAGAAGCAGGCCCTGGCGGATCTGCTGTCCCGCCTTGAGTGGGACGCCGACACCGACCTGACCGGCTCGACCGCCGAGGAGATCGCCGCCGCGCAGGAGGAGGTCGCCAGGGACATGAGCTGGTGACATCGCCGCGACCGGACACGGTCCGGTCCGCGGCCCCGGCGTACCGGCCGCTTCGGAGCAGGTACGCCGGGGCCGGGTGCCTCAGTCCTCCCGGCGCTTCTCCGGGCGCAGCGCGATACGTCCCAGGACCGCCGCGACGATGAGCGCGACCACCGCGACCAGCACGAAGTCCGGCACGGCGTTCCCTATCCGCGTGGCCCACCCCTCGATGCGGACCTCCGTGTCCGCGTCCAGGATCCCGGGCAGCGCGCTGGTCCCGTTGAACGTCAGGAACAGCACGCCGATGCCGATGAAGAACAGGCCGGACAGCAGCGAGGTGGTGTGCAGCCGGAGTTTTCCGACGGTGAATTCCCGGCCGCGCAGCCAGCCCCGGCTGCCCAGCGAGAACCGGTCCCAGAGCAGCGCGAGCACGAACAGCGGCAGGGCCATGCCCAGCGCGTACACGGCGAGCATCGAGGCCCCGTAGACCGGGGAGCCGCTGACCGCCGTCACCGTCAGCACCGCGCCCAGGATCGGCCCGGCGCAGAAGCCCGCGAGGCCGTAGACGCAGCCCAGCAGGAACGTGGAGACGGCCGAGCGCGGTGTGATCCGCGCCGCTGCCTGCTGGGCGCGCTTGAAGGCGAAGCCGAGGCCGAGGATCTGGGCGACGCCCATGGCGATGACCACCCAGCCGCCGATGGCGACGAGCAGGTCCCGGTGGCCGTTGAACAGCCGGCTGGCGGCCGTGCTGGCCGCGCCGAGCGGGACCAGGGTGGTGGCGAGGCCCAGGTAGAACACGCCGGTACGGGCCAGCAGCCGGCCGGGGTGGGAGAGGGAGTAGGCGAAGAAGGCGGGCAGCAGCAGCGCGCTGCACGGGCTGAGCAGGGCGAGGGCGCCGCCCAGGAAGGCGGCGAGGTAGCCGATGTCGGTCACTTCGCCGGCTCCTCCGCCGTGCCGGAACCCCGTCCCTTCCCCGGGGCGCCGGGCGTGCCGGCCTGCTTCGCCCGCTCGGCGGCCTGGGCGACCGCCTGCTCGAAGACCCCGGTGGCCTGGGCTCCCGCGATGGGGCGGCCGTTGACGAGGAAGGACGGCGTGGACTGTACGCCGAGCCCGTATCCCTCGTCCTGGTCCTTCTTGAGGGCGGCAGCGGCGGCGGGGCTGCCGAGGTCGGTGCGGAACGTGTCGAGGTCGGCGACGCCGCTCTTGCGGGCCATCTCGACGAGCTTGTCCTCGGCCAGGGCGCTGCCCTTGTTGGTCTTGGCGTACAGCTGGTCGTGCATCTGCCAGAACTTGCCCTGCTGCCCGGCGGCCCAGGAGGCGCGGGCGGCGCGCTCGGAGTCGGCGCCGTAGATGGTGAAGTTGCGGAACTCGATGCGCAGCGTGCCGTCGTCCACGAACTTCTTGATCAGCTCGGGCTGTGTCTCGCGGGTGAAGCGTCCGCAGAACGAGCACTGGTAGTCGGCGTACTCGACCAGGACGACGGGGGCGTCCTTCTTGCCGACGGCGAGCGGGTCGCCGTCCACGCGCCGGATGGTCTGCCGCGCGAGCTGGTCGTAGAGCGCCTGCTGGTCGTCGTCCTCCTGGGGAGACACGGAGGCGGCGGCGCCGGGGGTTTTCGAGGCGCCGTCGGAACCGCCCTCGACGGCCTTGCCGACGGCGATGCCGATGGCGACGAGCGCCACGACCAGGGCGAGGACGGCGCCGATGGCGGCGATCTTGCGGGTGGGTGATGCGGAAGCGGGCATACGGGTGCTCCAGACGTACTGGGGTGGGTGGATGGCCGGCCGGTGCGCTGGGCGGCGGCCTAAATCCGCAGTACGGGCAGGAGGGCGGTGTGGTCGGTGGCGGGCGCGGTGCCGGTGGGCGGGCGGGCGAGCGCGAAGCAGGCGGGGCCGTCGGCCGCGAGCGGGGCGGGGCCGGTGGCGGCGGGCGCGGACGGCTCACCGCGGTTCGGGGTGGGGACCGGAACCGACTCGTTCTGGCCGGGGGCGTGCTGGCGTGAGCACTTCTTCGTCCCCTCGGCCACCGGGACGCCGGCCGCCGGACCGGCCTCGGTCCAGTCGGCGGCGGCGCGCTCCGGCGTGGCGCGGCCGGACGGGGCGCGGTCGGCGGCGGCCGGTATGAGGGCGGCGGCCTGTGCCACGGCGGTGCCTGCCGCGGGCGCCGGCTGGGCGCCGCCCACCCGGCACAGCAGCGGCCCGAAGGTGACGGCGAGCAGGAGCAGCAGGGTCGCGGTGGCCGAGCGGCGTACGCGTTCCATGCCCCGTGCCTCCTTCCGCTTCCTTCTCCCGGCGCGTGAGCGGCCCATCCTACGGATTGCGGGCGCGGTCGCCGACGTCCGACCGCCACCCCGGGGGCCCTGACACGAAACTGTTTGTACATCCCACGATCTTGACCGCATAACCATTGAGGGAATCGATTACCTAACCACTGAATACAAGGCCGGTGGCGCAGCTCACCTTTGATCTCCTTGTGATTGATCTACATACGATGCCATCTGTCCGTAATGCACCTTTGGCAAGGTCGCGACCGGCCTGCCATAGTCGGTGCAGCGACCCCCATTGACCCGGGCCAGGTCGTTCAGACCCCGCGGGTACACCCCTTTCGCCCGCCGGCGGTCGACACTGGGGCCTCACCCGCACATACAGCGGGCAGGCCCCAGTCGCGTTTGCGGGCCGTGCCGTACGGCCGTCCCCGCATTGCCGCTCAGCGGTCGATGACCCGCATCTCGAACCAGGTCGTCTTGCCGCGCGGCAGCAGGTCGACGCCCCAGCGGTCGGAGAGCTTGTCCACCAGGAAGAGGCCGCGCCCGCTGATGTCCATCTCGTGGACGGGCATCAGGCAGGGCAGACCGCGGGACGGGTCGCGCACCTCGATACGGATCCAGCCACGGCGGCGGAGCATCCGCAGCCCGAAGGTGCGCGCGCCGGTGTGCCGGACGGCGTTGCCGACCAGCTCGGAGACCAACAGAACGGCGTGCTCGGTCAGTTGCGGCGACAGGGACCAGCGCTTGAGGAGCACGGACTGGGTCAGCCGGCGGGCGGTGAGGGCGGATTCGGGGCGGGAGGGCAGCCGCACCTCTTCCAGGGTGGGGTCACCCACCAGTTGCAGCGCCCTGGCGGCGAGATCGTCCTCGTCGGCCGGGCCGCTCTCCCCGTCCGCGCCCGGGTGACCTCCGGGAAGTCCCCAGCGTGCGGCGGCCGTGCCGCTCCGCGGCCGCGGCTGCTCCATTCCTTCGAGGCCCGCCATGCCCCCATCATGGCTGTTACCGGGGCGTCACGGGGGCGGAACGGAGGGAATGCCCTGCCCGGAATAGCCGGTTCCGGACCCCCGCCCCGGCATATGCCGAAGGCAGGAAAAGTTCGGCCAAAACCGCTCCGGCCTGCGGTGACTTCATGTGCCTACCCGATGATCAGGCGCAGTGGGCGGGGCCCCTGCGGGGCGTCACGGCGTGTACCGCGATTCGCCCGCACGAGGCATCGGCATCCGGCCAATTCCCAAGAGCCCCGCCAACCACATACGTCTCAGGCGAACTTGGCCTTGCCCGGCCCTTCCTCGACGAAGCTGCGCATGCCGGTCGCCCGGTCCTCGGTGGCGAACAGGCCCGCGAACCAGTTCCGTTCGATCGTCAGACCGTTGTCGATGTCGGTCTCCAGGCCCGCGTCGACCGACTCCTTCGCGGCCCGCAGGGCGATCGCGGGGCCGGCCGCGAGCCGGGCCGCCCAGGCGTGCGCCTGCTCGTACACCTCGGCCGCCGGCACGACCCGGTCCACCAGCCCGATCGCCAGCGCCTCGTCGGCCCTGACCTGGCGGCCCGTGAAGATCAGGTCCTTGGCCTTGGACGGGCCGACCAGCCGGGCCAGCCGCTGGGTGCCGCCCGCGCCCGGGATCAGGCCGAGCAGGATCTCCGGCTGGCCCAGCTTGGCGTTGTCGGCGGCGATCCGGAAGTCGGCGCAGAGCGCCAGCTCGCAGCCGCCGCCGAGCGCGTAACCGGTGACCGCGGCGACCACGGGCTTCGGGATGCGCGCGACCGCGGTGAAGGAGTCCTGCAGGGCCTTGGAGCGCACGATCATGGCGGCGTGGTCCATGTCCTGCATCTCCTTGATGTCCGCGCCGGCCGCGAACACCTTCTCACCGCCCCAGACGACGACGGCGCGCACGTCCTCGCGCCGGGTGGCCTCCTCGGCCAGCTCGCGCAGCCGGTCCTGGGTGGCGACGTCCAGTGCGTTCATCGGCGGGCGGTCCAGGCGGATGGTGCCGACGCCCTCGGCGACCTCGAAGTTCACAGTCATGGGGGCAGGTTAGCCCGCGTTAACGCGGCACGGACCGGCGCCCTTCGGTCACGCCGCGGACGCCGGCGAGCGCCGGTCGGCCTACCGGCCGGACCGCCACTTCTCCCAGGACATGTTCCACACGTTGAGCCCGTTGTCCGGAGCGATCGTTTCGTCGTGCGAGTTCTTGACGGTGACCACGTCGCCGATCAGCGAGTTGGCGTAGAACCAGGCGGCCGGGGTGGAGCTGTCGCCGCCGCCGCGCTGGTCGAAGAGACCTATGCAGCCGTGGCTGGCGTTGCGGGAGCCGAACGTCGAGCGGCCGGACCAGTAGTTGCCGTGGATGAAGGTGCCGGACGTGCTCAGCCGCATGGCGTGCGGCACGTCCGCGATGTCGTACTCGCCGCCGAAGCCGACGGTCTCCCCGTTCATCCGGGTGACCTCGTGCTTCTCGCTGATCACCATCTGGCCGTTGTACGTCTCGGTGCCGGGGGCGCCCGCGGTGACGGGGATCGTCTTGATCTTCTTGCCGTCGCGGACGACGGACATCTCCTTCGCCTTCACGTCGACCGTGCTCACCTGGCTGCGGCCGACCGTGAAGGATATGCGCTTGGACTGCGTGCCGTAGACGCCCGGCCGCCCCTCGACGCCCTTGAGGTCGATGCTGAGCGTGACCTTCGTCCCGGGGGCCCAGTACTTCTCGGGGCGGAAGTCCAGCCGGTCGTTGCCGAACCAGTGGCCCACGATCGGCACCGAGGGCTCGGCCGTGACCTTGATGCCCTTCTCGATCGCCTCGGGGTCCGTTATCCCCCGGGTGAAGTTGACGGAGACCGGCATGCCGACGCCGACGGTCTGGCCGTCCTCCGGTACGTACCGGCCGACGAAGGTGTTCTTCGGCACCAGGGTGGTGAAGGTCGAGTGCCGCGCCGACTCGCGCAGCTGGTCGTCCACCGCGACGGCGTCGACCTGGTACGTCGTGGACGCGCGCAGCTTGCCGGCGGGCTGCCACACGGAGCCGCCGGTCAGCTTTCCCGCGACCGCGTTGCCCTTGTCGTCCTTGACCTTGACCGAGGACAGCTTGCCCCGCGAGGCGGTCACCTTGAGGGCGCCGTCGGTGGCCACGTCCTTCGCGCCGTCCCCCGGCGTGATCGTCACGGCGGCCTGCGAGGGCTGCTTGTCCGCGTCGGTCCCGCCGCCCTGCTTCTTGTCGTCGCCCCCGCCGCAGGCGGTGACCAGTATCAGCAGCGCTCCGAGCAGCAGCGCGAGCAGCGCGCTGCTGCTTCGCGGTCGTCCCCGCCACGCCCCCGGCACCGGATGCCCCTGCTGCACGTTCACGACTGGCCCCTTTGTTCCCTCGCCCGGCCCGCACTCCCCCGTACGCGCATACCTACCCACGCACGCTCAGCCGATAGATAACCACACCGCACTGACAGTGGCTTCACCCGGCGATGTCACCATTCGGCCTCAAGTGGTAGGCGTGGGGCGGGAACGCACGGATGGGAGTCCGGTTCGCCCCGAACTCGGCCGGATTCAACCCCGTGTCACGGCGTCTCTACGGCAGCGCCGAGCCCGCGCGCCACTTCTGCCACGGCATGTTCCAGCCACCGAGCCCGTTGTCGGGCGCGACCACGCGGTCGCGGGAGCGCACGACCTCCACGATGTCGCCGACCAGCGAACGTTCGTAGAACCAGCCGGCCGGGGTGTCGGGCCCGCCGCCCCGGGTGTCGCGCAGCCCGATGCAGCCGTGGCTCGTGTTGGAGCCGCCGAAGATCCGCCGGGTCGCCCAGTAGTTGCCGTGCAGAAACGTTCCCGAGGTGGTCAGGCGCATCGCGTGCGGCACGTCCGGGATGTCGTACTCGCCGCCGAAGCCCACCGTGTCCCCGTCCATCCGGGTCACCGGGTGCCGTTCGAGGATCACCATCTTCCCGTTGTACGTGGGGCTGCCGAGGCTGCCCGCGGTCACCGGGAGGGTCGCCAGCCGCCGCCCGCCGCGCCACACCGTCATCGTGTGCGCCGCCGCGTCAACCCTGCTGGTCTGATCCCGGCCGATCCTGAACCGCACCTTCTTGCGCTGGGTGCCGAGGACGCCGGGAGCCGCCTGGACGCCGCGCAGCCGCAGGTCCATGGTCACCTCGGTACCGGGCCGCCAGCGGGTGCGGGGCCGGAAGTCCAGGCGGCGGGCGCCGAACCAGTGCGCGGCGACCTCGGCGGCGGGCCGGGCGGTGACCGAGACGGCGCGTTCGACGGCCGCGCGGTCGGCGACCGGGCGGTTGAACTCCAGCGAAACGATCATGCCGGTGCCGACGGTGGCGCCGTGCTCCGGCGTGAAGAAGCCGACGAAGCGGTGCGGAGGCACGTAGGTGGTGAAGGTGGTGTGGCGGGCGAAGCGGCGGCCGTGCCCGTCCAGCGCGACCGCGTCCACCACGTACCGGGCGGCCGGCGCGAGCCCGGCGGGCGCGGTCGGGCGCCAGCTCAGCCCGTCCGGGGCGATCCGGCCCTGCACCGGCATGCTCCCGTCGTCCTCGATGCGGCTGACCGCGACCCGTTCCAGCCGCCCGTCCGGTACCCGCACCCGGATGCGGTCCGAGGCCCGTACGTCCTTCGCGCCGTCGTCCGGGGACACCCTGATGGCTTCCTTCGGGGACCGCGGTTTGCCGCCGGTCAGCACGTCGGGGACGCCGCAGCCGGCCAGTGCCGCCGCGCCCGCCAGGACGGCGGCGGTGACGGCCGCGGCCGTCACGGCGGACGGCCCGCCGCCGCGGCGGTGCGGGGCCCGCCGTACCGGAACCCCCCGGACGGGAGACTGCTGTCTCGTGTCCCGATATGTCACACCGCGATAGGTCACGGACAGATCAACGACGCGCCCGGCGCGGAGAAACGTGAGCCGACGGCCCGTTGCGGGAAGAACCCAGGGGAGGACGGGGCCGGGCGCGGCCGGGACGCCGCGCGGGGCCCTGCCCGACCGAGCCCTGAGCCGCGGGAGGCTGCCCTGTGTCGAGCGCACCCGAACAGGAGTCAGTGCAGGACGTGCGGGGCGAAGACGGCGGCCGGAGCGGACAGCACGACCGCGAGGGCCCCGAGGGCGCGTCCCCTGGCACGGACACGGAGCCCGGCCCGGACGCGGAGGGGAACGGCTCGGCGCCCGTCAACGGCCACCGGGTGCGCGTACCCCCCGCCCGGCTGCCCGCGCCCGCCGCCGCGCCGGGCGCGGAGCCGCAGGCCGCCCCGCTGCCCGCACCGGTACGGCCCGGCAGCCCGCAGCCTCTCGGGGCCCGCTACCGTACGGGCCCCGACGGCGTCGCGGGCACCAACTTCGCGCTCTGGGCGGGCGGTGCGGAGGCCGTCGAGGTGTGTCTCTTCGACGAGGAGGGCCGCGAGACCCGCCGCGCGCTGGCCGAGCTGACGCACGAGATCTGGCACGGCTTCCTGCCCGGTGTACGGCCGGGCCAGCGCTACGGCTACCGGGTGCACGGCCGCTGGGACCCCTGGACCGGCGCCCGCTGGAACCCGGCCAAGCTGCTCCTGGACCCGTACGCGCGCGCCGTGGACGGCGAGTTCACGCTGCCCGCCCAGGTGTACGGGCACGTGCGCGACTGGCCGCAGCAGCACGTCGCCGACACCGTGCGCGACGACCGCGACTCGGCCCCGTACGTCCCCAAGGGCGTCGTGGTCGGCGACGAGGACCCGGAGGAGGGCGGCGACGAGTGGATGGACGACCGGCGGCCCAAGACGCCCTGGTCCGACACCGTCCTGTACGAACTGCACGTGCGCGGCTTCACCATGCGCCACCCTGGCGTCCCCGAAGAGCTGCGCGGCACGTACGCGGGCCTCGCGCACCCCGCCGCGATATCCCACCTCACCCGCCTCGGCGTCACCGCCGTCGAACTGATGCCGGTCCACCAGTTCGCCCACGAGGACCACCTGCTCCGCCGCGGCCTGCGCAACTACTGGGGCTACAACTCCATCGGCTACTTCGCGCCGCACGCCGCCTACGCCGCCTCCGGGACCCGCGGCCAGCAGGTCGGCGAGTTCAAGCGGATGGTACGGGCCCTGCACGACGCCGGCATCGAAGTCGTCCTCGACGTCGTCTACAACCACACGGCCGAGGCGAGCGAGCTGGGCCCCACCCTGTCCTTCCGCGGCATCGACAACCGCGGCTACTACCGCCTGGCGGACGGCAGCCGCCGCTACGCCGACTACTCGGGCTGCGGCAACACCCTGCACGTCGTCCAGCCCAACGTGCTGCGCCTGATCACCGATTCGCTGCGCTACTGGGTCACCGAGATGGGCGTGGACGGCTTCCGCTTCGACCTCGCGGCGGCGCTGGCCCGCTCCATGCACGACGTGGACATGCTCTCGCCGTTCCTCGCCGTGATCGCGCAGGACCCGGTGCTGCGCCGGGTCAAACTGATCGCCGAGCCCTGGGACGTGGGCTCCGGCGGCTACCAGGTCGGCGCCTTCCCCCCGCTGTGGACGGAGTGGAACGACCGCTACCGCGACACCGTGCGCGACTTCTGGCGCGGCGCGCACCCCGACGTCCGCGACCTCGGCTACCGGCTCTCCGGGTCCAGCGACCTCTACGCGTGGGGCGGGCGCCGCCCGTACGCCTCGGTCAACTTCATCACCTCGCACGACGGTTTCACGCTGCGCGACCTGGTGTCCTACGGGTACAAGCACAACGCGGCCAACGGCGAGGGCAACCGCGACGGCACCGACGGCAACCGCTCCTGGAACTGCGGCGCCGAGGGCGAGACCGACGACGCCTCCGTACGCGCCCTGCGCCGCCGCCAGTTGCGCAACCTGCTCACCACCCTGCTGCTGTCCACCGGCGTCCCGATGCTGGTCGCGGGCGACGAGATGGGCCGTACGCAGCACGGCAACAACAACGCCTACTGCCAGGACAACGAGACCGGCTGGGTGGACTGGTCGCTGCTCCGCGACCCGGGCTGGCGGACGCTGGCCACGCTCGCGTCCCGCCTGATCGCGTTGCGCCGCGACCACCCCGTACTGCGCCGCCGCGCGTTCTTCTCGGGCCGCCCGCAGCGCCCCGACGGCCTGCGGGACCTGGCCTGGTTCACCCCGCGCGGTACGGAGATGACCGAACAGGACTGGTACGCGCCCACCGCCACGCTCGGCATGTACCTCTCCGGCACCGACATCCCGCAGCGGGACCCCGAGGGCCGCCAGGTCACCGACGACAGCTTCCTCGCCGTCCTGCACACCGGCCACCGCCCGGCCGCCTGCACCCTTCCCGGGCCGCCCTGGGCCGACGCGTACGAACTGGTCGTCGACACCTCCCGCGAGGACCAGGACGAGCCGCCCGGGACCACCTTGCGCGCCGGCGCCCGGCTCACCGTCCCCGAGCGGTCGGTACTGCTGCTCCGCGTGTTGACGGACTGACGGGCCGAGCAACCGCATTCGCTTCCTCCGGCCCGGGTGTCCCGCGCGTCCCGGTGAAAATCCGGTGAGCGCTGTCAGTGGCGCCCCGTACCCTCGGTTCCGATGGCCGATACAGCGAAGGTGACGAGTCCGCAGCAGCCCGACGACCCCGCTCCCGCCGGCGTGCGCGACCCGGTGGCCCGGCGCTCCGCCGTGCGTTCCCTGCTGCGCCTGTGGCCGTTCGTGCGGCCGGTGCGGGTGCGGCTGTTCTCGGCGGCGTTCGTGGCGATCGTCGCCTCCTGCATCGGGCTGGTCATCCCCCTGGTGCTCAAGTGGCTGGTGGACGGGCCGATCGCGGCGCGGGACCCGGCCGGCGCGTGGCTGGGCGGCGGGTACCTGCTCCTTCTGGGGCTGGCGGAGGCGGGCCTGTTCGGGCTGCGGCGCTGGCTGGTGGCGCGCCCGCTGGCGAGCGTCGAGGCGGCGATGCGCGAGCGCCTGTACCGGCACGTGCAGCGGCTGCCGGTCGCCTTCCACGACCGCTGGGCCTCCGGCCAGCTGCTGTCCCGGGGCACCACCGACCTGCAACTGCTGCGGCTCTTCCTGGCGTTCCCGCTGACCTTCCTCCTCGTCAACGCCACCACGATCCTGGTCGGCTTCGGAATCCTGCTGGTCCAGCGCTGGTCGCTGGGGCTGGTCCTGCTGGCGCCGGTCGTCCCGCTGATCGTGCTGTGCTCGGTCTTCGAGGCGAAGTACGCGGTGGCGGCGCGCCGGGCCCAGGACCAGGTCGGCGACCTGACCACGGTCGTGGAGGAGTCGGTCCTCGGCATCCGCATCGTCAAGGGCTTCGGCCGGCACCGCAGCCAGGCCCGCGCGTTCCGGGCGATGGCCGCCCGGCTGCGCACGACCGAGCTGCGCAAGGCCCGGCTGCTCGCCACCCTGTGGGCCTTCATCATGGCGCTCCCCGAGCTGGCCATCGGCGCGGCGCTGGTGATCGGCACGGTCCAGGTGGCCGACGGCGGCCTGTCGGCCGGCACCCTCGTCGCGTTCCTGTCCACGGCGCTGGCCCTGATGTGGCCGGTGGAGTCGATCGGTTTCCTGCTGGCGATGAGCAACGACGCGGCGGCGGCCACCGACCGGTACTTCGAGGTCCTGGACGAGCCGGTGGCGGACCGCGACGACGCCCGTAAGGCGGCCGCGGCGCGCGGGACCGGGGAGGACGGGCAGGGCGGCGGCGGACGGCCGGGGAACGGGCGGGCGCCGGACGGCCTCCGCTTCCACGACGTCACCTTCCGCTATCCGGACGCGCCCGCCGGGGCGCCGCCCGTCCTCCAGGGCGTCGATCTGCACATCCGCTCCGGCGAGACGATGGCGCTGGTCGGCGCGACCGGCAGCGGCAAGACCACGCTGACCGCGCTCGTCCCCCGGCTCTACGACGCCACCGGCGGCCGCATCACCCTCGACGGCACGGACGTCACGGCGCTGACCCGCGACGAGCTGCGCACCCGGGTCGCGGTGGCCTTCGAGGAGCCGACGCTGTTCTCCGCGACGGCGGCGGAGAACGTCCTGATGGGCGGCGCCGACGCCGGTACCGGCGACCTCGTGCGGGCGCTGCGCGTCGCCCAGGCCGACGCCTTCGTCGACGCGCTCCCCGAGGGGCGCGACACCGAGGTCGGCGAGCAGGGGCTGAGCCTGTCCGGCGGGCAGCGGCAGCGGCTCGCGCTGGCCCGCGCGGTGGTCGGGCGGCCGCGCTTCCTGATACTGGACGACCCGCTGTCGGCGCTGGACGTCCACACGGAGGCGCTGGTGGAGGCGGCCCTGCGGCAGGTGCTGGCGACCACCACCGCGCTGGTCGTCGCGCACCGCCCGTCCACGGTCCTGCTCGCCGACCGGGTGGCGCTGCTGTCCGGCGGGCGGATAGCGGCGGTCGGCACCCACCACCAACTGCTGCGCGACAACCCGGAGTACGCGGCGCTGATGTCCGGCGCCGCGGACGGCGGGGGCGTCGCCCGACGCGAAGGGGAGAGCGTGCGATGACCACGAGCACGAGTGCCGGTACGGCCACGGAGGACGCGCCGGACGGCGACGGCACGCACCGGCCGCCGTCCCCTCCCCAGGCCGCTCCCGGCACGCCCGAATCCCCCGACGCCTTCGAAAAGGACGTCCTGCCCACCCCCAAGGGCGCCTCGCGCTCCCTGCTGGCCTCGCTGCTGCGGCCGCACACCCGTACCGTCTGGGCGGCGGCCGTCCTCCTCCTGCTCCAGCAGGCCGCCGTACAGGCCGGGCCGCTGCTGGTCGCCTACGCCATCGACCGCGCCGTACCGGCCCTCCGCGCGGGCGGGCACGGCCCGCTCATCGCGGTGGCCGTGGCCTACCTGCTGTGCGCGACGGCCTCCGGCGGGCTCCAGTACACCTTCATCCGCCTCTCCGCGCGGATCAGCCAGGACGTGCTGCTCGACCTGCGCGGCCGGATCTTCCGGCACGGCCAGGCGCTGAGCCTGGACTTCCACGAGCGCTACACCTCGGGCCGGCTGATCTCCCGCGCGACCACCGACGTCGAATCGCTGCGCGAGCTGCTCAACGAGGGGCTCCAGGAGCTGATCGGCATCGTCCTGGCCACCGTCTACATCACGGCGACGCTGCTCTACCTCGACTGGGGCCTGGGCGCCGCCGCCGTCGCCACGGCCGGGCCGCTCTACCTCCTCGTACGCTCCTTCCAGCGCCGCTCGATCCGCGTCTACGGCGAGAAGTCGTCCGCGATCGCCGCCGTCATCGTGAAGTTCACGGAGACGGTCAACGGCATCCGCCCGGTCCAGGCGTTCCGGCGCGAGCGCCCCAACGACGCCGCGTTCGCCCGGCTGAACCACCGCCACGCGCGCACCAACGGCGACGCGATGCTGGAGATGGCCCGTTACGTCGTCTCCTCCCGCCTGGTGGCCAACGTCGCGATCGCCGCGCTGGTCCTGTGGGGCGCGTACCGAGTGGCCTCCGGCGGGCTGGCCCTGGGCGTCCTGGCGGCCGCCGTGCTCTATCTGCGCCGCCTGTACGACCCCATCGACCGGCTCGGCATGTTCCTCAACTCCTACCAGTCGGCGGCCGCTTCGCTGGAGAAGATCGCCGGGCTGCTCGCCCAGCGCCCGAGCGTCCCGGAACCGGCCGATCCGGTTCCGCTGCCGGACCGGCCGGGCTCTCGGCCGGGCCGCGACGTCACCTTCGAAGGCGTCCGGTTCGCGTACCGCACCGGCGGCGAAGTGCTGCCGCGCTTCGACCTGACCCTCGCCGCCGGCCGTACGGTCGCCGTCGTCGGTGCCACCGGGGCGGGCAAGTCCACCCTGGCCAAGCTGCTGGCCCGCTTCTACGACCCCACCTCCGGCAGCGTCCGCATGGACGGCGTGGACCTGCGCGACCTGTCCACCGCCGACCTGCGCCGCGGGGTCGTGATGGTCACCCAGGAGGCGTTCCTCTTCTCCGGCACGGTCGCCGAGAACATCGCCATCGGCCGCCCGGACGCCACCCGCGAGGAGGTCGAGCAGGCCGCGCGGGCCATCGGCGCGCACGACTTCATCGCGGCCCTGCCCGACGGGTACGACACCGACGTGCGCAAGCGCGGCGGGCGCATTTCCGCCGGCCAGCGGCAACTGGTCGCCTTCGCCCGCGCCCTGCTCGCCGACCCGGGCGTGCTGATCCTCGACGAGGCGACCAGCTCCCTCGACATACCCGGCGAGCGCGCGGTCCAGCGCGCCATGGACACCGTGCTGCGCGGCCGTACGGCGGTCGTCATCGCCCACCGCCTGTCCACCGTCGAGACGGCCGACCGGGTCCTGGTCATGTCCGAGGGCCGCATCGTGGAGGACGGCTCCCCCGCCGATCTCGTCTCGGGGCGCGGCCGCTATGCGGAGCTGCACCAGGCGTGGCGGGAGAGCGTGGTGTGAGCGCCGGGCGGGAGCCGGGTGGCCGAAGACGGCGGTTCGCGACCGGTCCTGGCGGCGGCCGGCTCCTCGAACGTGTATGCGCCGGAACGTATGCCACCGGTGGGGAGGGCGGCGGCCGGCGTCTTCCCGCTGACGATCGCCTCTTCCCGGGCGGCGGCCGGTCCGCGGCGGTGCCCGCGCGGCCGCGTGGGGCGGGTGGGGGTGGACGTACCGTCACGTCCTGTATACGGACCCGACCCCCCGCTCTACGGACGTTTTCCGGCCAACTATTGACCGGCCACTGACAATTGCGGTCCTCAGGTGGCACTCTTCCCCGCATCCGTTGCGCGGAGCCCCACAGTGCACCACTCCGCGCCCACGGCCCGCTCGACGCCCGAAGGCCCGGACCACCCGCACCTGGTGCCTCCCCCCACACGTTCCACGTGTTCTGCCTCGCTCTGCCCGGACGGTCACTCCGCCGCCCGGTCCCCCTCGGCCGCCCACCCTCCGGTCGCGGCCACCGCAGAAGGAGTCAGTGTGAGACGCACCCCCCATAGGCGCGCCGTCGCGACCGGCGCCGTGGTCGCCATGGCCGCGATGCTGACCGTGACCGTGCAGGCAGGCGCCGGAACGGCCGCCGCCCCGCGGCCCGGCCAGGTCACCGCGCAGCCCGACCCGGGCGCACTGCCCGCCAAACTGACGCCCGCGCAGCGTGCGGAACTGCTGCGGGAGGCCAGGGCCACCACCGCCGAGACGGCGCAGCAGCTCAAGCTCGGCCCGAAGGAGAAGCTGGTCGTCAAGGACGTCCTCAAGGACGTCAACGGCAGCACCCACACCCGCTACGAGCGGACCTACGCGGGGCTGCCGGTGCTCGGCGGCGGCCTGGTCGTCCACGAGGCGGCCAACGGGAAGCTCCGCGGCGTCACGAAGGCGGTGCGGTCGCGGATCGACGTGCCGACCACCACGCCGAAGCTGGCCCCCGCGGCGGCCGAGGACAAGGCGCTCAAGGCGTCGCGGGCGCAAGGTGCGAAGAAGTCGGACGCCCGGGAGCCGCGCAAGGTGATCTGGGTCGCCGACGGCAAGCCGATCCTGGCGTACGAGACGGTCGTAGGCGGCGTCCAGGAGGACGGCACCACGCCCAACGAGCTGCACGTGATCACGAACGCCACGACCGGCGAGAAGCTCCACGAGTACCAGGCCGTCCAAGAGGGCACCGGCAACAGCATGTACAGCGGCCAGGTCACCCTGGGCACCGCTCCCTCGTACACGCTGACCGACACCACCCGCGGCAACCACAAGACCTACAACCTCAACCGCGGCACCTCCGGCACCGGGACGCTGTTCTCCGACCCGGACGACGTGTGGGGCGACGGCACCCCACAGAACGCCCAGACCGCCGGCGTGGACGCGCACTACGGCGCGGCGCTGACCTGGGACTACTACAAGAACGTGCACGGCCGCAGCGGCATCAGGGGCGACGGCGTCGGCGCGTACAGCCGGGTCCACTACGGCAACAACTACGTCAACGCCTTCTGGCAGGACAGCTGCTTCTGCATGACGTACGGCGACGGCAGCGGCAACGTCAAGCCGCTGACCTCCATCGACGTCGCGGCCCACGAGATGACCCACGGCGTCACCTCGGCCACCGCCAACCTCACCTACAGCGGCGAGCCCGGCGGCCTGAACGAGGGCACCTCGGACATCTTCGCCGCCGCCGTCGAGTTCAACGCCAACAACCCCAAGGACGTCGGTGACTACCTCATCGGCGAGGCGATCGACATCAACGGCAACGGCACGCCGCTGCGCTACATGGACAAGCCCAGCAAGGACGGCCGGTCCAAGGACTACTGGTACTCCGGCATCGGCGGCATCGACGTCCACTACTCCTCCGGCGTCGCCAACCACTTCTTCTACCTGCT
This sequence comes from Streptomyces sp. NPDC017056, assembly GCF_044332485.1. NCBI lineage: Bacteria > Bacillati > Actinomycetota > Actinomycetes > Kitasatosporales > Streptomycetaceae > Streptomyces > Streptomyces sp. NPDC017056. The sequence goes on along the minus strand of NZ_JBIRPD010000009.1, from coordinate 245,885 downwards.
GTCCGAGGGCAGCGGGCCCAAGGACATCAACGGCGTCCACTACGACAGCCCGACCTACGACAACCTGCCGGTGCCGGGCATCGGCCGGTCCAACGCCGAGAAGATCTGGTTCTCCGCGCTGACCAAGTACATGAGCGCGAACACCAACTACGCCGCGGCCCGCACCGCGACGCTGTCCGCCGCCGCCGAGCTGTTCGGCCAGGGCAGCGCCACGTACAACACGGTCGCCAACACCTGGGCGGCGGTCAACGTCGGCCAGCGCGTCCCGGACACCGGCGTCAGCGTCACCAACCCGGGCAACCAGACCAGCACCGTCGGCCAGCCCGCCAGCCTCCAGATCAAGGCCAGCAGCAGCAACGCGGGCGCGCTCAAGTACGCGGCCACCGGGCTGCCGGCCGGGCTGAGCATCAACCAGGACACCGGCCTGATCTCGGGTACGCCGACCACCGCGGGCACGAGCAACGTGACGGTCACCGTCACCGACTCCGCCAACAAGACCGGTACGGCGAACTTCACGTGGACCGTCAGCCCGGCAAGCGGCGGTGACGTGTTCGAGAACACCGACGACGTGCAGATCCCGGACGCGGGCAGTGCGGTCAGCTCGCCCATCAAGGTGACCCGCGCGGGCAACGCGCCGAGCGCCCTGAAGGTGGACGTGGACATCGTCCACACCTACCGCGGCGACCTGGTGATCGACCTGGTGGCCCCGGACGGCACCGCGTACCGGCTGAAGAACTCCAACGCGCTCGACTCGGCGGAGAACGTGAAGGCCACGTACACCGTCAACGCCTCCTCCAAGGCGGCCGCCGGCACCTGGAACCTGCGGGTGCAGGACGTCTACCAGCAGGACTCCGGCTACATCAACAGCTGGAAGCTGACCTTCTGATCCGGCGTACGGTCTGACCGCCGCGCCGCGGCCACACCACCGGGCGTCGCTCCTCACCAGGGGCGACGCCCGTCTCTTTGCGTGCGGCTCCGGCATACGAACAGTGATGTTCGCTCTACGGACGATTTCACGCCAACTTCCCGGCGCCCTCCTGACATGCACGCGTTCGAATGGCAGTCTCCCCCGCAAGCAACACCCGCATCGCTTTGCACCCCCACCCTTGGCAAAGTCGAAGGAGCACACGCGTGTCCCCCCACATTTCCCGTAAGGCACGGATCACCGGCATCTCGCTGGCAGCAGCCGGCGCACTGATAGCCGGGGCCGTCACGGCCGGTACGGCGGGCGCCTCCCCCACAGGCACCGACGCCACCACCGCCAAGGCCACGGCGGCCTCGCCGATCCAGCTCACCGCCTCGCACCGCGCCGAACTACTGCGCGACGCGGGCGCCACCAAGGCGCAGACCGCGAAGGAACTCGGCCTCGGCGCCCAGGAGAAGCTCGTCGTCAAGGACGTCGTCAAGGACGCCGACGGCACCACCCATACCCGCTACGACCGCACCTACGCCGGACTGCCCGTCCTCGGCGGCGACCTGATCGTGCACCGCGCCAAGGGCGGTGCGGTCAAGAGCACCACCCGGTCCAACAGCGCGAAGATAGCCGTCGCCTCGACCACCCCGAAGATCGCCGCGAAGGCCGCGGCGCAAGCCGCACAGGGCACCGCGAAGAGCTTCGGCGCCAAGCAGGCAGCGGCCGTGACGCCCAAGAAGGTCGTCTGGGCCGCCTCGGGCAAGCCGGTCCTCGCGTACGACACCGTGGTCGGCGGCTTCCAGAAGGACGGCACACCCAACGAGCTGCACGTCATCACCGACGCCGACACCGGCAAGAAGCTCTTCCAGTACCAGGGCATCGAGAACGGCGCGGGCACCAGCGCCTACAGCGGCTCGGTCGAGATCGGCACGAAGAAGGGCGGCGACGGCTACGAGCTGACCGACGACTCGCGCGGCGGCCACTCGACGTTCAACCTGGGCGGCAGCGAGAGCGGCGACGGCAAGCTCTTCACCAACAAGGAAGACACGTGGGGTAACGGCAAGGCCGACGACCCGGCGACCGCCGCCGTCGACGCCGCCTACGGCGCCCAGCTGACCTGGGACTACTACAAGACCGTGCACGGCAGGGCCGGCATCAAGGGCGACGGCAAGGGCGCGACCTCCCGCGTCCACTACGGCCAGAACTACTCCAACGCCTTCTGGGACGACAGCTGCTTCTGCATGACGTACGGCGACGGCGAGGGCAACAAGAAGCCCCTGACCTCGATCGACGTCGCGGCCCACGAGATGTCTCACGGCGTCACCTCGGCCACCGCCAACCTCACCTACAGCGGCGAGTCCGGCGGCCTGAACGAGGCCACCTCCGACATCTTCGGCACCTCCGTGGAGTTCTTCGCCAAGAACAAGGAGGACGCCGGCGACTACCTGATCGGCGAGAAGATCGACATCGCCGGTGACGGCAAGCCGCTGCGCTACATGGACAAGCCCTCCAAGGACGGCCAGTCCCTGGACAGCTGGACCCCTGAGGCCGGCAACGTCGACGTCCACTACTCCTCGGGCATCGCCAACCACTTCTTCTACCTGCTGTCCGAGGGCAGCGGCGCCAAGGAGATCGGCGGCGTCAAGTACGACAGCCCGACCGCGGACGGCAAGAAGGTCGAGGGCATCGGCAGGGACAAGGCCGAGAAGATCTGGTTCAAGGCCCTGACCACGTACATGACCTCCAACACCGACTACAAGGGCGCCCGCGAGGCGACCGTCAAGGCGGCCACCGACCTGTACGGCGCGGACGGCGCCGAGGTCAAGGGCGTCGAGGCGGCGTGGACGGGCGTCGCGGTCAAGTAACCCCATGGGGGCGGCCCCTGGCGTTCGCGAGCCGGTCACCGCTGACCGCCGGCTGACCGTCCAGGGCCGCACGACCCCGTACCGGGCGGTGTCCGGAGGCTCCCAACCTCCCTCCGGACACCGCCCTTTCACCTGCCCGGCAACGGGTGGCGGCAGGGGGTTGACTAGGGTGACCGCATGACTGATCACGGGGGCGGGCGCGCCGGCGGACCCGTCCGGGTGCTGCTGGCGGACGACGAGGCCATGATCCGGGCCGGGGTGCGCGCCATTCTCGGCGCGGTGCCCGGCATCGAGGTGGTCGCGGAGGCAGCGGACGGCCGGGAGGCGGTGGAGCTGGCGCTGCGGCACCGGCCCGATGTCTGCCTGCTGGACATCCGCATGCCGCGGCTGGACGGGCTGGGCGCGGTGGCCGAACTGCGGCAGGTGCTGCCGGAGACCGCCGTGGTGATGCTCACGACCTTCTCCGAGGACGAGTACGTCGCCGGGGCCCTCGGTTCCGGCGCGAGCGGCTTTCTGCTCAAGACCGGTGACCCGCGCGAGCTGATCGCCGGGGTGCAGGCGGCCGCCGAGGGCGGCGCGTACCTCTCGCCGTCCGTGGCCCGGCGCGTGATCAGCCAGTTCGGGGGCAAGGCGCTGGGCAAGGCGGCCGCGGCGCGGGCCCGGGCCGAGGAGCTGACCGGACGCGAGCGCGAGGTCCTCGCGCTGGTGGGCGCCGGACTGTCGAACGCGGAGATCGCCCAGCGGCTGCACGTCGTGGAGGGCACGGTCAAGGCGTACGTGAGCGCGATCCTGGCCCGGCTGGGCCTGAAGAACCGGGTGCAGGCGGCGATCCTCGCCTACGAGGCCGGGCTCGTCGGCGACGAGTGAGCCGGCTCCGGCGGCGCATCGCTTACTTTCGTCCGAGGCGCCGGCGGGCCCCGGTCCGCGAAGCTGGCGGCATGCTCACTCGCCTCACGCGGTTCGCGCCGCCCGCGGCCGAACGCCCCCGGTGGGCCGCCCGCCTGCTGGACGTCTGCCTCTGGCTGGCGCTGTGCATACCGCTCACCGCCGCTTTCGACACCGTCCCCCCTACTCGGATGTGGACGGCGGTCGTCGGCATCCCGCTGCTCGGCGTCGCGGTGGCGGTGCGCCGGAAGTGGCCGCTGGCGGCGCTCGCCGTGCCCGTCGGGCTGGGGCTGGCGGCGTCCCGGGACCTGTTCACGTTCGAGTACGCCGCCGCGCTGGCCGCCCTGGCGTACCTGGCCGGTGTGCGCGTCGGACGGGCCCGCGCGTCGCTGTGGTTCTTCACCGGCGTCGCGGCCGCCGGCCTGCCGCTGTGCGTCCTCGTCACCCGCAACCTGTGGCCGTGGTTCTCCCTGGTGCTCACCCTGCTCTTCAACGTCGTGCTGCCGTGGCTGCTCGGCCGCTACCGGCGCCAGTACGCGGCGCTGGTCCGTACGGGCTGGCAGCTCGCCGAGCGCATGGAGCACGAGCAGCAGGCGGTCGCCGACCGCACCCGGCTGCGCGAACGGGCCCGTATCGCCGGGGACATGCACGATTCCCTCGGGCACGAACTGGCCCTGCTCACACTGCGGGCCGGGGCACTGGAACTCGACCCGCGGCTGGCGCCGGACCAGCGGGAGGCGGCCGGCGAGCTGCGGGTGGCGGCCGGTACGGCCGCCGAGCGGCTGCGGGACATCATCGGCGTGCTGCGCACCGGCGACGAGGCGGCGCCCTCCCGGCTGCCCGCCGACGACAGCGTCGACGCCCTGGTGGAACGCGCCAGGGCGTCCGGCGTCGACGTGTCGTTGCGGCGCGGGCCGGGCGCGGCGGCGGCCGAGGGCGCCATGCCGGTGATGGGCGGCCGGGCCGTGTACCGCGTGGTGCAGGAGGGGCTCACCAACGCCACCAAGCACGCGCCGGGCGCGCCGGTGGACATACGGATCGCCGGCGACGACCGGAGCCTGGACGTCACGGTGGCCAACGGCCCGCCGCAAGCCGCGGTGGCACGCGCCGGCGCCGCGCCGGCACCGGTCTCGGGCGGCAACGGGCTGGTGGGGCTGGACGAACGGGTCCGGCTCGCGGGCGGTGAACTGCGGGCCGCTCCCACGTCCGACGGCGGTTTCGAGGTGGCGGCGCGGCTGCCGACGGCCGACGGGGCGCCGGTACGCGGCCCCGGCGACGGCGCGCCATGGAGCCTGTCCCGGCGGGAGCTGGCGTCCGCCCGGCTCCAGGTGCGGCGGCGGCTGGTGCAGACGGTGGCCGTGCCGGTGGCGGTGTTCACCGCACTGCTCCTGCTCATGGGGGTCTTCGCGCTGATCAGCCCGTCCTGGTCGGTACTGGACCGCGAGCAGTACGACCGGCTGCGGGTCGGCGACAGCCGGGAGTCGGTGGAGTCGCGGCTGCCGTTCTTCGCTCTGGACGTCCCGCCGGAGGGCTCCCCGGCACCGCCCCGTGGCACGACGTGCGTGCACTACACCGTGCGCGCGTACGCCGACGAGGCCGCCTACCGGTTGTGCTTCGCCGACGGCCGCCTGGCGTACAAGACCGTCCTGCACCGCCAGGACTGACCCGCCCGGGGCTGGTGCCCTGCGTGCCTCAGCCCCGCGACCACAGCGCGGCGAGTGCCGCGTTGACCTGCTCCGGCTGCTGGGTGTGCGGGTAGTAGCCGGGCACGACGAGGTGTTCGGCGCCCAGCTCGGTGGCGAGGTGTTCGGCACAGGCGACCAGCGCGTCGCCGGCGTACTCCTTGTACAGGGCGGGCGCGCCGGCCCAGTCCCCCGAGACCAGCAGCTTCGGCCAGGGCGCCGCGGCCAGCGGCGCCAGGGGTATCTCCGCGTCCCAGCACGGCCGTTCCCGCATGCACGTCGCGGCGGCGCGCAGCCGCTCCGGGGTCGGCTCGGGCATCTCCAGGCCGATGCCCTCCGTGGAGGCGCGCAGGAAGTCCTCCGGTGTGAGGTCCGCCGGCAGCGCGGCCGCGCTCGCGCGGGCCCGTTTCAGCGCGGCGGCCACGACGGGGTGTCCCTCGGCGGGCCGCAGCGCGCCCGGCTGCACGAGCGTGAGCGATCGCACCAGGTCCGGCCGTCGGGCGGCGGCCAGCATCGCGCTCACCCCGCCGTACGCGTGGCCCACCAGATGCGCTCCGTCGCCGAGCAGTTGGACGATGTCGTCGGCATCGGTCGCGTAGTCGCTCGTGGGGCCGTCCCGCTCCTCGCCGGGCGGCCGTACGAGGCCGGGGCTGCGGCCGAAGCCGCGCCGGTCCATCAGGAGCAGCCGGTGCCGCCGGGCCAGCGGGCGCTGCGCGGCGAAGCCGTACCGCTCGTCGGTGCCCCAGGTCAGGATGCCGTGGACGAGGACGGCGGGCGGCCCGGGCGGCGCGCCGTCGTCCCACACCGTCACGTGGACACCGGTCCCCGAACTCCCCGCCTCCAGCGCGTCGTTCACTCTCCCCACCTCCGCGAACCAGTCTCGCAGACGCCACTGACAACAGCCGGGTGGCGGCGTCCGCGAGCGGGTTCCGGCGGGTCAGCGCATCAGTACCCCCGCCTCCTCGCTCGTCGCCTCCGACGGCACTGCCAGCAGCCCCATCTCGGCCGGGGAGGCCAGCAGCCGGTGTGCGGGCAGGACGCGTACGGTGTAGCCGAAGGAGCCGGTGCGGTCCAGGGCGAGCGGTCCCTCGTAGAGCCAGCGTCCTTCCAGGTCGGGGCCGCCGCTCGGCTTGAGCGGCACGGTCGTCGCGTCCGTGATGCGGTCCGACTCGTCCACCCGGCCCGAGACGACCTGCACCTCCACGTCGTCCGGGGCGAGGTCGCCGAGCGCGACGCGGACCCGCAGGGACAGGGTCGCGCCCAGTTCGGCGCTGCCGTTGGGCGGGGTGCCGGGCGCGCCGACGGGTTCGGTGCGGTCCACGGCCACGGCCCCGGTCTCCACGTGGTCCACCGCGACGCGCGGCCACGCGGCCCTGACCCGCGCCTTCCATTGCGCCAGCTCGGTCGCGGCCTGCGGGGTCAGGGCGCGCTGGGCGCGGGCGGCGGGCGCGTACAGCCGCTCCACGTACTCGCGCACCATCCGTCCCGCCAGCACCTTCGGCCCCAGGTTGACCAGCGTCTGGCGGACCATCTCGACCCAGCGCTGCGGGACGCCGGCCGCGTCCCGGTCGTAGAAGCGCGGCGCGACCCGCTGTTCCAGCAGCTCGTAGAGGGCGTTGGCCTCCAGTTCGTCGCGCCGGTTCTCGTCGGTGGCGTGGCCGTCGGCGGTGGGGATGGACCAGCCGAAGTCCGGCTCGTACCACTCGTCCCACCAGCCGTCCAGGACGGAGAGGTTCAGGCAGCCGTTGAGCGCCGCCTTCATGCCGGAGGTCCCGCACGCCTCCAGCGGACGCAGCGGGTTGTTGAGCCAGACGTCGCAGCCCGGGTAGAGCTTCTGCGCCATCGCCATGCCGTAGTCGGGCAGGAAGACCAGCCGCTGCCGTACCCGCGGGTCGTCGGCGAAGCGGACCAGTTCCTGCACGAGGCGCTTGCCGCCGTCGTCGGCCGGGTGGGCCTTGCCCGCCACCACGATCTGGATCGGCCGCTCGCGGTGCAGCAGCAGGTCCATCAGGCGGTCGCGGTCGCGCAGCATCAGGGTGAGCCGCTTGTAGGACGGCACCCGGCGCGCGAACCCGATGGTCAGCACGTCCGGGTCCAGTACGCCGTCGATCCAGCCCAGCTCGGCGGCGCCGGCGCCGCGCTGCCGCCAGGCGACGTGCAGCCGGCGCCGCACCTCCTCGACGAGCTGTTCGCGCAGCACCCGCCGCAGGTCCCAGACGTCGGCGTCGGGGATGTCGGCCACCGCCGACCAGCGCCGCGAGTCGCCGACGGACAGCGCGTCCTCGGCGCGCCCGGCCCCGATCTGCCGGGCGCCCAGCCGGAAGACCTCGGGCGCCACCCAGGTCGGCGCGTGCACCCCGTTGGTCACCGAGGTGATCGGCACGTCCTCCGGGTCGAAGCCCGGCCACAGCCCGGCGAACATCTCCCGGCTGACGCGGCCGTGCAGGGTGGAGACCCCGTTGGCGCGCTGGGCGAGCCGCAGGCCCATCACGGCCATGTTGAAGCAGTTGGGCTCGCCGCCGGGGTAGGTCTCCAGGCCGAGGGCGAGGACGCGCTCGACGTCGATGCCGGGCAGCTCCCCGGCGTCGCCGAAGTGCCGGGCGACCAGTTCGCGGTCGAAGCGGTCGATGCCGGCGGGGACGGGCGTGTGGGTGGTGAAGACGGTGCCGGCGCGCACGGTCTCCAGCGCGCCGTCGAAGTCGAGCCCGACGGGGCCCCCGGCCTCGCCGGGGCCGCCTTCGCGTCCGGCGTCGGCCAGCTCCCGGATGCGTTCGAGCCCCAGGAAGCCCGCGTGTCCCTCGTTCGTGTGGAACACCTCGGGCGCGGCGTGGCCGGTCAGCCGGCAGTAGGTCCGTACCGCGCGCACCCCGCCGATTCCCAGCAGCATCTCCTGTAGCAGCCGGTGCTCGCTGCCCCCTCCGTAGAGCCGGTCGGTGACGTCCCGCTCGCCGGGCCCGTTCTCCTCCACGTCGGAGTCCAGGAGCAGCAGGGGTACGCGCCCGACCCTGGCCACCCAGACGGACGAACGCAGCAGCCGCCCCCCTGGCAGCGCGATCGCGACCTGGGCCGGCGCCCCGTCCGCCTCCCGCAGCAGCTCCAAGGGCAGCTCGTTGGGGTCCAGGACCGGATAGTGCTCCTGCTGCCAGCCCTCGCGGGAGAGCGACTGGCGGAAGTAGCCGTGCCGGTAGAGCAGGCCGACCCCGATCAGCGGTACGCCGAGGTCGCTGGCGGCCTTGAGGTGGTCGCCGGCCAGGATGCCGAGGCCGCCCGAGTACTGGGGCAGCGCGGCGGTGATGCCGAACTCGGGCGAGAAGTACGCGACGGCCGCCGGCAGCCTGCCGTCCCGGCCGGTCTCCTGGGCGCTCTGGTACCAGCGCGGCCCGCCGAGATAGTCCTGTAGATCGTCGGCGGCGGCGCCCAGCCGGCGCAGGAATCTGCGGTCCCCGGCCAGCTCCGCCAGCCGTTCGGCGGAGACGGTGCCCAGCAGCCGTACGGGGTCCAGCCCCGCCCGGCGCCGCCCGGCGGGGGCTATGGCGTGGAACAGCTCGCGGGTCTCGGGGTGCCAGGACCAGCGCAGATTGCGCGCCAGGTCGCTGAGCGGTCGCAGGGGCTCCGGGAGGACGGGGCGCACGGTGAACCGACGAATGGCCTTCACGCTACGACGGTAGCGGCGGATGGCCGCCCGATTCGCCCCGTACCGCGGAATCCGGTCCGATCCGGCCGCCAACTGCCGCGGTGCCAAACGGCTTTGGCCCGTCACCCGTTCGGCCGATCCGCTCCCGCACGGGCGCGTTCCGGCCACCCGGAAGGCGCCGCTCCGTACGAGGAGGGAATCGGCGCCCCTGCCGGCGGACGGACCCAACGGGGCCCCGAACTCGGCCTGTTCGCACCGGGTGTGGGCAGCGCGTCGGCGTGGAACCCGGGGGACACTGCGAAACGGACCCTCAAGCGGCAGCCGTGGCCCGCGCCCCGGTCATATACCGATCCGCGGTTACGTGCCGGTAGTGCGCGGACGGCCCGATTGCCCGCCCGCGCGCGACGGGAAGGCTTGTGCGGTAGCGCTCTTGCGCACCGCGCCCCACGGCTTCCCGCACCGCCCCCATCCGCCAACCGAGTGAAAGCGGACAGGAGTGCCCATGCCCGCAGCCCGCCCATCCGTCACAAAAACGATAGAAAGGACAGAATCCGGTAGCACTTCACAACCTCCAGGTGACCCCATGATCGGCCGCATCCCCGTGCTGGACCTCCACCCGCTGATCGATTGCGGCCGTCGTCCGGCGAAAGCGGTGGTCGGCGAGACCTTCGAGATCTCGGCCACCGTCTTCCGGGAGGGCCACGACGCGGTCGCCGCCAACGTCGTGCTGCGCGACCCCCTGGGCCGCCCGGGTCCCTGGACGCCCATGTGCGAGCTGGCGCCCGGCACGGACCGCTGGGGCGCCGAGGTCACCCCGGACGTCGAGGGCCGGTGGACGTACTGCGTCGAAGGCTGGTCCGACCCGGTCGGCACCTGGCGCCACCACGCCGGCATCAAGATCCCGGCCGGTATCGACACCGGGCTGGTCCTCGCCGAGGGCGCCGCGCTGCACGAACGGGCGGCGGACGGGGTACCCAAGCGGGACGGCAGGGAAGCGGTGCTGGCCGCCGCCGACACCCTGCGCGACGAACGGCTGCCCGCCGCCACCCGGCTCGCCGCCGCGCTCGCCCCCGAGGTCACCGGCGCGCTCGCCCGCCACCCGCTGCGCGAGCTGGTCACCGCCTCGCGGGCGGCACCGCTGCTGGTGGAGCGCCGCCGCGCCCTGTACGGCTCGTGGTACGAACTGTTCCCGCGCTCGGAGGGCGCGGTGGTGCGCAAGGGCAGAGCGCCGGTCAGCGGGACGTTCCGCACGGCGGCCGAGCGGCTGCCGGCGGTCGCGGCCATGGGCTTCGACGTCGTCTACCTCCCGCCCGTGCACCCCATCGGCACCTCCTACCGCAAGGGCCCCAACAACGCGCTGTCCGCCGGCCCCCACGACGTGGGCAGCCCCTGGGCCATCGGCTCCCCCGAGGGCGGCCACGACGCGCTGCACCCGGACCTCGGCACCTTCGAGGATTTCGAGCACTTCGTCCGTACGGCACGCGACCTGCGCATGGAGGTGGCGCTGGACTTCGCCCTCCAGTGCTCGCCGGACCACCCCTGGGTCGCCGAGCACCCCGAGTGGTTCCACCACCGCGCCGACGGCTCCATCGCGTACGCCGAGAACCCGCCGAAGAAGTACCAGGACATCTACCCTCTCGCGTTCGACGCCGACCTGGACGGCCTGGTGCGGGAGACGGAGCGGCTGCTGCGCTTCTGGATGGACCGGGGCGTGCGGATCTTCCGGGTCGACAACCCGCACACCAAGCCGGTGCTCTTCTGGGAAAAGGTCATCGCGGACGTCAACCGCACGGATCCGGACGTCATCTTCCTGGCCGAGGCGTTCACCCGTCCGGCCATGATGCGCACGCTGGCACAGATCGGGTTCCAGCAGTCCTACACCTACTTCACCTGGCGCAACTCCAAGCACGAACTCACCGAGTACCTCACCGAACTGTCGCGCGAATCGGCCCCGTACATGCGGCCGAATTTCTTCGTCAATACGCCGGACATCCTCCACGCCTATCTGCAGCACGGCGGACGGCACGCGTTCGAGGTACGCGCCGTACTGGCCGCCACCCTCTCGCCGACGTGGGGTGTCTACGCCGGGTTCGAGCTGTGCGAGTCGACACCGGCACGAAGTGGCAGCGAGGAGTACCTCGACTCGGAAAAGTACCAACTGAGGCCCCGGAACTGGGAGACAGCGAGCCGCCAGGGACGTACGATCGCACCTCTCATCACCGCACTGAACCGCTTGCGACGCCGCCACCCGGCACTCCAACAGCTGCGCCACCTCCATTTCCACTCCGTCGACAACGACGCGGTCCTCGCCTATTCCAAACGGGCCGGGAACGGGGTCGGAGCCGATACGGTCCTGACCGTCGTCAACCTCGACCCGCACCACACCCACGAGGCGACGGTGTCGTTGGACATGCCGGAACTCGGCCTCGATTGGCACGATTCCGTCCCGGTGCGCGACGAGCTCACCGGCGAGACCTACCACTGGGGCAGTGACAACTATGTGCGCCTTGAGCCGGGCCGTTCCCTCGCGCCCGCGCACGTGTTCTCCCTGCGACCGTCCTCACCGATCGGAGGGTCACCCAATTGATCGTCAACGAGCCCGTCCCGGACAAGTTCGAGGACACGCCGGTCAAGGACCGCGATCCCGACTGGTTCAAACGGGCCGTCTTCTACGAGGTCCTGGTGCGCTCCTTCCAGGACAGCAACGGCGACGGCATCGGCGACCTCAAGGGCATCACGGCCAAACTGGACTATCTCCAGTGGCTGGGCGTGGACTGCCTGTGGCTGCCGCCGTTCTTCAAGTCGCCGCTGCGCGACGGCGGTTACGACGTGTCGGACTACACGGCCGTCCTTCCGGAATTCGGTGACCTGGCCGACTTCGTGGAGTTCGTGGACGCCGCGCACCAGCGCGGGATGCGGGTGATCATCGACTTCGTCATGAACCACACCAGCGACCAGCACCCGTGGTTCCAGGAGTCCCGCACCGACCCGGAAGGCCCGTACGGCGATTACTACGTCTGGGCCGACGACGACAAGCAGTACCAGGACGCGCGGATCATCTTCGTCGACACCGAGGCGTCGAACTGGACCTTCGACCCGGTGCGCAAGCAGTACTTCTGGCACCGCTTCTTCTCCCACCAGCCTGACCTGAACTACGAGAACCCGGCCGTCCAGGAGGAGATGCTCTCCGCGCTGCGCTTCTGGCTCGACCTGGGCATCGACGGGTTCCGGCTGGACGCGGTCCCGTACCTGTACGCGGAAGAGGGCACCAACTGCGAGAACCTGCCCGCCTCGCACGCGTTCCTCAAACACGTACGGGCGGAGATCGACGCGCATTACCCCGACACGGTGCTGCTGGCCGAGGCCAACCAGTGGCCGGAGGACGTGGTCGACTATTTCGGCGACTACTCCGTGGGCGGGGACGAATGCCACATGGCGTTCCATTTCCCGGTCATGCCGCGCATCTTCATGGCGGTGCGCAGGGAATCGCGCTACCCGGTCTCGGAAATCCTGGCGAAGACCCCCGAGATTCCGGCCAACTGCCAGTGGGGCATCTTCCTGCGCAACCACGACGAGCTGACGCTCGAAATGGTCACGGACGAAGAGCGCGACTATATGTACGCGGAATATGCCAAGGACCCGCGGATGCGCGCCAATATCGGCATCCGCCGCCGACTGGCCACCCTGCTGGACAACGACCGCAACCAGATCGAGCTGTTCACCGCGCTGCTGCTGTCACTGCCCGGCTCGCCGATCCTGTATTACGGCGACGAGATCGGAATGGGCGACAACATCTGGCTGGGCGACCGGGACGCGGTCCGCACACCCATGCAGTGGACCCCGGACCGCAACGCCGGGTTCTCCTCCTGCGACCCCGGCCGGCTCTTCCTGCCGACCATCATGGACCCGGTCTACGGCTACCAGGTGACCAACGTCGAGGCTTCCATGTCCTCGCCGTCCTCGCTGCTCCACTGGACCCGCCGCATGATCGAGATCCGCAAGCAGAACCCGGCATTCGGCCTCGGCACCTACACCGAACTCCCGTCGTCGAACCCCGCCGTACTGGCCTTCCTCCGCGAATACCAGGACGACCTGGTGCTGTGCGTCCACAATTTCTCGCGTTTCGCGCAGCCCACCGAACTGGATCTGCGGACATTCAACGGCCGGCACCCGGTCGAGCTGATCGGCGGCGTCCGTTTCCCGCCGATCGGCGAATGGCCCTATCTGCTGACCCTGGCGGGTCACGGCTTCTATTGGTTCCGGCTGCGGAGGGGGGCGGTCTAGGGGCCGTACCGATGCACGTGCGGGGCGGCGGAAAACCGCCGTCCGTATCCGCCGCCCCGGCGGGTGCGGGCGTTTTCCGACCGCCCCCACGGGCAGTCTCCCTACTACCGCACGGGCCGGGTGAGCCATCGCCGAAACCCCGGCGTCAGGGGTAATCCCCACGGACGCCGCTGCCGTACGGACGATCCTCGCCCGACACGTCCCGCACCGCCGCACAGTCAAGGCCGCATTCCGGGACACTTTGCCCTATCTGTCGTGTGCCCGGGGAAAGGACGCGACGCCATGTCGGAGACCGCCTCGACCCGTGCCATCCGCAGTTCGCATGACCGCCTCTCGACCACCGCGCCCGCGCTGTTGTCCTCACTCGTCCCCCTGCTGAGCGAATGGCTGCCACGGCAGCGGTGGTTCGCCGGCAAAGGGCGGCCGATCACGGGGTTCCAGCTGGTGTCGGCGACCGAGTTGCTGCCGTGCGCGGCGGGTGGCGCCACGCCGGGGCTGCTGCACCTGCTCGTACGGGCGCAGCAGTCGGCGGCGCCCCCCGGCGCACCACCGCAGCCGGCGCCACCGGAGAACCCGGCCGAACCGGCCACCGCCGACTGCTACCAACTCCTGCTGGGCGTCCACAGCGCGCTGCCGCCGCAGCTCGCCCCCGCGGTGATCGGCCGCCCCGCCGGCGGCCCCCTGCACGGCCGCACGGTCTACGACGCCCTGCTGGACGCCCGGCTGTGCGCGCTGCTCCTGGAGCGGCTGCGGGTGCCGGGACGACTCGGCGGGCTGCGGTTCTGCCGGGTGCCCGACAGCACCATCTCCTCGGGCATGCCGGCCCGGCCCCTCACCGCCGAGCAGTCCAACTCCTCGGTCGTGTACGGCGACGCGTACATCCTCAAGGTCTTCCGGCGCACCGCGCCCGGCCTCAACCCCGACCTGGAACTGCCGCTCGCCCTGGCCCGCGCCAAGTGCGGCCGGGTCCCGGCACCCGCCGCCTGGTTCGAGACCGACCCGGACGCGGAGGACGGCGAGCCGGTGACGCTGGGCGTCCTGCAACCGTTCCTGAACGGCTCCGCCGACGGCTGGCAGCTGGCCCTCAACGCCCTCGCCGTGCAGGCCGACTTCACCAGCTCGGCGCGGGCGCTCGGGCACGCCACCGCCGAGGTGCACACCGCGCTGGCCCAGACGCTGCCCACCACCGAGCTGCGCCGCCCCCAACTCGACGCGATCGCCGCCCGGATGAACGAGCGCCTGGTGGCCACCGCGCGGGTGGTGCCCGCCCTGCGGCCGTACTGCGCCCGGCTGCGCGCCGCCTTCGACGAGCTGGCGGCGCTCGGGCACGACGGCCGCGCCTGGGCCGCCCAGCGCATCCACGGCGACCTGCACCTGGGCCAGACGCTGCGGTCCGCCGACGAGGGCCGCTGGTCGCTGATCGACTTCGAGGGCGAGCCGTCCCGGCCGCTGGCCGAACGGCGGCGTCCGCAGCCGGCGGTGCGCGACGTGGCGGCCATGCTGCGCTCGTTCGACTACGCGGCGCGCAGCGGCCCTTCGGGCGGCGACCCGTGGTCGCTGGAGTGGGCGCGGCGCACCCGGGCCGCGTACTGCCTGGGGTACGCGGAGGCCGGCGGGCTCGACCCGCGCTCGGCGCCCGAGCTGATGCGCGCCTACGAGACCGACAAGGCCGTCTACGAAGTGCTCTACGAGGCCCGGCACCGGCCGAACTGGCTGCCGGTGCCGATGGCCGCGGTACGGCGGCTCGCCGGGGCGCAGGCGTCCCGCGGCGCCACCGGCATGGACCCCGGTACGGGTCCGGACCTGGATGTGGCCGATGGGCGCGCATGAAACGGCGGGAGCGGGCCACCCGCAGCTCTACGGAGCACCAGCATCGGGGGGCGCGGGCCCGGCGCGCGCCGGATTCCCGCACCTCAGACATTCCAGACGACCCTGATATCTGACATCTGGCCGAGGAGGCTCCTCTCGTGACCGCCCGTTCGTCGTCCCGCCGCCCATCGCAAGAATCCGCGCCCGCCCGTGGCACGGCCGTCCGGGGCACGTCCCCGGAGGCAACCGCCGGCCGGTCCGGTGTCCCGGCGACCTTCCTGCCGGGGCGGGACGATCCTGCCGGAGCCGACGGAGCCGCTTCTCCCGTGGAGACCGGCCGGTCCGGTGACCCGAGTGCGCCCGCCGAGCGTCCGCCGCACCAGCGCGACCACGGCGAGCCCCTGCCGGAGCCGAGCGGCGGGAGCCGGGGCGTGCGGACCGCGCCGCCGGTGGACCCCGGGGACCGGGAGCGGCTGCTGTCCGGCGCGCACCACGATCCGCACGGGCTGCTCGGCGCGCACCCGGTGCGCGGCGGGGTGCTCTTCCGCGTCCTGCGCCCGTACGCGAAGGGGGTGACCGTCCTTGCGAAGGGCCTGCGCGCCGACCTGCACGACGAGGGCGACGGCCTGTTCGGGGGCGTCATCCCGCTCGCCGCGATCCCGGAGTACGAGCTGCTGGTCTCGTACGAGGACAACGACGTGACGGTGCACGACCCGTACCGCTTCCTGCCCGCCGTCGGCGAACTGGACCTCCACCTGTTCGGCGAGGGCCGCCACGAGGAGCTGTGGCAGGCGATGGGCGCGATGCCGATGGTGCACCAGGAGGTGACCGGGACGCGCTTCACCGTCTGGGCGCCGAACGCCAGGGGCGTGCGCGTCGTCGGCAACTTCAACTACTGGGACGGCACCGGCTTTCCCATGCGCTCCCTGGGGTCGTCCGGGGTGTGGGAGCTGTTCCTGCCGGGGCTCGGCGAGGGCGAGCTGTACAAGTTCGAGATCACCCGGCCGGACGGGACGCGGACGCTGCGCGCGGACCCGATGGCCCGCCGTACGGAGTGCCCGCCCGCCAACGCCTCGGTCGTGCATACCTCGCACCACCGGTGGCAGGACGCGGCGTGGATGGAGCGGCGCGCCGACCGCCCGGTGCACGCGGCGCCGTTCTCCGTATACGAGGTGCACCTCGGCTCCTGGCGCCCTGGCCTGACGTACCGCCAGCTCGCGCAGCAGCTGCCCGCCTACGTCAAGGATCTGGGCTTCACCCACGTCGAGCTGATGCCGGTCGCCGAGCACCCCTTCGGCGGCTCCTGGGGCTACCAGGTCACCGGCTTCTACGCGCCGACCGCCAGGATGGGCACCCCCGACGACTTCAAATACCTGGTCGACGCGCTGCACCGGGCCGGGATCGGCGTCCTGATGGACTGGGTGCCGGCGCACTTCCCGCGGGACGAGTGGGCGCTGGCGGAGTTCGACGGGCGGCCGCTGTACGAGCACGAGGACCCGGCGCGGGCCGCGCACCCCGACTGGGGCACCCTCGAATTCGACTACGGCCGCGCCGAGGTGCGCAACTTCCTGGTCGCCAACGCGGTCTACTGGTGCGAGGAGTTCCACATCGACGGGCTGCGGGTGGACGCCGTCGCCTCCATGCTCTACCTCGACTACTCCCGCGAGAGCGGCGAGTGGACGCCCAACGCGCACGGCGGGCGGGAGAACCTGGACGCGGTGGCCTTCCTCCAGGAGATGAACGCGACCGTCTACCGGCGCTGCCCCGGCGTCGTCACCGTCGCCGAGGAGTCCACGGCCTGGGACGGCGTCACCCGCGCCACCCACCACGTGGGGCCCGGCGGCTTCGGCGGGCTCGGCTTCGGGCTGAAGTGGAACATGGGGTGGATGCACGACTCGCTGGGGTACGTGAGCAAGGAGCCGGTGCACCGCAAGTACCACCACAACGAGATGACGTTCTCGATGGTGTACGCGTATTCGGAGAACTACGTCCTGCCCATCTCGCACGACGAGGTGGTGCACGGCAAGCGGTCGCTGGTCTCCAAGATGCCCGGCGACTGGTGGCAGCAGCGGGCCACACACCGGGCGTACCTGGGCTACATGTGGGCGCACCCTGGCAAGCAGCTGCTCTTCATGGGGCAGGAGTTCGCCCAGGGGGCGGAGTGGGCGGAGGGGCACGGGCCCGACTGGTGGCTGCTGGACCCGTCGTACTCGGCCGAGCCGGACCACCGGGGCGTACGGGACCTGGTCCGCGACCTGAACCGCCGCTACGCGGACACGCCGGCGCTGTGGGAGCAGGACACCCTCCCGGAGGGCTTCTCCTGGATCGACGGCGGCGCCAGCGAGGACAACGTCTTCGCGTTCCTGCGCTACGGCACGGACGGCACCCCGCTCCTGGCGGTCTCGAACTTCTCGCCGGTGGTGCGGCACGCGTACCCCCTCGGCGTACCGGAGGACGTCGCCGCCTGGCGGGAGGTCCTGAACACGGACGAGGCGCGGTACGGCGGCAGCGGGGTGGGCAACCCCGATCCGCTGGTGCCCGACGCGTCCGTTCCGTGGCACGGGCGGCCCGCGTCCGTCACGCCGGTGCTGCCGCCGCTGGCCACCGTCTGGCTGCGGCCGGTGTGACGGCACGGCTCCCGCGGGCCGGGGCCTTCCTGCCCCGGCCCCGCCCCGGCTCCGCCCCGTTCAGCCGCCCATGGCCCGCTTCCAGCCGTCCAGGAAGGGCGCCTCGGCCGGGTCCGGGCGGTCGGACGCGTTCATGACGCGGTGCCAGTACGGGTAGTAGGCGGGCAGCTGGGACAGCTCCGTGAGCCGGTCCGTCTCCGCCGCGGTGAGGGTGAGGTCGGCGGCGGCGAGGTTGTCGCGCAGCTGCTCCTCGTTGCGGGCGCCGATGACCAGGCCGGTGACGCCGGGGCGGCCGAGCAGCCAGGCGAGCACCACCCGCGGGACGGACGTGCCGTGGGCCTCGGCGATCCCGGCCAGGCACTCGATGATGTCGTAGGCCCGCTCCTTGTCGACCACGTGCGGCTCGGGCCAGTCGGTGCCCTGCCGGGTCGTGGGCGGCACCTGCCGCCCGCGCCGCACCTTGCCGCCGAGCAGCCCCTCCCCCAGCGGGCTCCAGACCAGGGTGCCCAGGCCCTGGTCCAGGGCGGCCGGGATGATCTCGTACTCCGCCTCGCGGGCCTCGGGCGTGTAGTAGACCTGCTGGGCCACGGGCGCGACGAGGCGGTGCAGCTTCGCCGTGTACAGCGTCTTCATGATCTGCCAGCCGTTGAAGTTCGAGATGCCGACGTAGCGGACCTTGCCGTCGGCGACGAGCCGGTCCAGCGCGGTCAGCGTCTCCTCGACGGGCGTCTGGCCGTCCCACTGGTGCAGGTAGAGCAGGTCCAGGTGGTCGGTCTGGAGGCGGCGCAGGCTGCGCTCGACCTCGCGCAGGACGCTGTACGCCGACGAGCCGCCCTCGTTGGGCCCCTCGCCCACCTGCATCCGCACCTTGGAGGCGAGCAGCACGTCGTCGCGCCGGCCTCTGAGGGCCTCGCCGGTGATCTCCTCGGCCTGGCCGAAGGAGTACATGTTCGCGGTGTCGATCATGTTCACGCCGGCGTCCAGCGCGATGTCGAACAGCCGCCGGGCCTCGTCGGTGCCGAGCCCGCCGATCTGGGCGAACTGCTCGCGCGCGCCCACGTTCAACGTGCCGAGCACGAGCCGGGACACCTTGAGGCCCGACTGCCCGAGAGTGCGGTACTCCACGGATCCTCCTCGCTCGCCGGTGCCGGTGACACTCCGCGATCAACCGTAGGTGCCGGGCCGGTACGCCGCACGGCGGGCGGTCAGCCCGCGCGCCCCGACAGCTCCGTACGCAGCCTGGCCAGGACCGCCCGCCACTCCCGGCCGCCGTCGCCCGACTCGTCCCACAGCTCGGCCAGTTCCGAATCCGGCGCCAGCACCCGGTCCAGGGCGTGGACCGCGAGGACGGCGAGCTGGGGCGGCGGCGCGGGGACCGCCAGTTCCGGGCCGTACGCGGGGTCGGCGGGGGACGCGCTGCCGGCCCGGGCCGCGGCGGTCAGGGCCGCGGCGGCCACCGCCATCCCGCCTTGCGGGGCCTCCAGGTAGTCCCGTTCGGCGGCGGCCGTGGACAGCACGCCGCGTATCGCGCCGAGCCGCCGGTCCACCGACATGGCGGCCAGTTCCGCCAGGAAATCCGCCGCCGCGTCGCCGTCGAACGGCCCCGTGCCCCACGTCCCCATCAGCTTCCGCCCCTCGCTCGTTCCCACCCCGAAAACGCCCGCACCACCACCGGGCCAACTGCATCGTGGCATCTGCCACTGACAATCGACCCGGCGGCGCGGTACGGGATTCGCGGAGTGGCTCAGCCGCGCGTGGACGCGCTGCCGCTCCCCGCACCGACCGGCTCGCGGGCGGCCGCAGGAGCGGTGTCCGGCTTCTGCGCACGGCGGCGCGGCAGCAGCACGGCGACCAGCACCGTCCCCACGCCGAGCACCACCGCGCCGACCACGCTGGTGTGCGCGACCGCGTCGGAGAACGCCCCGCGCACCGCGTCCGCGACCGCCTGGGCCTGCTGGAGGCCGAGCGCCTGCGCCTTCTCCGGGCCGACCTTGGGCGCGGCGCCCTGCGCGACCTGCTTGCCGACCTCCTTGGCGACCGCGAGCCCGGCGCCCACCGAGTCCTGCGCGGTGGACAGGGCGCTGCCCGGCAGCTTGGGACCGCCGTGCGCCGCCGCTGCCGCCGCGGCGTCGGACAGCTTGGAGGAGTAGGTGTTCGCCAGGACGGAGCCCAGGATGGCGATGCCGAGCGAGCCGCCCAGCTCGATGGAGGTGTCGTTGACCGCGCCGCCGACGCCGAGCTGGTCCTCGGGGAAGGCGCCCATGATGGCGTCCGTGCACGGCGACAGGGACAGGCCGATGGCCAGGCCCAGCACGATGAGCGGGGCGAGGAAGTCCCCGTACGAGGAACCGGCGTCCACGCGGGTGAGCAGGGCGAGCGCGACGGTGCCGCCGACCATGCCGGTGGTCACGGTGATCTTCATGCCCAGCCGCGGCGTCAGGAAGCCGGTCAGCGCGGCGCCCACGAAGACCGCGCCGGCCAGCGGCAGCATCCGTATGCCGGTCTCCAGCGGGGAGTACCCCAGCACGAACTGGAGGTGCTGGGTGAGGTAGTAGAACGCGCCGAAGACGGCGAGGAAGAAGAGGGCGACGGCCAGGTTGGAGCCGGCGAAGCCGCGGTGCGCGAAGCGGCGTACGTCCAGGACCGGGCGCGGGTGGCGCAGCTCCCAGACGACGAACAGCACCAGGCCGACGCCGGCGAGGACGGCGGCGCCGACGGCACGGGCGTCCCAGCCGAAGTGCGGGCCCTGGATGAGCATGTAGATCAGCGAGCCGACCCAGACGACGGACAGCAGGCCGCCGACGTAGTCGAGGCGGTCGCTGTGGCCCGCCTTGGACGCCGGGACGACCAGCAGCGACCCGACGATGCCGAGCGCGGCGACCGGCACGTTGATCAGGAACGACGAGGACCAGCCGTGGTTCTCCAGGAGCGCGCCGGCGACGAGCGGGCCGACGGCGATGGCGAGTCCGGCGGTCGCGGTCCAGATGGTGATGGCGAGCGCGCGTTCCTTGCGCGGGAAGGTGGCGGCCAGCAGCGACAGCGTCGCGGGCATGATCATGGCCGCGCCCACGCCCATCACGGCACGGGCCGCGATGACGCCGGTGGAGCTGTCCACCAGGGCGCCCGCGACCGAGCCGCCCGCGAACACCAGCAGGCCCAGGACGAGGGCCCCGCGGCGGCTGTACTTGTCGCCGACGGCGCCGAGCATCAGCATCAGGGCGGCGTACGGGACGGTGTAGCCGTCGATGACCCATTGCAGGTCGGAGCTGCTCAGGCCCAGGTCGGCGGTCATGTCGGGGGCCGCGACGGTGAGCGAGGTGTTCGCCATCACGATGATCAGCAGGCTGAGGCACAGTACGCCCAGTGCCCACCAGCGCTTCGTATAGGGCCGGTCCCTGTCCTGGTCCGGCCGGGCCTCCATGAGAGACACCCGATTCACCCCTGACGTGTCGATCGGTCTCGACGGCGCGCGACCGCGCGCCATCTTGCACACGGATGTGCAATTACACAGCGGTGTGCAATTTACGACGCTGCACACCCATGTGCAAAATGAGGGAGGAGCGGGACCGTGACCGCACGCGTCCGCCGACCGAGGAGCCGCAGCGCCATGACCGCACTCACCAGCCGGGCCCACGCCAACCGCCGCCGGATCATGGACATCGCGCTGGCCGAACTGCTGCGGCACCCGGACGCGAGCATGGACCAGATCGCCCGCGCCGCCGGAGTGGTACGGCGCACCGTCTACGGGCACTTCCCGAGCCGCGAGGCACTGATCACCGCCCTGACCGACGCCGCCGTGGAGGACGTCACGACCGCCTTCACCGACGGCACGGCCGACCCGTCCGAGCCCGCCGACGTGGCGCTGGCCCGGGCCACCCTCGCCACGTGGAAGTGCGCCGACCGCTACCGGCTGCTCGTCTCGCTCGCCCAGTGCAGCGTCACGGACGCGGGCATCCGGGCCCGCCTGGAGCCGGTACGGCGCCGGGCGACGACCATCCTGACGCGCGGCCTGGAGACCGGGCTCTTCCGCTCACCGCTCACGCCCCGGGCGCTCGCGCACGTACACGAACACACGCTGTTCGGCCTGATGCAGGCGGTCAACGAAGGCGACCTGCGGGCCGAGGTGGCGGGGCACGCGGCAGCCGAGACGGTACTCGCGGCATCGGGCGTACCGGCGGACCGGGTGGCGGAGGCGGTACGGGCGGCGGAGGCGTCGCCTACGGTGGCGGACTAGCCGGACGGGGCACGCGCGTATACGGAAGGGGCTCCCGGACGACCGTGATGGTTGTCCGGGAGCCCCTGCTTTGTTCCTGCTTCGGTTCAGGCGTTCACATTAGAAGATGCCGACGATGTCCCTGGCCCAGGCGCCGTCGCCGATCTTCACGGGGTCGCCGTGAGCCGTCCGGCCGCCCGGGTAGAAGCGCAGGATGCCGGAGCCGTTGTCGCCGCCGGGAAGAGTCGCCCAGAAGTCCGGCGTCTCCTGGCCCGCGGTCGGCACGAACTGGCGGTAGCCCTTGCCCGTGTCGACGACCTTGCCTTGGGCGTTGCCGGCGGACGCGATGGCGGGGACGTCGTCCAGGGACCAGCCGGCGCTTCCGTAGAGAGCAGCCTTGCCGACCGTGGTGTAGCGGGTGCCGCCCTTGGGATCGGCCGTCCGACCGCCCGTGAACAGGGCGAGCTTCCCGTAGCTCGGATCGTTGTGGTCCGCTTGGGGAGTGAGACGGACGAGGAGATCGGGTATGCCGTCACCGGTCACATCGCCGGGCGCCGTGTAAGTGGCACGGCTCCCTCCGGAAGCCCCGAGGCTCTTGCCCGGCTTGAGCTTGTACGTGCCCGTATCGGCGGCCAGCGGGCCTTCGGCCGTCCCGCTGTAAAGCACCATGTCCGTGCCCTCGTTGACCAGCAGGTCGGCTCCGGGCATGCCGTCGGCGTCACCGGGGGTGATGATCTGGTGGGCGTCCTTCCAGCTGCCGGGGACGTTCCAGCGCTGTGCGGCGCCGTCGTTGCAGTCGAAGACCGTCAGGCGGGTGCCGTCGGTGGTGTTCGCTCCCGGCAGGTCGAGGCAGCGGCCCGAGGACGGGTTGTACAGGGACCCGTTACCGCGGTCCAGCCACTCCTGCCCCCGCCCGCCGTTGCAGTCGAACAGCTGGACGGCGGTGCCGTTGGCACCCCGCCCGTTCGGCAGGTCCACACACTTGCCCAGGACGGTCAGCTTGCGGTTGCTCAGCTCGAAGTCCTGCGCACCCGTGCCGTTGCACCCGAGGATGCGGATAGCGGTGCCGTTGTCCGTCTTGGAGGACTCGACGTCCACGCACTTGCCGCCGGGGCCGGTGAGCGGCCCGGTCTGCTTGCCGGTGGGGTGGATCAGCTCCTTGCGGCGATCGGTCAGCGGCATGCCGCTGCCGTCACCCGGATAGAGGTAGACCTTGTTGCCGATCTTGACGATGAAGTCCTCGTAGCCGTCCTTGGTCTGGCCCTCGGTGGCGCTGATGAAGTCACCGCGGTGCGCGATCTGCGCCCCGTTCCAGCCGCCCGAGTCGACGACCCGGCCGTCCTCCAGGCTGCCGTCGCCCTTGCCGCCGTAGAAGCGGAGGTTGCCGCTCTTGTCGGTGGCCACCATGTCCACGTAGCCGTCACCGTCCAGGTCGCCCGGAAGGTCGCCATGCACGCTGCCGTCGGGCGCGTGCACGAAATCCGGCTCCTTGGTGGAGATCAGCGTGGTGTCCGTCTCCGAACCGTTCTGCCCGGCGTACGGGGAGAGGTTGCCCGCCTTGTCAATCGCCTGGACGTGCAGCCGGTTCTTGGGCCAGACGCCGGGGGTCACCGTGATGGTCGCGGCACCGAGCCAGTTCGCCTTCACGAACGTCCCGTTGGAGCACTTGGTGTTCGCGGTGGCCAGCGGCTTGTTGAGGGTGTAGCAGAAGCCGTCCAGGCCGAAGGTGTCACTGGATTGCAGCTTGATCTTGCGGGGCTGGCGAGCGGCGACCTCGGGCGTGTCGAGCGGGTGGCCGTCCGCGGCGGTCACCGTCGGCTTGGCGGGAGCCGACAAGTCGGCATTGAAGCCGCACTGGCTGGTCCACGCCGAGCTCTCGATGCCATCGCGAGCCTGCACGTGCCACTTGTAGCGCTTGCCGTCCACCAACTTGGACATCGGTACCGGTGCCTGGGCGGTACCGCCCGAATTCACGTCGGCAGTCAGTTCCATCACGCCGTCCCCGCCGTACTCCCAGACCGAGAACGCGGCCGTGACCCTGCCGCCGTCCGGGTCGGAGACCTTGGCGGTCAGCGTGAGGTCGTTACGCCCGATGGTGGGCCAGGTGACCGGGTTCTCGTCACACGCCACGTTCAGGTTGTCCTCGCCTCCGGGGCTCCACGGGCCCTGGAACGCGGCAAAGGAATTCACCTTGGGAGCACGGTTGTAAGTGACTTCGAGATGCGGGTTGTTGTGGAACTTCTTCCAGCTGCTGACCTGCCCCTCGTAATCCGAGCGAGCACGCAGGCCGAAAGTCAGGTTGGCATCGCCACCGTCGGCGGCACGCTGCACCAGACGCTTCAACGCGTCGCTGTCGAAGTCCTCGCCCTCGCCGCCCTTGCACTTGCTGCCGTCACCGGTCCAGCCGTGGGCGAAGGACTTGCTCTGCAACGTCTCGTTCCAGCTGGGCTGGTTGTCCCAGGTGGTCGAAGGGGATATGGGCCCGGTCCAGCCGAAGTCCACCGGAGTGGGCGAGCACGACCAGGAGTAGGAATTGAGGACGTTGAACGTCGCGCTCATGATCTTCGCGCCGTCCAGCCCGTCGGTGTCCATCTGGAAGTACGAACGCGCGGTGCCGTTCGTCCAGTCCTCGTGCCCGATCCGGGCGAGCTGGTCCGAGAACCCGCCGCCGTTCCAGAAGGACGTTCCGGAAAGCGAGCCGCCCTTGGTGTAGGCGATGGTCCAGGCGTTGCGCCCGCCACCGGAGAAAATGGGGTCGATGGTGACCGGGAACACCGTGTCCGGGTCCTTCATGAACTCCGCGTCGGGCGCGATGCGCAGGGTGTCACCGACGACCCTGGTCGGCATCTCCTTCACCTTCGACGGGACCGCCTCCGCGCCGGGCCCGTTGTGCTGCGGCTGCTCGCTGTCACCATTTCCCGCCGACACGGAAGCGACGGAACGCTTCGCCCGGGCGGCCCTCGGCTCCGGAGCGGCCGCCTGCGGCGCCCCTGCCGACTTCTCGTGCGAGGAGTCCCACATGACAGGGGTCGGCGCGCTGAACAGCTCGGTGCCGTCGGGGGCAGTGACCGTCAGCTTGCCCTTCCCGTCGGCCTTGAGATCGGCCCCCGCGCTCTTCACCCCGTAGGTGAGTTCCCGCAGCTCGGGCAGTGCGGCCGCCTCACGGGTCTTGACGACCAAGTACTGCGCGAAACCGTCGACATCGGCCTGGATACGGAGGTCGACGCCGGGCAGCACGTCGGCGTACACCGCCGAACGGCCGTCCAGACGGGGCTCGGGCAGCGGTTTGGGCCAGGTGATGGAGAGCGACTTGCCCTCCTTTTCCATGGTGGCGAGCGGCGCGTCGCCACCACCGGAGAAGGACAGCCCGAAGGTGGCGGCGGCCGGCCCGACGCGCCCGTCCGCGCGCTTGCGCATGGTCGCGTCGGCGTCCTGCCACTCGCCACCGACCTTGGCGAACGCGGGACGGATGAACTCCCGCCGGGTGAAACTGCCGTCCGGATTGGCAAGCACCTGCCGCGTCTCGGCCCGCTTGCTCATCACCTCGACCGGCTTACCGGACTCCGCGGCTTCCCGAACGGCGCGCCCCTCGGGCGTCTCGTCCTGCGCACCGTCCTGCACGGCGGCCCGCTCGGCCCCCGGCGAGGCGAAGACCGGAAAGGCCCCGGCCATCGACGCGCCGACACTCAACGCGGTGACAACGCCGACGAGCGACGCCCGCCGTCTGTACCGGTGTTTACGACTTGCTTGATAAGGCACGGGTGGTACCCATCCTCTTTCTCTCATACGGATGACAAAGGGGCGCTGCCCGGCGACCCGACGTGACCACCGGGCAGCGCATGACCTAAGGGTTAATCACAACCGGATATGCAGCGGTTGTTCACCCAGGAGCGATCCACGTTGTCCCATTCGAACAGGGCGGAGAAACCGTATTCGCCGTTCATGTGGTCCCGGGCGATGGTCTTCGGTTCACTGTTGCGACGGTATTGCACCGCCTCCATGTCGGGGTAGGAGTTACCTTCCCGGCGCACCGAAACCGTGGAGCCATTGGCCGCGATGGAGAGATTGTTGTCCACGGCGCCGGCCGGCGCCACCGGCTGCACGCCGTGCACCCCGAGATTCAACATCTCCGAATTCGAATCCCGCTTCTGCAGAACATTGATACCGACCCTGGTCAGCTCACTGGTGGCAAACTCGTGAAACCAGTTGTCGGAATCGTCGATGACCAATGGGTTGGCGTCCATTCTCCTCGGAAAAGTCATGTTGCCACCATAGAGCGGGGCAACCGCGAGATTATCCGGATTGAGGTGGGACGGCGCCACCTTGAAAACCACGTCGCCGGATGCGGTGTCCCAGAAGACCACCATCCGGTAGGCCTGGTCAGGGTCGTCCGAGAAGTCCCGGTCATCTCCCAGAAGAATGCCCGACATGAAGGGGCCGGCGACTTTCATCGCTTCACGGGTGTGAATGAAGTAGCGGACCATGACGATGCCCCGGTCCTTGCCCTTCCCCACGTTGAAGCGACCTGTCTGTGTGCCCTTCGGGCCGTCGTCCCACATCTGCCGGGAAGCAGAGTGATACGACGACCTGCGCTTCTTACTCCAGGAGGAGTACTCGTGAAGCGGCGCTCCCCCAGCCGTGTTCTCCGCAAGGAAGACAACGCTCAGCCCGAGGTCGAAGCCCCAATCACCCATCGAATACTTACCGCTCGGGTCACTGTTGGTCACCGGGTTGCTGTTCGCATACGCGTACCCGTTGACCTGCTGGGGATTGTCCGTGTTGAGCAGGGGGTCGCCGGAGACGAACTTTCCGTTCTCCGCGTCGTATTCGCGCGCGCCGACATGCGTCAGCCCGGTCGACGTGTCCTTCGTGCCGCCGACGAAGCCGTGTTCGCTGGGCCAGGCGTCCGTTGCGGGCTGGGGGCCCCGGGCGGTGCCGAAGGGGCCGCTGTTGCGGCGGGAGTACTGCATCGACTGGGCGTCGATGGTGAGTTCCGGTGTGCCGTGGTGGTCGCTGAGGAGGAACGACAGGGTGCCGTCCGACGATGCGACGACGGTGCTGTTCTTTACGGTGTAGAAGCGCTTTCCGCTGACCTTGTCGGTCTTGGTGTCGAGCTTCAGTTCCTGGCTGTCCAGGTAGAGGGTGACCGCTCCCGGGTCCCGGCGCAGCAGGCGTTTGCCGTCGGCGTCGTAGAGGAAGGTGGAGGTCTTTCCGTCGATGGTCGAGGAGGCCATGCGGCCCTCGGCGTCCCAGGTGAGCTTCTGGTCGCCCTCCGCGGTGACGCGGCGGGTGGTGTTGCCGGCCTTGTCGTATTCGAAGGAGTCGTCACGTGCGCCGGGGCCGGAGATGCCGACCGTGTTCATGGCGTGCGGCAGGGGCTGGCCGGGCTTGGGGTAGGTGTACTTGCGCTGGGTGTCCTTTGCGTTGTCGCCGGCGGGGTCGTGCCGGGTTTCGGTGGTGCGGTTGCCGATCGCGTCGTAGGTGTAGGAGTGCCAGTACGGGTCCACGCCGCCGACCTTCGGGGCGGTGCCGTCAGCCGGCTGGGCGGCGCAGTCGTCCGCGGCCGTCCAGGCGTCGGTCAGGCGCTGGGCGAAGTCGTAGGTGTAGCACTGGGTGTCGGTCGACTTCTTGTCGTCGCGGTCGTTGCGGATGCGGGTGATGTTGCCCACGGGGTCGTAGGTGTAGGTCTTGTGGTCGAGGGTCTGCGGGCCGTTGGCCTCCCGGTCGTTGGTCACCGTGTCCAGGCGCCGGGTGGCGGGCTGGTAGACGTAGGTCTGTACGGCGCGGTGGCCGACGTCGCCCAGGACGGTCTGGAGCAGTTCGCCGGTGGGCGAGTACTGGTTTCCGGTGGAGTAGACCTTGCCGTTGCCGCTGAGCGAGGTGGGCAGGCCGAATTCGGTGTAGCCGTGCCGGACGGTCTCGGCCGCCAGGCCGCCGCCGGCCGGGTAGCTGGTGGTCGCCGCCAGTCCGGTGTTGGGGGTGTAGCTGCTGGTGAAGGTGTAGCTGCCGGCCAGCTTGCCTTCCGCCTCCGGGACGGTGACCGTCGAGCCGGTCGCCCGGCCCGCTACGTCGTAGCCCGTGACGGAGACGGAGTAGGCGTTGCCCTTCTCGTACCGGACGGAGGAGCCGAGCAGGCCCTTGCCGCCGTCGAGGGTGTCGTAGTTCCACTCGGCGAGCTTGTCGCCCTTGTCGCTGTCCTTGCGGACGCTGGTCCTGCGGCCGAGTTCGTCGTAGGTCGTCGCGAGCGTCTGCCCGCGGGCGTCCTTCGTGGTGGCCACCTGGCCGTCGGGCGTGTAGGTGGTGGTGACGGTGCCCTTGTCCGGGTCGGACGACTTGATCCGGTGGCCGCGCAGGTCGTACTCGGCCGTCCAGGTGTTGCCGACCGTGTCCACCAGCTTGGTGAGGCGGTCGGCGGAGTCGTAGGTGTACTTCAGCGACTCGTAGGTGTCGGCGGCGGCGCCCAGCTCGGGCTTGCCGTTCTTGTACTGCCGCACCTCGACCGGCTTGTCGTGCGCGTTGACGAGCGTGAGCTTGGCGGTGCCGCCCTTGGGCGGTACGGTCGCGGTCCAGTTGCCTCCGTAGGAGGTCGTGGTCCGCCACTGTTCCACGTTCAGCGACTTGGTGACCGAGGCGGTCGTCCGTCCCTGCCCGTCGTATTCGGTCACTGTCTGCTGCGGGACCTTGTTGTCCGCCACGGACAGGACGACCGGTGCGGTGGCTCCTTCGTTGTAGTACTCGGCGTTGGTCTTGTACTGCCTTCCGTGGCTGTCGTAAAGGGTGTCGCTGACGATCCGGCCCTTGCCGCCGTGGGCGTCCGTCTGCTTCTGGCGGGCACGCAGCAGCCCGTCGTAGATGGTGAGCGCGGTGCGGTACTTGCCGTTCTCCAAGAGGGTCTTGGAGGTCACCACGGTCGGGCCGTCACGCCGGACGTTGTAGGAGAACTG
Organism: Streptomyces sp. NPDC017056; assembly: GCF_044332485.1. NCBI lineage: Bacteria > Bacillati > Actinomycetota > Actinomycetes > Kitasatosporales > Streptomycetaceae > Streptomyces > Streptomyces sp. NPDC017056. The sequence goes on along the minus strand of NZ_JBIRPD010000009.1, from coordinate 217,029 downwards.
GACGTCCGCCGGTTCGGACTCGGCCCGGCCCGGCTTCCACGCGGCGGTCAGGCGGCCGAGCGCGTCGTACCGCTGGATCGTGCTGCGACCGTTGGCGTCGTTAGCCTTGATGGTCAGTCCGCGCAGTCCGTCCATCTCAGCTGACTTCACGTACCCCTTGGGGTCGGTGGTCGTCACCTTCGTCGGCTGGGCGCCGCTGGACGGCGTGTAGTCGGTCCTGGTCTTGCGGCCGGCCGCGTTGGTCTCCTCGACCGTGCGCCCGGTGGCGTCGTAGGCGACGACGGACGTGGTCACGAAGACGGGCTTGCCGCCGTCGAACCGGTCCAGCTCGTCGACCTTGGTCGGGTTGCCCCCGCCGGGTTCCGGCGCCTGGCCGTGCGCCTTGCCGTCGTACGCGGTGTGGACCTCGTTGAGGGTGTTGTCCGCGTTCGCCGGGGTTCCGCAGGTCGCGTCGGTGCGCTGGAGCGTTGCGGGGTAGGACAGCAGCCAGTTCTTCTCGTCGGCGGCGAACGTCGTGCGGGTGCACATCTCGTCGCCTTCGACGGCCGTGTCGCCCTCGTCGGAGGTGGACACGATCTGGCCGTGGTCGTTGAACTCGTTGGTCGACTTGGTGGTGCGCCACTTGCCGTCGGACAGCAGGGTGCGGGAGATCTCCTCCTTGGTGCCGACCTGGCGGGCCACGAGGTCGGTGGTGCCGGCCCGGGTCTGGGTGCCGGTCTCCTTGGACCACGGACGGTTGAGCGTCGAGGCCGAGACCTTGCCACCGTCCTTGTCGTACGTGGCGGTCTCCAGGGTCACACCGGCGTACTGTTCGGCGTCGGTCGTGGTGGCGCCCGAGGAGTCGGTGACCTTCGCGCCCTCGATGCCGCGCAGGAACACCGCCTCGCTCAGCGTCTTGTTGCTGGTGCCGGTGCGGGTGCGCACCTTGCCGTAGCCGCGGTAGTCGCTGTAGGTGCGGTGCTTGGCCAGGGTGAACTCGTTGGTGTCCTTGGCCCAGGCGATGCCGTCGAGGTACTCGTACGCGGTGGTCTTGGGCTCGGCGCCCGCCACCTTGTCGTTCTCGGTCACCTTGGTCACCACGTACTTGTGGAACCAGTCCTTGACCGGGTCCACCGCCGCCGTCGGCGTCCAGAACATCGGGTAGCAGCGGCCGGTGTTGGACGCCGGGTCCGGCGTCTTGCCCGCCTTGCACTCCGGGGCCGAATAGTCGATGAGCGTGTCCGAACCCGTCTCCGAACTGATCCGGGTGAGCCGGTACTTGTTCATCGGCGGCCGGCCCTCGTTGCTGTCCACCCGGTTGGGCATCAGCGTGCCGCCGAAGTCCGCCTTCGGCATGCTCAGCGCCGTACCGCCGGCCTTGCCGGTGCGGGTGATGGTCGACAGCCACAGCGAGGGGCCGCCCGCGTCACCGACGCCGGGGAACTGGTGGGTCAGCGTCCAGGTGTCCACGTCCTGGTAGCCGTCGCCCTTGCGGGCCTGGGTGGTGACCGTGGACAAACGCTTCTTCGACCAGAAGGTGGGCGAGCCGTTCATGCACTCCTTGCCCTTTTCGCAGAACTGGTCGAACGGGGTGTCCGGCCAGTTCTCCGCGTGCTTCTTGTCGAACGCGCACTCCGTGGCCAGGCACCGGTCCGCGGTGCCGAACAGCACCTTGGCCGCCGGCTGGGCGTCGTAGACCTTGCCCGCCCGGTGCCCGTACTCGATGCGCGCCAGCTGCCCGCCGCGCACATACGTGGCGTCCGCCTTGGGCTTGGAGGTGTGGGTACCGCCGGAGTTCTTCGCGTAGGCGTTGGTCTCCTGCTCGTAGAAGAACGCCATCGCGTTGCCGTGCACATCGACCACATAGTCGAGATTCCAGCGCCACGCCTGGTCCTGAACGGAGTCCTTGAACGCGTCCTTGTGGCCCGGCTCGCCCTCGTGGTTGCCGAACACCGGCACGGTGTTCGCCGACTTCGTCTCGGCCTTGCCCTCGGACCAGCCGGGCAGCCGGTTCTTGCCGAAGAAGTACTGGGTACCGTCGGTCGTGGTGACCTTCCAGTACTCGTTGTCGTCGTCACCGTTGCCGGTGTCCGCCGCACTGCCCGTCAGATGCTCGATCCGCGAACCGTCATCCGCCTGCGGCTTCCACTCACCGGTCTTGCCGTCCTTGACCAGCGCCGTGTTCGTGCCGCCCAGCGACAGCATGGCGTTCTCGGACTTCCAGCAGAGGTCTCCCGCTTCCTTCGGAGCGTTGGAGCCCTTGCCGTTGTCGTCCTTGCAGGCCATGTACTGGCGCTCGACGAAGCCCATGTCCAGGCCCCAGCCGTCACCGACCCAAGAAGCCTGGTTGTTGGACGACGCGGTACGGCCGTCGATGGCCGCCGAGGAGTAGCTGAGCCCCAGCTTGGGCTTCAAGGGGCCGGGGACCGACGGCACCTCCATCGGGTACGACCAGGAGAAGGCGCCCGCGTTGCCGCCCGCCTTCCAGGAACCGGAAGGGGACAGCGGCGTCGCCGAGAAGTCCCCCTCGCCGCCGGAAGGGGCGGCGCTGGCGGCCAGGACGGTCGCGGCCGCGGACCGTACGGACATCGTCCGCATCTGCGGGGCCTTGCCACCGGCGTCCTCGGGGCCCGCGGGGACGTCGACCTCGGCGGTCACGGTGCCGCTTTCGGAGTCGTTGTCCGTCCGGAGAGGCGTGGCGGTGCGGCACTCGGCCTTCTCCGGTGTGTCCAGGACACAGGCCGGCAGCTGTACGAGCCGCAGGCGCGCGCCCCAGTTGGCGCCGTACGCGTCGCGGAAGGCGTTGTAGTCGAGCTGGACCGAGGCACGGCCGGAGGTGGTCGCGCCGTCGCTGCGGCTCACGCTGAGCAGTACGCCGTCGACGCCCGCCCGCTGGGTGGCTTCGCGGTCGGCGAGCCGTACCTTCACCTTGGCGGGCCGCTGCGGCGCGTCCTCGCCGTTCTTCGCCGCGGCTGCCCGGCGGACGCGGGTGGCCGGCTCCGCCTGCTTGCCGCCGGCTTCCCCGCCGGCGGCCGGGGCGACCTTCACCGGCAGGTTCCCGGCGGGCTTGTGGGCCGTCGCCGTGCGGCCGAGTGCGGCGGTCTTGACGGCCGCCTTGCCGCCGTCGTCCAGGGTGACTTCACTCTCGCCGGCCTTCGGCCAGGCCACCTTGGGCGGCGTCCACGGGTTCTTGTCCGTGTCGCTGAGGGGTGTGGAGGTGTCCGGTGACAACGGTGTGCCCGGTACGGACGACGTCTCCTGTACGGGGCGCAGCTTGAAGTCTTTCGCCCCGTCGGCCCAGGCGAGTTGGCCCGGGAGCAGTGAGACCACCAGTGCGCCCGCGAGCAGGGCGCTGATCGTGGTCAGGGGCCGCGATGTCGCGGGCCCGCCAGGTATGTCCTGGTTTCGAGGATGAGTCTCCGGTCTGTGACGGAAGCTCAGGGAGCGCGCTCTATGGCGCTGCATGGTGTCCCCCCAGATCTTTCTTTGTGATCGTCTCGAAGCGAGACGGAAAGGGGACGATATGCAGTCGGGGATCTAGTGGCAACGTTTCACGAGGAGTCTCCCGTAAACGTGATGGGGGTGTTATGGCACCATCCAGGCGTTGTAAGCGACATGTAGGATTTTCTGGCCCAGGCACCGGTTTTTCCGGGTGCGACCTTGGCAAGTCGGGCCCGGACGCGCGTGGGCGGCGCGCCGGGAAATCCCGTGCGCGCCGCCCACGTTGAGGTGCCGGGCAGCAGGCGGCCCGGCCCCGCTCAGACCTTCGCCGGCTCCTTGGAGCCGTCGGCGGGCCGGACCGCCGCCTCGGCCGCCGCGGCACCGTCCGCGCCGTGGCCGTCCGCGCTCAGCGTCCGCTCGTCGAACGGCAGCCGGCCGGCGAGCACCTCGTCCACCCGGGCCTTGTCGACCTCCTTGGTCCAGGTGCCGACGAGGACCGTGGCCACCGCGTTGCCCGCGAAGTTGGTCAGCGCCCGCGCCTCGCTCATGAAGCGGTCGATGCCGACGATCAGGCCGACGCCGTCGACCAGTTCGGGCCGGTGCGACTGGAGGCCGCCGGCCAGCGTCGCCAGCCCGGCGCCCGTGACGCCCGCCGCGCCCTTCGACGCGATGATCATGAAGACGAGCAGCGAGACCTGCTCGCCGATCGAGAGCGGGCTGCCCATCGCCTCCGCGATGAACAGCGAGGACATCGTCAGGTAGATGGCGGTGCCGTCCAGGTTGAAGCTGTAGCCGGTCGGCACGGTGATGCCGACCACCGGCTTGCTGACGCCCAGGTGCTCCATCTTCGCGATCAGCCGCGGCAGCGCGGACTCGGACGAGGAGGTCGACAGGATCAGCAGGAACTCCCGGCCCAGGTACTTCAGCAGGGCGAAGATGTTCACCCCGGCGATCAGGCGCAGCAGCGTGCCGAGCACGACGAGGACGAACAGCAGGCACGTCACGTAGAAGCCGACCATGATGACGGCCAGCGACTTGAGCGCGTCCACGCCGGTCGCGCCGACCACCGCGGCCATCGCGCCGAAGGCGCCCACCGGGGCGGCCCACATGATCATGGACAGCACGCGGAAGACCAGGCGCTGGACGTGCCCGATGCCGCGCAGCACCGGCTCGCCCGAGGCACCCATCGCCTGGAGGCCGAAGCCGACCAGCAGCGCCACCAGCAGCGTCTGGAGCACCTCGCCGTGGGTGAGCGCCGAGACCAGCGTCTCCGGGATGATCCCGAGCAGGAAGTCGGTGGTCGTCTCCGCGCCGCCCTTGGTCTGGGCCTGTCCCGCGTGCCGCAGCGACTCGGTCAGGTGCAGGCCCGAACCCGGCTCCAGGACGTTGCCCACCACCAGGCCGATGGCCAGCGCGACCGTGGACATCACCATGAAGTAGCCCAGCGCCAGGCCGCCGACCGCGCCGACCTTGGCGGCCTTGCGTACCGAGCCGACGCCCAGCACGATCGTGCAGAAGATGACCGGCGAGATCATCATCTTGATGAGGTTGACGAAGCCGGTGCCCAGCGGCTTCAGCCCGACGGCGAAGCCGGGGGCGGCGAAGCCCACGGCGATGCCGGCGAGCACGGCGCCGATCACGGCGATGTAGAGGTAATGCGTCCGGTCCCGCTTCCCGGTCGGTGCGCTCTCCTCGGTCTTCCCCCCGGGCGGTGGGGTCTGTGCGGCCACGGCTGACTCCTCGGTCTTCGGTTCTGCGCCGGTCTGCGGCTCTGCAACCCGTACGCGGCCCGTGCTGGTGCCGGTACGCGGCCCGTACGCAGAACAGTCCCGGTGACTATGCACGCCGCTGTGGCGCCCGTCACCCTTGTGTACATTTCGTTCACGCATAAATGACCGGGCAGACTGTCGCGCATGCCGAGTTCCCGTTCCGGGGGTCCGCCGCGCACCGCCCGCCGCGTCCGCTTCCGGTGGCCCCGCAGTCTGGCGGGGCAGCTGTTCGCCGTGCAGGTGGTCCTGGTCGCCGTCGTGGTGGCGGGGTGCGCCGTCTTCACGTACGTCCAGGCCGGGCGGCAGGCCGAGGAGACTGCGCGCCGGCAGACGACCGCGGTGGCCACCGCGGTCGCCGACGCGCCGGCGGTGGCGCGGGCCGTACGTTCGGCCGACCCGACCGCCGTGCTCCAGCCGTACACCGAGCGGCTGCGGCGGGACGCCGGAGTCGACTTCATTGTGGTCATGAGCACGGCAGGAAAGCGGTGGACGCACCCGGAGCCGTCCGCCATCGGCCGCACCTACCTCGGCCGGACCGCGGAGGCGCTGGCCGGCCGGACCTTCGGCGAGACGCACCTCGGCAGGCTCGGCCCTTCCGTACGCGTCATCACGCCGGTACGGGACCGGGCGGCCGGCGGACGCGTCGTCGCCCTGGTCAGCTCCGGCATCACCGTCGAGACGATCAGCGACGGGCTGCGGCGGGAGGTCGCGACGCTGGCCGCCGTCGCGGCCGGCGTGCTCGCGCTCGGCGGACTCGGTACGTACCTCGTCAACGCGCGCCTGCGCCGGCACACCCACGGCATGAACGCCGCCGAGCTGGGCCGCCTGCACGACTACCACGAGGCGGCGCTGCACGCGGTGCGCGAGGGGCTGCTGATGCTGGACGGGGAGCGGCGGGTGGCGCTCCTCAACGACGGGGCGCGCGAGCTCCTCGGGCTGCACGGCGACCCCAGGGGCCGCCCCGTCACCGCGCTCGGCCTGCCCGCGGCCCTCGCCGACACCCTCGCCTCCCCCGCTCCCCACACGGACGAGCTCCACCTCACCGACGACCGGGCGCTGGTCGTCAACACCTCGCCGGTCTCCGGCGGCGAGCGGCGCGGCACGGTCGTCACCCTCCGCGACCACACCGAGCTCCAGGCCCTGGCCGGCGAGCTGGACTCCGTACGCGGCGTCACCCGGGCGCTGCGCTCCCAGGCGCACGAGGCCGCCAACCGGCTGCACACCGTCGTCTCCCTGGTCGAGCTGGGCCGTACGGACGAGGCCGTGGAGTTCGCCACCGCCGAACTGGAGCTGGCCCAGGCCCTCACCGACCAGGTCGTCGGCGCCGACGCCGAGCCCGTCCTCGCCGCCCTCCTCCTCGGCAAGGCCGCCCAGGCCAACGAGCACGGCGTCGAACTCGTCCTGACCGCCGACAGCCGCATCGACGACGGCGTCCTGCCCGCGTCCCTGCCGCCGCGCGACCTGGTCACCGTCCTCGGCAACCTCCTGGACAACGCGATCGAGGCGGCGCCCGAGGGCGCCCGCGTGCGGGTCACCGCGCTGGCCGACGGCGGGGAACTGCTGCTGCGGGTGGCGGACAGCGGGGCCGGAGTACGGGGTACGGCGGACGCCGAGGACGTGTTCCGGTGGGGGTGGAGCACCAAGGGCGGCGCGGGCCGCGGGCTCGGGCTGGCGCTCGTGCGGCAGGCCGTGCGGCGGCACGGCGGGACCGTGCGGGCGGGCGAGGCTCCCGAGGGCGGCGCCGAGTTCACGGTGCGGCTGCCGCTGCGGCCCGTGGACGCCGTGACCGGGGCGGGGAACGCCGGATGAGCGAGCCGCGTCCGGACGCCCCTGAGCCGCTGCGGGTGCTCGTCGTCGAGGACGACCCCGTGGCGGCGGACGCGCACGCGCTCTACGTGGGCCGGGTGCCGGGCTTCACCGTGTCGGGCACGGTGCGTTCCGTCGCCGGGGCCCGGCGGCACCTGGACCGGCACGGCGTGGACCTGATCCTGCTGGACCTCTTCCTGCCGGACGGCCACGGCCTGGCGTTCGTACGGTCGCTGCGCGCGGCCGGGCACGGCGCCGACGTCATCGCCGTCACGTCGGCCCGCGACCTGGCCGTCGTGCGGGAGGGCGTGTCGCTGGGCGTGGTGCAGTACGTGCTGAAACCGTTCACGTTCGCCACGCTGCGCGACCGCCTCCTGCGGTACGCCGCGTTCCGCGCGAGCGCCGGGGAGGCCAGCGGGCAGGACGAGGTGGACCGGGCCATCGCGGCCCTGCGCTCGCCGCAGCCCGCCGCGCTGCCCAAGGGCCTGACGGCGGCGACCCTGCGAGCCGTGACCGACGCGCTGCGCGCCGCCCCCGAGGGCCTCGGCGCGACCGCCGCCGCCGAGGAGATCGGGATTTCCCGCATCACGGCCCGCCGTTACCTCGAACACCTCGTCGACACGGGCCGCGCAGCCCGTGCCCCGCAGTACGGACAGGTGGGCCGACCCGAATTGCGGTACCGCTGGTCGGGGCATTGACCGGTCAGGGCCCCTGACTTACGGTCACCGGGCAGCCTGCCGTGACTAGTTGGAGGTCATGCCGTGCGCCGCACCGCTCCGATGGCCCTGCTCACCGCCGCCGTGCTGGCCGCCGGCACGCTCACCGCCTGCGGCGGCGGCTCCGGCGGCGACAAGAACACCCTCAAGGTGGCCTTCCCCAAGGACACCAACAACAAGGTGACGGTCAGGGACGACTACGTCGAGATGGTGGCTCGCGCGTTCGAAAAGGCCAACCCCGGCAAGAAGGTGAAGCTCATCCCGATCCAGGCGTCCGAGAACGATTACTACGCCAAGATCCAGCAGATGATGCGCTCCCCCAAGACCGCCCCCGACCTGGTCTACGAGGACACCTTCCTGATCAACTCCGACATCACGGCAGGGCTGTTGCGCCCGCTGGACCCCTACCTCGGCACATGGTCCGACTGGGCGCAGTTCGAGCCCGCGGCGAAGGCCGCGGCGCGGGCGCAGGACGGGAAGACGTACGGCGTACCGGACGGCACGGACACCCGCGGCCTGTGGTTCAACAAGAAGATCTTCAAGAAGGCCGGTCTGCCGCAGGACTGGCGGCCGAAGACCTGGGCCGAGGTGCTGGACGCGGCCCGCACGATCAAGCGGAAGGTGCCCGGCGTCATCCCGCTCAACGTCTTCACCGGCAAGGGCGCCGGCGAGGCCGCCGTCATGCAGGGCTTCGAGATGCTGCTGTACGGAACCGGCAAGGACCAGCTCTACGACCCGGCGAAGAAGAAATGGGTCACCGGGAGCAAGGGCTTCCGGGACAGCCTGGAGTTCATCGACGCCGTGTACGGGGAGAAGCTGGGGCCCGACGTGTCGGACGCGCTCAGCCCCAACATCCAGACCAACGTGGCCACCGAGCTGATGCCAGAGGAGAAGCTGGCGATCGACCTGGACGGCTCGTGGCTGGGCCAGCAGTGGCAGCCCAAGGGCGGCGGGAAGCCGTGGCCCGAGTGGCCGGCGACGCTGGGCCGGGCGGCGTTCCCCACGCAGTACGGCGCGGCGCCGGGCAAGGTGAGCCTGGCCGGCGGCTGGACCTGGTCCGTACCGCGGCAGTCGGGCAAGCCGGACCTGGCCTGGAAGCTCATCGAGACGTTGCAGACGCAGCGCAACGCGCTGGAGTGGTGTGTGCGCGGCGCGCAGATCGCCGTGCGCAAGGACGTGGCGGCAGACCCCGCGTACCGCAAGTCCATCCCGGGCATCGACTTCTTCACCGGCCTGGTGGCGGTGGCCCGGTACCGGCCGGCGCTGCCGGTCTACCCCAAGGTGTCGGCGGCGATCGGCGAGGCGATGGAGGCGGTCACCTCCGGCGCCGCCACGCCGGAGAAGGCGGCCCGCGACTACGACGAGCAGCTCACGTCCATCGTGGACGGCCGGGTCGTCGCCAAGCCATGACCCGTGCCGCCACGACGACCACCGCGTACGGCACGGCGGGCCGCGGCGCGCGGGCCCGCCGCCGGGCCCTGCTGCGCTGGTCGCCCATCGCCCCCGCGACCGTACTGATGCTGCTCTTCCTCGCCGGCCCGATCGGCTACTGCGTCTACATCGCCTTCACCGACATGCAGCTGACCGGCCAGGAGTCCACCTCCTTCGTGGGCCTGGCCAACTTCCGGCGCGCCTTCGGCGACCCCGCGTTCCTGAACGCCGTCGTCCTGACGCTGGTCTTCACCCTGATCTCGTCGGTCCTGGGCCAGAACACCCTGGGACTGGCGCTCGCCGCGCTGATGCAGCGCGCCTCCAAGGCCGTCCGTACCGTCACGGGCGCCGTCGTCATCACCGCCTGGGTGCTGCCGGAGATCGTCGCGGGCTTTCTGCTCTACACCTTCTTCGAACGGCGCGGCACCCTCAACGCGTTCCTCGAATGGCTCCACCTGCCGTCCCAGAACTGGCTGTTCACGCTGCCGATCCTGGCCGTGTCGTTCGCCAACGTCTGGCGGGGCACGGCCTTCTCGATGCTGATCTACTCGGCGGCGCTCTCGGAGATCCCCAGGGAGGTCACCGAGTCCGCCGAGGTGGACGGCGCCGGCGGCCGGCAGCGGCTGTGGCACATCACGCTGCCGATGATCCGCCGGTCCATCGGCACGAACCTGATGCTCAACACCCTCCAGACGCTCTCCGTCTTCGGGCTGATCTGGGCCATGACGCGGGGCGGCCCCGGCAGCCGGAGCCAGACGCTGCCGGTGTTCATGTACGACCAGGCGTTTCTGAAGTCGCTGATCGGTTACGGCACCGCCGTCGCCCTGCTGCTGCTCGTGGTGGGCGCGCTCTTCTCCGTCGTCTACCTGCGCCTGCTGCGCGAGGAGGTGTGACGCGGTGCGCGCCCGGCCCGCCAGGCCCCTGCTCACCCGCCGCGCCCGGCGCCGCCTCGCCGCCGACGCGGCGCTGCTGGTCGTCGCCGTGGCGTTCGCGGTACCGCTGGCCTGGCTGGTGCTCTCCTCCCTGGACACCGAGGCGAACCTGCGGGTGAAGGTGCCGGGAGCGCCCTCGCTGGACAACTTCTCGGCGGTGCTGACGGACGAGATCACCTTCACGCCGATGCTCAACAGCCTGGTGCTGTGCGGCAGCGCCACCGCCCTGACGGTCGCCTGCGCGGCCCTGGCGGCGTACCCGCTGTCCCGCTACCGCTCCCGGTTCAGCCGCCCGTACCTGCTGACCATCCTGTTCTCCACCTGCCTGCCCATCACCGCGATCATGGTGCCGGTGTACGCGCTGTACGTCCGGGTCAACCTGATCGACACCGTGTACGGCACCGCGCTCTTCCTCGCGACCGCCCAGCTCCCGTTCGCCATCTGGCTGATGAAGAACTTCATGGACGGCATCCCGCGGGTCCTCGAAGAGGCGGCCTGGACCGACGGCGCCTCCTGGCTCCAGACGCTGTGGCGGGTCATCCTCCCGCTGATGGGACCCGGCGTCACGGTCGTGACGATCTACAGCTTCGCCATCATGTGGGGCAACTTCTTCGTCCCGTTCCTGCTGCTCCTGACCCCCGAGCAACTGCCCGCATCCGTCAGCATCTTCACCTTCTTCGGCAACTACGGCGCCATCGCCTTCGGCCAGCTGGCGGCGTTCTCGATCCTGTACTCGACGCCGGTCGTCCTGCTGTACGTGCTGATCTCGCGCCGGCTGGGCGGCGGGTTCGCGCTGGGCGGCGCGGTGAAGGGCTGACCTGTCCCTCCCGGAGGAGGACCCGTGCGACCGAGACCCACCACCGTGCTCCACTCCCTGGCCGCCCTGGCGCTCGCCACGCTCGCCACCCTGGCCACGACGCCGCCGGCCGACGCCGCACCGACCGCGATCCGCGGCGGCAACGTCCTGTACGGCGCGGCGGGCCGCTGCACCGTCGGCTTCAACGCCACCAAGGGCAACACCTATTACGCGCTCATGGAGGGCCGCTGCGCGGACGGCAACCGGGACTGGTACGCCGACGCGGCCCGTACCGTCCACGTCGGCGTCACGGAAGCGGTGCGCTTCCCCGGCGACGACTACGCCGTGATCCGCTACACCAACCCGGCCGTCTCCTACCCCGGGGAGATCGACCTCGGCGGCGGGCGCCACCTCGACGTCACCGGCGCCGCCCGGCCCGTCGTGGGCCAGTCGCTGTGCCTGGCCGGCACGACCGGCACCCGCTGCGGCCGCGTCCTGGCCGTGAACGCCAGCGTCTCCTACCCCGAGGGCACGGTGCACGGCGTCACCCGGGCCGGGCTCTGCACCGAACGCGGTGAGACGGCGGGCCGCCCGGCCCACTCCGGCCGTACGGCGATCGGCGTCACCATCGGCGCCACCGGCGACTGCGCGTCCGGCGGCGAGTCCTACCTCCAGCCGGTCGTACCGGCACTGGCGGCCTTCGGCCTGACCCTCCACTAGGCCCGGCAGCCGGCGCGGCCGTTACTGGCAGGGCCAGTCGGCCGGCACGCCCGGGGCCGGTCTTGTGCTGTGGCCGGCCCGGTAGGAGTCGCAGATCCCCTTGGCCGCTTCGTCGGCCTGGGTGTACCACTCCCGCACGGTTCCGTCCGCGCTCCCGGTGACGAGCTCGCCGCCGTCTGGCCAGTAGGCCAGCGACAGCAGGCTGCCCATGTGCCCGGACAGCACGGCCGTGGTGCGGCGGGTGGCCATGTCCCACAGGCGTACGGCGTCGTCGTCCCCGGCGGAGGCCAGCGTCTGTCCGTCGGGGCTGAAGGCGAGCGAGGTGACGCTGTTGGAGTGGCCCGTCAGGGCGTCGGTGAGCCGGTGCTTGCGCACGTCCCACAGCAGGACGCTGAGGTCCGTGCCGGCCGTGGCCAGCGTCGCGCCGTCCTTGGAGAGGGCGGCGGCGAAGATGGGGTACGAGCGGCCGGAGAAGGCCGCGATCTCGCGGCGGGTGTCCGCGTCCCACAGCCGTACCGTGCCGCCGGCGTAGCCGTTCTCGGTGGTGATCAGGCTCCCGCCGTCACGGCTGAAGACGACGGTGGACCCGGCGCCGGCCATGGCGATGGCCGCCGTCTTGCGGCGGGTGGCCACGTCCCACAGGAGGACGCTGTGGTCGTCGGAGATCGTGGCCAGTCGCCTGCCGTCGGGTGAGAAGGCCGCCTGCCGGACGGTGTTCGTGTGGCCCGCCAGCGTGCCGACCAGCCGGCCCGTGGCCGTGTTCCAGAGGCGTACCTTGCGGTCGGCGTGCACGGAGGCCAGCAGGCTGCCGTCCGGGGAGAACGCCAGGCCGGCGATCATCCCCGGTGGCGAGTCGAGCGTGCCCACCGGCCGCGGCCGGTCGGACGACCACAGCGTCAGCTTGCTGCCGGCGGCGGCCACGACCCGGCCGTCCGGGGACACCGCGACCGCGGTCACCGCGCCTTGCCGGCCGCCGACGCTGGCCTGCCGGCGGCCGGCCGGGTGCCAGAGCCGGACCCTGCCCCCGTCGTCTTCGGTGGGCACGGCCAGGGCCGTGCCGCCCGGCTCGAAGGACAGCGCGCTCGCCGATTCGATGCGCGCGGTGGTCTTCTCCCCCGCGCTGCGGGAGGTGACGTCCCACAGCCGGACGGTGCCGTCGGCGCTGCCGACGGCGAGGCCGTGGCCGTCCGGCGAGTAGGCCAGGGCCAGGATCCGGTCGGCGGTGCCGGTGAGTTCGTCCTTCTTGCGGTGCCGGGCGACGTCCCACAGCAGGACCGTGCGGTCGCCGCCCCCGCTGGCGAGGGTGCGGCCGTCCGGGCTGAACGCGACCGCGTTGACCGACTGGAGGTGGCCGGTGAGCGTGGCCAGCGGCCGGTGGCTGCGCGCGTCCCACAGCCGGACCGTACGGTCGGCGCTCGCCGAGGCCAGCACCTTCCCGTCCGGGGAGAAGGCCACCGCCGTCACGGTGCTCCGGTGGCCGGCGAGGTCGGCGGCCACCCGCCGCGCGGCCACGTCCCACAGCCGGACGTCGTTGCCCGTGCCACTGGCGGCGAGGGTGCGGCCGTCGCGGGAGAAGGCCAGCGACGTCAACCGGTGCGCGGGGCCGGCCAGCACGGCGAGGGAGCGCCGGGAGGCGACGTCCCACAGGCGGATGGTGCCGTCGTCCCCCGCCGAGGCGAGGGTGCGGCCGTCCGGGCTGAACGCGAGCGCGTACACCGCGCCGGTGTGGCCGACGAGGGTGGCGAACATGTGGTTCGTCGTACCGGCGTCCCAGAGTTTGACCGTACGGTCCACCGAGGCGGTGGCCAGCGTGTGGCCGTCGTTCGAGTACGCCACGGCGTTCACCACTCCGGTGTGGCCGGTGAACTGGTTGACCCGGTAGGCGGAGTAGGCGCTGAGCAGGCTGCCCCTGGCCTCGACCGTGCGGGCCTGCCGGTAGCCGTACAGCGCGGTCAGCGCCGCGAGTTCCGGCTGCTGCCGCATCAGCTCGTTGGCCTGCGCCGCGTACTGGCGCGAGACCGCGATCCGGCGCTGCGCCTCGGCGTCCGAGCGCTGCTTCAAGGCGATGCCGGCCGCTATCAGGGCGAGGACCAGGAGAGCGCCGAGGGTCGCGGTCAGCCAGCGGGCGCGGCGTCCGCGGCGCCGGTCGGCGCCGGTGGCGCTGCGCAGGAAGTCACGTTCCAGCGCGTTGAGCGCGGAGCCGTGCGCCCTGGCCCAGGTCTGCGCGCCCGCGAGCTGCGCGCCCCGGTAGAGCGCGCCCGCGTCCCGGCCCAGTTCGTGCCAGGTCTCGGCGGCGGTGGTGAGCCTGCGGTGGGTACGCAGCGCCTCCCGGTCCTCGTCGAGCCAGTGCCGCAGCCGGGGCCAGGCCCTGATGACGGCCTCGTGGGCGACCTCGACCGTGCCGTCGGCCAGCACGATCAGCCGGGCGGCGGCCAGCTTGCGCAGCAGGCCGTCGATCTCGTGCCGGTCGGCGAGGCCGTCCAGCTCGCGGCGGGGCAGCCGGCGCCGGGTGTCCTCCGTGCCCTCGCCGAGCGCGGTCAGGCGCAGGAACACCGCCCGCATCACGTCCCGCTGCGCGGGCGCGGCTCGCTCGTACATCCGCTCCGCGGTCTGTGCGACGGCGCCGCGCATGCCGCCGGTGGCGCGGTAGTCGGCCAGCCGCAGGGTGTCGTCGCGGCGGCGGCCCCACGCCTCGCGCATGGCGTGCCCGACCAGCGGCAGGGCGCCCGGCTGGCCGGCCGCCTCGGCGAGCACCGCCTCCACCAGGTCCGCGTCCACCCGGACGCCGGCGTGCCGGGCGGGTTCGGCGATGATGTCGCGCAGCTCGGACTTGGTGGGCGGTCCGACGGGTAGCTGGGCGGCCGAGCGCAGCGCGGCGACCAGGCCGGCGTGGACGAAGCAGCGGGCGTAGAAGTCGGCCCTGATGCCGATGGCGATGCGGATGCGCCGCTCGCTGGAGCGGGCCAGGCCGGCGACGGCACCGAGGAAGGCGTGACGTTCCGCCTCGTCGGCGCAGAGGGTGAACGCCTCCTCGAACTGGTCGATGACCAGCAGCACCCGCGTCTGCTCGGGCCGTCCGGCGAGCCAGGTGCGCAGGGCGATGCCGAGAGCCGCGGGGTCCTCGTCCATCCGGCGGCGGAGGCCGACGGCCGGGTCTGCGGGGGTGTGCACGGGCGGGGCGCCGGGGTCGGCCGGCGCCGCGGGCCCGGTTTCGGGCGCGGGACCGGGTTCCGGCGCGGCGGCGCCGCCCTCGTCTTCGCCGGTGTCCTCCGTCAGCCCGGCCACCGCCGCCGCGAGGGCGGCGAGCGGCCGCGCGCCGGGGGTCAGCAGCGCCGGGTGCCAGTTCCCGCCCAGGTGAGGCAGCAGCCCGGCCCGCAGCAGCGAGGACTTGCCGCTTCCGGAGGCGCCGAAGACCACGGTGAGCGGGTGCTGTTCGACGCGTCCCGCCAGTTCCTCGGTCAGGGCCGAGCGGCCGAAGTACTCCGCGGCGTTCGCCGCCTCGAAGGCGGCCAGCCCGGGATACGGGCACCGCACCTCGTCCGGCTCGTCGCCCCCGGCCCCGGCCGCGGCCCGCCACCGCGCCTCCCATTCGGCCCGCTCCCCGCCGCACGCCCGCGCGTACGCCAGGACGACGTCGAGCGTCGGCAGCCGCTCCCCTTTGGCCGCCTCCGCCAGCGTGCTGGCCGAATAGTGTGCCGTCTTGGCGAGCGTGCGGTAGCTCGGCGTCCCCGCCCGCTCCCGCAACTGCCGTAGTTCCCAGGCCAACCGCTCCACCGGCCCGGCCTCGGGATCCACCGGCCGCTCCGGCCGTCCCAACCGGGGCTTGTGCTGCCCTGGCCCTGCGATCCCCGTCACCCTCTTCCTGCGCCCGGGCCGCCGCCACGGCCGAACTCCCCTATTGTCCGCCTGGTTTGCTCACCGCGAGCCGCACTTTCGGACAACGTCACGGGCGGTGCCGATGGCATCCTGGACGCGATCTGCGGCCGCCATGGCCCGGAGGGGGGAGCAGCACGGTGGGCGGTACGGTTCCGGGCGCCACGGCGGACTTCTGGTTCGACCCCGTGTGCCCGTACACCTGGGTCGCCGCGCAGTGGATGCGCGAAGTGGCGCGGGTGCGCCCGGTGCGGGTGCGCTGGCGGCTGATGAGTCTCCAGGTGCTCAACGAGGGCCGGGAGGTCAATCCGGAGGACCCGGACGGTGAGTGGGGCGCGTACCTGTGGGCGCCCGTGCGGGCCTGTGCCGCGGTGGAGCAGCGGTACGGCCAGGAGGCCCTGGACCGCTTCTACGCGGCGCTCGGCGTGCGGCTGCACCACCGCGGCGAGTGGGACGGCATCGAGCGGGCGCTGGTGGACGCGGGGCTGCCGGGCGGGCTGGCCGCGGCGGCGTGGACGACGGAGTACGACGCGGTGATACGGGCCTCGCACGCGCGTGGCATCGCTCTGGTCGGGGAGGACGTGGGCACGCCCGTCATCGCGGCGGACGGGGCCGCCTTCTTCGGCCCGGTGGTCTCCCCCGCGCCGCGCGGTGCGGCGGCCGGGCGGCTGTGGGACGGTGTCCTGCTGATGGCGTCGGTGCCGGGTTTCTACGAGCTGCGCCGCCCGGCCGCGGCGGAACCGGACTTCGGCCCCGAGCCGGCCGGCGACACCCGTCCCCGTCGCACATAAGTCGGCCATAAGTCGGACGGCCGTCCCTCCAGGGGATGACCCAGGGGCCGCGCGTCGGACTTCCGGCCGGTGATTTTTTCGGCACCACGGGCTGAGGACTCGAGTGACCTGCGCGTCCGAGAATGGGACAGCACCACACCTCCGCCACACGGGCCCCACCGGGCCGCGCGGAGCCCGGTGTTCCGCCGGGGCCCGCCGCCCCGGGTTCCGCCCGTCCCCTCCCCAGGAGTTACCCCGTGTCCCACGCGGCCGCCTTCCCCGCCCCCGCCCGAGCCACCGCGGCCGTCGCCGCCCGCGCCACGGACCTGAGCAAGGTCTACGGCCAGGGCGAGACCCGTGTGGTCGCGCTGGACAACGTGTCCGTCGAGTTCGGCCGGGCCCGCTTCACCGCCATCATGGGCCCCTCCGGCTCCGGCAAGTCCACGCTGATGCACTGCATGGCCGGCCTGGACTCCATATCGTCCGGCTCGGCGCTGATCGGCGACACCGAGCTGACCGGGCTGAACGACAAGCACCTGACCCGGCTGCGCCGCGACAAGATCGGCTTCATCTTCCAGGCGTTCAACCTGCTGCCGACGCTGACCGCGCTGGAGAACATCACGCTGCCGATGGACATCGCGGGCCGCAAGCCCGACCGCGAGTGGGTGGAGAAGGTGATCCAGACGGTCGGGCTGTCCGGGCGGCTCAAGCACCGGCCGGCGCAGCTCTCCGGCGGCCAGCAGCAGCGCGTGGCGGTGGCCCGCGCGCTGGCCTCCCAGCCGGAAATCATCTTCGCCGACGAGCCGACCGGCAACCTCGACTCCCGCTCCGGCGCCGAGGTGCTGGGCTTCCTGCGCGAGTCCGTGCGGGCCATGGACCAGACGATCGTCATGGTCACCCACGACCCGGTCGCCGCCGCCTACGCGGACCGGGTGGTCTTCCTCGCCGACGGCCGCATCGTCGAGGAGCTGTACGAACCGACCGCCGACGCCGTCCTGGACCGGATGCGGCTGTTCGACGCCAAGCACCGTACGAGCTGACGCCCGCCGCCGACACCCCACCTCAGGACTGACACCACCACATGTTCCGTACCGCTCTGCGCAACGTCCTCGCGCACAAAGCCCGTCTGATGATGACCGCGCTCGCGGTCCTCCTCGGCGTCGCCTTCGTCTCCGGCACCCTGGTCTTCAGCGACACGGTCGGCGAGGCCGTCAAGAAAGCCTCGGCCAAGAGCTTCAAGGACGTGGCCGTCTCCGTACAGGCCACCTCGGGTGACGCGCCGCCCATCCCCGAGAACGGGAAGAACCGTACGACCCTGCTCACCGACAAGCTGGCCGACCAGGTCCGCGCGCTGCCCGGCGTGACCGCCGTGCACGCCAACGTCAGCGGCCGGGCCACCGTCGCCGACAAGGAGAACCAGCCGATCGGCAACGACTGGCAGAACGTCGCCACCAACTACCAGCCGGGCCCCGGCGGCAAGGACAGCCGCTACCCGCTCGTCCAGGGCCGCGGCCCGGCCTCGGCCGGCGAGATGGCGCTCGACGAGGGCGCCGCCGAGAAGGGCGGCCTGAAGGTCGGCGACACGGTGCGCTTCGCCACCGACGGACCGGCCCTGCACAAGAAGCTCGTCGGCATCGTGCACTCCGAGGACCCGCAGGTCACCGCGGGCGGCAGCCTCGCGCTGTTCGACACCGCCACCGCACAGAAGCTGTTCGTGCACCCCGGCCAGTACGACGAACTGGTCGTGGCCGCCAAGCCCGGCACCGACGAGAAGGCGCTGACCGCCGCGGTCGAGAAGCTGCTGCCGAAGGACCGCGCGACGGCGACCAGCGGTGCCGCGCTCGCCGCCGAGCAGGCCAAGATGGTCGAGATGAGCAACCAGGCGATGAGCAAGACGCTGCTGGTGTTCGCCGGCATCGCCCTGTTCGTCGGCGTCTTCATCATCGCCAACACCTTCACCATGCTGATCTCCCAGCGCAGCCGGGAGATCGCGCTGATGCGGGCGATCGGCGCCTCCCGCCGCCAGGTGGTGCGCTCGGTGCTGGCCGAGGCGGGCCTGCTCGGCCTGGTCTCCTCCGTCGTCGGCTTCGCCCTCGGCACCGGTATCGCGGTCACCATGCGCGCCGTGCTCAACGCCAACGGCGCCGGCTTCCCCGACGGCCCGCTGGTCATCAGCCCGAACGCGGTGCTGTCCGCGCTGGGCGTCGGCGTGCTGGTGACCGTGCTGGCCGCCTGGCTGCCGTCCCGCAAGGCCGCGAAGATCGCTCCGGTCGAGGCGCTGAACACGGTGGACGCGGCGCCCAAGCTGCGCGGGCTGGTCGTCCGCAACACCATCGGCGCGGTCATCACCGGCCTCGGCGTCGCGATCATGCTCTATGTGTCCACCCAGAAGACCGCCGAGGACATGATGACCCCCATGGCGGGCTCGGCGCTCACCCTGGTCGGCGTCATCGTCCTCGCGCCGCTGCTGTCCCGGCCGCTGGTCTCGCTGGCCGGCAAGGTCACCACCCGGGTCTTCGGCGTCAGCGGCAAGCTGGCCAAGGAGAACGCGCTGCGCAACCCGCGCCGGACCGCCGCCACCGCCTCCGCCCTGATGATCGGCCTCACCCTGATCACCGGCATGACGGTCGTCGGCGTCTCCGGCCAGCGCGCCTCGGACGAGATGGCCGCCCAGGGCCTGACCGCGGACTACCAGGTCAGCACGGCCAACTTCCGCGGCCTGGACCCCGAACTGACGAAGCAGGCCGCGAAGCTGCCCGGCGTGCAGGCGGCGGTGCCCCTCCGCTCGGCCGCCTTCGAGACGGACGGCGGCAGCGGCTACGGCTCGGTCACCGGCACCGACCTCGCGCACCTCGACAAGGTCACCGACCTCACGTTCGTCAGCGGGTCGCTGGACGCCGTGCGCGACGGCGGGGTCGCGGTCTCCCGCAGCCGTGCGGAGAAGCTGCACTGGAAGACGGGCGAGACCCACGAGGTCGGCTTCTTCACCGGCACGGAGAAGAAGGAGAAGGCCCGGCTGAAGGTCGCCGCCGTCTACGAGGACAACGCCACCATCGGTGACCTGTTCGGCTCCACCGCGCTGGTCGACCCGCACGTGAAGCCCCTCAAGGACGAGAAGGTCCTGGTCAAGACGGCCAACGGGCCGGACGCCGGGATGGAGAAGGAGATCCGCAAGGCGCTGGGCGACAGCCCGCTGCTCAAGGTCCAGGACAAGGACGCGCTGCGCAAGGAGAACGCCGGCAGCATCGACACGGTCCTGAACATGGTCTACGGGCTGCTCGGCATGGCCGTGGTCATCGCGGTGGTCGGTGTCGTCAACACCCTGGCCATGTCGGTCTTCGAGCGCACCCGGGAGATCGGGATGCTGCGCGCGATCGGGCTGGCCCGCAGCGGCATCAAGCAGATGGTCCGCCTCGAATCCGTCGTCATCTCGCTGTTCGGCGCGGTGCTCGGCATCGGCGTGGGCGTCTTCCTCGCCTGGGCGGGCGGCAAGATGACGGCCTCCTCGATGCCGACGTACGAAATGATCCTGCCGTGGGACCGCCTGGGCATCTTCCTGGCGATCGCCCTGGTCGTCGGCGTCCTCGCCGCCGCCTGGCCGGCCCGCCGCGCCGCCCGGCTGAACATGCTGGAGTCCATCGGCGCCCAGTGACCGCCACCGGCCGGCCCGCCCCCTCCCTACCCCCCGGGGACGGGGCGGGCCCTTTTCCGTACCCGGTGCGGCACCAGGGTTCGCCCGCGCCGAACGGGCAACCCGCTGTCCATGGCAGCCGAACGGCAATCCGAGAAACCCACCGCTCTGAGCGCCCACTCCTGGTGGGCCGTACTGCGCCGCACCGGCAAGGAGTTCGTGGACGACGAACTCCACGACCGGGCCGCGGCCCTCACGTACTACGGCGTACTCTCCCTCTTCCCCGCGCTGCTGCTGCTCGTCTCGATGCTCGGCGTGATCGGGAAGTCGGCGACCGAGGGCGTCCTCGACAACCTGGAGCAGATCACTCCGGAGGCGGCCCGGGAGATCCTGCGCGGCGCGGTGCGCCAGTTGCAGGACGGCCCCGGTGCGGGCGGCGTGCTGGCCGTCGTGGCCCTGCTGGGCGCGCTGTGGTCGGCATCCGGCTACATCGCGGCCTTCATCCGCGCCTCCAACGCCGTGTACGACCTGCCGGAGGGCCGGCCGGTGTGGAAGACCCTGCCGCTGCGGCTGGGCGTCACCGTCCTGCTGATGGTGCTGCTCGCCGCCAGCGCGGTGATCGTGGTCTTCACCGGCGGGCTGGCCCGGCAGGCGGGCCGGAGCCTGGGCGTCGGCGACACCGGCATCGCGGTCTGGTCGGTCGCCAAATGGCCCGTGCTGGTCCTGCTCGTGGTGCTGATGATCACCATCCTGTACCGGGCCACACCCAACGTCCGCACGCCCGGCCTGCGGTGGCTGACCCCCGGCAGCTTCCTGGCCGTCGGCCTGTGGCTGGGCGCCTCGGGCGGCTTCGCGCTGTACGTGGCCAACTTCGGCTCGTACAACAAGACGTACGGCACCCTGGCGGGCGTCATCGTCTTCCTGGTCTGGCTGTGGCTGTCCAACCTGGCGGTCCTGCTGGGCCTGGAGTTCGACGCCGAGCTGGCCCGGCAGCGGGCGATCACCGAGGGCCACCCGCCGCAGGAGGAGCCGTACGTGGAGCCGCGGGACACCCGCACCTGGCCGCGCGGCCTGCGGCGGCGGCAGAAGCGGCGGGCCCGGCGGGAGCCGTCGCCGGAACACTGAGCACCCGTGAGGCCCACGCCGAACACGGAGGACTGCACCAAAAAGGTGAGCATCTGCACTGTTCCCGCCCGAACGGGTACCCCTGACCATCCGGGGCCCCATCCCACGGCGCGGACCCGGGCGCCTTCGAGTGCTGAAGGAAACCGAGAGCAGTGACAGACGCAGCAAGCCAGGGAGCGGCATCCGGCGACGACCGCCCGGTGCTCACCAACCGGCAGGGCCACCCGGTCCACGACAACCAGAACCAGCGGACGGTCGGCGCGCGCGGCCCGGCCACGCTGGAGAACTACCAGTTCCTCGAAAAGATCAGCCATTTCGACCGGGAGCGCATCCCCGAGCGCGTCGTGCACGCGCGCGGGGTGACCGCGTACGGCTTCTTCGAGAGCTACGGGAAGTGGGGCGACGAGCCGGCCGGCCGCTACACCAGGGCGAAGCTGTTCCAGGAGCCCGGCCGTCGCACCGACGTGGCCGTCCGGTTCTCCACCGTGATCGGCGGCCGGGACTCCTCCGAGGCGGCCCGCGACCCGCGCGGCTTCGCGGTGAAGTTCTACACCGAGGACGGCAACTGGGACCTGGTCGGCAACAACCTGGGGGTCTTCTTCATCCGGGACGCCATCAAGTTCCCCGACGTCATCCACGCCCTCAAGCCCGACCCGGTCACCCACGAGCAGAAGCCGGCCCGGATCTTCGACTTCATGTCGCAGACCCCGGAGTCGATGCACATGCTCGTCAACCTCTTCAGCCCGCGCGGCATCCCGGCCGACTACCGGCACATGCAGGGCTTCGGCGTCAACACCTACAAATGGGTGAACGACGCGGGGCACACCGTCCTGGTCAAGTACCACTGGATGCCCAAGGCGGGCGTGCGCAGCATGACCGAGGCGGACGCCGCCGCGGTCCAGGCCGGGGAGCTGGGGCACGCGACGAAGGACCTGTACGAGGCGGTCGGCAGCGGCGACCACCCCGAGTGGGAGCTGCTCGTCCAGATGATGGACGACCACGACCACCCCGAGCTGGACTTCGACCCGCTGGACGACACCAAGACCTGGCCGGAGCAGGACTTCCCGCCGAAGCCGGTCGGCCGGATGGTGCTCGACCGGATGCCGGACAACTACTTCGCCGAGAACGAGCAGATCTCCTTCGGCACCGGCGTCCTCGTCGACGGCCTGGACTTCTCCGACGACAAGATGCTCGTCGGCCGGACCTTCTCCTACAGCGACACCCAGCGCTACCGGGTCGGCCCGAACTACCTCCAGCTGCCGGTCAACCGGGCCAAGCACGCCACCGTCCACACCAACCAGCGCGACGGGCTGATGGCGTACGAGCAGGACCCGCACGGGGGCGACCCGGAGGTCAACTACGAGCCGTCGCTCACCGGCGGTCTGCACGAGGCGCGGGAACCGTCCCACGACGAGCAGGGCCCGGAGATCCGCGGCCGGCTCACCCGCAAGCGCATCCCGCGCGCCAACGACTACCTCCAGGCGGGCCAGCGGTACTGCCTGCTGGAGGACTGGGAGCGCGACGACCTGGTGAAGAACCTGACGGACCTGATCTCGCAGGCCGCCCGGCCCGTCCAGGAGCGGATGGTCTGGCACTTCCTGCTCGTCGAGAACGACCTCGGGCGCCGGGTCGGCGAGGGCCTGGGCATCGGCCCCGAGGACGTCACCCACCTGGAGCCGCTGGCCGGCCAGGACCTGACGGACGAGGACCGCAAGCGGCTGGCGAACCTCGGCGGCAACCCGCCGCGGGACGTCTCCGGGCTCACCATGACCCACTGCGTCCCGGACGAGCGGCACGTCGTGCACGCCTGAGAGGCGCTGCCCCGCGCACCGGTCCCCGGCCGTGACCGGGGACCGGTGCGCGGTGGCGCGCCCGGGTCAGCCGGGCCAGGTGCCGGTCGCCTTGCGCACGGCCACCGCGCCGCTGCGGTCCACGGCCGCCTTCACCACCGCGAGCGTCGCGCCCTGGAGCGCTGCTGCCGGCAGCACCTCGCGCCAGCGGCGCTCCTCGTCCGTGGCCTTCGGCGCGTCCTCCTGCCCGCCGACCAGCTTCCACAGGCGTTTGAACAGCGCCCCGGCCAGCACCCCGCCGAGAGCGCCGAACACCATCCCCAGGGGCTTGTAGAGAAGTTTGATCATCGGTGGTGTCCTTTGCGTCGGGCCTTGGCGCCCGCCCTGGCGAGCGGGTGCGGGGACTTTCTCGTACGCAGCGCGCGCGACCACGAGCCCGCGCGGGCGCGGCGGCGCAGCACCAGCGCTCCGGCCAGCAGCGCGCCGCCAGCGACGGCGGCGGTACGGGCCGTGCCGGAGCCCCCCAGCCGCTCTCTCGCGGCCGCGGTCCGGTGCAGCGTCCGGTCCTTGAGCCGGGCCGCCCGGTCCTGCGCGCGGCCCTTCACGTCGGCCTTGCCGGCCAGTGCGGCCACGGTGTCGCCGAGTTCGTGCCGGGTCCGTTCGATGCGGGCGCGCAGCTCGGCCGGGCTCGCGCCGGACCCGCCGCCCTTGCCGTTGTCGCCGCTCATCGCCGGGCCGCCCTTCCCTTGATCTCCTCGATGTCCCGGTGGACGCTGCCGATGGCCTCCTCGGGCACCGGCGGAGTGGCGCGGCGGATCCGCTGCCGGCCCAGCAGTGCCAGGACCGCCGCCAGCACCAGCAGCGCGCCCACGACCACGAGGCCCGCGGCCCACAGCGGCAGCACCAGCCCGAGCGCGACGATCGCGGTGGCCACCAGCGCCTGGGCGGCCAGGAACGCCACCGTCCCGGCGCCGCCGAGCAGCCCGCCTCCCACGCCGAAGCGCTTGCCCTTGCGGGCCATCTCCGCCTGCGCCAGGCGCATCTCGTCGCGTACCAGGCTGGACAGCTGCTCCGACGCCTGGGAGACCAGCTCGCCGACCGGTCGGCTGTCCGTCCGGTCCGTCCGGTGATCCACGTAAGCGCTCATCCCGGTCACGCCTCCTTCCTCGTGCGCGCCGGGTACCTCCTCAGCGGCCGGTTAACCGGAACGTTGGCCCGTACGGGTGCGGAGCGCGCGCCCGCAACGCGAACGGCGCGCGCTCCCGGGTGGGAACGCGCGCCGTCGGTGGCGGTGCGGATCAGAAGACCGACTCGGCCTCCAGCATCCGGTTCGCCGGCACGGTCTTGAGCTCGGTGACCGCGTCGGCCAGCGGCGTCATGACGATGTCGGTGCCGCGCAGGGCGGTCATGTGGCCGAAGTCGCCGCGGTGCGCGGCCTCGACGGCGTGCCAGCCGAAGCGGGTTGCCAGCACACGGTCGTACGCGGTGGGCGTGCCGCCGCGCTGCACGTGGCCGAGGATGACCGGGCGGGCCTCCTTGCCGAGGCGGTGCTCCAGCTCGCGGGCGAGGGCGGTGCCGATGCCCTGGAAGCGCTCGTGGCCGTACTGGTCGATCTCGCCGTGGCCGTAGTCCATCGTGCCCTCGGCGGGGTGCGCGCCCTCGGCGACGCAGACCACGGCGAACTTCTTGCCCCGGTCGAAGCGCTCCTCGACCATCTTGACCAGGTCGTTCACGTCGAAGGGGCGCTCCGGCAGGCAGATGCCGTGGGCGCCGCCGGCCATGCCGGACTCCAGCGCGATCCAGCCCGCGTGCCGGCCCATGACCTCGACGACCATGACCCGCTGGTGCGACTCGGCGGTCGTCTTGAGGCGGTCGATGGCCTCGGTGGCGACGCCGACGGCGGTGTCGAAGCCGAAGGTGCGGTCGGTGGCGGAGATGTCGTTGTCGATGGTCTTGGGGACACCGACGATCGGCAGACCGGCGTCCGAGAGCATTTTCGACGCGGTGAGCGTGCCTTCGCCGCCGATGGGGATGAGCACGTCGATGCCGTACTCACGAGCCAGGTCCTTGCCGTTCTCGCACGCCTCGCGCAGCCGGGCGCGCTCCAGGCGGGCGGAGCCGAGAATCGTTCCGCCGCGGGCGAGGATGCCGCTGACCGCGTCCAGGTCCAGCTTGCGGTACCGGCCGTCGAGCAGTCCCTTGAAGCCGTCCTCGAAACCGATGACCTCGTCGTCGTGTCCGGTGAGGGACCGGTGCACCACCGACCGGATCACAGCGTTGAGGCCGGGGCAGTCGCCGCCTGCGGTGAGGACTCCGATACGCATGGTGCTGTGTCTCCTGTGCTCGCTGTTGGTTCTTGTGAGCCGGTCCGATTGTTTCACGGGCCGGCAGGCGTTGCCCTCACAGCGTCGGGCACCCCTGGGGCAGCCCGCTGACACATGCGTAAAACTGGAGGAGCGGCTTATCTACAGACGCAGGTATTGTCAAGAGGGGCAAGCTCACCATAACGGTTGATTTGACCTTGCGAACGACGGAATGGATCGGAGAGCACGCGTGACGCGCAGCGTGTACGTGACCGGGATCGACCGCGGCGACGGCCGGCAGGTCGTCGAGCTGGGAGTCATGGAACTCCTGACCCGCCATGTGGACCGGGTGGGCGTCTTCCGCCCGCTGGTGCACGACGGGCCCGACCGCCTGTTCGAACTGCTGCGGGCCCGGTACCGGCTCTCCCAGCCCGCCGAGACCGTGTACGGCATGAGCTACGAGGAAGCCGCAGGGCTCCAGGCCGAGCAGGGCACCGACGAGCTGGTCTCCCAGCTCGTCGAGCGCTTCCACCGGGTGGCCAAGGACTACGAATACGTCCTGGTCCTCGGCTCCGACTACGCCGCGACCAACCTGCCGGCCGAGCTGAACCTCAACGCCAGGCTGGCGAACGAGTTCGGCGCCTCGGTGCTGCCGGTCGTCGGCGGCCAGGGCCAGGAGGCCGAGTCGGTGCGCGCCGAGGCCCGCAACGCCTACCGCGCCTACCACTCGCTGGGCTGCGACGTCGTCGCCGTGATCGTCAACCGGGTGGCCCCGGGGCAGCGCACCGCGGTCGCCGAGCGGCTCGCCGCCCACCTGCCCGTGCCCTGCTACGCGCTGCCCGAGGACGGCTCCCTGTCCGCGCCCACCGTCGGCCAGATCGTGCACGCGCTCGGCGCCGAGGTGCTGCTCGGCGATGACTCGGGGCTCGCCCGCGACGCCCGCGACTTCGTCTTCGGCGGCGCCATGCTGCCCACCTTCCTCAAGGCGCTGACCCCCGGCTGCCTGGTCGTGACCCCCGGCGACCGCGCCGACCTGGTCGTCGGCTCGCTCGCCGCGCACAGCGCCGGCGCCCCGTCCATAGCGGGCGTGCTGCTCACCCTCGACGAGCGCCCAGGGCCCGACATCATGGCGCTGGCCAACCGGCTCGCCCCCGGCACGCCGGTGATCTCCGTACCCGGCGGCTCCTTCCCGACCGCCGCCGAGCTGTTCGCCATCGAGGGCAAGCTGAACGCCGCGGCCCCGCGCAAGGCGGAGACCGCGCTCGGCCTGTTCGAGCGGCATGTGGACACCGCGGAGCTGACGAACCGTATCTCCGTCGCCCGCTCCGGCCGCGTCACGCCGATGATGTTCGAGCACGAGCTGATCGAACGCTCCCGCTCCGGCCGCCGCCGCGTCGTGCTGCCCGAGGGCACCGAGGAGCGGGTCCTGCGCGCCGCCGACGTCCTGCTGCGCCGCGACGTGTGCGACCTGACGCTGCTCGGCGAAGAGGAGGCGATCCGCAAGCGCGCCGCCGACCTCGCCATCGACCTGGACGGCGCCCAGATCACCGACCCGCACACGTCGCCGCTGCGCGAGCGCTTCGCCGAGCTGTACGCCAAGCTCCGCGCCCACAAGGGCGTCACCTACGAGCTGGCCTACGACGTCGTCGCGGACGTCTCCTACTTCGGCACGCTGATGGTCCAGGAGGGCCTGGCCGACGGCATGGTCTCCGGCGCGGTGCACTCCACCGCCGCCACCATCCGCCCCGCCTTCGAGATCATCAAGACGAAGCCGGGCGCCCAGATCGTCTCCTCGGTCTTCTTCATGTGCCTGGCCGACCGCGTCCTGGTCTACGGCGACTGCGCGGTCAACCCGGACCCGAACGCCGAGCAGCTCGCGGACATCGCCATCCAGTCCGCCGCCACGGCCGCCCAGTTCGGCGTCGAGCCGCGCATCGCGATGCTGTCGTACTCCACCGGCACCTCCGGCTCCGGCGCCGACGTCGACAAGGTGCGCAAGGCCACCGAGATCGTCCGGCAGCTCCGCCCCGACCTGCTGGTCGAGGGCCCGATCCAGTACGACGCCGCCGTGGACGCCGCGGTGGCCCGCACCAAGCTGCCGGAGTCCGAGGTCGCCGGCCGGGCCACCGTGCTGGTCTTCCCCGACCTGAACACCGGCAACAACACCTACAAGGCCGTGCAGCGCTCGGCCAACGCGGTCGCCGTCGGCCCGGTGCTCCAGGGCCTGCGCAAGCCGGTCAACGACCTCTCGCGCGGCGCGCTCGTCCAGGACATCGTCAACACCGTGGCCATCACGGCCATCCAGGCGCAGGGCGCGGCACCGGGCGGCTCGCCCGCCGCCGGCTCCTGACGCGCCTCGCCCGCCCCCCCCACAACCAACGGAAAGCTGCTTCATGACTGCCAATGCCACCCGCGTCCTCGTCCTCAACTCCGGCTCCTCGTCGGTGAAGTACCAGCTGCTCGACATGAGCGACGGCGCGCGGCTCGCCGTGGGCCTAGTCGAGCGCATCGGGGAAGAGACCTCGCGCCTGGCACACACCCCGCTGGCCACGGGCGGCGGCAAGCGGGAGCGCGAATCCCGCATCGCCGACCACGAGGAGGCGCTGCGGGCGGTCGCCGACGAGCTGGCGGCGGACGGGCTCGGCCTGGACTCGCCCGAGCTGGCGGCGATCGGCCACCGGGTGGTGCACGGCGGTCTGAAGTTCACCGAGCCGACCGTGATCGACGACGAGGTGCTCAAGGAGATCCAGCGGCTGGTGCCGGTCGCGCCGCTGCACAACCCGGCGAACATCACCGGCATCAAGACCGCCCGGGCGCTCCGCCCCGACCTGCCCCAGGTCGCGGTCTTCGACACCGCCTTCCACACCACGATGCCGGAGTACGCGGCGCGCTACGCCATCGACGTGGAGACCGCCGACGCGCACCGCATCCGCCGCTACGGCTTCCACGGCACCTCGCACGCGTACGTCTCGCGCAAGACCGCCGAGCTGCTCGGCAAGGCGCCCGAGGACGTCAACGTCATCGTGCTGCACCTGGGCAACGGCGCCTCCGCCTCGGCGGTCGCCGGCGGCCGCTGCGTGGACACCTCCATGGGCCTGACCCCGCTGGAGGGCCTGGTCATGGGCACCCGCTCCGGTGACATCGACCCGGCCGTGGTGTTCCACCTCAAGCGGGTGGCGGGCATGGACGCGGACGAGATCGACGTGCTGCTCAACAAGAAGAGCGGACTGATCGGGCTGTGCGGCGACAACGACATGCGGGAGATCCGCCGCCGCATCGACGAGGGCGACCGGCAGGCCGCGCTCGCCTTCGACATCTACATCCACCGGTTGAAGAAGTACATCGGCGCCTACAGCGCGGTGCTGGGCCGGGTGGACGCGGTGGCGTTCACCGCGGGCGTCGGCGAGAACGCGGCCCCGGTGCGCGAGGCCGCGGTCAAGGGCCTGGAGGAACTGGGGCTGGCGGTGGACGCCGACCTGAACGCCGTACGGTCCGACGAGGCGCGGCTGATATCGCCGGAGTACGCCCGTGTCGCGGTCGCCGTCGTCCCCACCGACGAGGAGCTGGAGATCGCCAACCAGACATACGCCCTGGTCAGCAACTGACCTACGGCATCTGCTGCCAGGCGCCGCCGGCATCGGCGCGGCGCCTGGCCGCCACCTCGCATCCGGGCACCCGAGCCCCAATTATTCCGCTCCGAAACAAACGATAGGATTGAGCCATGCGCCGTTCCAAAATCGTCTGCACCCTGGGCCCCGCCGTCGACTCCTACGACCAGCTGAAGACGCTGATCGAGGCCGGCATGAACGTGGCCCGATTCAACATGAGCCACGGCACCCACGCGGAGCACGAGGAGCGCTACCACCGCGTCCGCAAGGCCGCCGAGGAGACCGGCCGCGCCATCGGCGTGCTGGCCGACCTCCAGGGCCCCAAGATCCGCCTGGAGACCTTCGCCGACGGCCCCGTCGAGCTGGTGCGCGGTGACGAGTTCGTCATCACCACCGAGGACGTGCCCGGCGACAAGACCATCTGCGGCACGACCTACAAGGGCCTGCCGGCTGACGTCTCCAAGGGCGACCCGGTCCTGATCAACGACGGCAATGTGGCGCTCCAGGTCATCGAGGTCGACGGCCCGCGGGTGCGCTGCATCGTCATCGAGGGCGGCGTCATCTCCGACCACAAGGGCATCAACCTGCCCGGTGCGGCGGTCAACGTCCCGGCGCTGTCCGAGAAGGACATCGACGACCTGAAGTTCGCGCTGAACATGGGCTGCGACCTGGTCGCGCTGTCCTTCGTGCGGGACGCCAAGGACGTCAACGACGTGCACCGCGTCATGGACGAGGTCGGCCGGCGCGTACCGGTGATCGCCAAGGTGGAGAAGCCGCAGGCGGTCGCCAACATGGAGCAGGTCGTGGCGGCCTTCGACGGCGTGATGGTCGCCCGCGGCGACCTCGCCGTCGAGTACCCCCTCGAAAAGGTCCCGATGGTGCAGAAGCGCCTGGTGGAGATGTGCCGGCGGAACGCCAAGCCGGTGATCGTGGCGACCCAGATGATGGAGTCGATGATCACCAACTCGCGGCCGACCCGCGCCGAGGCGTCCGACGTCGCCAACGCGATCCTGGACGGCGCCGACGCGGTCATGCTCTCCGCGGAGTCCTCGGTCGGCCAGTACCCGATCGAGACCGTCAAGACGATGTCGAAGATCGTCGAGGCGGCCGAGGAGGAGCTGCTGTCCAAGGGCCTGCAGCCGCTGGTCCCGGGCAAGAAGCCCCGTACGCAGGGCGGCGCGGTGGCCCGCGCGGCCGCCGAGATGGCCGACTTCCTCAACGGCAAGGCGCTGGTGGCCTTCACCAAGTCCGGTGACACCGCCCGCCGCCTGTCGCGCTACCGCGCGGCCCAGCCGATCCTGGCCTTCACCACGGACGCCGCGACCCGCAACCAGCTCGCGCTGAGCTGGGGCGTGGAGACCTTCGTCGTGCCGCACGTGGAGCACACCGACGAGATGGTCGACCTGGTCGACGCCGAGCTGCTGAAGCTCCAGCGCTACAACGACGGCGACACCATGATCATCACCGCCGGCTCGCCCCCCGGCGTCCCCGGCACCACCAACATGGTCCGCGTCCACCACCTGGGCGGCGAGCGCGGCTGACGCGCGGCAGGACCCGAACACGGCGGTGGGCCGCATCCCCTCGGGGGTGCGGCCCACCGCCGTACGCGTATGCCGGGCTCAGCCCGTGATCGACTGATGCAGCCCCGGGATCGTCAGGGTGCCGCCGAACTGGCCCGCCTGGGTGATCTTCACCTTGGTGAAGTAGGCGAAGGGGACGTTCAGGGGCGGCGGGTGCTCCGGGTCGAAAACGATCGGGATGAGGCCGAAGAGGTTGCCCTGGAGACGCTCGGTGTACATCGTGACCTTGCCGCCGCGGATCGTCGAGGTGGAGCCCTTGGCCGCCTGGACGTGGTACTTCTTCCCGGCCTGGCCGTCGACGATCTGGTGGAGGTCGCCGATGTCGATGCTGTCGGCGGTG
Source organism: Streptomyces sp. NPDC017056 (assembly GCF_044332485.1). Lineage (NCBI taxonomy): Bacteria > Bacillati > Actinomycetota > Actinomycetes > Kitasatosporales > Streptomycetaceae > Streptomyces > Streptomyces sp. NPDC017056. Next base: position 186,419 of record NZ_JBIRPD010000009.1, on the reverse strand, counting down.
AACTTAAGGGCCTGCTTCGTCCGGCCGTTGGGCATCGTGAGGTTGACGACGCCCTCGTAGTCCAGGCCGCGCAGGGTCAGGCCGCTGGACTCCAGGTACCAGGGCTGGTTCGGGACGATGGCCGGGGCCTGCTCGTCCTTGCCGGCGACCTTCTTCTCCTCGACGCAGGGGAAGGGTTTCTTGCCGTCCGCGTCGGGGGAGCCCGGGTCCGCGCTGCCGCTGGGGGACGGGGAGGGCGACGGAAGGGCGTCGCCCGCCTTGTCCTTGGCGTCGTCCGCCTTGTCCTTGCCGTCCTGCACGGCCTTCCCGGCCTTGTCCCCGGCGTCCTTGAGCGGGTCGGTGGCCTTGCCGTCGGCGGGCTTGCCGGGCGTACTGCCCGAGTCCGTGTCCTTGCCCTTGTCCTTGCCGGAGGACGGGGACGGAGTGGGCTTCGTGCCCGGAGCGCCGGGCCTGGTCTGGCCGGGGTGAAGGGCGTCGTGCAGCTTCTTGCCCAGGCCCAGCGGGTCGTACCAGGGGTTCTCCTGCGTGGGTGACGCGGAGGGGGACGGGTCGGCGGACGGGGTAGGGGCGGGCTTCGGGGTGTCCTTGGCCCGGCCCGGGGCCTGGGCTGACGGGGTGGGCGCCGGGGCGGTGTCCTTGCCACCCGCGCCACCGGACGCCTTGCCGGACCCGCCCTGGTCCGCCTTGTCCGCCTTATCCGTCTTGTCCTCGGCAGCCTTGTCCTTGGCGGCCTTGTCCTTGGCAGCCTTGTCCTTCTTCTCCTTCTCGGCCTTCTCCTTGGCCGCCTTCTCCTTCTCGGCCTTGTCCTTCTCGGCCTTGTCCTTGGCGTCCTGCTCCGCCGTGTCCGGCGCGCTGACGCACGGGCCCTTCTTGAACGGGTTCTCCGGCTGCGGCTTGGCCATCGCCAGCTGCGGCGTCAGGCCCATGCCCATCAGGACGGCGGACGGCATGGCGGCGATGGCGATCGCCTTGCCGGCGGGCACGTGCAGCCGGGTCAGCAGCGGCTTGCGCGGCGCCGCGTGGCGCGGCCCGGTTCTCGCGCCTTTCGCGGCCGCGCCCATCTCGTGCAGCTCGTCACCCGGCACTGTGCCCCCCGTTCGCCCCGTTGACCGGGCTCGCTCCTGACAGGTCGCCGGGCGCGCCGCCCGCGGGCCCGGCCGGTTCGCCGCCCTCGGGGGCGACCGGCTTGCCCGGGGCCCAGGAGACGCCCAGCGCGCCGCCGACCAGTCCCAGGGCGAAGCCGACCACGAAGGCGCCGAAGTTGGAGACCACCAGGGAGACCAGGGACAGCAGGATCGCCGCCACTCCGGCGAAGACGCGGGAGGCGGGCTGGAACCACATGGTCAGGCCGAGTACGACCAGGAGTACGCCGATGATCAGCGAGCCGGCGCCCGCGGTCGTCGCCATACGCACGGTCAGCGAACCGATCGTGAGGTTCGCGTAAGGGATGTACATGATCGGGAAGCCGGCCAGCAGCGTCAGCACCCCGCCCCAGAACGGGCGCTGGCCCCGCCACTCCCGGAACGAGGTGCGCTTTCGGCCGATGTTCTCGTTCAGCCGTGGTCGCGTGTCGGCGCTCATGTCGTACAGCTCCTCGGGACTGGCTCATCGGTGGTACGTGCGCTGAGGTACGCGCTGTGGTGGCTACGGGCGTACGGGTACGGGACGGGCGGGGCGGTGGGCGGTGCCACCGCCCGGCGTGCGTCCCGCACCCGTGCGCTCAGTGCGTCAGTAGCACTCGTTCTTGCCCCGGCTGACGTTCATGTGCAGACCGCTGAGCTTGAACGTGCCGGCCGTGGTGGCCCAGGCGCGCTGCTGGACCTTCTCGAAGTGCACGCTGTCGGCCTGCTGCGCGAAGGAGTTGGGGAGGTGCTGCCCCCGGCCGCCCTCGCCGGGCTTCGCCGGACCGGGACCCTTGGTGGTGTGGTCCACCGAGACACCGATGTCGACGTTGGTGAACGTCGCGTTGGTCTTCAGGTCGTCGGCGTCGATGTAGAGCTTCTTCGCCTCGACCCGCGGGCCGCCCTTGCCGCCTGCCTTGAGCTGCATCGTCACGTCGCCGAAGACCGGCACCGGCACGACGACCGACTGGCACAGGTTGGTGATCTCCGCGGAGTTCATGCCCACCACGGCGACCGGGTGCTGGCCCTTGTCGCCGCCGTCGAGTGCTCCGTACTGGACGAAGCCCTCACCGTCCAGTTCGGACGCGGTGACCTTGAACTGCTGGCCGGAGACGCTGAACGATGCCGCCAGCGCACCCTGTGCGATGGCGACTCCGATGGCAGCCGTCGCCGCGACGCTCGGCACCATGACAACGGCGAACCGCTTCCATCTGGTCCCGCCACGAGCCAGGGACTCCATGACTTTCCTCCTTCTCGGACGTACATCTCCGGTTGCGGCCCGGGCCTCGGACGAGGCGGCGGCCGTACCTGGGATGGGAGAAGTGCTACGTCCTCGGGAAGGAGAGCGCCCGTATCGGAGGCGTACAGGCGTACTGCGTTCCGAAGCACCGGCGATCACCCCCGAGCGACAACCACTGGCCGCGCTCTCGCGCGACCGTGCGGACAGGCCCTGCCGGGTGAGCAGGAACCCCCCTGTCCAGGACCGGCGTCGGTGCCGCCGGCCACTCGGTGGGGACCCAGGAACCCCGCGGCGCCGACCGGTTGCCGGGCGGCGGGAATGGACCGAGCGTGGCCGATCGTGGTGCATCGGCGGCCGTCGCACAAGGGGTTCGTTACTTGCGAGTAACGGAGAGATAACCGGCGCGCGACGGCCCGGAATCGGCCGGGCACCCAGGGTTGTCGCTAACGGTGATGAGACATGGGGAAATCAGGGTCAAACACGAACGAAAACCCACGCTTCTCTTACCCAAAGTAACAGCGGCCACGATTACCAAGATTTGGTAAAACGTGGCCGCTGTCAGGGATGAGGTCCCAGCGCCTCAGGAGACGCCGGAGGAGGCGCGCCGGGAGGTCAGAAAAGCACCCGCGCCAGTGCCGTACGCGCCGAAATCACCCGCGGGTCGTCGGCGCCGATGACCTCGAAGAGCTCCAGCAGCCGGACCCGGGCGGCCTCGCGGTCCTCGCCCGCCGAGCGCCGGACGGCGTCCACCAGCCGCCCGAACGCGTCCTCGACATGTCCGCCGACCAGGTCCAGGTCGGCCGCCTTGATCTGCGCCGACACGTCGCCGGGAGCGTCGGCTGCCTCCTTGCGCACCGCCTGCGGGTCCAGGTCCCGGACCCGGCGCAGCAGCTCGGTCTGCGCGAGGCCCAGCTTGGCCTCGGGGTTGGCCGGGTCGTCGGCGAGCACGTTCTTGTACGCCTGGACGGCGCCGTCGAGGTCGCCGTTGTCCAGCGCCTGGCTCGCGGCCTCCAGGAGCGCGTCGTACGGGCCGACGGGCGCGGGAGCCTCTTCGGCCTCGGCGGCACCGGCCACGGCCGGGTCGACGGGCGCGCCCACGATCCCGAACTGCTGCTCGGCGGCCTGCACGAGCTGGTCCAGCACCTGGCGGATCTGCGCCTCCGGGGCCGCGCCCTGGAACAGCGGGATCGGCTGGCCCGCGACGACCGCGAAGACCGCCGGGATGCCCTGCACCCCGAACTGCTGGAACAGCGTCTGGTTGGCGTCGACGTCGATCTTGGCCAGGACGAACTTGCCGGCGTACTCCCCCGCCAGCCGCTCCAGCAGCGGACCGAGCTGCTTGCACGGCTCGCACCACTCGGCCCAGAAGTCGATGACGACCGGGACCTCGGTGGAGCGCTGGAGGATGTCCTGCTGGAATCCCGCCTCGTCGACATCGAACACCAGGCGGGCACCGCCGCCGGCGGGCCGGCCGGTGCGGGCCGCCTCGGCGCGCGCCTGCTCGGCCTTCTGCTTCGCTTCCCCGGCCGCCTTCACCGCGGCGAGGTCGACGACTCCACTCATGGACATGTTGCGTGGCTGCATGGGCCTATCCTCCCCCCTTCCGCGGACCGTTGCGAAAAGCGGTGCCGAAAATTCACGGTGCGCGAAAACGCTCGCGGCGCCGGGCCCGTCCGTGCGTCCCGCCGGAGTGCGGCGCAGGACAGGGGTGCCGCGTTCACACCGGTCCCGAGGGGCCGGTGGTACTGCCGTGGCGGCGGGTCCCCACCCGCTGCCTGTGGTTGTCGCGTCCGGGGCGCGCCCGATGGGCACACCCTTTCGCTACGACCCGTAGCGTAACTGTCCGGCGCCCCGCCCCGGCAAGCCCTCCTCCCAACCCGGCGAGTGATCTGCCTCACCAGGGAGGGCTCAGTGGCTCCTACTGGCCGGTATGGTCGCCCGCATGCACCGCTGCCCCCTCACCGGCACCAGCGCCACCGCGGACGGTACGGGCCCCAAGGGCCGGACCGGCCACGGCGGCCGCACGGGCCGGCCGCGCAGCGCCGAGGCGGACCGCGCGATCCTCGGCGCCACCCGCGCCGCGCTGGTCGAACTGGGCTGGGGCAAGCTCACGATGAGCGACGTGGCGGCCCGCGCCGGAGTCGCCAAGACGACCCTCTACCGCCGCTGGGCCAACAAGAACGAACTGGTCCTGGACGCCGTGGCGGTCCTCTTCGACGAACTCGAACTGCCCGACCGCGGCTGCCTCCAGGCCGACATCGAGGGCGTCGTCCTGGAGTTCGCGGCGCTGCTGGCGCGTCCGGAGACCAAGACGGCGCTGATGGCCGTGGTCGCCGAGTCCACCACCGACGAGGCGCTGCGCCTCCGCATCCGCAGCGCCGTGGTGGAGCGGCAGAAGCGGCTGGTGGTCCTCGGGCGGGAGCGGGCCCAGGCGCGCGGGGAGCTGCCGCCGGACCCGGCCGGCGAGGAGGGCGCGGCGGCCGCGGGGCGCGCGGTGGGGCTGATCTTCGACGTGATCGCGGGCGCGGTGGTGCACCGGGCGCTGGTCAGCGCGGAGCCGGTGGACGAGCTGTGGGCGCAGCAGTTCAGCACGCTACTGCTGGCCGGGATGGGCGGGCTCGCGGAGACGGGCCCGCCCGGCGCGTAGCGCCCCGGACCGGCCCGTCGTCCGGGCGGGCTCAGACCTGGTACCGGTCCGCCGCGAACAGGTGCACGTTCTCCGCGACCCACTCGGAAGTCCGCTTCAACCCCTCTTCCAGGGACACTTCGGGCGTCCACGAAGCCCACTCGCGCGCCCGCGAATTGTCCGAAAGCAGTCGCTGGACCTCGCTGCCGGCGGGCCGCAGCCGGGACCCTTCCACCACCACCTCGGCGTCCCGCCCGGACGCGGCTATCAGGGCCCGCGCCAGGTCGCCGATGGAGATCTCGCGCCCCGTGCCGAGGTTGACGACCTCGCCCAGCGCCCGGTCGCAGTCGGCCATCGCCAGGAACCCGGCCGCGGTGTCGGTGACGTAGGTGAAGTCGCGGGTCGGCGCGAGCGAGCCCAGCCTGATCTGCCGGGAGCCGGAGTGCAGCTGCGCCAGGATGGTGGGGATGACGGCGCGCGCGGACTGGCGCGGGCCGTAGGTGTTGAACGGGCGCACGACCGTCACCGGCAGTTCGAAGGCGTGCCAGTGGGACAGCGCCATCATGTCCGCGCCGATCTTCGAGGCGGAGTACGGGGACTGCGGCTGAAGCGGGTGGTCCTCGCTGATCGGCGCGGTCAGCGCGGTGCCGTACACCTCGCTGGTGGAGGTGTGCACCAGGCGGCGCACGGAGTGCCGGCGGCACGCCTCGGCGATGTTCTCGGTGCCGACGACGTTGGTCTGGACGTAGGCGCCGGGCGAGTCGTAGCTGTACGGGATGCCGATGAGGGCCGCGAGGTGGAAGACGGTGTCGCAGCCGGCCACCGCGTCCGCCACCCGGCCGGGGTCGCGCACGTCGCCCGCGATCATCTCGACCGGGCTGCCGGGCGTCAGGTGGTGCGCGAGGTGGCCCTTGTCCGCGTACGGCTTGTAGTGGACGAGGGCGCGGACCTGCGCGCCGTACCCGACGAGCTGGTCCACCAGCGTCGAGCCGATGAAGCCCTCGGCGCCGGTGACCAGGACCGTTCGGCCCTTCCAGCGGGCTTCCATGGCGGCGTGCTTCTCGTTGGTGCTCATGCCGACTCCTTCAGGTAGGGGGTGGTGGGGTGCGCGGCGGGGTGGCCGGCCAGCGCGAGGACCTTGGCGGCCAGCAGGTCGGCGGCCCGCGAGTGGGTGCCCGGGTCGGCGGCCTGGCCCATGGCGGCCAGCCGGTCGGGGTCGTCCAGCAGCGGCGTGACCAGCGCGTCCAGGCGCTCCGCCGTGGTCTCGCCGTCCGGCAGCAGCGCGGCGGCGCCCGCGTCGGACAGCACCCGGGCGTTGTGCGTCTGGTGGTCGCCGGGCGCGTGCGGGTACGGGACGAGGACGGCCGGCATGCCGATCGTCGCCAGCTCCGCGACGGTCGCCGAACCGGCCCGGCACACCACCAGGTCGGCTGCGGCGTAGGCCAGGTCCATCCGGTCCAGGTACGGGACGGCCTCGGCGACCGCCGCGCCGCCCGTCGCGACCAGCCGCTCCCTGGTCTCCTCCAGGGCGGCGGGCCCGGTCTTGACCAGCAGCCGCAGGTCCGTACGGGACCGGTACCTGGCCGCCAGGCCCACCGCCGCCTCGGTGAGGCGGGCCGCGCCCAGGCTGCCGCCGTTGACGAGCAGGAGGCGGGCGCCCGCCGGTACGCCCAGCTCGCGGCGGGCCCGCGCCCGCAGGGCCGTACGGTCCAGCGTCGCCAGCGGGCCGACCAGCGGCATGCCGACCGTCTCGGCCTGCTCCCCGCCCGCCAGGTGCTCGCGGCTGCGGTCGAAGGCGAGGGCGATGTGCGGGGTGAGCCGGGCGGCGAACTTGTTGGCCCGGCCCGGCACCGCGTTGGACTCGTGGATCAGGCTGGGCAGCCCCGCCAGCCGCGCGCCGACGATGACCGGCGCGCTCGGGTAGCCGCCCATGCCGACCGCGACCTGGGCGCCCTGGGTGCGCAGGATCGAACGGCACTGGTTGCCGGATCTCAGCAGCGCCGCGGGCAGCAGGTAGCGCTTGGCGCCGAGCGACGGGTCGAAAGGGATCATGTCCACGGTGTGCAGGCGGTAGCCGGCCTGCGGGATGAGCCGCGTCTCCAGCCCGCGTTCCGTACCGACGAAGGAGACCACCGCGCCGGGCACGGCCCGGCGCAGGGCGTCCGCGAGGGCGAGCCCGGGATAGATGTGGCCGCCGGTACCGCCCGCGCCGATGACGACTGAGAGTGGTGTGCGCATGGCCGCCACGCTCGCGAAGCGCCCTAAGAAGGTTCTAAGACCGTCGTTTGGCAGCCTGTGTGCATGCCGCCCACGCCTGCACCGCACCCCGCGCACCGGAGCGCCGCCCAGCAGCCCGCCACCGCGCCCCCGCCGAAGATCCTCGTCGTCGACGACGAACCGGAGGTACGGGCCGCCGTCGAGGACGGGCTCAGCGTGGAGGGCTACGCGGTGCGCGGCGCCGCCGACGGGCTGGCCGCGCTCTCGGAGGTCGCCTCCTGGCAGCCGGACGCGATCGTCCTCGACGTCATGATGCCCGTCCTGGACGGCCTCGCGGTGTGCCGCCGGCTGCGCGCGCTGGACGACCGTACGCCGATCCTCGTGCTGACCGCGTTGGACTCGGTCAGCGAGCGGGTCGACGGGCTGGATGCGGGCGCCGACGACTACCTCGTCAAGCCGTTCGCGCTGGACGAACTGGTCGCGCGCGTGAGGGCGCTGCTGCGCCGCGCGTCGGCCGCCGCCGTCGAGGACACCTCGCTGTCCTTCGCCGACCTGGTCGTCGACCCGGTGACCCGCACCGGCCACCGGGGCGGCCGGCCGCTGGAGTTCAGCCGCACGGAGTGGGCGCTGCTGGAACTGCTCCTGCTGCACCCCGGGCAGGTGATGCCGCGCGAGGTGATTCTGGAGCGGGTCTGGGGCCGCGACTTCGGCCCCGACTCCAACTCCCTCGCCGTGTACGTCGGTTACCTGCGCCGCAAGCTGGAGGCGGGCGGCGAATCCCGGCTGGTGCACACCGTGCACGGCGTCGGCTACCGCCTGGACCAGGCGGGACGGGCGTGAGCGGGCGGCGCGGCCTGGGCGCGCGCTGGCGGCGCCGCCGCCCGCTGCGGACGCGGCTGGCGATCGCCGCGTCCGCGGCCGTGGCCCTGGTGGCGGTCGGCATCTGCGTCGCGGCCATCTTCATCACCCGCCACCAGATGATCCGCCAACTCGAATTCGGCCTGGCCCAGACAGCCGCCCAGCACACCGAGCAGTACCGCCAGGAGGGCCCGTCGGCCGGTGACAAGGGCTGCCAGTACCCGGCCGTGCCCTGCCTCCAGTCGGTCCCCGCCGACAAGTCCAGGGATCCGCGTGAGCCCTACGCGCTGCCGGTCGACGACGCCACCCGCGAGGTCGCCGCCGGCCGGCGCGCGCCGTACTACAAGCAACTGACCGTGGCCGGATACCCGGTGCGGATGTACACCGTGCGGCTGCGCGGCAAGGACCTGGCACTCCAGGTGGCGCTGCGCTCGGACCTCGTGGAGCGCGGCGTACAGAAGGCTTCCCTGGCACTGGCCGGGGTCGGCGGCGCCGGCGTCCTGCTGGCGGCCGGGCTCGGCTACTGGGTCTCGCGCACCGGCCTGGCCCCGGTCGCCCGGCTCACCGCCACCGCCGAACGCATCGCCGCCACCCGCGACGCCCGGCACCGCATCGAGCTGCCCGCCGGGCCGCCCGGGCGCGAGGACGAGGTCACCCGGCTGGCCGCCAGCTTCAACACCATGCTCGGCGAGCTGGAGCAGTCGGTCGCCGCGCAGCGCCGGCTGGTCGCGGACGCCTCCCACGAGCTGCGCACCCCGCTGACCGCGCTGCGCACCAACGCCGAACTCCTGGCCCGCGCCGACCGGCTGACCGCAGCGCAGCGCGACCGCGCGTCCGGCGCCCTGGGCCGCCAGCTGCGCGAGGTCACCACCCTCGTCAACGACCTGATCGAACTGGCCCGGGACGAGGAACCGCAGCCGCTGGTCGAGCAGGTGCGCCCGGCGGCGCTGCTGGCGCACGCGGTGGAGGCGGCACGCGGCCACTGGCCGGAGATCACCTTCACGTCCAGGACCGACGGGGCGGCGGCCGGGGTGACGGTCCCCGGCGTACCGGCGCGGCTGTCCCGGCTGCTGTCCAACCTCCTGGACAACGCGGCGAAGTTCTCGCCGCCCGGCGGCCCGGTCGAGACCGGACTGACCGTGGCGGGGGACGCGCTGGAGCTGACCGTGCGCGATCACGGCCCCGGCATCGCGGCCGAGGACCTGCCGCACGTCTTCGACCGCTTCTACCGTGCCGAGGCGGCCCGCGCGCTGCCCGGGTCCGGGCTGGGCCTGGCCATGGCGCGCCAGATCGCCCGCGCGCACCACGCCGAACTCACCGCCGCGCAGGCGCCGGGCGGCGGTGCGCTCTTCCGTCTCCGCTTCCCTGCGGGGTAGGACTGGGGCGGCGTACTACCCTGGGCCGGAATCGCGGCCTGGATCACGGCTGGGTACAGGGGCCGGACGGGCGGATCGGGAGGGCGGGCGGTGAGCAGACGAGCGCGCCGTGCGCTGCCGGGCTTCCTGCCCCGCGCGCTGGCCGGGCTGTGGGCCGTCCTGCTGGTCCTGGCCGGCACGTCCGGAACGGCGAGCACCGCAGCCGGCCCGCTGATGGCGGCCTCTTCCGGCCTCGCCGGCACCGCTTCCCAGCCATCGTCCGCCGCACCCCAGGTGCTCACCGCGCACACCGCGCCCGGTCAGCCACGGGCCGACGCGCGGCCGGCGCCGGACCGCCCGGTGGCCCGCCAGACCGCCACCACCCCCGCGTACGCGGTCCTCCCGCACCCGCGTTTCCCCGGCCTCCAGGGCGCGTTGCCCTCCGCCGCGCCCGCCCCGTACCACTCCCCCTTCGGGCACGGCGAAACCGTCGGCCCACGACAGGAACGGGCCCCGCCCCCGGCCCGCTACTCCCCGCGCAGTCCGCGCGGTCCCCCCTTCGTACGGAGCAGCTGACACCCCAGGCGTACGGCCGCCCGCCGGCCCGCGCCCCGCCTCCGTATCCCTGAAGGGGAGACCCATGCCGTCCCGCGCTCCGGCGCGGCGACCCTGGCGTGCGCTGATCGCGCTCGCCGTCGTCGCCGTGTCGCTGTTCTTCGCCCTGACCACACCCGCCCGCCTCGGCCTCGACCTCCGCGGCGGCACCCAGATCGTGCTGGAGACCAAGGACTCGCCCACCACCCGCGCCGACGCCGCCGCCACCGACCGGACCCTGGAGGTGCTGCGGCAGCGGGTCGACGCGCTCGGTGTCGCCGAACCGTCGCTGTCCCGCTCCGGCGAAAAGCGCATCGTCGCCGAGCTGCCCGGTGTACGGGACCCGAAGGAGGCCGTCGAAGTCATCGGCCGTACCGCGCAGCTCACGTTCCACCCCGTCCTCGGTACGACGCAGGACCCGAAGGGCACACCGGAAGCGAAGGCCAAGGGAGACCGCGCCCGCGTCCTCCCCGACCCCGACGCGCCCGGCCGGGCCCTGCGGCTCGGACCGCCGGCGCTGACCGGTGAGGGCGTCAAGGACGCCGAGGCGGTCTTCGACGCGCAGGGCGGCCGCGGCTGGACCGTCGACCTGGCGTTCCGCGGCGCCGCCGCCGACGCCTGGGCGCGGGTCACCGGGCAGGCCGCGTGCGCGGCGCCCGGCGATCCGGCCCGGCGGGTGGCGATCGTCCTGGACGGGCGGGTCATCTCGGCGCCCGGCATGCAGCAGAGCGTGCCCTGCAAGACCGGCATCGCGGGCGGCAGCGCCCAGATCACCGGCGGGTTCGGCGACGCCGAGGCCCGCGACCTGGCGGCCCTCGTCAAGGGCGGCGCCCTGCCGGTCCCCGTCGAGGTCGTCGAACAGCGCACCGTCGGCCCGACGCTGGGCGCCGACGCGATCAAGGCCAGCGCCACCGCGGCGGTCATCGGCCTGCTGTGCACCGGCGCGTTCGTCATCGTCGTCTACCGGCTGCTGGGCGCGCTGGCCACGGTCGCGCTCGCCGCGTACGGGCTGATCTCGTACGCCGTCCTCGTCGCCCTCGGCGCCACCCTCACCCTGCCGGGGCTCGCCGGGTTCGTGCTCGCGATCGGCATGGCGGTGGACGCCAACGTGCTGGTCTTCGAGCGGGCCAGGGAGGAGTACGCGCGCCGCGCGGCGCGCTCCGGCGGCGATCTGCGGCGCCCGCTGCGCGAGGGGTTCGGCAAGGCGTGGAGCGCGATCGTCGACTCGAACGTCACCACGCTGCTCGCCGCTGGCCTGCTGTTCTTCTTCGCCACCGGACCGGTCAAGGGCTTCGGTGTCACCCTGTCCATCGGCGTGCTGGCCTCGATGGTCTCGGCGCTGGTCATCACCCGGGTGCTGGCGGAGTGGGCGGTGCGCCGCCGCTCCGTGCAGCGGCGGCCCGCGATCACCGGCATGGCGTCCGAAGGGCGGGTACGGCGGTGGCTGGCCCGCCGCGAGCCGCGGCTGATGCGGCACCGCCGCACCTGGCTGGGCATCGGCGCCGGCCTGCTGCTGCTCGCCGTCACCGGAATCGGCGTCCGCGGCCTGGAGTTCGGCGTGGAGTTCACCGGCGGCCGGCTCGTCGAGTACAGCACCAGCCGCACGGTGGACGCCGATACGGCGCGCGCGGCCGTCTCGGAGGCGGGCTTCCCGCGGGCGGTCGTGCAGGAGTCGGGTGACGGCGGCATCGCCGTACGGACCGAGCAGCTGACCGACGCCGAGCAGGAACGTATCCGCGCGGCCCTCCAGGTGCCCGGCGGCACGGCCGAGGTCGAGCGGGACGAGAAGATCGGGCCCAGCATGGGCAGCGAGCTGCGCGGCAAGGCGCTGATCGCGCTGGGCATCGCGGTCGCCGCCCAGCTGGTCTACCTGAGCGTCCGGTTCCGCTGGACGTTCGCGACGGCGGCGGTCCTCGCCATGGTGCAGGACGTGGTGCTGGTGGTGGGCCTGTTCGCCTGGCTGGGCAAGCCGGTGGACAGCGTCTTCCTGGCGGCGCTGCTGACCGTCGTCGGCTACTCCGTCAACGACACGGTCGTGCTCTTCGACCGCGTACGGGAACTGCGGCGCGCCGCCAAGGGCAGCCGGGCCGCGCGCGGTGCGCAGGGCCTCGCCCGGCTCGCCGACCGGGCGATCGTGCAGACCGTGCCCCGTACGGTGAACACCGGCATGGGCGCCCTGTTCGTCCTCGCCGCGCTCGCGGTGCTGGGCGGCGACTCGCTGGCCGACTTCTCCGTGGCGCTGCTCGCGGGCGTGCTCTTCGGCATCGCCTCGACGGTCTTCACGGCCACCCCGGCCGCCGTCGTCCTGGAGGGCCGCCACCCGGCCCCTGAGACACCCGCATCCCGCCCCCGCGACAGGGCCAGGGCCGGAAACGGCGCGGTGGTCTGACACCGGACCGGGGGCGGGACCGCACACGGCCCCGCCCCCCGGCCGTACGGCTGTCAGAACCCCGCGGGCTCCGTGTACACGCCCCACTCGTCGCGCAGCACGTCGCAGATCTCGCCGAGCGTCGCCTCGGCCCGCACGGCCTCCAGCATCGGTTCGATCATGTTGCCGCCGTCGCGCGCGGCGGCGAGCATCGCGTCCAGCGAGGAGCGCACCCGGGCGTCGTCGCGGGCCGCCTTGCGGTCCCCCAGCACCCGTACCTGCTCGCGCTCGACCTCGTGGCTGACGCGCAGGATCTCCAGGTCGCCGGTGACCGAGCCGTGGGCGCAGTTGACGCCGACGACCTTCTTCTCGCCCTTCTCCAGCGCCTGCTGGTAGCGGAAGGCGGACTCGGCGATCTCGCCGGTGAACCAGCCGTCCTCGATGCCGCGCAGGATGCCGGAGGTCATCGGGCCGATGGGGTGTTCGCCGTTCGGCACCGCCCGAGCGCCCCGCTCCTTGATCTGCTCGAAGATCTTCTCGGCGTCGGCCTCGATCCGGTCGGTCAGCGCCTCGACGAACCACGAGCCGCCCAGCGGGTCCGCGACGTTGGCGACGCCGGTCTCCTCCATCAGCACCTGCTGCGTGCGCAGCGCGATCTCCGCGGCCTGCTCGCTGGGCAGCGCGAGGGTCTCGTCCAGCGCGTTGGTGTGCAGGGAGTTCGTCCCGCCGAGGACCGCGGCCAGCGCCTCCACGGCCGTGCGGACGACGTTGTTGTACGGCTGCTGGGCGGTCAGCGAGACACCCGCGGTCTGCGTGTGGAAGCGCAGCCACTGGGCCTTCTCGCTGGTCGCGCCGTACACGTCGCGCATCCAGCGGGCCCAGATGCGGCGGGCGGCCCGGAACTTCGCGATCTCCTCGAAGAAGTCCAGGTGGGCGTCGAAGAAGAAGGACAGCCCTGGCGCGAAGGTGTTCACGTCCAGGCCGCGGGAGAGGCCCAGCTCCACGTACCCGAAGCCGTCGGCGAGGGTGTACGCCAGCTCCTGCGCGGCCGTCGCGCCCGCCTCGCGGATGTGGTAGCCGGAGACCGAGAGCGGCTTGTACGCGGGGATGCCGCGCGCGCAGTGCTCCATCAGGTCGCCGATCAGGCGCAGGTGGGGCTCGGGCGGGAAGAGCCACTCCTTCTGCGCGATGTACTCCTTGAAGATGTCCGTCTGGAGCGTGCCGTTCAGGACGGCCGGGTCGACGCCCTGGCGCTCGGCGGCGACCAGGTACATGCAGAAGACCGGGACGGCCGGTCCCGAGATCGTCATCGAGGTCGTCACGTCGCCGAGCGGGATGTCCTTGAACAGGACCTCCATGTCGGCGGCCGAGTCGATGGCGACACCGCAGTGGCCGACCTCGCCGAGCGAGCGCGGGTCGTCGGAGTCCCGCCCCATCAGCGTGGGCATGTCGAACGCCACGGAGAGTCCGCCGCCCCCCGCCTTGAGGATCATCTTGTACCGCTCGTTGGTCTGCTCGGCGTTGCCGAAGCCGGCGAACTGGCGGATGGTCCACGTGCGGCCGCGGTAGCCGGTCGGGTACAGGCCGCGCGTGAAGGGGTACTCCCCCGGCCAGCCGATGCGCTCGAAGCCCTCGACCGAGTCGCCGGGACGGGGGCCGTACGCCGGCTCCACGCTGTCGCCGGAGAGCGTGGTGAAGTCCGCGTCCCGCTTTCGGGCGGAGTCGTACCGGGCCTGCCAGCGGCGGCGGCCCTCTTCGATCGCATCAGCGTCCATGCCTGCAAATTTACTAGGACGTCCTAGTAATTGTCGATGGCTGGCGGCCGGAAGTCACCGGAGAGCCCCCCTCAAGCGGTACGGGGCTGCCGGGCCGGAGCCCGGCGGCCCGGCCGTCTCAGACCTTCGCGGGCTGCGGCGTACCGTCCGCGACCAGCGGCTCGATCTCCCGGACGACCTTGCGCTCGACGAAGAAGGCGGCGGTCGGGATGGTGCCGGAGATCAGCACCCACAGGAGCTTGCCGAACTTCCACTTCGCCTTGGAGCCCAGATCGAAGGCGAAGACGAGGTAGATGATGTAGAGCACGCCGTGGATCTGGGAGACCACGAGGGTGAGGTCCTTGCCCGTGTCGAAGCCGTACTTGGCCACCATGCAGGCGCACAGCACGAGGAGCATCACGGCAGTGACGTAGGCCATCACCCGGTAGCGGGTCAGCACGCTTCGTTTCATGGTCCGAGCGTAACCGCCCGTTCCGGGGCGATCTTCGCCGCCCCTACCACGGATCAGCCGTCCTTGAAATCACCGGCCGCGACCCGCAGCGGCCGCAGCATCGTGAAGATCTCCGCGCACTCCTCGGCGTCGTAGGCGCCCAGGCCGAAGTCCATCGCCATCAGGTCGCGGGTGGCCCGGTCGCAGGTCTCGCGCCCCCGGTCGGTGATGGAGGCGAGCGTGCCGCGCCCGTCGTTCGGGTTCGGGCGCTTGTCGACCAGCCCGGACTTCACCAGCCGGTCCACGGTGTTGGTCACCGAGGTCGGGTGGACCATCAGCCGCTCGCCGATCTTCGACATGGGCAGCTCCCCCGCCTTGGAGAAGGTGAGCAGCACCAGCGCCTCGTACCGCGCGAACGTCAGCCCGTACGGCTTGAGGACCGCGTCCACCTCGGACAGCAGGATCTGGTGGGCGCGCATGACCGAGGTGATCGCGGCCATGGACGGCACGGCTCCCCAACGTCGCTGCCACAGTTCATCGGCGCGGGCGATGGGGTCAAAGGCGAGACTGAGCGGCTTCGGCACGCCTTCGACCCTACCGGTCGGTCATATCGTGGTCAGCCCCGTCTCAGTTTTCGGTACCCGTACGGGGTCACGCCGGGATACCCGCGGCATCGGGGGCCGGGAACCGGTCACCGCCGGTCCGCCGTACCTCGGACACCACCAGCAGCACGGACACCGCCCCCACCACGCCGCCCGCCGGCATCACCACCCACAGTGGGGCGTACTCGGCGGCGGCGCCTGCCGCGCCCATCCCCAGGCCCATGATCGTCATACGTCCCGCCTGCATCACCGTCATCGCCTGCCCCAGCAGCTCGTCGGGGACGGCGGCCACGAACCAGCGGTCCACGCCGAAGTTGTACGCGATGCCGGTGCCGGTCAGCACGAGCAGCAGGACCGCCCAGCCGAGCGAGGGCCGCGCGGCGAACCCCAGGGAAGGCAGCACGCAGAAGACACCCAGCGGGAACGTCAGCCGGGCACGGGCACGCGGGCCGAGGAAGGTGCCGGCCAGGGCCTCGCCGGTGATCGCCCCGACCGGCATGGCACACAGCAGCAGCCCCCCGGCGGCGAACCCGGCCAGTTGCCCGCTCTGGTTGATGATGCGGATCACCGAGCGCCCCAGGACGAACAGGTCGCCCTCGCCCAGGACGTCGCCGAGCGTCGCGGCCCGTGTACGCGGGGAGCCGGTGAGCCGGTGGACGAGCACGGACAGGGCGATCTCGCACAGGACCACGCCGAGCGTGGACAGGAGGTGCGCGGCGAAGACGTGGCGGAATTCCGGTACGGCGAAGACGGCCCGGTATCCGGCACCGGCCTCCCGGTCCGCACCGGGCCCGGAGGGCGGTGGCATGGCGGCAGCGTGCCGACGCGGCCGCCGGGACCCCAGTCTTTCGTCCACAGCCGAATGCGTGCCGGGACGGGTTTCCGGCCGGGAAGAGTTAAGAGAGGGCAAGGAAAAGGGGGGCCACGGCCATGCCGCTGGACATGCGCTTCGGCGCGGAGGACCTGCTGCGCATCCGCTTCGGCATCTCGCCGCTGTGCGAGACGCACGAGGCCGTACGGACGCTGCAACACACCGACCGGCACAGCTACCACCTGCCGTGGCTGCGGCGGATGCGCGAGGCGCTGACCGGACTCGACCTGTCCGCGCTGCGGCTCCTGATGCCGTCCCCGCAGCCCGGCTACACCCCGGACTTCCTGGGCCCGCCACCAAAGTCGCCGCTCGCCTCCTTCGACGAGGAGCTGGCGCGGGTACGGGCCACGGACCCGGCCATCGCCCGCGCCGAGCTGGCCAAGTCGCTGGCCTGCACGCCGGGCGCCGCCGACTCCCCGCAGGGACGCGCGATGCTGGCCGACCCGGCGGGCGCCGTACGGGAACTGGCCGACGTCACCGAACGGGCCTGGCACGCGCTGCTGGCCCCGGACTGGCCGCGGCTGCGCGCCCTGCTGGAGGCCGAGGTCGCCTACCGGTCACGGCAGCTGGCGACCGGCGGGCTGGCGGGGCTGTTCGCCGACCTCGACCCGCGGATCACCTGGTCGGGCGACACCCTCACGGTGCGCACCCGCGCCCGGTTCCTCCAGATCCAGGACCTGGACGGGCGGGGCGTGCTGCTGATGCCGAGCGTCTTCGTGTGGCCCGACGTGATCAGCGCCTTCGAACCGCACTGGCAGCCCACCGTCGTCTACCCGGCACGCGGCATCGGCGGGCTGTGGAACGAGCCGGAGACGGGCCCGGCGCTGGCCAGGCTGCTCGGCGTGAACCGGGCCGCGGTGCTCACGGCGCTGCACGAGCCCGCGTCCACCACGGCCCTGGCCCACCGGCTGGGGCTCGCGCCCTCGTCGGTCTCGGCGCAGCTGTCCGTGCTGCGCGACGCCGGGCTGCTGACGTCGCGCCGGCACGGGCACCAGGTGCTGTACGAGCGCACGCCGCTGGGCATCGCGCTCAGCGCGGGCGGCGCGCTGCCGGACTGAGAGCGCGCGGGCGGGGGTCGGTCCCTCAGCCTTCGGAGCCCGCCGCGAGGTGGCGCTCGACGGTCTCGACCTTGGAGGTGAGGCCGTCGGTGACACCGGGCCTGATGTCGGCCTTCAGGACGAGCGACACGCGTCCGGCGCGGGCCTCCACGGCGGCCACGGCGCGCTTGACGACGTCCATGACCTCGTCCCACTCGCCCTCGACGGAGGTGAACATGGCGTCCGTACGGTTGGGCAGCCCGGACTCGCGGACCACCCGTACGGCGTCGGCGACGTACTCACCGACGTCTTCACCCACCCCCAGCGGGCTCACCGAAAATGCGACGATCATGCGTTGACCACGCCTTCCCTGCGGGCGCGCGCGGCGATGACGACGGCCTCGGCCTCCCGCTTGAGGCGGCGGTCGGCGATGAACCCGCCGGTCGGCACGATGGACAGGGCGAAGTAGAGGGCGGCGGTCCCGAAGGACCACTTCGTGCGGTTCCAGGCGTCCAGCCAGAAGAGCACGTACAGGATGAACAGCACGCCGTGCACCGGGCCCAGGACCGGCACCGCGTTGAAGTCGGTCGTGTACTTCAGGATGGTGCAGACGATCAGCAGCAACCAGGAAGCGGCTTCGGGCACGGACGCCAGGCGGAGCCGGCGCAGGGCGGATGCGGTCTTGATGTCCACGGGAACCTCGTTCGGGTGGCAGGTGGCGACACGGGGCGCTTGTGCGTCATTTCACAAGAGCGTCACCATTGTTGCAGGCCCGCAAAGGATCACTGTTCAGGGGTCGGCACGCCGGTTACCTTCGATCCTGTGGCTCAGTTTCGGCTCCAGGGGAGCAAAGTGCTCGCCGTCGACATGACCGGCGATGCCGTGAAGGCGAAGAACGGCTCGATGGTCGCCTACGACGGCCAGATGACGTTCAAGAAGATGACCGGCGGCGGTGACGGGCTGCGCGGCATGGTCACCCGCCGGCTGACCGGCGAACAGATGGAAGTGATGGAGGTGAAAGGCCACGGCACCTGCTATTTCGCCGACCGCGCCAGCGAGATCAACCTCGTACAGCTGCACGGCGAGAAGCTGTACGTGGAGTCCAGCAACCTGCTGTGCACGGACGCGTCGCTGCGCACCGGCACCACCTTCACCGGGCTGCGCGGCGCCTCGCAGGGCAACGGCCTGTTCACCACCACCGTCGAGGGCAGCGGCCAGGCCGCGATCATTTCCGACGGCCCCGCCGTGGTGCTGCGCGTCACCAAGCAGTACCCGCTCCAGGTCGACCCCGGCGCGTACGTCGCGCACACCGGCGACCTCAAGCAGCACTTCCAGTCCGGAGTGAACTTCCGCACCTTCATAGGAGAAGGCTCCGGCGAATCCTTCCAGATCCGCTTCGAGGGCGAGGGCCTGGTGTACGTACAGCCCAGCGAGCGCAACACGATCGGCGGGGAGGTCTGATGCCGTTCACCCCCGTCAACTCCCGCATGGTGCGCGCGCAGATCGGCCCGGGGCAGCGGATGTACAGCCAGCGCGGCGCGATGCTCGCCTACCAGGGCGACGTCAGCTTCACCCCCAATATCCAGGGCGGCCAGGGCGGCATCGGCTCGATGATCGGCCGCCGTATCGCCAACGAGGCGACGCCCCTGATGACCGTGGAAGGGAGCGGAACGGTCCTTTTCGGCCACGGCGGCCACCACATCCACGTCGTCGACCTGACCGGCGAGACCCTGTACGTCGAGGCCGACCGGCTGCTCGCCTTCGACGGGACGCTCCAGCAGGGCACGATGTTCATGGGGTCGCAGGGCGGCGTGATGGGCATGGTGCGCGGCCAGGTGACCGGCCAGGGCCTGTTCACCACGACCCTCAAGGGACAGGGGGCGGTGGCCGTGATGGCGCACGGCGGCGTCATCGAGCTGCCGATCACCCCGCAGCGGCCCGTACACGTCGACCCGCAGGCGTACGTGGCGCACCGCGGCGACGTCCGCAACAAGCTCTCCACGGCCCTCGGCTGGCGCGACATGGTCGGCCGCGGCTCGGGAGAAGCGTTCCAGCTGGAGCTGTCCGGCCAGGGCACCGTCTACGTACAGGCGTCGGAGGAGAAACTGTGACCGGTCCCGTCATCCACGACCCCCACACGCTCCCCTCGGACGACAACGTCAACGACTACACGTTCAGCGTGGACCTGAACGGCCAGTGGTTCCTGCAGAAGGGGAAGATGATCGCCTACTACGGGCGGATCGACTTCCAGGGCATCGGGCACGGCGCGCTGGACCGCCTCGTCGCCCACAGTTTCCATTCGCCTTTGCACGCGGCGGACTGGGTCGTCGCCGAGGGCCAGGGCAAGATGCTCCTCGCCGACCGGGCATTCGACGTCAATTCCTACGATTTGGAAGACGGCAACCTGACCATTCGCTCGGGCAACCTGCTCGCCTTTCAGCCATCTCTGTCGCTGAAGCAGTCGATCATCCCGGGCTTCCTGACGCTCATCGGCACGGGCAAGTTCGTGGCCGCCTCCAACGGCCCGGTCGTCTTCATGGAGCCGCCGATCCGGGTGGACCCGCAGGCCCTGGTGGGCTGGGCCGACTGCCCCTCGCCCTGCCACCACTACGACCACCAGTACCTGCGCGGATTCCTCGGCGGCGTACGGGCGCACACGGGCCTGGGCGGAGTCTCCGGCGAGGAGCACCAGTTCGAGTTCGTCGGGGCCGGCACGGTGCTGCTCCAGTCCACCGAGCAGCTGATGCCGGAGCTGGCCACGGGCGAGATCACGGCCGATGCGGGGGTGCCGGGCGGGGGCGAGGCAACTCGCCAAAGTGGCTCACAACTGCCGCAGCTCCCGGGCGGGCTCGGGGGCCTCCAGCGCCGCTTCGGGCTGTGAGCGGTAGTCTGCGGACGGTGACCTCGAACGCCTGAGCAAGCGCCTGAGCCACGTCACAGAGCCATGACTAATTCGATATTCAACTTTCACGGGTAGAATTCATTCATGACGACCGACAGCGACACTCCCTGGCTGACCGACCGGGAGCAGCGTGCCTGGCGCACCCACCTGGACGTCAGCAGGCTGCTGATGCACCAGCTGGAGCGCGATCTGCAGCCGTTCGGACTGACCAACAACGACTACGAGATCCTGGTCAACCTCTCCGAGGCCGAGGACCGGCGGCTGCGCATGAGCGACCTGGCCGCCGCCACCCTCCAGTCCAAGAGCCGCCTGTCCCACCAGATCACCCGGATGGAGAACGCCGGCCTGGTGCGCCGCGAAAGCTGCGAGTCCGACCGCCGCGGCCTCTACGCGGTACTGACCGACGAAGGCTGGGACACCATGCGCCGGGTCGCGCCGCACCACGTCGCATCCGTACGCCGGCACTTCATCGACCTGTTCACCCCCGAGAACCTCGACTCCCTGAGAGAGTCCCTGGCCCCGGTGGCCGAACATCTCAGAGGCCGCCGCGGCAAGATCTGACGGCTACACCGCCGGCAGCCGCAGTGCGAACACCGAACCCTCGCGCACGGCCAGCGTGCCGCCGTGCCGCTCGGCGACGTCACGGGCGATGGCGAGGCCCAGACCGGCCCCGCCGTCGTCGCGGCTGCGGGCGTCGTCCAGCCGCACGAACCTCTCGAAGATCCGCTCCCGCTCCTCCGGCGGTACCCCGGGCCCGTCGTCCTCGACCCGCAGCACGGCCCACCCGCCCTCACGCGCCACACTCGCCCGTACGCTGCCGCGCGCGTGCCGCTGCGCGTTGTCCAGCAGATTCCCCAGCACCCGCCCGAGCTGGCTCCGCGACCCGGCGACCTCCACCCCCGCCAGCTCGCCCACCTCCACGGCGAACCGGTCCCCCACCCGCTGCGAGACCTCCTCCCGCACCAGCGCCGCCAGGTCGATCCGCGCGTCCGCCGGCCGCTCCCCCGCGTCCAGCCGCGCCAGCAACAGCAGGTCGGCCGCCAGGTTCTGCAGCCGTACGGCGTCCTCCACCGCGCCCTCCGCGTCCAGCAGCTCCGGGTGCGCGATCCCCACCTCCAACTGCGTCCGCAAGCTCGCGATCGGGCTGCGCAACTCGTGCGAGGCGTCCGCGACGAACCGCCGCTGCCGCTCCACCGACTCCTGGAGCGCGCCCAGCGTCTCGTTGGTCGTACGGGCCAGCCGGTCGATCTCGTCCCGCGACCCCGGCTCCGGCACCCGCCGCGACAGGTCGGCGCTGGCCGTGATCGCCGCCATCTCCCTCCGGATCCCCTCCACCGGCCGCAGCGCCCGCCGCGTCACCAGCCAGGTCACCCCCGCCACCACCAGCAGCAGGCAGGGCAGCCCGATGAGCATCGCGGTACGCACCGAGCCCACCGCCTCCTGCTCCGCCGCCAACGGTGCCCCGGCCCGTACGACGGCCTTGCCGCCCTGAGTGTCCTTGGCCTCGACGGTGGCGAACCGGTAATCCGCCGTACGGTGGCCGACCGTCGCCGTACCACCGGTGAGCCGCGCCTTGTCCCCGACCTCGCCCGGCTTGATCTCGTGATCGTCGTCGTCATCGTCGTCCGGCTGCCGCGCGGCCGGCGGATGCCGCTCCGTCACGGCCTTCCCGTCCACCGCCCGCACGTCCTCACCCGCCGCCAGCACCCGCCCGTCCTCGGACAGCACCACCACCGGACGCTCGTCCCCGTCCGGCAGATCCAGCTTCTCGTACGGCTTGCCGGTCGCGATCTGCGTCGCGACCTCCCGCGCGGCGTTCTCCGCCTGCAGATCCGCCTGACCCACCAGATTGGTCTTCAACACCAGCAGCAACGCCGTCCCCGCCGCGACCAGCGCCAACGCCACCACCAGCGAGGCACCCACCGCGGCCCGGACCCGGACCTTCCCGAAAACCCTACGCACCGGACACCAGCCGGTACCCGGCACCACGCACCGTCGCAATCATGCCCGCGCCCAGCTTCCGCCGCAGCGCGCTCACGTACACCTCGACGATGTTGATGTCGCCCTCGTACGCGAAATCCCACACATGCTCCAAGATCTCCGCCTTCGACACCACGTCGCCCGCGCGCAACGCCAACTGCTCCAACACGGCGAACTCCTTCGCCGTCAACACCACTTCCACACCGCCGCGCTCCACACGGCGCGCCCCCTGGTCGATGCTCAACTCCCCCAGCCGCAACACGGGCAACGCCGTCCGCCCACGGCGGCGCAGCAGCGCCTTCACCCGCGCCACCAGCACCACATACGAAAACGGCTTCGTCAGATAGTCGTCCGCGCCGGTGTCCAGCCCCTCCGCCTCGTCGTACTCCCCGTCCTTGGCCGTCAGCATCAGCACCGGCACGTCATGCCCCGCCGCGCGCAGCGCCGCGCACACGCGATAGCCGTTCATCCCCGGCAGCATGATGTCCAACACCACCAGGTCGTACGCGCCCTCACCCGCCCGGTGCAGCCCTTCGAGGCCGTCGTGCACCACATCGACCGCGTACCCCTCGGCCGTCAGCCCCTTGGCCAACGACACAGCCAGCCGCTTCTCGTCCTCCACGATCAACAGACGCATGCGCCCACGATGCCATCGCGTTGCTGAAGCCCGCTTCAGGTGACTTCAGCCTGGCTTCAGCTTCCCTCCGCCACGGTGGATCACGTCATCGAGCACGACACCCACCGGGGAGAGATCACCATGAAGCGCAACATCGTCATCGCCACGGTGGCCGCGGCGGCGGCCGCCGTCATCGGCGGCGGAACCGCGGTCGCCTTCGGCGACTCCGGGACGACGTCCTCGACGCCGAAGGCGTCTTCGACGCCGAGTGCGTCTTCGACGCCGCGGTCCAGCGTCAGCGTTCCCGACGACGACGTCAACGAGGACGCGCGCGAGGCCAAGGCGGCCTCCGTATCCGCCACGCAGGCCGCCACCTCGGCCCAGAAGGCCGCCCCCGGCACCGTCACCGGCATCGACCTCGACGAGGACCGGCCCGGCCTGGTCTGGGAGGTCGACATCCTCGGCAAGGACGACAAGTGGCACGAGGTCACGCTGGACGCGGGCAACGGGAAGGTGCTGGGGCAGCACGAGGGCGACGGGGTCGCCGGGGTCCGTGCGGAGCTGCGGGGGGCTGCGGTCGGCGCCGCGCAAGCGGCGGATCGGGCTGCCGCCTCGTATGGGACGGCCACGTCTGTCGACCTGGACGACGACCACCGTGCGGTGGCTGTCTGGGAAGTTGAGACCGTGTCCAAGGACGGCAAGGAGCACAAGCTGAACGTTGACTTGAAGTCTGGGCAGGTCACGGTTGCGACTGTCGTCGGTGACGGCGAAGACGACTGACGCGCTGCGCGCGGGCTTTGCGCTTCGCGCGGGGGTGCAACTGGTTTCGTTTGGGGTCGGGGCCGCGCAGGGGGGTGACTCCTCACCGCACTCGCGGACGCCATGTCTTGAACGCTGAACCTGGTGTAGCGAGCTGTCGGCTGCGGGGACACCCCCCTGCACGTCCCCTCCGGCCGGTTCCGCACCCCCGCGCGAGTGGGGGTGGAGAAGAAGAAAAACCACCAGCAGCGC
This sequence comes from Streptomyces sp. NPDC017056, assembly GCF_044332485.1. Taxonomy (NCBI): domain Bacteria; kingdom Bacillati; phylum Actinomycetota; class Actinomycetes; order Kitasatosporales; family Streptomycetaceae; genus Streptomyces; species Streptomyces sp. NPDC017056. Next base: position 162,816 of record NZ_JBIRPD010000009.1, on the reverse strand, counting down.
AGCAACCAGGAGGCGGCCTCCTCGCCACCGGGGACCCACCCCGGGAAGACAAAGAACTGCCCCCTTTGGGGGGCCTCGGCCACGACGGCGGGGTGGCCGCGCTCCGGGCCCGGGGCCGGGGACACGCAGGGGGCTCCCCGCAGCCGACACGTCGCAACACCAGGTTCAGCTTTCAAGACAAGGCTTCCGCGACTGCGGTGAGGAGAGACCCCTGCGGGGCCCCGGCCCCCCACCCACCGGACCGAACGCGCAAACGCGCGCAGCGCGACCAGGCAAGCGCAAAACCGCGCGCCAGCGCGCTACGCGCTACGCGCGCTCCGTCAGGCCCGCCACCAGCTCGTCCGCCGCAGCGTACGGGTCCAGTGCACCCGCCACGATGCGTTCGGCCAGGACGTCCAGGCGCTGGTCGCCCCGCAGGTCGCCGATCCGCTCCCGTAGCTGGGTGACGGCGATTGTTTCGACCTCGCGGGCCGCCCGCGCTCGGCGTCGAGTCGCCAGGGTGCCGTGTTCCTCGGTCCACGCGCGGTGCTTTTCCAGGGCCTCGACGACCTCGTCGAGGCCCTCGCCCCGCGCCGCGACCGTTTTGACGATCGGCGGACGCCAGTCGCCGGGCGCGCGGGCCTCGCCGAGGCCGAGCATGTGGTTGAGTTCGCGGGCCGTCGCGTCGGCGCCGTCCCGGTCGGCCTTGTTGACGACGTAGACGTCGCCGATTTCGAGGATGCCGGCCTTGGCTGCCTGGATGCCGTCTCCCATGCCGGGAGCGAGGAGCACCATCGTGGTGTCGGCTTGGCCGGCGATGTCCACTTCGGACTGGCCGACGCCGACGGTTTCCACGAGGACCACGTCGCAGCCGGCCGCGTCGAGTACGCGGATCGCCTGGGGGGCGGCCCATGCGAGGCCGCCCAGGTGGCCTCGGGTGGCCATGGAGCGGATGTAGACGCCGGGGTCGGACGCGTGTTCGGACATGCGGACGCGGTCGCCGAGGAGGGCGCCGCCGGAGAAGGGGGAGGACGGGTCGACGGCGAGGACGCCGACCCGTTTGCCTGCCCGGCGGTAGGCGGTGACCAGGGCGGAGGTGGTGGTGGATTTGCCTACGCCGGGGGAGCCGGTCAGGCCCACCACGTATGCCTGGCCCGCCAGGGGGGCCAGGGCCGCCATCACCTCGCGCAGCTGCGGGGACGCGCCCTCCACCAGCGAGATCAGCCGGGCCACGGCCCGCGGCCGGCCCTGCCGTGCCTGGTCCACCAGTTCGGGGACGTCCACCACTGCCCAGCTCCTCCCACCTCGGTTGCGCGTACGCGGATTGGTTGCGTGTACGCGGGTTACTTGCCCGGTACGCGGATGATCAGCGCGTCGCCCTGGCCGCCGCCGCCGCACAGTGCCGCCGCGCCGACGCCGCCGCCGCGCCGGCGCAGTTCCAGGGCGAGGTGGAGGACGATGCGGGCGCCGGACATGCCGATCGGGTGACCGAGCGCGATGGCCCCGCCGTTGACGTTCACCTTTTCCGGGGATACCCCGAGGTCCTTCATTGACTGGACGGCCACCGCGGCAAACGCCTCGTTGATCTCGATCAGGTCAAGATCCTCGACGGTGAGACCGGCCTTGCCCAGCGCGTGGCGGATCGCGTTGCTGGGCTGGGACTGGAGGGAATTGTCCGGGCCTGCCACGTTTCCGTGCGGGCCGATTTCCGCGATCCACTCCAGGCCCAGTTCCTCGGCCTTGGCCTTGCTCATGACGACCACCGCGGCGGCGCCGTCGGAGATCTGGGAGGAGGTGCCGGCGGTGATGGTGCCGTCCTTGGAGAAGGCGGGGCGGAGCTTGGCGAGGGTCTCGGTGGTGGTTTCCCCGCGGATGCCCTCGTCCTTGCTGAAGACGACCGGCTCGCCCTTGCGCTGCGGGATTTCCACGGGGGTGATCTCGGCCTCGAAGAGGCCGTTCTTCTGGGCGGCGGCGGCGCGCTGGTGGGAGCGGGCGGCGATCTCGTCCTGTTCGGCGCGGCCGATGCCCAGGCGCGTGTTGTGCTTCTCGGTGGACGCGCCCATGGCGATGTTCTCGTACGCGTCGGTGAGGCCGTCGTGGGCCATCGAGTCGAGCATTTCGACGGCGCCGTACTTGAAGCCCTCGCGGGACTTGGGCAGGAGGTGGGGCGCGTTGGTCATGGACTCCTGGCCGCCGGCGACGACCACGTCGAACTCGCCGGCGCGGATCAGCTGGTCGGCGAGGGCGATGGCGTCGAGGCCGGAGAGGCAGACCTTGTTGACGGTCAGCGCCGGGACGCTCATGGGGATGCCGGCCTTGACGGCGGCCTGGCGGGCGGGGATCTGGCCGGCGCCGGCCTGGAGCACCTGGCCCATGATCACGTACTGCACCTGGTCGCCGCCGATGCCCGCCCGGTCCAGCGCCGCCTTGATGGCCGCACCCCCCAGGTCGGCGCCGGAGAAGCTGCGCAGGGATCCCAGCAGGCGGCCCATGGGGGTACGGGCGCCCGCGACGATCACGGAGGTGGTGCTGGACGTACCGTTCGCTGTCGACATCAGCGCGGCCCTTCCTGTACAGGGAGGTTAACGAGGGTTCCCGTCAATGTACTGAGCGGTAGGCGCCGGGTCACCGGGCTGCGGGTGTGATCGCGCGCACGTTGCGTAACCGCGCGTGCGAGCGGTGCACTGGAGGCATGCTGACGCGAATCGACCACATCGGGATCGCCTGCGAGAACCTCGACGCGACCGTCGAGTTCTACCGCGCCACGTACGGCTTCGAGGTGTTCCACACCGAGGTCAACGAGGAGCAGGGCGTCCGCGAGGCCATGCTCAAGATCAACGATACGTCGGACGGCGGCGCCTCGTACCTCCAGCTCCTGGAACCCACCCGGGCGGACTCCGCGGTGGGCAAGTGGCTCGCCAAGAACGGCGAGGGGGTGCATCACATCGCCTTCGGTACCGCGGACGTGGACGGGGACGCCGGGGCCATCCGGGACAAGGGGGTGCGGGTGCTCTACGACGAGCCGCGGGTGGGCTCCATGGGGTCGCGGATCACTTTTCTGCACCCCAAGGACTGCCACGGCGTACTGACCGAACTGGTCACCGCGGCCCCCCACGAGGGAACTGCCGCCCCCGCTTCCTCGTCTACCTCCACGACAGAGCACTGACCTTTCCCTTCCCCGGCCGGTAGAGTGCACCTTCGGCCGGGGGCCGGGTCGGGGCTCGGTCCACACTCCGCCGATGATCTGACACCATTTCTTCGGAAGGGTCAGCTCCAGCACGCGTTGCGCACGAGGCATTTCGCGCTGCGAACGGGCAGATGGGAGCCGGCCGCCACCATGACCAGGGGACGGATGGGACCGCGCAGTGCGGGGCAACGACCGCTACGAGGCTGACGACCACCTCTCGCAGTTCGAGGCCGAGATGGAGCGGCTGAAGACGGAGCGGGACAAGGCGGTCCAGCACGCCGACGACCTCGGATACCAGGTCGAGGTGTTGCGAGCCAAGCTCCACGAGGCGCGGCGCACCATCGCGGCCCGCCCCGCTTACGACAACGTCAGCCACCAGGCCGAGCAGCTGCTGCGCAACGCCCAGATCCAGGCCGACCAGTTGCGTACCGACGCCGAGCGCGAGGTGCGCGAGGCGCGCGCCCAGACGCAGCGGCTGTTGCAGGAGCAGGCCGAGCGCCAGGCGCGCCTGGAGGCCGACCTGCACGCCGAGGCGGTGGAGCGGCGCCGCCGGCTGGACGAGGAGCTGAACGAGCGCCGCCAGACCGTCGAGTCGCACGTCAACGAGAACGTGGCCTGGGCGGAGCAGCTGCGCTCCCGTACGGAGGCGCAGGCGCGCCGTCTCCTGGACGAGTCGCGGGCCGAGGCCGAGCAGGCGCTGACCGCCGCCCGCGCCGAGGCGCAGCGGCTGGCCGAGCAGACCCGCGCGCGGCTGGGCAGCGAGGCCGAACAGGCGCGTACCGAGGCCGACGCGATCCTGCGCCGGGCCCGTACGGACGCCGAGCGGCTGCTGAACGCCGCCTCCAGCCAGGCCCAGGAGGCCACGGACCAGGCCGAGCAGCTGCGCACCAGTGTCGGTACGGAGTCCGAGGAGGCGCGGCGCCAGGCCGCCGAGCTGACGCGGACCGCCGAGGAGCGGATGCAGGAGGCCGACCGCGCGCTGCGCGAGGCCCGCGCCGAGGCGGAGAAGCTGGTCTCCGAGGCGCAGGAGAACGCCGCCAAGCGGCTGTCGGCCGCCGAGTCGGACCAGGAGCAGCGGCTGCGGACGGCCAAGGCGGAGATCGCCCGGCTGGTCGCCGAGGCCACGAAGGAGGCCGACGCCCTCAAGGCGGAGGCCGAGCAGCTGCGCGCGGACGCCCGTACGGAGGCGGAGCGGCTGGTCGCCGAGGCGCAGGAGGCCGCCCGTTCCAAGGCGGCGGAGGACTCCGCCGCGCAGCTCGCGAAGGCCGCGCGGTCCGCCGAGGAGGTGCTGACCAAGGCGTCCGAGGACGCCAAGGCCATCACGAAGGCCGCCGCCGAGGAGGCCGAGCGGGTCCGCGGGGAGGCCGAGGCCGAGGCGGACCGGCTGCGCGGCGAGGCGCACGACACCGCCGAGCAGCTCAAGGGCGCCGCCAAGGACGACACGAAGGAGTACCGCGCCAAGACCGTCGAGCTCCAGGAGGAGGCGCGCCGGCTGCGTGGGGAGGCCGAGCAGCTGCGGGCCGAGGCCGTCGACGAGGGCGACCGGATCAGGGCCGAGGCGCGCCGCGAGGCGGTCCAGCAGATCGAGGAGGCGGCGGGTACCGCCGAGGAGCTGCTGGCCAAGGCGAAGTCCGACGCCGAGGAGACGCGTTCGGGCGCGAGCGCGGAGAGCGAGCGGCTGCGCACCGAGGCCGTCGAGCGGGCCACGGCGCTGCGCAAGCAGGCCGAGGAGCTGCTGGAACGCTCCCGCGCCGAGGCCGAGGAGCTGCGCGGCGAGAGCGAGGAGGCCGCCGCCGCGCTGCGCGCCGAGGCCGAGGAGGCCGCGCGCCGGCTGCGTACGGAGGCCGAGGAGGCCGCCGCCGAGCGCCGGGCCGAGGCGCAGGAGGAACTGGACCGGCTGCACGCCGAGGCGGCGGAGAAGGTCGCCGCGGCCGAGGAGTCGCTGCGCGACGCCCGCGGCGAGGCCGAGAAGCTGCGCCGGGAGGCGCAGGAGGAGGCCGCCAGGCTCAAGGCCGAGTCGGCGGAGCGGCTGCGGGTGCTCCAGCAGCAGGCCGAGGACGAGGCCGAGCGGCTGCGTACGGAGGCGGCGACCGATGCGTCCGCCGCGCGCGCCGAGGGCGAGTCCGTGGCCGTACGGCTGCGCAGTGACGCCGCCGCCGAGGCGGAGCGTCTGAAAACCGAGGCCAAGGAGACCGCCGACCGGGTGCGCGCGGAGGCCGCTGCCGCCGCGGAGCGCACCGGCGCGGAGGCCGCCGAGGCGCTGGCCGCCGCCCAGGAGGAGGCGGCCCGCCGCCGCCGGGAGGCCGAGGAGCTGCTCGGCGAGGCCCGCGAGGAGGCCCACCAGGAGCGCACGGACGCGCGCGAGCAGAGCGAGGAGCTGCTCGCCTCGGCCCGTAAGCGGGTGGGCGAGGCGCAGGCCGAGGCGGAGCGGCTGGTCGAGGAGGCGGACCGGCGCGCCGCCGAGCTGGTGGCCGCGGCGGAGCAGACCGCCCAGCAGGTGCGGGACGCGGTCGCCGGGCTGCACGAGCAGGCCGAGGAGGAGATCGCCGGGCTGCGTTCGGCCGCCGAGCACGCCGCGGAGCGTACGCGGACCGAGGCGCAGGAGGAGGCCGACCGGGTACGGGCGGACGCCTACGCGGAGCGCGAGCGCGCCTCCGAGGACGCGGCGCGCACCCGGCGCGAGGCGCAGGAGGAGGCCGAGGCCGCCAAGTCGCTGGCGGACCGCACGGTTTCGGAGGCCATCGCGGAGGCCGAGCGGCTCCGCGCGGAGGCCGACAGCACGCTGGACGAGGCGCGCGAGGCGGCGGGCCAGGCCCGTACGGACGCCGCCGAGCAGGCCGACACGCTGATCGCGGAGGCCACCGCACAGGCCGAGAAGATGGTGGCGGACGCCTCCGCCAAGGCGCAGCAGCTGCGTACGGACGCGTCCGACGCGCTGGCCTCGGCCGAGCAGGACGCCAACCGCGCCCGCGCGGAGGCCCGCAACGACGCCAACCGGATGCGTTCGGACGCCGCCGAGCAGGTGGACCGGCTCGTCACCGAGGCGCGCGCGGAGGCCGAACGGATCGTCACCGAGGCGACCGAGCTGACCTCTTCGGCACAGGACGACGCGGACCGCACGGTCCGCGAGGGCCGGGAGGCCGCCGAGCGGCTGCGGGCCGAGGGCGAGCAGCGGGCCGCGGAGCTGGTCGCGGAGGCGACCGCCGAGGCCGAGCGGCTGCGCGCCGAGGCGGCCGAGGCGCTGGAGACCGCGCGCCAGGAGGCCGAACGCATCGGCGACCAGGCGCGGGAGGCGGCGAACAAGACCCGTTCGGACGCCGCCGAGCAGGCCGACCAGCTGATGTCCGAGGCCGGCGGCGAGGCCGAGAAGCTGCGTGCGGACGCCGCCGAGGCCACCGCGGCGGCCGAGCGGGAGGCGGACCGTACCCGGGCCGACGCCCGCGAGCAGGCGGACCGGATGATCGCCGAGGCCACGGCCGAGGCGGACCGGCTGCGCGCCGAGGCGGCGGACACCGTCGCCTCCGCGCAGGAGCACGCCACCCGTACGCGTGCGGAGTCCGCGCAGATCAAGGAGGACGCGGAGGCGGAGGCCGACCGGCTGCGCACCGAGGCCCTGGAGGAGTCGGAGCAGACCGTCGACGCGGCCCGCAAGGACGCGGCGCAGCGCCGTGCGGACGCCGCCGAGCAGGCCGACCAGCTGATCGCCAAGGCCCAGGAGGAGGCGTTGAAGGCGGCGACCGCCGCCGAGGAGCAGGCCGACCGGATGGTGGGCGCGGCCCGCAAGGAGGCCGAGCGGATCGCCGCCGAGGCCACCGCCGAGGGCAACGCGATGGTCGAGAAGGCCCGTACGGACGCGGACACGCTGCTGAGCGAGGCCCGCGGGGACGCCACCGCGATAAGGGACCGCGCCGAGGAGCTGCGGGCCCGTATCGAGAGCGAGGTCGAGGAGCTGCACGACCGGGCCCGCCGCGAGTCGTCGGAGACGATGAAGAACGCCGGGGAGCGTGTCGACAAGCTGATCGCGCAGGCCACGCAGCAGCAGGCGGAGGCCGAGGAGAAGGCCAAGCGGATGGTGTCGGACGCCAGCAGCGAGGCGAGCAAGGTGCGCATCGCCGCGGTGAAGAAGGCGGAGGGGCTGCTCAAGGAGGCCGAGCAGAAGAAGGCCGAGGCCGTACGGGAGTCGGAGCGGCTGCGCGCCGAGGCCCGCGCGGAGGCGGAGCGGATCGTCGAGGAGGGCCGGCGCGAGCTGGAGGTGCTGGTGCGGCGCCGTAAGGACATCAACGCGGAGATCTCCCGTGTCCAGGATGTCCTGGAAGCGTTGGAATCTTTCGAGGCACCCGCGAACGGTGGCGGCAAGGAGGGGGCGAAGGCCGCCGCGGGAGCGGGCGCAACTCGTTCGAGTGGCAAGCAGTCTGAGGGGTAGCCACCCGAATGAGGGGCCATTCTCCACTTCAAACGCGCATTGACTCGATGACACGCCGTTGCGGCCCCTAGGATTCCCTTTATCACCTCACCGGTCTCTTTCGACAGGAACCCCATGAGCGACACTTCCTCCCCCTACGGCTTCGAGCTCGTGCGGCGTGGGTACGACCGCGGTCAGGTGGACGACCGCATTTCGAAGCTGGTCGCCGACCGCGACAGCGCCCTGGCCCGCATCACCTCCCTGGAGAAGCGGATCGAGGAGCTGCACCTCGAAACGCAGAACGCCCAGGCCCAGGTCAACGACGCCGAACCGTCCTACGCGGGCCTCGGCGCGCGCGTCGAGAAGATCCTCCGGCTCGCGGAGGAAGAGGCGAAGGACCTGCGCGAGGAGGCCCGCAGGGCCGCCGAGCAGCACCGCGAGCTGGCCGAGTCGGCTGCCCAGCAGGTCCGCAACGACGCCGAGCAGTTCGCGTCGGAGCGCAAGGCCAAGGCCGAGGACGAGGGCGCCCGTATCGTCGAGAAGGCCCAGGGCGAGGCCACCGCGCTGCGCGCCGAGGCGCAGAAGGACGCGCAGTCCAAGCGGGAGGAGGCGGAATCCCTCTTCGAGGAGACCCGCGCCAAGGCCGCGCAGGCGGCGGCGGACTTCGAGACGAACCTGGCCAAGCGCCGCGAGCAGTCCGAACGGGACCTGGCCTCGCGTCAGGCCAAGGCGGAGAAGCGGCTCGCGGAGATCGAGCACCGGGCGGAGCAGCTGCGGCTGGAGGCCGAGAAGCTGCGCACGGACGCGGAGCGCCGGGCTCGCCAGACGGTGGAGACGGCGCAGCGCCAGGCCGAGGACATCGTGGCCGACGCGAACGCCAAGGCGGACCGGATCCGCAGCGAGTCGGAGCGGGAGCTGGCGGCGCTGACCAACCGCCGGGACTCGATCAACGCCCAGCTGACGAACGTCCGCGAGATGCTCGCCACGCTGACCGGCGCGGCGGTCGCCGCGGCCGGCACCCCGGCGGACGAGGAGCCCATCTCCCGCGGCGTCCCGGCGCAGCAGTCGCGCTGAGGCGCCGTTCGTCGTTGTGACGCCGGTGCGGCCGGCCGACGGGTTTCCCCGCCCGTCCCCGTGACGGCCGCCACCTCGTGCGACGGCACGCAGGCACCGCCCGCCCGCCCCGCCTTCCTTCGGGAGGCCGGGCGGGCGGAATGCTTTCAGCAGTCGTACGGCACGTTCGGGTACCGGCCCCCAGGTGCCCGGTTTGTCCGAGATGCGGGGCTCCGGGACCGCGTTTAGCGTGCTGTACATGATCGAGATCGCGGGGCTGACCAAGCGCTACGGGGAGAAGCTCGCCGTGGACGGGCTGACCTTCACCGTGCGGCCCGGCATCGTCACCGGGTTCCTCGGCCCCAACGGCGCCGGCAAGTCCACGACCATGCGGATGGTGCTCGGCCTCGACCACCCGACGTCGGGCCGGGTCCGTATCGACGGGCGGCACTACCGTCAGCTGTCCGAGCCCCTGCGGCACGTCGGCGCCCTGCTGGACGCCAAGGCCCTGCACGGCGGCCGCAGCGCCTTCAACCACCTGCTGTGCCTGGCGCAGAGCAACGGCATCCCGCGCGCCCGCGTCCACGAGGTGCTGGACACCGTCGGGCTGACCGCGGTGGCCAAGAAGCGCTCGAAGGGCTTCTCGCTGGGCATGGGGCAGCGGCTGGGCATCGCCGGGGCGCTGCTCGGCGACCCCGAGATCCTCATGTTCGACGAGCCGGTCAACGGGCTCGACCCCGAGGGCATCCACTGGATCCGCAACCTGATGAAGGGTCTGGCCGCCCAGGGCCGTACGGTCTTCGTCTCCTCCCACCTGATGAGCGAGATGGCGCTGACCGCCGAGCACCTGATCGTCATCGGGCAGGGCCGGCTGCTCGCGGACACCTCGATGCCGGAGTTCATCCGGCAGAACTCCCGCTCGTACGTACGGATGCGGTCGCCGGAGCGCGAGCGGCTGCTCGACGTGCTCGGCGGCGCCGGGTTCGCCGCGGTGGCGGCCGGCGACGCGGTGGAGGTCGACGGGGCGAGCGCCGCCGACCTCGGCGAACTGGCCGCGCAGCACCGTCTCGTCCTGCACGAACTGAGCCCGCAGCAGGCGTCCCTGGAGGAGGCGTTCATGCAGCTGACCGCCGGGTCGGTGGAGTACCACGCGCATACGGACGGGCCGCGCCCGGCGGCACCGGAGGACGGCCTGCCGGGCGCGCCGCCGCCTCCGGGCACACCGGGGGCGCCGACGGCCGGCGGGCCGCCCGGCCCGGACGCCTGGGGCGCCGGCTGGCGCGGCAAGAAGCGGGGGGCGTGACGATGGCGGCGGTCCCCCAGGTCCTGCGGTCGGAGTGGACCAAGATCCGTTCGGTGCGGTCCACGGTGTGGACGCTGGGCATCGCGCTGGTCGTCACCGTCGCGCTGGGCGCGCTGATCTGCCTGCTCGCCTCGAACGACTTCGGCACCATGTCGCCGCGCGACCGGCTCGCCTTCGACCCCACGAACGTCAGCTTCGCCGGGATGGGCCTGGGCCAGCTCGCGATGATCGTCTTCGGGGTGCTGGTGGTCTCCAACGAGTACGGCACCGGCATGATCCGCACCTCGCTCGCCGCCGTACCGCAGCGCGGCGTCTTCCTCTTCTGCAAGATCGCCGTCGCGGCGCTGCTCGCCCTCGTCGTCTCCTTCGTGACGGCCTTCCTCGCCTTCTTCATCGGGCAGGCCATGCTGGGCGAGCACGCGGCGGCCCTCGGCGACCCCGGCGTGCTGCGCGCCGTCGTGGGCGGCGGGCTGTACATGACCCTCATCGCGGTGTTCTCGATGGGCGTGGCGGCGATGCTGCGCAGCCCCATGCTGTCGCTCGGCATCCTGATGCCGTTCTTCTTCCTGATCTCCAACATCCTGGGCAACGTCTCGGCCACCAAGAAGGTCGGCTGGTACCTGCCCGACCAGGCGGGCCAGAAGGTGATGCAGGTGGTGCCGCCCGCGGGCAGCGACGTGCCGTACGGGCCGTGGGGCGGGTTCGCCATCATGCTGGCGTGGACGGCCGCCGTACTGTTCTGCGGATACGCGCTGCTCAAGCGGCGGGACGCCTGAGTCCCCGCGGCCCCACCCGCCCCGGTGCCCGCGTTTTGACGGGAACCGTCAACCGCCCGATAACCTCCTAACCCTTACGGGGGTACGAGAGCACCTCTGCCCCGAACCATTTCTGAGGGGCGGAGAATGATCGAGGCAGTCGGCCTGACGAAGCGCTACGGCGCCAAGACGGCCGTGCACCAGCTGTCGTTCCAGGTGCGTCCGGGCACCGTCACCGGCTTCCTGGGGCCCAACGGCTCCGGCAAGTCGACGACGATGCGCATGATCCTGGGACTCGACACCCCGACCGAGGGGCGCGTCACGATCGGCGGCATCCCGTTCCGCAAGGTGCCCAACGCCCCGCGGCACGTCGGCGCGCTGCTCGACGCCAAGGCGGTGCACGGCGGCCGCAGCGCGCGCCAGCACCTGCTCTCGCTCGCCCAGCTCTCCGGCATCCCGGCGCGCCGGGTCGACGAGGTACTCGGCGTGGTCGGCCTCCAGGACGTCGCCCGCAAGCGCTCCAACGGCTTCTCGCTCGGCATGGGCCAGCGGCTGGGCATCGCGGCGGCGCTGCTCGGCGACCCGCAGGTGCTGCTCTTCGACGAGCCAGTCAACGGCCTGGACCCCGAAGGCATCCTGTGGGTCCGCAACCTGATGAAGCAACTGGCCTCCGAGGGCCGTACGGTCTTCGTCTCCTCGCACCTGATGAGCGAGATGGCGCTGACCGCCGAGCACCTGATCGTCATCGGCCGCGGGCAGCTGCTCGCCGACATGTCGGTCAAGGACTTCATCTCGGCCAACTCCGCCGACTTCGCCCGGGTCCGCACCCCCGACACCGAGCCGGCGCTGCGCGAGAAGCTGGGCTCGCTGCTCGGCGAGGCGGGCGCCCAGGTCGTACCGGAGCAGGACGGCGCGCTGCGCGTCACCGGGCTGCCGCTCCCGCGCATCAGCGACCTCGCCCACGACGCGGACATCCGCCTGTGGGAGCTGTCGCCGCACCAGGCGTCCCTGGAAGAGGCGTACATGCGGCTGACGCAGAGTGTCGTGGACTACCGCTCGACGACCGACCAGCGGGCGGGCCTCCAGCAGGTCGCGCCCGGTTACGGGCAGCAGGGGCCCGGTATGCCGGGGCAACCGCCGCAGGGGTACGCGCCCGGAGCGCCGCAGCCGGGCCCGTACGGGCAGCAGCCCAACCCCTATGCGCAAGGCCCCGGCGGCGCGCCGGGCCAGGGCTACCCGCCGCCGATGGCCGGCCAGGGGGCGCCGTACGGGCAGCCCAACCCGTACGGGCAGCCGCAGGCCGGCGCGCCGGCGCCGATGCCGCCCGCCCAGCCCGCCGCCCCCGCCGACATCTCCAAGCCCCACAACGAGGACGCCCGATGACCAGCCCTCAGCAGCCGCAGCAGCAGCCTGAGCCGCACGACACCGACGCCCCCGGCGCCGGCGTTCCGATGCCTCCCGCCGGGGCTCCGGAGCCGCCGGCGCAGCCGCCTGCCGACGCTCCCGGCACGATGATGCTCCAGGCGCAGCAGCAGCCGGCCGGTTCTCCCGGCACGATGATGCTTCAGGCCCAGCAGCCGCCGGCCCCGCACGGCACGCCTGCCCAGCACGCCCCGCACGGCGCGCCCAAGGACGCGGGCACCATGATGCTCCAGGCGCAGCAGCCGCCCGCGGGCCCCGTGCCCCCGCAGCAGCCGTACCAGCAGCAGCCCGGCCAGGAGGCCCACGCGGGCGGGCAGCCGCAGATCCCGGCGGCCTGGCAGGGCGGCGGCCCCGGCGGCGCCGCCCCGGGTTACGTCTCGCCGATCCCGGTCCGCCGCACGAACCTGGGCCACGCCCTCGCCTCCGAGTGGACGAAGATCCGCTCGGTGCGCTCCACGATGTGGACGCTGGGCGCGATGATCATCCTGGTCGTCGGCGTCGGCCTGCTGACGGCGCTGGCGCTGTCCACCACCGACCAGACCTTCGACCCGCTGCTGGGCGGTGCCTGGTTCGGCCTGCTGCTGGGGACGCTGTGCGTCATCCCCCTCGGCGTGCTGGTGATCTCCTCCGAGTACGGCACGGGAATGATCCGTACGACGTTCACGGCCTGCCCCAGCCGGGCGCGGGTGCTGACCGCCAAGGCGATCGTCCTGTTCGCGCTCACCTTCGTCATCACCACGGTCTCCACGACCCTGGTCTCGCTGCTGCACGCGGGCATGCTCGACGGCCCGGCACCGACGGGCGACCAGTGGCTGCGCGCCACGGTCGGCGCCGGTCTGTACGTGGCCCTGCTGAGCCTGCTGGCCATGGGCGCGGGCTCGCTGCTGCGGCACTCGGCGGGCGCCATCAGCGCGATGACGGGCCTGGTCCTGCTGCCCATGCTGCTGGCCGTGTTCATGATCGGTTCGGAGAGCCTGCAGCCGCTCGCGAAGGCGATGATCCAGTACTCGATCCCCAGCAGCCTCGGCGCGATCTACGGCCAGCCGTTCCTGCCCGGCGGGCCGGAGGGCTGGCAGCCGCTGCTCGTCCTCGCGGGCGTCACCGCCGTCGTCCTCGGCGGCGCGTACGCCGCGCTGGAGAAGCGCGACGTCTGACGGGGACCCTTCTCAGTACCTCGGCGCGTTACGGGACCGCTGGAGCTTCGCGCTCCGGCGGTCCCGTGCGTTCCAGCACGCCTTGTGCCAGTGTCTGCGGTCGTCCACGTCCCCGTGCCGGGGCCAGGCCACCACGTGCGGCACCCCCGGCGGGATCTCCTGGTCGCACCCCGGGCACCGGTAGTGCTTGGCCGCCCCGCCACCCCCCAGGTGCCGTACGACCCACTCCTCGCCGCGCCACTCCTCCGTACGTTCGAGACCGTAGCGGCCCCCGCCCGTGAGGTCGGCTGGCTTCTCACCGCCGCGGGGACGGTTTCGACGCGGAGACACTGGGCACCTCGGGAAATCTGCGGGGTCACGGGCCGTCACCACCCTACGCGGCTCCGTACGGGGCGATGCCGCCTACCACAATCCTGCGATCATCGGGGAACTTCGCCCCCAGGCCGTGCCCTTGGCACGTGTCACACGTTGTTGCGTATTAGGGGGATGTCGCGTCGGCTGCGAGGAGGCAGAAGAGCGATGCGCGTTGGGGCTTTCATCCTGGCCGCTCAGTTTCCCGGCCAGGGACAGGGGGAGGCACTGCACCGGGCGGTGCGCTCGGCGGAGATCGCGGAGGAGGCCGGGCTCGATGCGGTCTGGCTGGCGGAGCACCACTTCGTGCCGTACGGAGTGTGCCCGTCGGCGGCCACGCTCGCCGCGCTGATGCTGGGGCGTACGCACCGCATCGGCGTCGGCACGGCCGTCAGCGTGCTGCCGACGCAGCACCCGGTCACCCTCGGGGAACAGGCGGCGCTGCTGCACCTGACCACCGGCGGGCGGTTCACCCTGGGTGTCGGCCGCGGCGGCCCGTGGGTCGACCTGGAGGTCTTCGGCTCGGGACTGGCCGCGTACGAACGACACTTCCCCGAGTCGCTGGACCTGTTGCTGCGCTGGCTGCGCGACCCCCGGGTCGGCGCCGCGGGGGAACGTCACTCCTTCCGGGAGGTCGCGGTGGTGCCGCGGCCCGCCGAGTCGCTGGAGCGGCCGGCCGGCCCGCCGGTCGTCGTGGCGTGCACCTCGTCCGGGTCGGTGCGGCTGGCCGCCGAGCGCGGCCTGCCGATGCTGCTGGGCATGCACTGCGGCGACGAGGACAAGGCGGAGATGGTCGCGCTGTGGCGCCGGTCCGCGCTGGCGTCCGGGCGGGACCCGGACGAGGTGGCGGCGGCGGAGCACGTCTCGGCCGGAGTGGTGCAGATCGCCGACACCCGCCAGGGCGCCGCCGAGGTCCTCACCAAGGCGATGCCGGGCTGGCTGCGGCGCGGCCTGGCGGCCCACGAGACGGTGGACGGCCGCTACCGCGCCATGCGCGACCCGCTGGCGTATACGGAACTGCTCTGCGATTTGCATCCGGTGGGCCCGCCGCGGCTGTGCGCCGACCGGCTCGCGGCCTCGGCGGAGCGGACCGGCATCCGGCGCTTCGCGCTGCTCGTCGAGGGGTCGGGAGATCTCGCGGCCACCGAGGAGAACGTACGGCGGCTGGGCGCCGAGGTGCTGCCGCGGCTCGGGTGAGCCGGGCGTGGCGGGCCGGGTGCCCGGCCCGCCGCGTCCGCCGGTGACGCCGCGGTGCGGTCCCCCCGCGCCCGGCGCGTTGGCGCCGTTCCTCGGGACCGCGTCCGCAGCACGCCCTATGGCGTGTCACAAGTGCCCGCGCCACCAGGCGAGTTGCCTCGTACTGCCACCGCCGCACCGGCACCGTACGGCGCCGCGTCCCCGCGTACGCGGCGGCAGCGCCCGGTCAGCAGTCGCGCAACCGGGGCGACTGGTTCAGCAGCTGGCCCCGGACCGAGGTGAACTTGGCCAGCCTGTCGTCCGCCGACGGGCCGAGCGGGAAGACCGCGACCCGGTGACAGTTCTGGAACGCCAGACGCACGCCGAAATGGCGCTCCAACGACCCGCGTATCGCGTCACTCGCCAGCGCGCGCAGCAACTGACCGCGCGCCTGCTCGTCCGGCGGCGGCGTCTGGTTGTCGGCGAACTGGCCGCCGTCCACCTTCAGCCGGGCCACCAGGGAGCTGATCATCCCCCATGCGTAGGGCAAGGAGGTCCGGACGCAGTCGACAAATTCCGCTTCGTCGACCTCGCCTCGCTCGGCCTGTTCGAGGAGGGCCGGTGAGACGTCGAGCGACATGAGGTTCTCCTCTCGCGGCCCCGCCGGGACGGGGCCTCAGGGATGGGACGGGAGGATCACGACGGAGCGTGTCCGTATCACGACCCCCTGCTTCCACGTTATGCCGCGCACCCGGCCCGCACCAGGAGATTGCAGAGACAACCGGCCGGGCGCGTACGGGGCCTTCCAGGGGCGAATCGCGCCCGCGGCCCCCGGTCGAGTAGCGTGGCGCACCATGCGTCTCGTCATTGCCCGTTGCTCCGTGGACTACGCGGGCCGGCTCAGTGCCCACCTCCCCTCGGCCCCCCGCCTCATCCTGGTGAAGGCGGACGGTTCGGTCTCCATCCACGCGGACGACCGTGCCTACAAACCCCTCAACTGGATGTCCCCGCCCTGCACCCTCAAGGAGGGTGACGGCAGCGTGTGGACGGTGGAGAACAAGGGCGGCGAGAAGCTCATCATCACCCTGGAAGAGGTGATGCACGACTCCGCCCACGAGCTGGGGGTGGACCCGGGCCTCATCAAGGACGGCGTGGAGGCGCACCTTCAGGAGCTGCTCGCGGACCGGATCGAGACCCTCGGCGAGGGCTACTCGCTCATCCGCCGCGAATACCCCACCGCCATCGGCCCGGTGGACATCCTGTGCCGTGACGCGGACGGCGGGACGGTGGCCGTGGAGATCAAGCGGCGCGGTGAGATCGACGGTGTCGAGCAGCTGACCCGCTACCTCGAACTCCTCAACCGCGACCCGCACCTGGCCCCGGTGAAGGGCGTCTTCGCGGCGCAGGAGATCAAGCCGCAGGCGCGGGTGCTGGCCACCGACCGCGGCATCGGCTGCGTCGTCCTGGACTACAACGCGCTGCGCGGCATCGAGGACGACAAGCTGCGGCTGTTCTGAGTCCGTTCCGGCCGCCCCCTGGCCGCCGGAACGCGCATCGGCCGGGACCCGCGCGGGTCCCGGCCGATGCGCGTTTTCCAGGTGCCGGTCGTGCTCAGGTGTCGGTCGTGCCGCTCCCGGAGCCGGTGGTCCCCGGGCCGCTGCCGCCGGCGCTGCTGGGCGCCGGGTTGCCGGACGTCCCCGTCGGGTCGCCGGTGGTGGGCTTGTCCGTGGGTTTGTCGGTGGGCTTGTCCGTCGGCTTGTCGGTCGGCTTGTCCGTGGGTTTGTCGGTCGGCTTGTCCGTCGGCTCGCCGGTGGGCTTGTCCGTCGGCTTGCCGGACGTGCTCGGGTCGGTGGGCCGGGTGGTCGGCTCGGTCGGCGGCTTGCTGCCGTCCGTCGGCCGGGTCGACGGGGCCGTCGCGCCGGTGCTCGGGGCGGTCGGGCCGCCGGTGCCCGGCTTGCCGCTGGTGCCGGGCGCGGCCGGGGCCGGCGAGCCGTGGCCGGTGCCGGGGCGGGCGCCCTGGCCGGGCCGGGAGGTGCCGCTGCCCGGCTGGTCGGCGGGCAGGCCGCCGCCGTCCTTGCCCGTCTCGGCGGACTGCTCGGTCTTGACCTTGTCGCCCGCGCCGCCGTCGGAGCCCGAGACGGCGCCCAGGGTGACGACGGTGCCCAGTACGGCGACGAGCAGCGCGCCCGCGCCCGCGGCGACCAGGTTGCGCCGGGTGCCGAGCAGCAGGGCCCGGCGCCCCTTGGCCGCGCCGCCGCCCTTGCCGATGCCGCCGGCGGCACTGCGGGTGATCACGGTCGGCGCGGTGGCGTCGACGGCCGGCGCCGCCGCGAGGGCCGCGGGCACCCCGCCGGGCGGCGAGGCCGACTCCTCCGAGCGCGCGTCCGGGATCTCCTCGGCGGCGGCCGCCGCCGTGCCCGCCGGCGGGGTGAACGTGCCGGAGCGGTCCGCGACCAGGGCCAGGGCGCGCCGTCCCGCGACCGTGCCGCGCCGGTCGGAGAGCACGCCGCGCAGCCCTATGGACGCCTCCAGCTCGGCCCTGGCCCGGTCCAGGTTGCCGGTGCACAGCGCGAGCACGCCCAGCTCGTGGTGGAAGTACGCCTCCTCGGCGACCTCGCCGGCGATCCTGGCGGCCTCGGCGCCGTGCCGCAGGCTGCGCTCCCAGGCGCTCCAGTGCAGGGCGGCGGCGAAGGCTGGGGCGGCCGTACGGGCCAGCAGCACGGCGGCGCTGGGGTGGCCGCCGTCCCGGCTGCCGGTCAGCACGCCCATCGCGGCCAGGATCGCGTCGGCCTCGGCGGCGGCCCGCTCGGGGGTGACCGAGGGGTGGCCGGCCCACCAGGCGTAGTGCTGGGCCGCGGTCAGCGCCCGGTCGCCGGCGCCCTCTTCGTACCCGGCGGCCGCCAGCTGGTCCGCCACGGTCGCGGCGAGCCGGTAGTGGGCGCCGGCCGGGGTGATCAGCCCGCAGTCCAGCAGCTCGCCGAGGGCGGCGTCCGCGTGGGTGTCCTGGGCGAGCGCGGGCAGGTGCGCCTGGTGCGGCAGCTCGCCGCCCAGGGCGACGGCGAAGCGCAGCGTCTCGCGCGCCGCCTCGCTCAGCCCGGAGGCGAGCAGCGGCGCGGGCGAGGCGGCCTCGGCGACGGTCGGCAGCGGCAGGTCCCGGGCGTCGTCGGTCTCCTGGGGCGCCTCGTGCGGCTGGTCCGCGTAGACGCCGTACGCGTCGTACACGCCAGGGGTGCCGCGCAGGCGCTGCCGCAGCAGGGCGCCGGCCTGGACGAAGCGCAGCGGCAGCCCCTCGGACTCGAACCACAGGTCGGCGGCCCACGCGGCCTCGTCGTCGGCGAGCGGCCGCCCGACGACGCCCTCCAGCAGTTCTCTGCACGCGGTGCGGCCGATCCCGCCGAGGAAGACCTCTTCCAGGTGGGAGCCCGCGGAGGGGGCGGCGACGTCGGGGGTGGCGGCGAGCAGGAAGGCGCACTCGGGGGTCGCGCCCAGCAGTTCGTCGAGCGCGGCGCCGCCGAATTCGAGGTCGTCCAGGACGACGATGGCGCCGATCTCGCCGAGCAGGCGCAGCAGCTCGCCGCGGTCGGGGCGGTGCAGCGGCGCCCGGTGGACGGCGGCGAACAGCTCGTACATCACGTCGGTGGGCGTGCGGTGGTATCCGGAGAGCCGGACCACCCCGTCGGGCGCGAAGCCTTCGCAGGCGGTGGCGACGGCGTCCAGCAGGCGGGTACGGCCGGAGCCCGAGGGGCCGGTGACGCGGACGGACCTGCCGCGGGACAGCAGCCGCACCAGCCGGTCGGTCTCCTCTTCGCGCTCCAGCAGCGCGCCCTGGCGGCCGGCGGAGACCGGTACGGCGGGCGGCTCGGCGGCGCGGGCCAGTTCGGCGCGCTCCTCGGGGCCGTGCTTGCCGGGGACGGCGGGCTGCTCGCCGGGCGGGCAGGGTTCGATCTCGCTGCCGTCGACCGGGTTGACGGTGAGCAGGTAGGGGCCCGAGACGAGCCGTACGGTGCGCGCGGGCCCGCCGGGGGCGGCGCCGGAGCCGCCGCGCGGGGGCACCGGCGGGCGGCCGGGGTGCTCCTGCTCGCCGTACTCCTCAGGTCCCCGGTTGCTGTTCGGGTCCATGGTGAAAAGCCCCCCAGATGCGCTTGGCGTGCCGTCGACCGCTTGCTTGCCCGGCCGTCCGCACTCCCCCAGCCTACGACCGGGGTGCTCCCCGGCCGCCGCTTCTGGTCCGGTGCCCGCCGTGGCGTGGAAACCGGACGGCGGAGAACCGAACCTTAGACCTTCGCCCAGTATCTACGAAGCGCCGGGGTCCGTTGCTGCCCGGAACGTCACAGTGTTGTGAGAATCCTTCGCGTATGCGGCATTGATCTTGCGCCGGGGCCGGGGGCCGGGGCGCGTCCGTGGGCCGGCGGCCCTCAGACCCGTGGCAGCGACTCCGCCTCGATGCCGCCTTCGATGGCGAGGATGCGGTGCAGGCGGGTGGCCACTAGGAGCCGCTGCATCTGCGGCGGCACGCCGCGCAGTACGAGGCGGCGGTTGGCCCGCCCGGCGCGGCGGTGCGCGCCCATGATCACGCCGAGCCCGGTGGCGTCCCACGAGTCCAGCGCGGTCAGATCCAGCACGAGGTCGCCCTGGCCGGCGTCGACGGCGGCGTGCAGGACGGTACGGGCGTCCGCCGCGCTGCGGACGTCGAGGCGGCCCCCGACGACCAGCTCGGCGTGGTCGCCCCTGATGTGCATATGCGCTCCCCGGGTGATGAGTGCTCGATCGTTACGTCTACAGAACTGACTGCCTCTCATGCGGCGAAGTTGCCGCCTGTAAGCGAACCGATACCGATTTCACCCCTGGGGGTGACGCCGCCGGACCGTGCGGCTGACGCGACGGCTGCCGTGACGGGTGTGCCACCGGTGGCCGGTGTGCCCGCCGCCGGGCCCGGAGCGGTGCCGGGCCCGGCGGCTGACGCGGTGTCAGCGCGGTGCGCGGGCCCGTAGCCGTCCGGCGCGGTATCAGTGCTCGTAGAAGCCCTGCCCACTCTTGCGTCCGATATCGCCGGCATCGACCATCCGCCGCATGATCTCCGGCGGCGCGAACTTCTCGTCCTGCGACTCGGTGTAGATGTTGTCGGTGGCGTGCAGCAGGATGTCCACGCCGGTCAGGTCGGCGGTGGCCAGCGGCCCCATGGCGTGCCCGAAGCCCAGCTTGCAGGCGGTGTCGATGTCCTCGGCGCTCGCCACCCCGGACTCGTACAGCTTCGCCGCCTCGACGACCAGCGCCGAGATGAGACGGGTGGTCACGAAGCCCGCCACGTCGCGGTTGACGACGATGCAGGTCTTGCCGACCGACTCGGCGAACGCGCGGGCTGTGGCGAGGGTTTCGTCGCTGGTCTTGTAGCCGCGCACCAGCTCGCACAGCTGCATCATCGGCACCGGCGAGAAGAAGTGCGTGCCCACCACCCGCTCGGGGCGCCCGGTGGCCGCCGCGATCTTGGTGATCGGGATGGCGGAGGTGTTGGAGGCGAGCACCGCCTCGTCCTTCACCAGCTTGTCCAGGTTCTGGAAGATCTCCCGCTTGACGTCGATCCGCTCGAAGACGGCCTCGACGACGATGTCGGCGTCGGCGGCCGCGTCCAGGTCGGTCGTGGTGGCGATCCGGCCCAGCGCCCGTTCCGCGTCCTCGGCGGCCAGCTTGCCCTTGCCCACGAACTTCTCGTACGACTTCTCGATGCCGCTGCGGCCGCGGGCCAGCGCCCCTTCCGTCACATCGCGGAGGACGACCTCCCAGCCCGCCTGGGCCGAGACCTGCGCGATGCCGGAACCCATGAGTCCGGCCCCGATGACGGCGAGCTTCTTTGCCACTGGCTGTCCCCTAACACGCTGTGCACGTAACGGCTCTCGGCAGTGACGTTAGCGCCCACCGGCGATCGATAGGAGGGTTAGAGATGCGCGTCACGTCTCAGATGACGGACATCACACCGCGCGGCCTCACCGGCCGCCGCGCACGGCGTAGTTGAGGACCTTTCCGCCGAGCGCGTCCTCCAGCTCGTCCAGCAGGGCGAGCGCTTCGCGTGACACCTCGCCGGGTGCGCGCCCGGCCATCATCTCGCGGCCGATGTACGTCGTGAGGGTGGCGTGCACCCAGTTGAGCTGGCCCGCCACCATGAGCGGCAGCCAGTCGTCCGCCGCCGCGCCGGCCTCCTGCCGCAGGGCCTCCTCCAGGCGGGTGAGCTGCTCCTGCTGGAGGTGCCAGAGCCGGGCCTTGAGGGACGCGGCGCCCTCGATGACGCGCAGGAAGCGGTCGTAGCCCTCGATCAGCCCGACGGCGGGTGACACCGCCTCGACCTGTTCGCGCAGCTCGCGCAGGACGGCGGCGGCGGCGGACTCCCCCTCGTCCCGGCCGCGCACATACCGCGCGAGGCGGTCCACCAGCCCGGCGCTGCGGTCCATGAAGAGGTCTTCCTTGGCCGGGAAGTAGTTGTAGACCGTGTTGACCGAGACGTCGCAGACCTCGGCGATCTCCGCGATGGTCACCGCGTCGAAGCCGCGCTCCAGGAACAGGCCGGTGGCCATGTCGGAGATGTGCTGGCGGGTCTGCCGCTTCTTGCGCTCCCTGAGCCCTTCTGCCATGCGCCCATCGTAAGCCTTCTTGGACCTCATTGATTTTTGGGGCCATTGCAAATTTCCACTGGCTCTGTTTTTCTGTCCCGCATGGCAGTCATCACCACGACCGGGCTGGCCCGGACGTTCACCACCCCACGCGGCACCGTCGAAGCCGTACGCGGCATCGACCTCACCGCCGAGCGCGGCGAGATCCTCGGCCTCCTCGGCCCGAACGGCGCCGGCAAGACCACCACCCTGCGCATGCTCACCACGCTCCTCGCCCCCACCGGCGGCAGCGCGACGGTGGCCGGCTGCGACCTCGCCCGCGACCCGGCCGGCGTACGGCGCAACAGCGGTTACGTCGCCCAGTCCGGCGGCGTGGACCCCGCCGTCTCCGTACGCGAGGAACTGGTGACCCAAGGGCGGCTCCACCGCCTGCCGAAGGCCGCGGCCGCGGCCCGCGCCGGCGAACTGGCGCACGCCCTCGGCCTCGACGGGCTGCTGGACCGCGCGTGCGGGGCGCTGTCCGGCGGACAGCGGCGGCGCCTGGACATCGCGCTGGGCCTGACGCACCGGCCCGCGGTGCTCTTCCTGGACGAGCCGACGACCGGGCTCGACCCCGGCAGCCGGGCCGGCCTGTGGGAGCTGGTCCGGCGGCTGCGTGCGGACTTCGGCACCACCGTCGTCCTGACCACCCACTACCTCGACGAGGCGGACGCGCTCGCCGACCGCCTCGTCGTCGTGGACCAGGGCGTGGTCGCCGCCGAGGGCACCCCGCGCGCGCTCAAGACCGAGTATGCCGGCTCACCCGACGCGTCCCTCCAGGACGCCTTCCTCGCGATCACCGGGCGCGGTCCGGCACCCGCCGACCACACCCCCGTAGCCGTCTGACCACCCCTCCCCCAGGAGCCCCGCATGCCCTCCGTCCTGTCCGACACGGCCCTGATCTTCGGGCGCTACGCCCGGCAGACCCTGCGCTCCAAGATGCAGATGCTCTTCGGCGTCCTGATGCCCCTGCTGTACCTGCTGTTCTTCGGCCCGCTGCTGACCGGCATGCCGCTGGCCTCCGAGGGCAGCTCCTGGCAGGTCCTGGTTCCCGGCCTGCTGCTCCAACTCGTGCTCTTCGGCGCGTCGTTCTGCGGCTTCTCCATCATCCTTGAGAAGCAGTACGGCGTGCTGTCCCGGATGCGGGCAACGCCCGTCAGCCGGCTCGCGCTGCTGCTGGGCAGGGTGCTGCGGGACGCGGCGCTGCTCACCCTCCAGTCGGTGCTGCTGGTGCTGGCGGCGCTGGTGATGGGGCTGCGGGCGCCGCTGGGCGGCATCCTCATCGGTTTCGCGTTCGTCGCCGCGACGGCCGTCGCGCTGTCCTCGCTCTCGTACGCGCTGGCCATGAAGGTCGCCACACCCCAGGAGTTCGGGCCCGTCGTCAACGCCGCCACGATGCCCACGATGCTGCTGTCCGGCCTGATGCTGCCCATGGCCCTGGCTCCCGGCTGGCTCGACGCGCTCTCGCACGCCATGCCGCTGCGCTACCTCGTGGACGGCGTCCGCGCGGCGTACGTCGGCGACTACACCGGGGCGCCCGTGCTGTACGGCGCGCTGGTCGCGGCCGGGCTCGCCGCGCCGGCCGCTGCCGTCTGCGCCCGCGCCTTCCGCAAGGCCGCGGCGTAGGCTCGCCCGTATGGTCAATCTGACGCGCATCTACACCCGTACCGGCGACAAGGGCACCACCGCCCTCGGCGACATGAGCCGCACCGCCAAGACCGACACGCGCATCGCGGCGTACGCCGACGCCAACGAGGCCAACGCGGCGATCGGCGTGGCCGTCGCGCTGGGCTCGCTGCCGGAGGACGTGGTCAAGGTCCTCGTCCGGGTGCAGAACGACCTCTTCGACGTGGGCGCCGACCTGTCCACGCCGGTGGTGGAGAACCCGGAGTTCCCGCCGCTGCGCGTCGAACAGACCTACATCGACAAGCTGGAGGCCGACTGCGACCACTACCTGGAGAGCCTGGAGAAGCTCCGCAGCTTCATCCTTCCCGGCGGTACGGCGGGCGCCGCGCTGCTGCACCAGGCGTGCACGGTCGTCCGCCGCGCCGAGCGCTCCACCTGGGCGGCCCTGGAAATGCACGGCGACACCATGAACCACCTCACCGCCACCTACCTCAACCGCCTCTCCGACCTCCTGTTCATCCTGGCCCGCACCGCCAACAAGGAGCTGGGCGACGTGCTGTGGGTGCCGGGCGGCGAACGGTAGGACGGGCTACTGGGACGCGGGCGGGCCCTGTCGGCCGGCCCCGGCGCGGTCGCGGTCCTCCGCGCCGCCCGGGGGCAGGTGGCCCGCCGGCGCCTTCTTCGGCCAGATCGTATAGCTCACCGCGATCACCAGGTTGATGCCGATGACGAAGAGCATCTTGGTCTGCCAGTCGTGCAGCGAAGTGGTCTGCGCGGGGTCGCCCACATACCAGGCCGCGAGCTGCAGCAGCCCGATCGCGATGAGCGCGGCGAGAATCCAGCGGCCCGCCGACTGCCACTCGAAGACCGTGCGCTCCCTGCCGTACTTCGGCACCGGCACCGGCGGGGGGCCGCCCGCGAAGCGGTGGGCGAAACGGACGTCCACCCACTTGATCGTGCGGTGCCCCAGCGCGACCGAGAAGCCGATGTAGACGGCGGCCAGCCCGTGCTTGATGTCGGCCTGCGCGCCGTTCTTCAGGTCCACGGCCGTGGCGACCATCAGGACCAGCTCCAGCACCGGTTCCAGCAGCAGTACGGCGGCGCCGGTACGCGGCAGCTTCGCCAGGTACCGCAGGCTCAGCCCGATGGCCAGCAGCACCCAGAAGCCGACCTCGCAGATGACGATCAACGCGACGATCACGGGACTCCCCTTCTTTCCTGTCCCCTCCAGCCTCGCCCCGGAAACCGGCCGTCACCTCGTCGCACGCGACGATCCCGCACTGCATCTTTCGATGTACCGCGCGGCCGCCCGGCTTCGCCCGTGCCGTGGAGGCAGCGGGCCGCGCCGCCGTGTTTGATGGAGACGTGACCGCACGACCCTTCGCCGCCCTCGCACGGCCGCACCGCGACGACGTGCGCATCGCGGTCTGCGGGCTGCTCGGCGGCCTGCTGCTGTACGGGCTGGGGCTGCGCACCGGCCCCCCGCTGCTGGACCTGCCCGGCTGGCTGGCGCTGGTGGCCCTGGCCGCCATGTCCGGTGCCGAACTGCTGCGCCGCGTCGCCCCGCGGACCTCGCTGGCCGTGGCCACCGCCGCGCTCGCCGTGGACGTGTCCAGCTCCGGACTGGTCGCCACGGTCGTGATGTTCACCGACATCATGTACGCCGCGGTGCTGTACGGGCCGCCGGCCACCGCCCGGCGCGTGCCGGTCATCAGCATCCTGCTCACCGTCGTCGCCACCATCGTCCCGGCGGCGATCCTGCGGGACCCCCAGGCCCTGCTGATCGGCGTCGGCGTCGGCGTGATCACCGTCGGCCCCGCCTGGACCGGCGTCATCATCCGCGAGCACCGCAACGCCGCCCTGGCCGCCCGGCTGGAGGCCGAACAGGTCGCGCTGCTGGCCGAGATGGACCGTACGCAGGCCATCGTGGCGGAACGCGCCCGGATGGCCCGCGAACTGCACGACATGGTCGCCAACCACCTGTCCGCCATCGCGATCCACTCCACGGCCGCGCAGGCCATAGACGACCCGGCGGCCAGCCGCGAGGCGCTCGGCGTGATCCGCGAGAACAGCGTCCAGGGCCTCGCCGAGATGCGGCGCCTGATCGGGCTGCTGCGGGACGAGAAGGCCCCCGGCGGTGCGGCGGAGGCCCAGGCGACGCCGACGCTGGAGGGGGTCGAGGCGCTGCTGGCGCAGGCCCGCGTCAACGGGGCGAGCAGCGGCCTGACGTTCACCCTGGAGGACGCCAGGGACGCGGGCGGCGGCACGCGGCTGCCCGCGCCGGTCGAACTGGCCGCGTACCGCATCGTGCAGGAATCCCTGACCAACGCGCTCAAGCACGCCGCGCCCGGCGAGGTCGTGGTCCGCCTCGCCCACGACACCGGCGGCCCGCTCACCGTCCACGTCACCAGCCCCTTCGGCGACCGGCCCGGGCCACGCGCGCCCGGCTCCGGCGCCGGCCTGATCGGCATGCGGGAGCGGATCGAACTGCTCGGCGGCCGCTTCGAGGCCGGTCCGGAGGACGGCGGCGGGCACGGCGGCAGCAAGATATGGCGGGTGCGGGCCACCCTGCCGGTCCGCGAGGAGGAAGAGGAACGATGACAGCTGCCACCGGCCGCCCGGTCCGGGTACTGATCGCCGAGGACCAGTCCGCCGTGCGGGCCGGCCTCGTACTGATCCTGCGCTCCGCCGCCGACATCGAGGTGGCGGGGGAGGCCGCGGACGGCGAGGAGGCGGTACGGCTGGCCCGCGAGCTGCGGCCCGACCTCGTACTGATGGATGTTCAGATGCCCAAGCTGGACGGCGTGTCGGCCACCCGGGAGATCGTCGCCGAGGGATTGGCGGACGTGCTGGTGCTGACCACCTTCGACCTGGACGAGTACGTGTTCGGGGCGCTGCGCGCCGGCGCCGCCGGGTTCCTGCTCAAGGACAGCGAGGCGGCGGCGCTGCTGGACGCGGTGCGCACGGTGGCCGCGGGCGAGGGGCTGATCGCCCCTGCGGTGACCCGCCGGCTGATCGCGGAGTTCGCCAACCCCCGCGGCGTACGGCAGCCGGGGAGCGGCTCTGCGCCGGACCCGGCCGTCCTGGACGCGCTGACCCGCCGCGAGCGCGAGGTGCTGGGCTGCCTGGGCATGGGCCTGTCGAACGCCGGCATCGCGGAACGCCTGGAGATGGCGGAGGCCACCGTCAAGACGCACGTCAGCCGCCTGCTGGGGAAGCTGGAGCTGCGCAGCCGGGTGCAAGCGGCGGTATTGGCGCAGGAATTGGGTGTCAGCGACGGCTGATACGGGTAGCGGCCGCCGCGGTCCCGCGCGGCGCGGCGGAGGGCGCCACCCACTTTGGTCCAGACCTCTTGACCGTAGGTCTGGACCTTTTTACGCTCCCTTCACATCTTTGCGGTGAGCGCGCCCCACAGCGCTCACCGGGCGGCGCAGGTTCCCCCACCTTCCCCACCCCCTTACCTGGGAGCATCCGTGACACCCGGAACCTTGATACGCACCACCCACGCCCGACGAAGAGCCCTCGCGGCCCTCACCGCCCTCCTCCTGCCCGTGGCCGCGCTCATCGGCCTGGCCGGTGCCTCCCCGGCGCACGCCGCCGAGTCGGCGACCGCCGCGTACACCAAGGTCTCCGACTGGGGTACCGGCTTCCAGGGGCAGTGGACGGTGAAGAACACCGGCACCACCACCATCAACGGCTGGACCGTCGAGTGGGACTTCCCCTCCGGCACCACCGTCGGCTCCGCCTGGGACGCCCAGGTCAGCGGCTCGAACGGGCACTACACCGCCAAGAACCTCAGCTGGAACGGCACCATCTCCCCCGGTGCCTCGGTCAGCTTCGGGTTCATCGGCACCGGCTCCGGCGGCGGCGACGTGACCGGCTGCAAGCTCAACGGCGGCCCCTGCGACGGTACGCAGCCCGGCGACACCCCGCCCTCCGCGCCCGGCAAGCCGGTGGCGAGCAACGTCACCGACACCTCCGTACGCCTCAGCTGGACCGCGGCCACCGACGACAAGGGCGTCAAGAACTACGACATCCTCCGCAACGGCACCAAGGTCGCCACCGTCGAGAAGCTCGCCTACACCGACAGCGGCCTGACGAAGGACACCGACTACACCTACACGGTCGTCGCCCGCGACACCGCCGACCAGACCGGCCCCGCCAGCACCCCCACCACCGTCCGCACCACCGGCGGCGGACAGCCCGGTGACACCCCGCCCTCCGCGCCCGGCAAGCCGGTGGCGAGCGACATCACCGACACCTCCGTACGCCTCAGCTGGACCGCGGCCACCGACGACAAGGGCGTCAAGAACTACGACGTGCTGCGCGACGGCACGAAGGTCGCCACGGTCGAGAAGCTGGCCTACACCGACAGCGGCCTCACCAAGGGCACCGACTACACCTACACGGTCGTCGCCCGCGACACCGCCGACCAGACCGGCCCCGCCAGCGCCCCCACCACCGTCCGCACCACCGGCGGCGGCGGACAGCCGGTCGACGCCGTCAAGCTGGGCTACTTCACCGAGTGGGGCGTCTACGACCGCAACTACCACGTGAAGAACCTGGTCACCTCCGGCTCCGCGAGCAAGCTGACGCACGTCAACTACGCCTTCGGCAACGTCCAGGGCGGCAAGTGCACCGTCGGCGACGCCTACGCGGCCACCGACAAGGCGTACACCGCCGACCAGAGCGTGGACGGCGTCGCCGACACCTGGGACCAGCCGCTGCGCGGCAACTTCAACCAGCTCAAGAAGCTCAAGGCGAAGTACCCGAACATCAAGATCCTGTGGTCCTTCGGCGGCTGGACCTGGTCCGGCGGCTTCACCGACGCCGTCAAGAACCCCGCGGCCTTCGCCGACTCCTGCTACCAGCTGGTCAACGACCCGCGCTGGGCCGGCCTCTTCGACGGCATCGACCTGGACTGGGAGTACCCCAACGCCTGCGGCCTGACCTGCGACACCAGCGGCCCGGCGGCCTTCAGCACCATGATGAAGGCGTTCCGTGACAAGTTCGGCAAGCAGCTGGTCACCGCAGCGATCACCGCCGACGGCTCGGACGGCGGCAAGATCGACGCGGCCGACTACGGCGGCGGCGCGCAGTACGCCGACTGGTACAACGTCATGACGTACGACTTCTTCGGCGCCTGGGACAAGACCGGCCCCACCGCCCCCCACTCGCCCCTGACGTCCTACACCGGCATCCCGAAGCAGGGCTTCAACACCGACGCGGCCCTGCAGAAGCTCAAGGCCAAGGGCGTCCCCGCGAAGAAGCTGCTGATCGGCATCGGCTTCTACGGGCGCGGCTGGACCGGCGTCACCCAGGACGCCCCCGGCGGCACCGCCACCGGCCCGGCCCCCGGCAAGTACGAGGCGGGCATCGAGGACTACAGGATCCTCAAGACGAGCTGCCCGTCCACCGGCACCGTCGCCGGCACCGCCTACGCGCGCTGCGGCAGCAACTGGTGGAGCTACGACACCCCGGCGACGATCGTCGGCAAGATGAACTACGCCAAGCAGCAGGGACTGGGCGGCGCGTTCTTCTGGGAATTCAGCGGCGACACGGCCGACGGTGAACTGATGACCGCCATCGACAGCGGCTTGAAGTAACCCGGCCGCACCCCCGACCGGCCGGGGAGGCGGCGTCGCCCCCGCCTTCCCGGCCTCCGGCCGTTCCAGCCGAAGTACGGCCTCAGGCCACGTTCACCCTCCCCCAGACTCCGTCCGGGGGGACCCCCAACCAACGAACCCCTCTTATTCAAGCCACATTGACTCTCCCCCAGACTCCGTCCGGGGGGACCCCCAATCAACGAACCCCTCTTATTCAAGCCACATTGACTCGTTGCCCCGGAGGCGCCGCCTCCAGCCAGGCCAGGAAGCCCGTCAGGGCGTCTTCGCTCATGGCCAGCTCCAGCCTCGTACCGCGGTGGCGGCAGGCGAGCACGACGGAGTCGGAGAGCAGGGCCAGCTCTTCCTCGCCCTGCGGGGTGCGCCGCTCCAGCACCTCAATGGAGAAGCGCTCCAGGACACGGCGCGGACGGGGCGCGTACGAGAAGACGCGGAACCACTCGACGCGGTCACCGTTGTAGCGCGCGACGCCGTAGATCCAGCCTTTGCCGCTGGGCTCGGCCTCCTCGTCGGGCACGTTCCACCGCAGGCTGCAGTCGAAGGTGCCGCCGGAGCGCTGGATGAGCCGTCTGCGCAGTCCGAAGACGAAGAGCCCCAGCAGCACCAGTACGACAACCGCGCCGCTCACAAGCAGAGCGAGGACCATCTCCACCGACCTCCTCGCCTCGTATCCGGGGAACGCACCTGCATTGCCTCAGCCGCGGACCGCCCTGGTGGAAACCAGCGCAGCCCGCGGCTGAGGGACTTGCCTCGTCGGTGGTGGGCTCAGTGCACGCCCGCCACCGCACGCAGCCGGACATCGGCGCGGCGCTCGGCGGCCGCGTCGGCCTCCGACTTCGCCCGCTCCAAGGCCCGCTCCGCGCGCTGGACATCGATCTCGTCCGACAGCTCGGCGATCTCCGCGAGCAGAGACAGCTTGTTGTCGGCGAACGAGATGAAGCCGCCGTGCACGGCGGCGACGACGGTGCCGTCACCGTCCTCGCCGGTCGTACGAATCGTCACCGGGCCGGATTCCAGCACGCCGAGCAGCGGCTGGTGCCCCGGCATGACGCCGATGTCGCCCGACGAGGTGCGCGCGACGACCAGGCTGGCCTCGCCCGACCAGACCTGACGGTCGGCGGCGACCAACTCGACGTGCAGCTCAGCCACGATGGCTCCTCGGGTCTCCACCTGCCGGGTACGGCAGATGTTGGGTCAAATACTAGTGGTCGTACGGACCGGGGGCGGCCATGGCCGCCCCCGGAACGAGGCCGGCCGTCAGGAGACGCCCAGCTCCTTGGCGTTCGCCTTCAGGTCCTCGAGGCCACCGCACATGAAGAACGCCTGCTCGGGGAAGTGGTCGTACTCGCCGTCGGCGATCGCGTTGAACGCCGCGATGGACTCGTCCAGCGACACGTCCGAGCCGTCGACACCGGTGAACTGCTTCGCCACGTGGGTGTTCTGCGACAGGAAGCGCTCGATGCGGCGGGCGCGGTGGACGGTGAGCTTGTCCTCCTCGCCCAGCTCGTCGATGCCGAGGATCGCGATGATGTCCTGCAGGTCCTTGTACTTCTGCAGGATCGTCTTGACCCGCGAGGCACAGCTGTAGTGGTCCTGCGAGATGTAGCGCGGGTCCAGGATGCGGGACGTCGAGTCCAGCGGGTCCACCGCCGGGTAGATGCCCTTCTCCGAGATCGGACGCGACAGAACGGTGGTCGCGTCCAGGTGGGCGAAGGTGGTGGCCGGCGCCGGGTCGGTCAGGTCGTCCGCGGGGACGTAGATCGCCTGCATCGAGGTGATCGAGTGACCACGGGTCGAGGTGATGCGCTCCTGGAGGAGGCCCATCTCGTCCGCCAGGTTCGGCTGGTAACCCACCGCGGACGGCATGCGGCCGAGCAGGGTGGACACCTCGGAACCCGCCTGGGTGTACCGGAAGATGTTGTCGATGAAGAAGAGGACGTCCTGCTTCTGGACGTCACGGAAGTACTCCGCCATCGTCAGACCGGCCAGCGCCACCCGCAGACGGGTGCCCGGGGGCTCGTCCATCTGGCCGAAGACCAGCGCGGTCTTGTCGATGACGCCGGAGTCCGTCATCTCCTCGATGAGGTCGTTGCCCTCACGGGTGCGCTCGCCGACACCGGCGAACACCGACACACCGTCGTGGTTGTTGGCCACGCGGTAGATCATTTCCTGGATGAGGACGGTCTTGCCGACGCCCGCACCACCGAACAGACCGATCTTGCCGCCCTTGACGTACGGGGTCAGCAGGTCGATGACCTTGACGCCGGTCTCGAACATCTCGGTCTTGGACTCCAGCTGGTCGAAGCTGGGGGCCTTGCGGTGGATCGGCCAGCGCTCGTTGACCTCGACCGTGGACGGGTCCACGTTCAGGATCTCGCCGAGGGTGTTGAACACCTTGCCCTTGGTGACGTCACCGACGGGCACGGTGATGCCCTCGCCGGTGTCGGTCACCGCGGCCTGGCGGACCAGGCCGTCGGTGGGCTGCATCGAGATCGCGCGGACCACGCCGTCACCCAGGTGCTGGGCGACCTCAAGGGTCAGCGTCTTCTTCTTGCCGGCCTCGGCCGGGTCGAGGACCTCGACGGTCAGCGCGTTGTAGATGTCCGGCATCGCGTCGACGGGGAACTCCACGTCGACGACCGGGCCGATGACCCGCGCGACGCGGCCCGTCGCCGTGGCCGTCTCAACAGTGGTGGTCATAGTTGTCAGTCACTCCCCGCGGTCGCGTCGGCCAGTGCGCTCGCGCCACCGACGATCTCGCTGATTTCCTGGGTGATTTCGGCCTGGCGGGCCGCGTTGGCAAGCCGCGAGAGCGACTTGATGAGTTCTTCCGCGTTGTCGGTCGCCGACTTCATCGCGCGCCGCGTGGCGGCGTGCTTCGAGGCGGCGGCCTGCAGCAGCGCGTTGTAGATGCGCGACTCGACGTACCGCGGCAGCAGGGCGTCCAGGACGTCCTCCGCCGACGGCTCGAAGTCGAACAGCGGCAGGATCTCGCCCTTGGCCGACTCCTGCGCCTCCTCGGCCGTCTCTTCGAGGCTGAGCGGCAGCAGCCGGTTGTCGACCGGCGTCTGCGTCATCATCGAGACGAACTCGGTGTAGACGATGTGCAGCTCGTCCACGCCGCCCTCGGCCGTGTCCTGCTGGACGGCGGCGATCAGCGGCCCGGCGACGGCCTTGGCGTCCGCGTACGTCGGGCTGTCGGTGAAGCCGGTCCACGAGTCCGTGACCTTGCGCTCACGGAACGAGTAGTACGAGACACCCTTGCGGCCGACGATGTAGGAGTCGACCTCCTTGCCCTCGGCCTTGAGCCGCTCGGTGAGCTGCTCGGCGGCCTTGATGGCGTTGGAGGAGTAGCCGCCCGCCAGACCGCGGTCGCTCGTGATGAGCAGCACCGCGGCCCGCGTGGGGTTGTCCGCCTCGGTCGTCAGGGCGTGCTTGGTGTTCGAGCCGGTGGCAACCGCCGTCACCGCGCGGGTCAGTTCACT
The DNA here is from genome assembly GCF_044332485.1 of Streptomyces sp. NPDC017056. NCBI lineage: Bacteria > Bacillati > Actinomycetota > Actinomycetes > Kitasatosporales > Streptomycetaceae > Streptomyces > Streptomyces sp. NPDC017056. The sequence goes on along the minus strand of NZ_JBIRPD010000009.1, from coordinate 130,658 downwards.
CGCGTACGGCGTCGATGCCGCCACCTGGCGCTGCGCCTTGACGATGCGCGAGGCGGCGATCATCTCCATCGCCTTGGTGATCTTCTTGGTCGCGGTGACGGAGCGGATGCGACGCTTGTAGACCCGGAGCTTGGCTCCCATGGATCAGGTCCCTTCCGTCGTCACTTGCTCGTGCTGACCGGAGCGTCCTCACCGAGAAGCTTGCCGTCCGAGGTCTCGAACTGCTGCTTGAAGGCGGTGACGGTGTCGGCGAGAGCCTGGATGGTGTCGTCGGACATCTTGGCGCCCTCGGCGATGCTGGTGAGCAGCTCCTTCTTCTCGCGGCCCATCCAGTCCAGCAGCTCGCGCTCGAAGCGGCGGACGTCCTCGACCGGGACGTCGTCCATGTGGCCGTTGGTGCCGGCCCAGATGGAGACGACCTGCTCCTCGACGGGGTACGGGGCGTACTGACCCTGCTTGAGCAGCTCGGTCATGCGCTGACCACGGGCGAGCTGGGCCTTGGAGGCCGCGTCCAGGTCGGAACCGAAGGCGGCGAACGCCTCCAGCTCACGGAACTGGGCGAGGTCCACGCGGAGCCGGCCGGAGACCTGGCGCATGGCCTTGTGCTGGGCCGAGCCACCGACGCGGGAGACCGAGATACCGACGTTCAGCGCCGGGCGCTGGCCCGCGTTGAACAGGTCGGACTCCAGGAAGCACTGGCCGTCGGTGATGGAGATGACGTTGGTCGGGATGAACGCCGACACGTCGTTCGCCTTGGTCTCGACGATCGGCAGGCCCGTCATCGAACCGGCGCCGAGCTCGTCGGAGAGCTTCGCGCAGCGCTCCAGCAGGCGGGAGTGCAGGTAGAAGACGTCACCCGGGTACGCCTCACGGCCCGGCGGACGGCGCAGCAGCAGGGACACGGCGCGGTAGGCGTCGGCCTGCTTCGAGAGGTCGTCGAAGATGATCAGGACGTGCTTGCCCTGGTACATCCAGTGCTGGCCGATGGCCGAGCCGGTGTAGGGCGCCAGGTACTTGAAGCCCGCCGGGTCGGACGCCGGGGCGGCGACGATGGTGGTGTACTCCAGGGCACCGGCCTCCTCCAGCGCGCCGCGCACGGACGCGATGGTGGAGCCCTTCTGGCCGATGGCGACGTAGATGCAGCGGACCTGCTTCTTCGGGTCGCCGGAACGCCAGTTGTCGCGCTGGTTGATGATCGTGTCGACGGCCAGGGCGGTCTTGCCCGTCTGGCGGTCGCCGATGATCAGCTGACGCTGGCCGCGGCCGATCGGCACCATCGAGTCGACGGCCTTGTAGCCGGTCTGCATCGGCTCGTGGACCGACTTGCGGACCATGACGCCCGGAGCCTGGAGCTCCAGGGCGCGGCGGCCCTCGGACTCGATCTCGCCGAGGCCGTCGACCGGGTTGCCCAGCGGGTCGACGACGCGGCCGAGGTAACCCTCGCCCACGGCGACCGAGAGCACCTCACCGGTGCGGCGCACCGGCTGGCCCTCCTCGATACCGCTGAACTCACCGAGGACAACCGCACCGATCTCGCGCTCTTCCAGGTTCAGCGCAAGACCGAGCGTGCCGTCCTCGAACTTCAGCAGCTCGTTCGCCATCGCCGAGGGAAGACCCTCGACCTTCGCGATGCCGTCACCGGCCTCGCTGACCGTCCCGACCTCCTCGCGCGAGGCCGCGTCCGGCTTGTACGCCTGGACGAAGTTCTCCAGCGCGTCCCGGATCTCCTCCGGCCGGATCGTGAGCTCCGCCATCTGGGTTCCCTGCTCTCCTTGTTGGGCCCGTCGTCGTTTACGGGGGTCATGCACGTCCCCCCGCCGCAGGCAGGGGCGGTTGCCCCCGTGATGTCACTGCGTCCACGGCCCAACTCGGGCCGCCGTACTACTTCTTGAGTTGGTGGGTGGGTCAGCCGGCCATCCGCCGGGACGCCTCGTCGAGGCGCTCCGCGATGGTGCCGTTGATGACCTCGTCGCCGATCCGGACCTGCACTCCGCCGAGGACCTCGGGGTCCACGTCGAGGTTCAGGTGGACCTGCCGTCCGTACACCGAAGCCAGTGCCGCGCCGAGGCGCTGCCGCTGGGTGTCGCTGAGCGGAACCGCGGAGGTGACCACCGCGACCATCCGGTCCCGGCGCGCCGCGGCCAGCTTCGACAGGGCGTCCAGCCCCGCTTCCAGGCTACGGCCCCGCGGCTGTGCGACAAGCCGGACCACGACCCGCTCGGTGACCGGGTTGGACCGGCCGCCCAGCAGCGAGCGCAGCAGCTCGGCCTTGGCCGGGCCCTGCGCGGTGCGGTCGGTCAGCGCGGCCCGCAGGTCGTTCGACGAGGCCACGATGCGGCCGAACCGGAACAGCTCGTCCTCGACGTCGTCGAGGGCGCCGGCCCGCTGCGCCGCGACGAGGTCGGCGGAGTACGCCAGCTCCTCCGTCGCGTCCGCCAGGTCGCGCGAGCGCGACCAGCGGGAGCGGACCATGCCGGAGAGCAGGTCGACGGTCTCGCCGCCGACCTGGCCGCCGAACAGACGCCCGGCCAGCTCGGCCTTGGCCTCGCCGGCCTGCGCCGGGTCGGTGAGGACCCGACGCAGCGACACCTCGCGGTCGAGCAGAGCGGTGACGGCAGCCAGCTCCTCGGCGAGCTTCGCGGCGTCGACGGCAATGTTGTCCGTCAGCGCGTCGAGCTGCTCGCGTGCGGAGGCGAGTGCCTCGCGGCTCGCTCCATTCATCGGCCGGCCTCTGCCTTCGTCGAGTCCGACGCCGCCTTGGCCTCAAGCTCGTCGAGGAAGCGGTCGATGGTCCGGCTCTGGCGGGCGTGGTCCTCGAGGGACTCGCCGACCAGCTTGCCCGCCAGGTCGGTGGCGAGCTTGCCCACGTCCTGGCGCAGCGACTGCGCGGCCTGCTTGCGGTCCGCCTCGATCTGCGCGTGGCCGGCAGCGATGATCTCCTCACGCTGCCGCTGGCCCTCGGCGCGCATCTCGGCGATCAGGGTCGCTCCCTGCTCCTGCGCCTCCTGGCGCAGCCGGGCGGCCTCGTGGCGCGCGTCGGCGAGCTGGGACCGGTAGTCCTCCAGGACCTGCTGGGCTTCGGCCTGTAGGGCCTCCGCCTTCTCGATACCGCCTTCGATCTTCACGCGGCGCTCGTCCAGAACCTTGTTGATGTTCGGGAGGAGCTTCTTCGCGAGGAAGCCGAAGACGATGAAGAAAGCGATCAGGCCGATGACCAGCTCTGGAATCGGCGGGACGAGGGGGTTCTCAGGAACCTCCGCCGCCATGTTCACCAGGGCGCTCACATCAATGCCTTCCGTCTAAGTGGCGTCGTCGGTGCGTTCCGTGATTAGGACGGGTACGCGTAGCCCATGACGATGCCGATGAGGGCGAGCGCCTCGCAGAAGGCGAAGCCCATGATCTGGTTGGTGCGGATCAGGCCGGCGGCCTCGGGCTGGCGGGCCAGGGCCTGGGTGCCGTTACCGAAGATGATGCCGACGCCGACGCCGGGGCCGATGGCGGCGAGGCCGTAGCCGATCGAAGCGACGTTGCCAGTGAGGCCGGCGGCGAGTTCGAGAGTCGCGGACATGCCGTGTCTTCCTTCTCTTTCATGGACCGGTGGGGGTTGGCCACCGGACGTCTGGTGGGACTGCTGGAGTACCTGGGGGCTCAGTGGTGCTCGGCGAGCGCGCCCTGGATGTAGTTACAGGCCAGGAGCACGAAGATGTACGCCTGGATGGCCTGGATGAAGAGCTCGAAAGCCGTCATCACGATGGTCATGACGAACGAGACGCCCGCGTAGGCGATGCCGATGCCGTTCAGCAGGTACCAGCTGGCGACGGTGAACATCAGGATGAGCATGTGGCCCGCGAACATGTTCGCGAACAGTCGGACCGCATGCGTGAAGGGCCGGATGATCAGGTGCTGCAGCAGCTCCAGGAACATGATCAGCGGGAGGACCCAGCCGAGCGACTTGTCGTAGCCGGTGAGGTTCTTCAGACCGCCGACGAAGCCCTGCCGCTTGAACGTCAGCACCAGCCAGGTGATGTACACCACCAGGGCCAGACCCATGGGGAACGCGATGACCGAGGTCACCGGGAACTGGGCGAGCGGAATGATCGACCACAAGTTCATGATCCACACGAAGAAGAACAGCGCGACCATGAAGGGGACGAACTTCTCGCCCTCCTTCTTGCCGAGCGCGTCGTAGACGAGCCCGCGGCGCACGAAGTCGTAACCCGCCTCGCCGATCATCTGCAGCTTGCCGGGCACCACCTTGGCGCGACCGAAGGCGGCCCAGAAGAACGCCACGATGATCACGGTGCTGAGCAGAGCCAGCAGCATCGGCTTGTTGAACTCGTAGCCACCGATGGTGAAAAGGGGCTCGAAGACGAACGAATGAAGGCCCGGGGCCTCGAAGCCACACCCCGGGATAAAGAGGTGGCACTCCGTGTCGAGGGCGAGCATCGTTTCAGCACTCACCGCGAGCTCCTTCAGCGTGGCGCATGGGTACGGCAACCTCGTTGTGTCGGCGCGGCATTGAGCCACGGTGCGGCACTGGACTGGTCTTACGGATTGGGGGGCAGCTGACCGGCGCGGGGCCGGATCGGTTCACAGGCGTCGGCCGGGCTCGCAACCGGTTCCCTCGTTCGGGACCTGGAAGCTCAGCCGCCTGCGCCGACTGCGCCGCAGTTGGCACCGGACGATAGCAGGCTCTCGCGTGGGCTTTTATTCCGGCCCTACGCCTCACGTCCGCGACCCCGCGGTTTCCGCCTTCTTCGACTCGGCGGATTCGGGATTCACGTAGAGAATCCTTGCCTTCATATAGCTGCGGGCCTGGAAGGCGATCCACACCAGGACCGTGGCGAGCAGGGTGAAGGCGAACGCCCTGACGTTGAAGAGCGTGGTGTCCTTGAAGACGATCATGAAGATCGCGACCGCCAGGATCTGCACCGCGTACAGCAGCAGCCCCATCATCTGGAATAGATCGGGGAGGCGCTTCGCGGTCTGCTGGAGGACCACCAGGCCGGACCCCATCAACACCAGGACCAGCACCGTTCCGATGAGCGCCCCGATCGCCCCCGGCCCGCCCGCGACCACAGCACTGATCACGACGCCGACGGCGCCGGTGGCGAGTGAGGGTACGGAGACATTGGCAAGTAGGCGGGCGTCAGTGGACTGCATGGCGGCGCTCCGGCAGGAAAATGGGGGTGGTGTCGTCAGGGACGAGCGTAGACCCGGCCTGAGGGAGAACCTGAGGCCGATGGACCGTCGCACTACGGTCCTTCGGCTCTGTCGCCGGGTTTCGTGAACGGTATCACAAACTATTTGATGAGGTCTTTACCTGCTCGGTGTGCTACCCGTCACACGTGAGCAGTAACCCGCGCGTTGGAGCGCGACACACTCATCTTCGGTCTGCTATGGGACCTATTGGGCGGATTTTCGAGCGTCGCCCGTGCGAGCGACACGCTGTCTCAGCGATGACTTCCGGCCTTCCGGCGGTCCGTGAAGCGCGACCGGTCGCCGATCGCAGTGGCCCCGTTGATCCCCGCCGGCACCGGCCGCCGCCCCCCATCCGCGGCGTCCGGATGCCCGGCCTCCTCGATCGCCGCGCTCTCGGCGGCCGCGGCGGCCACGGCCGCCGCCTGCACGCTGCGCCGGTACCGCGGCGGAACCATCCACTCCGCCCAGCGCGGCGCCCTCGGCGTGAACCGCGGCAGCAGCAGGAGCACCAGCCCGATCGCGCTCAGCAGCACGATGCCCATCACGACCCACACGCTGGCGTTGTTCACCGAGTACGCCACGGCGCCGAAGGCGATCAGCGCGGACCAGAAGTACATGATCAGGACGGCCCGGCTGTGCGAATGGCCGATTTCCAGCAGTCGGTGGTGCAGGTGGCCGCGGTCGGCGGCGAACGGCGACTGGCCCTTCCAGGTACGGCGCACGATGGCCAGCACCAGGTCCGCGACCGGCACCGCGATGATCGTCAGCGGCAGCAGCAGCGGGATGTAGACCGGCACCATCGCGTGGGTGGCCTCGCGGACGCTGCCCGCCTTCAGGTTGAGTAGGTCCGGGTCCACCTGGCCGGTCACCGAGACCGCGCCGGCCGCCATGACCAGCCCGATCAGCATCGAGCCCGAATCCCCCATGAAGATCCGCGCCGGGTGCATGTTGTGCGGCAGGAAGCCCAGGCACATGCCCATCAGGACGACCGAGAACAGCGTCGCGGGCGCGGCCGCCTCGATGCCGTACCCGAACCACATCCGGTACGCGTACATGAAGAAGGCCGCGGCGGCGATGCACACCATGCCCGAGGCCAACCCGTCCAGGCCGTCCACGAAGTTGACGGCGTTGATGGTGATGACGACCAGAGCGACCGTCAGCAGCGTGCCCTGCCAAGGGCTCAGCGAGACGGTGCCGATGCCGGGCACCGGAATCCACAGGATCGTCAGGCCCTGAAGGACCATCACACCGGCGGCGATCATCTGCCCGCCGAGCTTGACCAGCGCGTCCACGCCCCACTTGTCGTCCAGCACGCCCAGCACCCAGATCAGCGCGGCGCCCGACAGCAGCGCGCGCGGCTCGTTGGAGTGCTCGAAGACGGACTTGAGGTTGGTGAGGTGGGCGGCGACCAGCAGACCCGCGCACAGCCCGCCGAACATGGCGATGCCGCCGAGGCGCGGGGTGGGTTCGCGGTGCACGTCACGCGCGCGGATCTCCGGCATCGCGCCTGCCGCGATGGCGAATTTCCGTACCGGCCCGGTCAGGAGGTAAGTGACCGCGGCCGTGACGCACAGCGTCAGCAGGTATTCACGCACGGGCTGCCCCATTGGTATCGCTGGCCATCACAGCCACACACCATATGCGTGTCCGCCCCCTATCCGTGAACGTAAGGGAAGACAACCCGCTCAGGCGAACGGTTCCCGGCCTCAGCCCCGATCGGGATATGGCGGAAAGCGCCGGACCAATGCCACGGTTCCCGCGCGGGCCCGCGGGTCCTCCCGGACGGCCGCCGCGAGCAGCGCGCCGGCCCGTACGGCCTCCTCCTCGCCCATCCCCTGGGTGGTCAGCGCCGCGGCGCCCAGCCGCAGCCCCGGCCGGCGCCCCGACGGGTCCTCGGCACACGGCAGGGCACAGGTGTCCAGCACGATCCCCGCCGCCGCGCAACGCCCCCTGGCCGTACGGGCGTCCACCCCCAGCGGCGCCGGATCGGCGGTGATCAAGTGGGTGTCCGTACCCCCGGTGGTGACCGTCAGCCCCTCCTCCTCCAGAGAGGCGGCCAACGCCCGCGCGTTGGCGACGGCCTGCCGGGCGTAGGCCGCGAAGGCATCGGTGGCGGCCTCGCCGAAAGCGACGGCCTTGGCGGCGACGGAGTTCATCTGAGCGCCGCCCTGGGTGAAGGGGAAAACGGCCCGGTCGATGCGCTCGGCCAGCTCGGCGCGGCACAGGATCATCCCGCCGCGGGGGCCGCGCAGGACCTTGTGGGTGGTGGCGCACACGACGTCCGCGTACGGCACGGGACTGGGCGCCACTCCCCCGGCGACCAGCCCGATGGGGTGGGCGGCGTCCGCGATGAGATACGCGCCCACCTCGTCGGCGATCTCCCGGAAGACGGCGTAGTCCAGATGCCGCGGATAACAGATCGAGCCGCAGACGATGGCTTTCGGCCGATGCCGGCGGGCCAGCTCGCGCACCTCCTCGTAGTCCAGCAGCCCCGTGTGCGGATCGACGCCGTACCCGGCGAAGTCGAACCAGCGGCCGGAGAAGTTGGCGGGCGAACCGTGGGTGAGGTGCCCGCCGTGCGGCAGCGCCATGGCCAGGACGGTGTCCCCCGGGCGCAGCAAGGCGGCGTAGGCGGCCAGCACGGCCGAAGAGCCGGAGTGCGGCTGGACGTTGGCGTGCTCGGCGCCGAACAGGTCCGTGGCGCGCTCCACGGCGAGGCGCTCGGCGAGGTCCACGACCTCGCAGCCGCCGTGGTGCCGGGCGCCGGGGTAGCCCTCGGCGTACTTGTTGGCGAGCGGGGAGCCGAGGGCGGCGAGCACGGCCCGCGAGGTGAAGTTCTCGGCGGCGACGAGCTGCAGCCCGTCGCCCTGCCGCGCCGCCTCGCCCAGCAGCACCCCGGCGATCTCCGGGTCCTGCTCCAGCAGCGCGGCGAAGTCGGGGCTCCAGGAGGGCACCGCGTAGCCGCCCGCCCGCCGGGCAGCCGTGGTCTCGCTCCGGGGTGACGCGGTGGTGGCGGACATGGCTGGCTCCGGGCCTCGTAGGAACGTAGTCCCAATGTAGGCGCGGAGCGCCATCCGGGCGCGCCGGATGTGCCGCCCGTGGACGCGCTACCCGCCCCACAGACCGAATCGAACGTGATCGTCCCCCCAGCGGGGGCTTACCCAAAGGCGGCCGCCACGAAGCCCGGCGGCCCGAGGCGGCGCCGGGCCCGGGGCCGACCGCCCGTCCTCCAGGCCGAATCGAACGCCACGTCCCCCCACCGGGGGCCTACCCAAGCGCCGCCGCCACGAAGCCACGGCAACCCGAGGCGGCGCGCCAGACCCCGGCCGCCCCCCTCCAGGCCGAATCGAACGCCACATCCCCCCACCGGGGGCCTACCCAAGCGCGGCCGCCACGAAGCCGCAGAGCGTCCTCCGCGCCCCCCAGAGCCCCGTTCGCGGTCCCGCCGCCCCGAGGGTCAGGCGCGGGCCGGAACTCCCGTCAGGGCGGTCACCACGGGGTCCAGCGCCTGGTTGATCTCGTCGCCGATGGAGCGGAAGAACGTGATGGGCGCGCCGTACGGGTCGTAGACCTCGTCCGCCTCCGGGTTCGGTGCCAGCAGCCAGCCGCGCAGCGCGGCGGCGGCGCCGACCAGGGCGCGGGCGCGCTCGACCAGCCCGCCGCCGGGCAGCGCCGGGTCGGGCTCGGGCAGCGTGGCCGGGTCTATGGCCCGTACGAGGCGGTTGAACTCCTTCAACGTGAAGGTGCGCAGTCCCGCCGAATGGCCCATGGAGATGACCTGGGCACGGTGGTCGCGGGTGGCGGTCAGGACGAGGTCGGCCCGGATGACGTGCTCGTCCAGCAGCTCGCGGCCGGTGAAATCGGCCGGATCCGCTCCGTAATCGGCCAGAACGGTGGCGGCGTGGGTCTCCATGGGCGCGCCTTCGTGGCCCCAGGTGCCGGCGCTCTCCACGACCAGGCCGCCGCGGTCCTCGCCCAGACGCAGGTCGAGGGCGTGCCGGTGGAGCCGCTCGGTGATGGGCGAGCGGCAGACGTTGCCGGTGCTGACGTGGAGGATGCGGAAGGTGCGGTAGGTGTCCTCGCCGGGTCCCGCTATGCCACGCCCCATGGGGGCAATCAATTCGCCACCTCAAGGTCCGGTACCACCTTGCGCAGCTCCTCCGCGCTGATCGCGCCCGCGCGCAGCAGCATCGGCACCGGGCCCGTGACGTCCACGATGGAGGACGGCACGGCGGCGGGGGTCGGGCCGCCGTCCAGGTAGACGGAGACGGAGTCGCCGAGCATTTCCTGGGCCGCGTCGCAGTCCTGCGGCGACGGGTGGCCGGTGAGGTTGGCGCTGGAGACGGCCATCGGGCCGAACTCGGTGAGCAGCTCGATGGCGACCGGGTGCAGCGGCATGCGGACCGCGACCGTGCCGCGGGTCTCGCCCAGGTCCCAGGTCAGCGACGGCTGGTGGGTGGCGACCAGGGTGAGCGCGCCGGGCCAGAAGGCGTCGACCAGTTCCCATGCCTGCTCGGAGAAGTCCGTGACGAGCCCGTGGAGGGTGTTCGGGGAGCCGACGAGCACGGGCGAGGGCATGCCGCGCCCGCGGCCCTTGGCCTGGAGCAGGTCACCGACGGCCTCGGCACTGAACGCGTCCGCGCCGATGCCGTAGACGGTGTCGGTCGGCAGCACGACCAGCTCGCCGCGACGGACGGCCGATGCGGCCTCGCGCAGACCGGTCGCGCGGTCGGTCGCGTCGCTGCAGTCGTAACGCCGTGCCATTTAACGGACCTCCTCGTGCGGAACGTACAGATGACTCGTGGGGGCCGGGCTCGTCATGGCGTCGCCCTGCGCGCGGTGGCGAAGCGGGGCCGGTTGTTCAGGTCGGGGTGGTCGGCCGCGTCGGCCCAGCCCCGCTCTTCGGTGAAGATCCACGGAACCTGGCCGCCCTGGGTGTCGGCGTGCTCGATGACCACGACGCCGCCGGGCCGCAGCAGGCGGTGTGCGGTCCGCTCGATGCCGCGGATGGTGTCCAGGCCGTCCTGGCCCGAGAACAGCGCGAGCTCGGGGTCGTGGTCGCGTGCCTCGGGTGCGACGTACTCCCACTCGGTCAGCGGGATGTACGGCGGGTTGGAGATGACCAGGTCCACCTGGCCGTCCAGCTCGGGTAGCGCGGTCAGCGCGTCGCCCTGCTGGAGAACGACGCGGGACCCCTCGACGTTCTTGCGTGCCCACTGCATGGCCTCGTCCGACAGCTCGACGGCGTGCACGCGGGAGCGCGGCACTTCCTGGGCCAGGGCAAGTGCGATGGCTCCGGAGCCCGTGCACAGGTCGACGATGAGCGGTTCGACGACGTCCATGGCCCGTACGGCGTCTATCGCCCAGCCGACGACGGACTCGGTCTCCGGACGGGGTACGAAGACGCCGGGGCCGACGTGCAGCTCCAGGTAGCGGAAGAAGGCGCGCCCGGTGATGTGCTGGAGCGGCTCGCGGGCCTCGCGGCGGGCGACGGCTTCCCAGTAGCGGGCGTCGAAGTCCGCGTCGGGGACGCGGTGCAGTTCGCCGCGCTTGACGCCGTGGACGTGCGCGGCGAGTTCCTCCGCGTCGAAGCGCGGCGAGGGTACGCCGGCGTCGGCCAGCCGCTGGGTGGCCTGGGCCACTTCGGCGAGCAGCACGGTACGGGGACTGGGCCCGCGGCGGGGCCGCTGGGGGGCGTGGCCCCCGGAAGGCGACGGCACGCTGTTCCTCCGGCTCGTTCTACGGGCTTGTACGGGCTTACTGGGCGGCCGCGAGCTTGGCGGCCGAGTCGGCGTCCACGCACGCCTGGATCACCGGGTCGAGCTCGCCGTCGAGGACCTGGTCCAAGTTGTACGCCTTGAAGCCGACCCGGTGGTCCGAGATCCGGTTCTCGGGGAAGTTGTACGTCCGGATGCGTTCGGAGCGGTCGACGGTGCGGACCTGGCTGCGCCGGGCGTCGGAGGCTTCCTTCTCGGCCTCTTCCTGGGCGGCGGCCAGCAGCCGCGAGCGCAGGATGCGCAGGGCCTGCTCCTTGTTCTGGAGCTGGCTCTTCTCGTTCTGGCAGGAGACGACGATGCCGGTGGGCAGGTGGGTGATCCGTACGGCGGAGTCGGTGGTGTTGACGGACTGGCCGCCGGGCCCGGAGGACCGGTAGACGTCGATGCGCAGGTCGTTCGGGCCGATCTCGACCTCGACCTCCTCGGCCTCGGGCGTGACGAGCACGCCGGCCGCCGAGGTGTGGATGCGGCCCTGGGACTCGGTGGCGGGCACCCGCTGGACGCGGTGCACCCCGCCCTCGTACTTCAGGCGGGCCCACACGCCCTGGCCGGGCTCGGTGGCGCCGTTGCCGCCCTTGGTCTTCACGGCGACCTGGACGTCCTTGTAGCCGCCGAGGTCGGACTCGTTGGCTTCCAGGATCTCGGTCTTCCAGCCGACGCGCTCGGCGTAGCGCAGGTACATGCGCAGGAGGTCGCCGGCGAACAGCGCGGACTCCTCGCCGCCCTCGCCGGCCTTGACCTCCAGGATGACGTCCTTGTCGTCGCTGGGGTCGCGCGGTACGAGCAGCAGCCGCAGCTTCTCGGTCAGCTCTTCGCGGGCGGCTTCGAGGTCCTTGACCTCGTCGGCGAAGTCGGGGTCGTCGGCGGCCAGTTCGCGGGCGGTGCCGATGTCGTCGCCGGTCTGCTTCCAGGAGCGGTACGTGGTGACGATCGGGGTCAGTTCGAAGTAGCGCTTGTTGAGCCGCTTGGCCTCGCGCTGGTCGGCGTGGACCGCGGGGTCGGCCAGCCGCTTTTCGAGATCGGCGTGCTCGCCGATCAGTTCCTCGACCGCCTCGAACATCGTGGGGTTCCTCACCTGGCTGTGTATACCGGTTGCCGGCACCTGTGCGGCGCGCTGCCGCGGCCGCGGATCTCCGGCCTGATCCGTGGCCTGGACGACAAAACGCCGGTCCGGCCGCCCCTCGGAGGGGCGACCGGGAACCGGCGCCTTGCGGGTCGCTACTTCTTGGCGGAGCCAGCGGCCTTGCCGAAGCGGGCCTCGAAGCGGGCCACGCGGCCACCGGTGTCGAGGATCTTCTGCTTGCCCGTGTAGAACGGGTGGCACTCGGAGCAGATGTCGGCACGGATGGTGCCGCCGGCCACGGTGCTACGGGTGGTGAACGACGCGCCGCAGGTGCAGCTGACCTGGGTCTCGACGTACTCCGGGTGGATGTCGCGCTTCAAGGGATTCTCCTAGGTTCGGGAGGGCTCCGGGTCGTTCCGCGGATTGCGTCACGTGAACCGGGGCCGACGGTCCAGTCTGCCAGGACTGGTCGCATCTCCCAAAACCGGGGTGGGCCCGGAGGTATTCCCCGGGGGTGCCGGGGTGCCGGGAAATGCGCGGAAGAAACGGTTCAGCTACTTTACGTAACTGCCGGTTCCGCCCTTGTCACCTGCGGAATCCTTGATCGCTTCCTTCGGGATGTCCCGGTCCTGGCCCAGCGCGTCCCACACCTGCTTCGACTGCTTCTCCAGCGGCAGGACGCGGGAGGGGTTCTTCGGGTCGTACGTCACCGGCAGCGTCACCATGTCGATGTTGTCCGACCCGATGCCGCCCATCTGCTTGGCGAGCCCCATGAGCGCGTTGACCGAGTTCAGGTCGGTGTCGGTGGTGATGGCCTTGGTGGCGGTGTCGGCGATGCCGTAGAGCTTCGCCGGGTTGGACAGCAGCCCGATGCTCTTGACCTGCTTCATCAGCGCCTTGATGAAGGTCTGCTGGAGCTGGATGCGGCCCAGGTCGCTGCCGTCGCCGCCGGGCACGCCGTGCCGGGTGCGGACGAGGCCGAGCGCGTCCTCGCCGTTGAGGGTGTGCTTGCCGGGCTCCAGGTTCAGGTGGCTCTTGTTGTCGTGGATGGGCTTGGTGGTGGTGATGTCCACGCCGCCCAGGGCGTCGATGAGCTTCTTGAAGCCGGTGAAGTCGACCTCGACGAAGTGGTCCATACGGATGCCGCTCATCGACTCGACGGTCTTGACGGCGCAGGCCGGCCCGCCGACCTCGAAGGCGGTGTTGAACATGGCCTTGCGCTGGCCCGGGATGTTCTTGCCGTCCTTGGTGCAGTCGGGGCGCTGGACCATGGTGTCGCGCGGGATGCTGACCACGCTGGCCTTCTTGTGGCCCTTGTAGACGTGCACGATCATCGCGGTGTCGGAGCGGGCGTTGCCCTCGTCCGTGCCGTACGAGCCGTTCGCGCCCGCCCGGGAGTCCGAGCCCATGACGAGGATGTCCATCGACCCGTCGTCGTTGTCCTGGGGCCGGTTCTTGCCCAGGGCGGCGTTGATGTCGACGCCCTTCAGGTTGCCGTTGAGCTTGAAGTAGACGTAGCCGAGTCCCGCGCCGCCGAGCAGCACGCAGCTGACCAGCGCGCACACGGTGATCGTCAGGGCACGGCGGCGCCGGGTCGGGCCCTTGCGCCGGCGGCCCGTGGCGCGTATGCCGCGGGAACGGCCGGTGGCCGCCTGCGCGGCCTTGCTGCTGTCCGCCATCTGCTCCTCAGTCCTCGTTCTCTCGGCTGCCCCTCGCCGTCACCGTTCAGCCACGGTTTGTTGCGCTTTGAAAGACGGGGGGTAGACCGGAAGGGTTGCACAGCGGGATTGAGAGCCATTCTTAGAAAACGGCACCGCAAGGCTCCGGCGGCAGTGCGCTACGTCCCTTGTGACCAGGGCTTTCGTCCGGTCCCTGGAAGTGGAAGGGAGGCATCCGCCGACATTGCGCGTGTGCGCAAGGCAACAATCTGCGGGTTCTGCGGACAGCGAGAAGCCCTCCCGGCCACCGAAGTGACCGGGAGGGCTCTGCCGTACGGCTATGGCCGCGTCCGGCGCTTGTACGAGCGCCTTCGCTCGGCCAGGGACCCGGGCAGGCCTCAGTCGTTGCCGTTGCCGTTGCCCATGCCGGGGGTCGTCTTCTGGATCTGGAGCAGGAACTCCGCGTTGGACTTCGTCTGCTTCATCTTGTCCAGCAGCAGCTCGATGGCCTGCTGCTGGTCCAGGGCGTGCAGCACGCGGCGCAGCTTCCAGACGACGGCCAGCTCGTCGCTGCCCATCAGGATCTCTTCCTTACGGGTGCTGGACGCGTCCACGTCCACCGCCGGGAAGATGCGCTTGTCCGAGAGCTTCCGGTCGAGCTTGAGCTCCATGTTGCCGGTGCCCTTGAACTCCTCGAAGATCACCTCGTCCATCCGCGAGCCGGTCTCGACCAGCGCGGTGGCCAGGATCGTCAGCGAGCCGCCGTCCTCGATGTTGCGCGCCGCACCGAAGAACTTCTTCGGCGGGTACAGCGCGGTCGAGTCGACACCACCGGACAGGATGCGGCCCGACGCCGGCGCGGCGAGGTTGTACGCACGGCCCAGACGGGTGATCGAGTCCAGCAGGACGACCACGTCGTGGCCCAGCTCCACCAGGCGCTTGGCGCGCTCGATGGCCAGCTCGGCGACGGTGGTGTGGTCCTCGGCGGGACGGTCGAAGGTCGAGGAGATGACCTCGCCCTTGACCGACCGCTGCATGTCGGTGACCTCTTCGGGACGCTCGTCGACCAGGACGACCATCAGGTGGCACTCGGGGCTGTTGCGGGTGATCGAGTTGGCGATCGCCTGCATGATCATGGTCTTGCCGGTCTTCGGCGGCGCCACGATCAGACCGCGCTGGCCCTTGCCGATCGGCGCGACCAGGTCGATGATCCGCGGCGTCAGCGCGCCCGGCTCACCTTCCAGGCGCAGCCGCTCCTGCGGGTAAAGCGGCGTCAGCTTGCCGAACTCCGGGCGGCCGCGGCCCTGTTCGGGCGCGACGCTGTTGACGGTGTCCAGGCGCACCAGCGCGTTGAACTTCTCGCGGCGCTCGCCCTCGCGGGGCTGGCGGACCGCGCCGGTGACGTGGTCGCCCTTGCGCAGGCCGTTCTTGCGGACCTGGGCGAGCGAGACGTACACGTCGTTCGGGCCCGGCAGGTAGCCGGAGGTCCGGATGAACGCGTAGTTGTCGAGGATGTCGAGGATGCCCGCGACGGGGATCAGGACGTCGTCCTCGGAGACCTGCGGCTCGTTGCCGAAGTCCTCACGGCCGCGGCGGCCGCGGCGGTCGCGGTAGCGGCCGCGGCGCCCGCGGCGCCCGCCCTCGAAGTCGTCGTCGTCCTGGCGGTTGTCACGGTTGTCGCGGTTGTCGCGCTGGCGGTTGCCGCCGCCCTGCTGGTTGCCGCCGTCGCCGCCGTCGTTGTTCTTGTTGCGGCGGTCGCGCTGGCCGCGCTCGCCGCGCTCGCCGCGGCCCTGGCGGTCGCCCTTCTGGCCGCGGTCCTGGCGGTCCCCGCGGTCCTGGCGGTCGCCCTTGCCCTGGCGGCCCTCGGCGCTGTCCGCCGCGGCCTCGGCCTTGGCGTCCTCGCGCGGCGCCGTACGGGTGTCGGCCTTCGCCTCGGACTTGCCCTCGGCCTTCGCCTCGCCGGCGCCGTCGGGGCTGCCCGCGGCGGCGGTGGCGCGGCGCCGGCGGCGCTCGCCGGCCGGCTGCTCGTCGGTGGCGGTGCCTCCGGGCTGGCCCGGGATGTCGATCTGCTGCTGGCCTGCGGAGCTGTCGGCGGCGGCCTTGGCCGTCTTGCCCGCGGCCTTGGCGTCGCCGTCCTCGCCCGTACGGGCCTTGGACGTGGCCCGGCGCTTGGGCTTGGTCTCGGTCTCGGCGGGCGCGTCGCCCTTGGCCGCGGCGCCGGAACCGGAGCCGGCGGCCTGCTTCTCCTTGATGACCTCGATCAGCTGGCTCTTGCGCATCCGCGCGGTGCCCTTGATACCGAGGCTGGAGGCGACCTGCTGCAGCTCTGCCAGGACCATGCCGTCCAGGCCGGTGCCGGAACGGCGGCGCCGCGCAGGCGCGGCGGGAGCGTCCGTGGCGGGCGCGGTGGCACTGCCATCGGTGCGTACGCCCATCAGATCGGTGGTGTCGCTCACGAAGGGTCCTTCCCTGGAGCGGGCGTCGGCCTGTCTGGCTCGGCGACCGGTTGTGCTGTCCGGCTGCGGTCCCGTACTTGCGGACCTGGCCGGGGCGGTGGTCCCGCCGGAAATGGCGGAGAGATCAGTTCATGGTTCCGGCGCGAAGAGATGTCTGTGACTCATGTCCGTCACGCCGATTCCGGAGCGTGCTCGCTTCTGCTCAGGCAACTGCTCCAAGCAGTTTGGGAGGCTCCCGGAAGAAAGGTGGTCCCGATGGGGGACACGAAGTACCGCGCCGCTGAGGCGTCACGTACTCACTTGAGGTTAACACTACCGGATCCAACAAACATTCCCCCTCTCGAAGACCGGCAATCGACGATCACCCGGCGAGCGGCAGCACCGAGGTGCCCGCCGCGTCGAGGGCCAGCCGGTTGGCCGCCCACCCCTCGCCCGCAAGGCCGGCCACCTTGTCGGCCGCTTCCTCCTGTACCAGCGCGAGCACCGTGGGGCCCGCGCCGGAGACGACCGCGGGGACGCCGTCCGCGCGCAGTCGGTTCACCAGGGCCACGCTCTCGGGCATCGCGGGAGCACGGTACTCCTGGTGAAGTCGGTCCTCGGTCGCGGCCAGCAGCAGCTCGGGGCGCCTGGTCAGGGCCTCCACGAGCAGCGCGGCGCGACCGGCGTTGGCCGCGGCGTCCACATGGGGGACGGTACGCGGCAGCAGTCCGCGTGCGGTCTCCGTGAGCACCGGTTTCCCGGGCACGAAGACCACCGGAACGATGGAATCCGCGGGATCCATCCTGATGGCCCGCGCGGCGCCGGTGTCCGTCCAGGCCAGGGTGAAGCCGCCCAGCAGGCAGGCGGCCACGTTGTCGGGATGGCCCTCGATCTCGGTGGCCAGTTCCAGCAGCGCCGCGTCGTCGAGCCGCTGCTCGCCGCCTATGGTCACGGCGCGGGCCGCGACGATGCCGGCGCAGATCGCGGCGGAGGAGGAGCCCAGGCCACGGCCGTGCGGGATGCGGTTGGCGCACACGATCTCCAGGCCGCGCGGCTGCCCGCCGAGCAGGTCGAAGGCGGCGCGCAGGGACCGTACGAGCAGGTGGCTCTCGTCGCGCGGCAGGGTTTCGGCGCCCTCGCCCGCGATGTCGACGTGCAGGCCGGAATCGGCCACGCGCACCACGACGTCGTCGTACAGCCCGAGGGACAGCCCGAGGGCGTCGAAGCCGGGACCGAGATTGGCGCTGGTCGCGGGGGTGCGCACCCGGACGGCGGCGGCGCGGAACGCTGGACCGGCCATCGCTCGATGACTCTCCTTGATGTGATGCTGCGGCACTGCCCCGGAGCGCCGCAGCACCAGGGTGCCCGGCCGGCTCGTGGGGACCGTTCTGACCTGCCCTGCACACCACTGCGACATGCCGTGGGGAGGGGAGTTGGCTGCCAGCCTATCGAAGGAAGGTTCTGTGGCGACATAGGGCGCACAGGAGGCGCGCGATGCGTGTCGCACGCCGCCGGCCGTCCACGGCCGCCTTTGCAGCCTTTGCAGGGTTTGCTCTATCCCGAGGTTACGGGGTTCCCGCCGGTCGCGTAACCCCTTTTCGCGCGCCGTTCGGCGCGGGAACACGCGCCCGGCCGTACGGGTACGGCCGGGCGCGCCGCCGCGCTATGCCAGACCGAGGCGCTCGGCCGCGGCGTCGGCGTCGACCGGGACCGTGACCGGCTGCGGGGCGCCCGCGACGGCCCAGTCCGGGTCCTTGAGGCCGTTGCCGGTGACCGTGCAGACGATCCGCTGCCCGGGGTCGACCTTGCCCTCGTCGGCCGCCTTGAGCAGGCCGGCCACCGAGGCGGCCGAGGCGGGCTCCACGAAGACGCCCTCCTGGGAGGCCAGCAGGCGGTAGGCGGCCAGGATTTGACGGTCCGTCACCTCGTCGATGAAGCCACCGGACTCGTCCCGGGCGCGCTCGGCGAACTGCCAGGAGGCGGGGTTGCCGATGCGGATGGCGGTCGCGATCGTGTGCGGATCCTTGACGACTTCGCCACGTACGATCGGGGCGCTGCCGGACGCCTGGAAGCCCCACATGCGCGGGGTGCGCGAGGCGATGCCGTCGGCCGCGTACTCCTGGTAGCCCTTCCAGTACGCCGTGATGTTGCCGGCGTTGCCGACGGGCAGCACGTGGATGTCCGGCGCGTCGTCCAGCATGTCGACGATCTCGAAGGCGGCGGTCTTCTGGCCCTCGATCCGTACCGGGTTGACGGAGTTCACAAGTGCGACGGGGTACCTCTCCGAGAGGCCGCGGGCCAGCGTCAGACAGTCGTCGAAATTGCCGTCGACCTGGAGGATCTTCGCGCCGTGCACCAGCGCCTGGCCCATCTTGCCGAGCGCGATCTTGCCCTGCGGGACGAGCACGGCGCAGACCATCCCGGCCCGTACGGCGTAGGCGGCGGCCGAGGCCGAGGTGTTGCCGGTGGAGGCGCAGATGACCGCCTTGGCACCCTCCTCCTTGGCCCGGGTGATGGCCATGGTCATGCCACGGTCCTTGAAGGACCCGGTGGGGTTGGCGCCCTCTACCTTGAGATGCACCTCACAGCCCGTGCGCTCGGAGAGCACCTGCGCGGGCACCAGCGGCGTACCGCCCTCACGCAACGTGACGACCTCGGTCGACGCGCCGACGGGCAGCCGGTCGCGGTACTCCTCGATGATTCCGCGCCACTGACGGCTCGCGGTGGAAATGGCAGACATGGGTTCCTTTACTCCCCTTCGACCCGCATGATGCTGGCGACGCCCCGGACGGTGTCCAGGTCGCGCAGCGCGCCGACGGTCGACGACAGGGCGGCGTCGGCCGCCCGGTGGGTGACGACGACGAGGGACGCCTCTCCCCCGGTCTCGGCTTCGCCCGAGCGGGAGGTCCCCCCGTCCTTGCTCTGCTGGCGAACCGTGTCGATGGACACGCCGTGCTCGGCGAAGACCATGGCGACCTGGGCGAGGACACCGGGCTTGTCGGCCACGTCCAGGCTGATGTGGTAGCGGGTGACGACGTCGCCCATGGGGCCCACGGGCAGCCGCGTGTAAGCGGACTCGCCGGGTCCGGTGGTCTCGGCCAGCTTGTTGCGGCAGACCGCCACCAGGTCGCCGAGGACCGCGGAGGCGGTCGGCGAACCGCCCGCGCCGGGGCCGTAGAACATGAGCTGCCCGGCGGCCTCGGACTCGACGAAGACCGCGTTGTACGCCTCGCGCACGGAGGCCAGCGGGTGCGTCAGCGGAATCATGGCGGGGTGCACGCGTGCCGTCACAGAGGCACCGTCGGCGGCCCGCTCGCAGATCGCCAGCAGCTTGACCGTGCAGCCCATGCGCTTGGCGGAGGCGATGTCGGAGGCGGTGACCTCGGTCAGCCCCTCGCGGTGCACGTCGTCGATGGTCACCCGGGTGTGGAAGGCGATACCGGCCAGGATGGCGGCCTTGGCGGCCGCGTCGAAGCCCTCGACGTCCGCCGTCGGGTCGGCCTCCGCGTACCCCAGAGCCGTGGCCTCGTCCAGCGCCTCCGAGTAGCCCGCCCCCGTGCTGTCCATCTTGTCCAGGATGAAGTTGGTCGTCCCGTTGACGATGCCGATCACCCGGTTGACCTTGTCGCCGGCCAGCGACTCGCGCAGCGGCCTGACCAGCGGGATCGCGCCGGCCACGGCGGCCTCGTAGTACAGGTCGGCGCCGTTGGCCTCGGCCGCGGCGTGCAGCGCCGCGCCGTCGGCGGCGACCAGCGCCTTGTTGGCCGAAACCACGCTCGCGCCGTGCTCGAAAGCGGTCGTGATCAGCGTACGGGCGGGCTCGATGCCGCCGATGACCTCGACGACCACGTCGATGTCGTCGCGTTTGACCAGCTCCGTGGCGTCGGTGGTGATCAGCTCGGCGGGCACCCCCGCGCGCACCCGGTCCGGCCGCCGCACCGCGATACCGGCCAGTTCCACGGGCGCGCCGATGCGTGCCGCGAGGTCGTCGGCGTGCGTCGTCATGATGCGCGCCACCTCTGAGCCGACCACTCCACAGCCCAGCAGCGCCACCTTCAGCGGACGCGTACGCATCATTCGACCTCTTTCGCTTTCATGCTCGGTAATGCCCCAGTCTCACCCACCGGACCGGGGATTCGGCCCCCGGTCCGGATGCCGAGACATCTGTTCCACAATTGTCGGTCACCCGGCAGGCTCGGCGACACCCGCCGGAAAGGCGGGGCCCGGCGCCCCGCCTCCTCACTCGTGCACCCGTCCTAGCCGACGTCGAGCCGGAGCAGGTCCTCCTCCGTCTCGCGCCGGACGATGACCCGTCCCTCGCCGCCGCGCACCGCGACCACCGGCGGCCGCAGCGCGTGGTTGTAGTTGCTCGCCATCGACCGGCAGTACGCACCGGTCGCGGGCACGGCGAGCAGGTCACCCGGGGCGATATCGGCGGGCAGGAACGCGTCCCGTACGACGATGTCGCCGCTCTCGCAGTGCTTGCCGACCACACGCGAGAGCATCGGCGGGGCCTCGGAGGCGCGGGAGACCAGCGCGACGCTGTACTCCGCGTCGTACAGCGCCGTACGGATGTTGTCCGACATCCCGCCGTCGACGGAGACGTACGTGCGCAGTCCGTCCAGCTCCTTGACCGTGCCGACCTCGTAAAGGGTAAAGGCGGTCGGTCCGACGATGGCGCGCCCCGGCTCCACGGAGAGCCGCGGCACCGCAAGTCCGGCCGCCTCGCACTCGCGCGTCACGATGTCACCCAGCGCCTTGGCGATCTCGTGCGGCTCGCGCGGGTCGTCGTCCGAGGTGTACGCGATGCCGAGCCCGCCCCCCAGGTCGATCTCCGGCAGCTCGACCCCGTGCTCGTCGCGCACCTCCGTCAGCAGCTGCACCACGCGCCGCGCGGACACCTCGAACCCGGCCATGTCGAAGATCTGCGACCCGATGTGCGAGTGGATGCCGGTCAGCTCCAGCCCGTCCAGCTTCAGGATCCGCCGCACCGCCTCGGCGGCCTGCCCGCCGGCCAGCGCGAGCCCGAACTTCTGGTCCTCGTGCGCGGTCGCGATGAACTCGTGGGTGTGCGCCTCGACGCCGACCGTCACCCGCACCTGCACCCGCTGCCGCTTCCCCAGCCGGTCCGCGATGTGCGCCACCCGCACGATCTCCTGGAACGAGTCCAGCACGATCCGCCCGACCCCGGCCTCCACGGCCCGGGTGATCTCCTCGGTGCTCTTGTTGTTCCCGTGCAGCGCGATCCGCTCGGCCGGCATCCCGGCCGCCAGCGCGGTGGCCAGCTCCCCGCCACTGCACACGTCGAGATGCATCCCCTCCTCCGCCAGCCACTTCACCACGGCCCGCGAAAGAAACGCCTTCCCGGCGTAGAAGACGTCCGCCCCCTCCCCGAACGCGTCCTTCCAGGCCCGGCACCGGGCCCGGAAGTCGTCCTCGTCCAGGAAGTAGCCGGGCGTGCCGAATTCCTCGGCGAGCGTGGCGACGTCGATCCCGCCGACGGTGACGACCCCGTCGGCGTTGCGCTCGACCGTACGGGACCACACCCGCGGGTCGAGGCTGTTCAGGTCGGCGGGCGGCGCGGCGTAGTGCCCCTCGGGCAGCACGTCACCGTGCCGGGGGCCTGCGGGGTGGGCGGAGCGGCTCATGGCGTGGGTGTTCCCCTCAAGTACGGGTACGACGACGTCGCGCGTACGGCGTTGTCACGGTCTGTCGTCGGGTGGATCACGTTCGGGTGGGTCACGGTCGGGTGGTCGCGGGCGGTCGGGTGGTCGCGGACGGTCGGGTGGTCGCGGACGGTCGGGTGGTCGCGGACGTCCGGACGAGCACGGGCGTCCGGGCGGTCGCGGGCGTCCGGACAGTCACGCGGTCACGGGCATGCGCGCGGTCACAGACGTTCGGGCGGTCACAGACGTTCGGGCGTGGAGATGCCGAGCAGGTGCAGGCCGTTGGCGAGCACCGTTCCGGCGGCTTCGGCGAGGGCCAGCCGGGCGCGGTGCACGGCCGAGGGTTTCTCCTCCCCGACGGGCAGCGGCGGACACACGTCGTGACATCGCAGCCAGGCGTCGGCGGTCACTTCCAGATGCCGCGCGATCCGGTCGGGCGCCCGGTAGCGCGCGGCGGCCTCGACGACAGCGGGGTACTCGGCGAGGGCGGCATAAAGCGCCCGCAGCGCACCCCGCTCCCCTCGCGGCTCCCCCGCCTGCCCCATGTTCCCAGCCTCGCCCACCTCGGCCGGCTCGGCCGGCTCGGCCGTGAACCCCAGCTCCCGGGCGTTACGCGTCATCGCACACGTACGCGCATACGCGTACTGCACCCGGAACCGCCCATTGCTCTCCCGCTGCACCGGCCTCTCGGGAAGCCGCACGGCATCCGTTTGCGCGGGGTGCAGCAGGGCCCAGCGCACTTCGTCGGGGCCCAGGCGGTCGGCGAGGGCGCGCCATTCTTGGTGGGCGCGGGGGTCGGTGGGGTGGGGCAGGGTGGGGTGGGGCAGGGTGGGGTGGGGCGAGGCGGGGTGCGGCGGATGGATCGGGTCGGCGTGGCCGGCGGAGGGCAGCGGGCCCGGCTGGGCGTGGCCGGCGGAGGGCAGCGGGCCCGGCTGGGCGTGGCCGACGAGGGGCAGCGGGCCCGGCTGGGCATGGCCGACGAGGGGCAGCGAGCCCGGCTGGGCGTGGCCGACGAGGGGCAGCGAGCCCGGCTGGGGAAGGACACTCACAGGCCGGGGCCGGATCTCCTCCCCGTTCGACTCCACCGCCACGTCCTCCGCAGCTTCCCCCACAGCTCTCGCCGCGACGCGTACCGCGACTCCCGCCGCGGGCAGAATCCGCTCCAACACCTCAACCGTGACAGCGGCCCGCACGCCGGCAGCGGCACGCAACACCACCCGCTCCTGACCGTTGGCCTGCCCCTGGGAACCGGTGGCGTGCCCGTACCCCCGCCCCTCCGCCAGCACACTCCGCACGAGCGCGACCCAGGCCGCTTCCGTCAGCGTGACGTTCAAGAACCCCGCCCCGGCGACCTCCACACCGGCGATCCCGGGCACCCCCACCAACCGCTCACGCAGCACCCCGGCCACCTCACGCGGCGGCCGCCCGGCCTCCTTGGCCACCTGGAGCGCGACATTGCACGCGAAGTCGGCCTCGCCGCCTCCCTGGCCACGCACCGGGGGTCGCACCACGACCCGCGCCGGTACGGTCACGGAGAGTTCCCCGTCCTCCACAGCGCCGCGCACGGAACGCAGCACGGCGCGGGAGAACTCAGCGGGGGTCACGCCCCAAGCGTATGGGAGAAGCGCCCCCTACCCGCCACCCGGTTTCACCCACCGGACAAGACCCCGCTGCCCCCTCATCCCGCAGGCCGAATCGCAGCCCCCGGGCCTCCTTCGACATCAGCACCCCCAACCCCAGCGCCACCCCCACCATCCCCACCAACCAACCCCTCACCCTCGCCCACAACCCCGACCTCTTCCCCTCCCCCTCCCCCTCCACCTCCCCCTCCCCCTTCTCTTTCCCTACGCCCTTCCCCACCCCGACTCATCAGCCGCCGCACGATACGCACCAGATCCATCGGCTCGAACGGCTTCGCCAGAAACGCGTCCACCCCCACCGCCTGCCCGTTCTCCACCTCCGTCTGCGTACAGGCGCTGACGATGGCGAGCGGGATCTCCCGCGTCCGCGGATCGGCCCGCAGCCGGGCCGCCGTCTGCAACCCGTCGAGCCGGGGCATCACCACATCGAGCGTCACCACATCCGGAGCCACCCGATGGACGATGTCCAGGCACTCGGCACCATCAGCCGCGGTCACGACCTCGAAGCCCTCAAGCTCCAGGTTGACCCTGATCAACTGCCGGATGACCTTGTTGTCGTCGACGACAAGGACCCGGCCGGACAAGCCAGGCACACCCTGAGACTAGGCGCGCGCCTCCGGCTGCGTCCGGGTTTTGCCCACTTCCGCCCCGTGCGAGGGACCTTTCCCCGACCACCGGAACCCCCGCCCCCACATGCGCTACGCCCCCCTCCCCCGACCCGTTCATGAACACCCCGTCAGAGCTGGTAGTGTTCTACCCGTCGCCGCGAGAGCAGCAGACACGCCCCCGTAGCTCAGGGGATAGAGCAACGGCCTCCGGAGCCGTGTGCGCAGGTTCGAATCCTGCCGGGGGCACTCCGGATTAAGGTCCTGACCAGCAAAAATGCTGGCCAGGACCTTTTGCGTGCATGCCAAAAGACACACGGTCCTTTGACCGTTGCACTTTCGCAGCCCCGGAGAGGGCGACCGCTGGCCCAGCCCCTTCATCGCTGGTCAGGGATTTATGGGGATGTCGTCGTTGATCGACGAAGGTCGCTGGCCGCTGAGGAAGGCTTGCCGCGTCTACTCAACCCGACCTGGCGTGATGCCGTGCCCAGCGGTGAAATGAGAACGGATTCGCGGGACGTTCCTCTGGCGGTAAGCGTGACTATCCCTCGTCTTGGACGGGTGAGTCGTACGCGGTCAGCAGGTGCTCGATCCGGTTGTTGGCGATGGACTGCCGGTCGTAGAGACACTTGGCATAGCGAGTGAGGAGAACCTCGACGCTGTTGCCCGCGCCCTGGGCGACTTCTGCGGGGTCGGCACCGGAGCACAGCCAAGTGGACAGTGCCGAATGGCGTAGATCGTACGGGCGGGCGGCGAGCGGGGTAGGAATCCACTGCGGCGGCAGGGCGAGAGTGCGGGCTTCTTCCCAGACGCGGTAGTAGGTGGTGGAGCCGACGATGCCGCCACGTTCGTTAAAGAACAGTCGGCCGTCCTCTGCGATACCGAAGGCGGCGATGCTTTCGCGCCAGATGGCCACTAGGTGCGGCGGCAGCGGTACCACGCGGGTATCACCAGGCGGGCGGTTCTTGAGACCTCGATCGTCGTGCCTGCGCCCACTGTCGGTCCACTTCTTGCCTACCTGCGGCAACGCACGGTTGACAACCATGCGCCCCCAGCCGGTGGCAGGCAGAGTGCAGTCGGTTACTGCTACGGCCACCGCTTCCTCGGGGCGCAGTCCGGCGTAGTACATGCCGGCGAAGAAGCCGACCAGTCGACGGCCCTTGGCGCGGTGGTAGTTACCGACGTAGGAGACCGCGTTTAGCAGGATGCGGGCCTGTAGAGGGTTGATTACCACGCGCGGATCCACCGCTTTGACCTGCCGAGGGGTGCTCCAGCGGATCTGCTTGAGCGGGTGACTGGTCAGCTCGCCGCGCTCGATGGCGTAGTGCAGCACGCTGGAGAGAACCTTGCGTTTGCGCCGCCATGTCTCCACCGCAGCGGCAGTGCCGTCGCGTTTGCGGCGCAACGCATCCATCACGGCGCGGGCCACGGTGGGGTCATGAAGGTCGACCAGTGGACGCGATGCGCGTGCCACCCAATCAAGTACCTGCCGGGCCGTAGTCGGCACTTCTTCTGCCGCCGGCCCTCGCTCGGTGAACGCCCAGCTCTGCAGGGAGCGGTGCAGCAGAGTTTCGTTTGGCCGTCGCGCCACCGGATATAGCATCGCTCGGGTAATCGCGGCCAGTGCCTCGCTCGTTTCCCGCCGGGTATGGGCGGAGCGGCCGATCCAGCGCGCCTGCGCATACTCCACGGCGAACGCGTACCAACTGATCTCGGATGGCATCCGGGCCCCGAAGGCCGCCTCCGGCCCGGACGCCAACCCTGCCCTCAGCGCCCGTACCAACTCCGACCCGAACTGCTCCGCCAACTGTCCGGCCAACCCAGCGCCCTCGCCGTGCGTGCTGCCCCGCGCCGGCGCACGACACCGGCCCGCCCTATTGCCGGAATGCCCAGCGCCTGTATGACGATGCCCGAAACAGTCCATGCACGCTCCTCGTGTAGCAGATGCTGTCGAGCGTGATCCTTTCTTCCCGACCCGGCGGGCAGAGTGCGTACGGAACAAGGTGGCTCCGACGGGTGTAAGCCGATCGCAAATGCTTGACGGAGGTGGTCTGGAAAGGAGCGATCAAATGCCAACAAGTAGCACATAAGGGTTCCGATCGACCGCCGCGAGCAGCAGTCCCTGCACGTTCGCGGCCTTCCTGGCATGCCGCCCCTTGCGGGGCCGCTCGAAGGGGGCATCCCGCCGACGGCTGACAGTGAGGGCCACGGCGCGGGCATCACCGCATCCGAGAACCGACGCAGGCAGCGCCCATGGGCTGAGGCTTGCGCGGCTGTTGAAGATGGTGCGAGAGCGGGGCGGCAACGGCACGATGATGGGCCGACCGTGGAGCCTGCCGCTGGCCGAGCGGGCATTGGTGGTCGCGGCTACCGCACGAATCTTACGATGCAGCTGGCGCCGTTGTGCGAGGTTTCGTCCTCCACGGTGTGCCGCATGGTCCGACTCGGGCCGCTGCTTGCGCTCGAGCTGGATACCCGCCCGGCCGATGCCGCCGACGGTCTGTGGATCGTCGACGGCACTTTGGTCCCGGCCCGTGACCGCCGTGTCGACGCGTCCAGCCGCAACTATCGCTTCTCCGCGAACATGCAGGTCCAGATCGCCTCGGATCCCAGCTCGTCAAGGCCGATCCGGTGCAGTTTTGCCCGCACCCGGGCCTGTGACCATTCGGTGAACCAGCGGAAGGCTGTCACACTAGATGGCCCGAACCCCGGCGGCGGCTGGCTCCGCATGCAGCCCGATGCGACCACGAAGATGGAGTAGCCCAGGACTTCGCGGTTTCTGTGCCGTCTGCGGCCGCCGCACTGCGAACAAAGGGAAGCTGACGGCACGACGCGCTGGAACAGTTTCCATGAGCCGTCGGGCACCATCCACTCTTAGCTTCGCTTTATCCCTGCTCCGTGGTCGTCCGCGGTTGGTCGGCGTATGGGCGGAGACGTGGAACGGCCATCGCGGGACTCTCCAGGTAGATGAAGACCGGGGAGGACGCCATGGCCGTCGCTGTCAGTGTGCTCGGGGCTGGCTCGGCCCGCCAGAGCCGCACCGCCCTGCAACGCTTCCGCCAGGGGTGACATGCATGTCTGACCAGACGGGCGGACGCGTTGTTCGAGCTGACCGACGCCCTCCTGGCGGCCGGCCCGGTCATCTCGTTGCCGTATCTGTGGCTGGACGGGCTGCACCGGCGGGGGCCACGGCAGCACCTACGCGGCCCTGGCGAGGGGCCGCGTGGACACCGAAGCGACACGCGGCCTGCTCGCGGGCTCACTGCCCGGCGCCGCCCATCCAGTGTTCGCGGTGGATGTGAGCGTGTGGGCCCGCAGCGATGCCGAGTGCTCGCCCGGCCGCAGCTACTACTACCACCCCTCCAAGCACTCGGCGGGGCAGCCGATCATGGCCGGCTGGGCCTACTCCTGGCTGGCCGGCCTGGAACTGGCCGCCAACTCGTGGGCCGCGCCGGTGGACGCCCGGCGACTGGCCCCGGGCGAAAACCCCAGTGCCGTCGCAGCCAACCAGATCCGCGAGCTGCTGCAACTGTGCCCCGGACTGGCCTGCGCACTCCGCTGTTCGTCTTCGACGTGCATACGTGCGCGGATGAGCAGTACGGCGCGGTGACTGTGCAACTGTGGCACCGCTTGCACGCCAAGACCCAGCAGTACGACGGCACGGCAGCCGCGGCCCCCGCCCGGTTATCCCGGGCACCCTGGTCCGGCTCGGCGTGGACCGGCTTCCCGGCCGCAGCCGAGCGCCGAAGACTCTGTGGCTGTGGTGTGGCCGGGCCACCCGGCCACACCCCCGATCCCGACCTGCTCTGGCGGGCCTACACGCGACGCTTCGACATCGAGCACACTTTCCGCTTCGTCCGGCAGACGCTGAACTGGACCCTGCCTCGTCCCCGCACCCCCAGCCAGGCGGACCGCTGGACCTGACTGATCCTCGCCGCCTACACCCAACTCCGCCTCGCCCGGCCTCTGGCGGCCGAACTCCGGCTGCCCTGGGAGAAACCACTGCCACCGCAGCAGCTGACGCCCAACCGGATCCGGCGCAGATTTCGCTCGCTTCAGGCGGCAGCGGGCACGCCCGCCAGCCCACCGAAACCCTGCGGGCGCTCACCCGGACGACCTCAAGGCACCCGCCGAGGCCCAGCACCCCGCCATCCAGCGGTCAAACCCACCGCATGACCAGCGAAGCCTTACCTACAGGGATAAAAGCGAAGCTTAAGCGGTCATGATATGCGCCCAAAGCAGCTCCAGCTTGCAGCCGCTCCACCGGCCTCACGCGCTTGTACATCTGCCGTCGCTTCCCGTTTAGAGAGCGCCAATTGAGCACCCAGATGGATGTCCTAACGTGAACGTCTATGCCGCAGCACCGTTCTCCATGGAGCGACAACCCTTACAGCTCCATGCCCAAAGGCGAACTCCATTAGCGACCGGCTGCGGGTTGCTCCGGCACGGATTCAGACTTCTTCGGGAAAGAGCTGAGCCCACCGCTCCATCTCGCTGTCCCTTACCTCAATCTCCATCATTCGCCGGTACATTCTCTCAGGAAAGG
The DNA here is from genome assembly GCF_044332485.1 of Streptomyces sp. NPDC017056. Classification (NCBI taxonomy): domain Bacteria; kingdom Bacillati; phylum Actinomycetota; class Actinomycetes; order Kitasatosporales; family Streptomycetaceae; genus Streptomyces; species Streptomyces sp. NPDC017056. Next base: position 102,066 of record NZ_JBIRPD010000009.1, on the reverse strand, counting down.
TCGACAGGATCGAGTGAGTGTCGCGGGACGACCACGCAAATACATCACGCAGGAAGCTCGATACGCTCTCATTTACCTTAACGATGCACTCGTACTTCCGCTCAAGATCGCTGGTCAAATCGGCGGCTGACATGAGCGACACATGTGACGCCGCGTCGACCATGAGGGCAACTCGACGGAACCCGGCATACGCTGCCCTGCTGACGAACTGCTCAAGCTCCTCCCCCGAGACGCTTTTCCCACGCACTTCTACCGTCAGCAATGGGTCGCTGTCCAAAATTATCTGGACATCACCGGGAAAATCACGGGAAGGGTCGTTTATCCTTCGCGAGATGACCTCGCTATAGACCATATCAAGCCCAGCCGCAACACAGGCCTGCAGCTTTCGCGGAACATCGTAGCCACTCACGACGAAATTCTGCGTCTCGGAGATCATGCTCGCTTCAACGGTGGCACCACCGACGGCAACACGACGTTTTTTGTTCGCCACATCGATGCACACTGCCAGGACGGCAATGAGCGCCTGGAACGACTCTTCGGTGGAGAAGCCCTCTTCCCCCACCCAAGCAAGCGCATCACTTACTCGGTTCAGGTAGGGACGCGCCTTCTTTGTGACCCTGACAATCTCACTGTAATGGTCATAACGGAAAAATGGCTGATTATTGATGGGTTCACGCCCCGTCGCGCCCAGATCGAAGCCAAGTTCCACAGACATCGGAACCACTACACCGTGACAAAGAGTGCGCAGAGAGAAGGCATTGTCACCATACTTCTCTTTGATAGAGCGAGGGTCAACTCTGTCATCACACGAACGGGCAAGCAACGCTGTCACAAGCGCAGCCGTGTACGTTTTTGGAGCATTTACCTCGCGTAGCGAACTGGCCAGGGACGTCCAGTATTCGACGAAGTCATCACCCGAAGCGGCTGCCTCGTGCGCCTTACGCAGAACCTGCTCAGCTTCACTCTTTTCGATTCTTATTCCCACTGCCCCCCCATGTCGCTCTATGTCAGTTCAAGCTGTTCGTGGTCAACTTGATCAGGAATATGGGTACCGCGAGAATCGAGGTACCCAAGTTGCTCCATTAGAGCCCGGACGACAACCTTTCCAAGCTCCACCGGGACGGCGTTACCGATCTGCCGCTGCACCTCACGCTTCCCTCCGGTGAAAGTGAACCCGTTAGGAAAAGTCATGATGCGCTTCATTTCGGCAACGCGAAACCGACGGGCCCGCTCTTCCCCGCTGGCATTCTTCACATTCTCCCAGTGAAACGGCCCGACCCAGGGGCCCGGTTGAGCCTGCAGCGTCGTAGAAGGGCGATCGGGATCTGCTTTCAGTAGGAACGTCCAGTAGCGGCTACGCCATTTGAACTGGTTGCGACCGCCATACCGATCAGTGTGCCACAGGTAGTTTTGCCCTGGAGGTACCTCCGCAGCGAGTTCGGCGTAGGTCCCCTCGACAATCTCTCCGGCGTCGGGAACGTCAGGGAGCCCGGCAAGCGCATCGCGAAGGCTCACGAATGGAATTTTGGCGTGATCAATCACCCGATCCCGCTCTGACTCGCCAGAATGCGTGGTCTCGGGGAAGCGGAAAGGCTTACCATCACGACGCCCCACGACGAATACTCGTCGGCGAAGCTGCGGAACTCCATACTCGGCCGCAAGGAGCACCCTGAAAGTCGGATTGTAACCTGCCTCCCTAAGGCCCGCAATAAGCCGGTCGAACTGAGCCTGATGAGTCTTGTACGTCAGGCCCTGTACATTTTCCAGAATGAAGGCTTCGGGCTTGCTCTCGCGGACCACGCGGACGTACTCGTCAAGGAGAGAGGCATTGGGGTCGGCGCTGTTACGCTTCTCCTCGATCCAGAATCCGGACTTGCTAAACGGTGTACAGGGAGGGCCACCGATGACCAGGGTCGGATCGCCGGGCTGCAGCCCTCCAGCTTCCAGCAACTCTGCGGTCGGGATTGTTTGGATATCCCCGCACAGCGTCTTGGTGTGCGGGAAGTTAGCCGAGAGCGTGTCCAAGGCCGTCTGCTCATAGTCAGTGGCAACCGCGACGCGTAGCGGAGACCCGGAGCCGTCCTGGACCAGCGGTGGCTCAGCACAGCTCTCGACGGCACAGTCGAGGCCACCGGCCCCGGAGAACAGACTGATCACAGGAAGCTCACGGTTCACCGCGCCACCCTAACGTATCGCGGCCTCCTGGCGGCCGTGATCGCTACCGTGACATCTGTTACCTCGCCGCTGTCCCTCTGCGTGCCATGCGAAGATGGCTGCTAGGCCGTTTCTGATGGCTCTTGGATGGTGTCGCGGAGCCAGATGACGATCGCGGTGACGGTGAGGGTGCCGTTGAAGATGTAGTCGCGTTTGTCGTAGCGGCTGGCCACCGCCCGGAACTGTTTCCACTTGCTGATGCACCGCTCGACCGCCCTGCGCCGCCGGTACTGGGTCTTGTCGAAAGCGGGCGGTCGGCCGCCGGCCCGGCCACGGTTGCGGCGGTTGGCCCGCTGATCGTCCGGCTCGGCGATCGTTGCTTTGATGCCCCGACGGCGCAGGCAGGCGCGGTTGTCGCGGCTGGAGTACGCCTTGTCGCCGCGCACCCGGTCCGGGCGACGGCGTGGCCGGCCGGGCCCGCGGCGAGCAATGCGCAGCGACTCCAGCACCGGCCAGAGCATGGGACTGTCGCCCCGCTGGCCCGGCGAGGTGAGCTAGGTCAGCGGGCGGGCCCGGTCGTCGGCCAGCAGGTGGCCCTTGGTGGTCACCCCGCCCCGTGAGCGTCCCAGCCCCTCCCGTCCATCGGCCTCCACACGCGTCCCGCCCCCTTTTCGGGAAAGTCTCGCGGCGGCCGGTGCCGGGCCCCGACCGCGTGCGGGTGGGCCCGGCAGGAGTGGAGTCGATGTTCACCGCCCACTCCCGCGCCAGCTCGCGGGTCAGGGCGCCGTCGGGATCTCCGGCATCGGCCTCGATCTGCAGCTCGGCCAGGATCCGCAAAACGCAAGGCGGGGCGAACGCCGCGTGACCCGCTCATCCGCCGCTACCCCCGGCGGCACTCTGATCCTCGACAGCGAAGGGCTGGCCAAGGCCGTCCTTCGCGACCTCACCGTCACCGGCTGGCTCACCCTCGCTCGCGCCGATGACCTGCGGGTGATCACTTCCGCGGCCACCCTTGTGGAAGTGGTCCACCCTCGGATCAACCGCCCGGCCCTGGAGTGGATCCTCTCCCGCCTCGTCATCGAACCGATCACCGAGCCCATTGCCCGTCACGCCGCCGCCCTCCTCGCCGCCGGCCTGCACGGTCACAAGTACGCCATCGACGCCATGCTCGGCGCCACCGCCCTAGTACTCCAGTCTGACTTCGCGATCTTGTCGCTGACCCTGGTGGGAACGGGTACGGCCGCTGGGCCGCTGCACCCGCTGGTGAGGACGGCCGGGAAATACGCGGTGTCCGGGCCCTGTGGCGACCTGCTGTCGGTGGACTGCTTCACCCTCACCCTCACCCGCTCCCGCCGCGCCTGCCCCGCCGGCGGGGGCCGGTCCTCCGGCTTGACTTCGAGGGCGCTCCAAGTCCTAGCGTCCGAGGCGTTCGTCAGTGCTCAAGGTATCGCCCGCTCCGCCGGGCAGGAGGAGTATCCGCGCATGATCACCCGAACCGCGCTCGGCTCGCCCGGCTTCACCGTCAGCGCGATGGGCCTGGGGTGCATGGGGATGAGCGAGAGCTACGGCGCCCCCGACTGGGACGGCGGCCTGGCCACCATCGACCGGGCCCTGGAGCTGGGCATCACCTTCCTGGACACCTCCGACTCCTACGGCACCGGCCACAACGAGGTGCTGGTGGGCCGGGCCATCCACGGCCGCCGGGACCAGGTGCAGCTGGCCACCAAGTTCGGCATCGACCGCAGCGCCGGCGACCGAGCACGCCGCATCCGCGGTGCCCGGGACTACGTGCTGCGCTCCTGCGACGCCTCGCTGTTGCGGCTGGGCGTCGAGGTGATCGACCTGTACTACGCCCACCGCCCGCCCCAGGACGTGGAGATCGAGGAGACCGTCGGGGCAATGGCCGAGCTGGTCGAGGCGGGCAAGGTCCGCCATCTGGGCCTGTCCGAGGTCGACGGCGAGCTGCTGCGCCGGGCGCACGCGGTGCACCCGATCACCGCGGTGCAGAGCGAGTACTCGCTGTGGACCCGCGACGTCGAGGCCATCACCCCGGTGATGGCCGAGCTGGGGGTCGGGCTGGTGCCGTACTCGCCGCTGGGCCGGGGGTTCCTGACCGGCACCCTGGACCGCTCCACACTGGGCGAGAAGGACTTCCGGCGCACCAACCCCCGCTTCACCGGCGAGGCGGGCGAGGCCAACGAGAAGATCACGCAGACCGTGCGCGAGGTGGCCGACCGGCTGGGCGCCACCCCCGCCCAGGTGGCGCTGGCCTGGGTGTACGCCCAGACCGAGCGGCTCGGGGTGGCGGTGGCGACTATTCCGGGCACCCGCAGCCCGGCCCGGCTGGAGCAGAACGCGGCCGCGCTGGAGCTCACCCTGGACGCCGAGGCACTGGCCGCGCTGGACCCGCTGAGCGACCAGGTGACGGGCGAGCGCTACACCCCCGCACACACCGCTGAGGTCGCCCGGGGTTAGGACGCCAGTCCGACTTCGCGATCTTGTCGCGGACCCGGCCGGGAACGGGTACGGCCACCGCCTGATCATCGGGGGTCGTGTGGACTCCTGAAGATCGTGCGATGGCCGCGAGCCACAGCGTAGACCCTGCCCGCTGGTGGGCGATGTTCGACCGGGTGACGGTCCGGATCGCGGGCCGGTTCGGGCGGGTTGAGCCACGGAGGACCGCCCGCGCCTCTCTGCTCGGGCTGCTGTCGGGCGTTGAGCGGAAGAACTGCTGGCAGCTGGCCGAACAAGCCGGCCACGCCCGGCCCGGGCTGATGCAGCGCCTGCTGCGCTACGCCCGCTGGGACGCCGATGCCGTCCGCGACGACCTGCGCGCCTACGCCGCCGAACACCTCGGCACCGACGGCGGTGTCCTGGTCGTGGGCGAGACCGGCTTCGTGACGAAGGGGTCCGCCTCGGCGGGCGTGCCACGGCAGTACACCGGCACCGCCGGACGCATCGAGAACAGCCAGGTCGGTGTGCTCCTCGCTTACGCCACCCGCCGGGGACGGGCGTTGATCGACCGCCGGCCCTACCTGCCCGAGCACTCCTGGTGCACCGATCCCGAGCGCCGCCGGGCTGCCGGGATACCCGACGAGGTGGCCTTCGCCACCAAGCCCCGCCTGGCCGTTGAGATGACCGCTGCCGCGCTCGACGGCGGTAGCACCGCCTCCTGGGTGACCGGCGACGAGGCCTACGGCGAGGACCCGCAGATGCGAACAACCCTGGAAAAACGCGGCATCGGCTACGTCATGGCCATCGCCTGCTCGATCCGGGTCCGCATCAACCACGGCCGCACCCCCGTCCGCGCGGACACCATCGCTGGCCGTCTGCCCGCCACGGCCTGGCACCGCCACAGCGCCGGCAACGGAGCAAGCGGCCCGCGCTATTACGACTGGGCCTGGATCCACATCGGCGCCGGCATCCACCGCCACCTGCTCATCCGCCGCAACCGGACCACCGGCGAACTCGCCTTCTACCTGTGCTGGTCACCCGCCCAGGTGCCCCTGGCCGAACTGGTCCGCGTCGCCGGCATCCGCTGGAGCGTGGAGGAATGCTTCCAGGCCGCCCAGGGCCAGGTCGGACTCGACCACTACCAGGTCCGCAACTGGACCTCCTGGCACCGGCACGTCACCCTCGCCATGCTCGCCCTGGCCTTCCTGACCGCCCTCGCCGCCCCCGACCGTCCCGCCAATCCGCACCATCCCGCCCGCAGCCGGGACCCCATTGCGCTGACCGTCCCGGAAATCCGCCACCCGCTTGCCGTCGCCTTCCACCCACCGGCCTTGTCAGTGGCCAAGTTGCTGCACTGGTCCACCTGGCGCCGACACCACCAGGCAACAGCCCGACGCAGCCACTGCCGACGACGGGCCACCGACGAGCCGGCTGGATGGATCACGAAGCCGCACTTGAGTACTAACCGCCCTGTGCGGCTCTCGCATCACCGTCATCAAGGTCTAACCATCGGCTCTCACCTACGGCGCCAGACCCCTTCGGCACTTTCCACCGCAGGGCCGCCAAACCACAGAGCCATGTGCCATATGGGGCATTTCATTTTCGCAAGACATGCGCGGGACCACAAGGCTGACTAACTGTCAGTTAGGCACGTCGCCTGCACAAAAACCTGGGACTGCCGCGTCCTCCGGAGCCGTGTGCGCAGGTTCGAATCCTGCCGGGGACACTTCGCTTCAACCAGCACGATCAAGCGGTTGACCAGCGTAGATGCCAGGCACAGAGAGCGGGAGTCAGTCTCACTGACTCCCGCTTTTTCTTACTCTCTCACTGGTCGCGACACATACGCGACACACTCTGACTACGCCGTGTCGCCCTCCTCTTCCAGCACCTTTGCGATCTTCGCGTTGGCCGCTGCTTCGTGCCCGTCCACGCAGCCGTGGTACCGGCGATGGATCACTTCCGGCGAGTTGCCGACCCGCCGCGCGATCTCGGCAATGGGCACCCCGGCGTTCAGCCATCGCGTGATGCAGGCGTGCCGCAGGCCGTACGGGCGCCCGGCCAAAGGCGACTCCACACGGTCCGGGGGCAACGCGTACTCCCGCGCCTCTTCCCACACCCGCCAATACGTGGACGACCCGACCACTCCGCCGCGCTCGTTGCCGAACACCCTCCCGTCTTTGGCCGTGCCGAACTCCGCCAGATGAGCCTGGAGGATGGTGACCAGCACGGGAGGGATGGGCACCGGACGGTCCGTGTTCGCCTCCTGCGCCTTGAGACCACGGCGATCGTGCCACTCCCCGGAATCGGTCCACTGCTTGCCGGAAACCGGCCGGGCCTCCCGCAGCGTGAACGTGCCCCAGCCCGCTTCCGGCAGGTGACAGTCAGCCCTCCTCAGTCCGACCACTTCCGCCAGCCGGAGCGCCGCAAAGTAGATGACAGCGAAGAACGCAGCCAGCCGCCGCCCGCGGGCACGGTGCCACGACCCCACGTAGGTCACGGCCGCCAGCAACTGCCGCCCCTGTGAGGGCGTGACGCCTGCGGCGTAGTCGCGGGCGGTGCCGGTCACGGATGCTTCCGGCAGCGGGGCAAGACTTACGCGACCGCTCGGTCACGGGCGTAGTGCCGCGCGCCGCCACGCACTTGCCGCGCAGCCGCGCACCCCAACCGCGCGCCGCGCGCGTCGCCGGTGAGTTCCGCCGCGCGGTGCCGCGCACCGTGGCGTTCACCTGCACGCGCGGCTTCACTCGCGTGTGGTGCTCGATGAGCAGAGCGCGCGGAGCATGTCGAGACAAGCAAGAAGAGCACCCCGGGGCACGGCGACGGGTGTTCTTCTTGCTGTTCGGGGCGGCGACGGTTGGCCGGCCGCGGCGGCCAGGTCGGCCTGCCCTCTCTGAAAATGCCGTCCCTGCCCGGGGGCCCGCACCGCGCGGCGACGCCCGGCCCGGACGGCCGCCGCCGCGAGCCTGCCAATCGTCCTCCGGTGGACACCGAGCCCACAATGTCTCCGCTCACGCTCTGCGTTGCTGGTCGTCGCTACAAGCGACAACAAGCAACGCAAAGTGACAGCGGAACCGGCGAGACGGCCGGGGAATCGCGAGGGAGGCGGGGAGGCAGCTTCCCAGTACGCCCAAAGGGGGCCAGCACTTGCAGAGAATGCACGCGACGCTGACGCTACGGCGCACCCTCTGAGAAGTCTTCCGAGTGCGCAGGCACAAGGTCGTCTGGATGGTAGACCTCAGCGCCCGACCGGGGGAACCAGACGAGGACTCCACCGTCGGCCGTCACCATGGAAACTACGCCACGGGTTTTTCTGGATGATCGGTATCCCTGGGCACAGTGACCCGGTCGCCGACTGACCAACTGCGCATCACGACTCCCTTCCAAATCAGTCTCGGCCGCGGTAGCCGTGTTTGTCACCCCTTCTTGCTGCACCCGCTCGCCCTGTGTGCCCCTCGACCCAGAACGCCGTGACAATTCCCTTGGGGCCGTAATTCTTTCCATGGAAGTTGAAGTTATTTGCGTCATCCACTACGCACATGGTGCGCTTGTATCCGCCAGGCGTTTTGTATGGGTAGGTCGACAGTGTGCCACCAGGAAATGGGTGAGTGATCCAGGACGGTCGCGCCACTGGCAACCTTTTTAGCGTCGGCTTAAAAAGCCGTGTAATTTTGCCATGCAGCGGTGGCACATGAGGGCCGCCGTGATGGCAGTGAAGGCAAGGAAGTGCTCGGGCTGCGCTCGTGCGCGGCGGCCGCCGCGCGCGAGCGCAGCGAGCCTGCCAAGGGTCGTGCGGCCGTAGGCCGCTCGCTCATGCCCTTCCCGCCCTGACCCGCACGCACCGTGATGGGGAAGGAGCGGCAGTCCGGGGCGGGAAACCGCGTACCTAGCCGTTCTCGACGCCTGTCGGCGTGTACGTTCCCGGCTCCCTGACGGGCATTTGCGCCGATCAAGGCGGGGAGGCGGGGCCAGGGCAATGATCAGGGACCTCTCCCCGTATCCCTGACCGCTTCCCCCGACCCGACCATCACTCCGCGTTGCTTGTTGCCCGCTTGTTGTCGCTATAAGCGGCAACAAGCACAGAGCGTGAGCGGGGCATTGTGGACGCGGCGCCCACCGGAGGACGATGGGGGGACGGCCGACGAGTGGAGGCGGGCGCCATGGCCGGAGGTGGCAGGGAGATCGCCGGGTACGACTTGGGGAACGAGGAGACGGTGAGTGCGCCGGAACCCGAACCGGACGATGACGAGGCCGAGGACGACGACGGATGATCGAACGCGACCCCGACGGGCGCCGCTGGTTCGCGTCCTACGTCCGCCAGCCGCACAAGCCAGGGCGACCGGTCGAACTGCACTGCCCCGAACACCCGGGCACACGGCTGGTGCGCGTCCTCGGGCGGGCGTGGACCTGCCCCGAGTGCGTCCGCACCCGCAGCAGGACGGGCGGTCCATAGTGCGGCCGACGACCGCACAGCCGCGCGCCAGCAGACGGCCTCTGACGTCTAACGACCTGATCAGGTGCCGTTCAGGGCGCTAGAGGGTGGCGGTCGGCCCCGGGGCCGTCTTCCGGGCGCCCTACGGCACATGCCCGACACTCTTGGCCGCGACCGGCGACCATGACCAGCTCCGGCGCAGGTCAGAGGCTTGTGAGCGCGGAACGGTGAATGCTCTCCGGAGCCGTGTGCGCAGGTTCGAATCCTGCCGGGGGCACCTTGTGTGAGGTGTCCGAAGACCCCGTCACCAGCGGAAACGCTGAGGCCGGGGTCTTCGCGTATGTGCGGGCGCATGCCGTGCGAGGTGGCCGCATGTCGGCGTGTGGACGAGGCGTGGGCGGGATCTTGGGGCGTCGCCGCCGCCGTCGGGCCCCCGCCCAGGTCGATGGCGGCTCCGTGTACCGGCTCAGGCTCGCCTCCCACCAGCATGAACGGCGTAAGCATGAACGGCGTAAGCATGAACGGCGTACGATCAACGCGGCTTGACGGTGCCGGACGGACAGGACAACGGGGAGACGATGACCAGCCCGACCCAGGCCCCTGAACGGACCAAGGCCCATGAGCCCCACCCCTACATCGGCGGGCGCAATGCCGCGTTGCGCGCGCTCACGGCGTGGCGGATGGAGCGGCCGGGTGCGCCTCGGGTCGTCGTCCTGACCGGGAGCCCGGGCACCGGGTGTTCGCGGCTGCTCACGGGGTTCCTGATGCTCTGCGATCCGGAGCATCGCGAGGGGCTTGAGCTGGACGCGCTCGATCCGGCGACCGTGCCTGCGGAGTTGCCCGCACCCGCGGTGCCGAGCGCCGCCGGGCTGACGGCAGCGCAGACCCTGTGGCTGCTCGCCGATCACTACGAGTTGTCCGCGAGCCGCACCGCCGACATCGTCCCCGAACTCGGTCGACTCGCGTCGTCCGGACAGCCGGTGACGATTGTGGTGGCGGATGTGGACCGGGCCGGTCCGGTTCGGGGGGCGGGTGAGCCCGCGCGCGTGGTGCGGGACGTGCTGAAGCCCCTCGCCGCCGTCGATTCCATACGCCTCCTCGCCGACGTGCCCCGGAAGCTCGCCGTCGAGCTCGCCGAGGGTCTGCCGCCCGGCGTGGCCCAGGTCATCGACCTCGACGCACCCGAGTGGGCCGACCCCGAAGGGCTGGTGTTGCAGGCCGAGACGCTGCTCAATCCCCAGTTCGGCGCCCCGGAACTGCCCTTCACGATCGAGTCTGACGCTCGACGCGCGCTCGCCGAGGTGATCGCCCGGCGCGCGGGAGACGGCGCCGGCAGCCGCCTGACCGTGCGTCTCGCCGTGCAGTCGGTCCTGATGCACCCTGAGGGGTTCGACCCGGCGGATGCGAGCCACCTGCCCGGCAGCGTCGGCGAAGCGATCGATCTGCACGCCCACCGACTCGGCGCCCACCCTCGAACCCTGCGGCAGATCCTCGCTCCCCTCGCCCTTGCCGAGGGCGACGGCCTGCCCGTGCACCTGCTGACCCCGCTCGCCTCCGCAGTCGCCGAGCGGGATATGAGCGAGGACATGGCGCGGGGCATGCTGCTCGTCGCCCCCTTCATCCGCCCCATCTGGAGGGCCGAGCCCGCCGAGCCCATCGAGAGGGCCGGCGAAGGTATCCCCGAGGGCGAGCGGACGCTCCTTGGGTTGCAGCATCCGGGCATCGGCGAGGCCATACGGGCAGGGATTCCGGATATTCCGGGCGCTCAGGCGCGTATCGCCGTGGAGCTGCTGGAGGCCGTACCCGATCAGGACTGGGCGAAGGCAGGGACGTACGTTCGCGATCACATCGCGGGACACACCCTGGAAGCCGGGCTGCTCCCCCGGCTCCTCACCGATCCCGGCCTGTTCGCCCACGCCGAGCCGGTGTGGCTGCGCGCAGCGGTGGAGGCCGTACCCCCGGAGCAGTTGGACGCGCCGGCGCGCACCTATCTGCGTACGGCCCCGCTGCTCACCCGCACCCAGGCACCCGCCGTCCTGCGAGCGGCGCTCCTGGAGACCGCGTTCGTCGAAGACGGGCTGCCGGAGTACGCGGCGGTGTTGCGCCGCACGGTGCCCGGACTTCCCTGGCACACCCTGTGGAGCGTACGGGTCACCGGGGTCGACGCCGTGACCGTCGGCAAACTGGCCCCGACGGCGGCTGCGTCGGACAGCGCCGCTCGGACGCCTGCGAAGCCGGAGCTCCCGGAGTCGGCCACGCTCGCGGTCGCCGTAAGCGCGGTGCCTCAAGGCACACCGGGTGCGCGCCCGTTGAAGGCCGGCGATCCCAAGGCACCCGCCGTACTGGTGCAGGACCTCGCCACCGGCTCCGTCATCGATGCCGACCCGGCCCGGATCCTGCGCCCCTCGGATGACGAGCGCGCCACCGGGCCGCTCGGGTTCAGCCGCGGCGCCGACTACGTACGCGTATGGCGTCGCGGCGAGCAGGAGGGCGACGGGAAGATCGTCACGACCCTGATCTCCGCCACGCCCCTCACGGGAACCGACCTCTCCCCCGACGGCATCCTCCTTGTTGCCACGGAAAGCGGTGTGAAGGCGCTGCGTATCCGCCCGGCACAGCCCTAGCCACGGCCGCTTGGCGCTCCGTATACGGTCCCAGGCGGCGGCCGCAAGCAGTGGCCCCAGGCACCGACCTCGCCCGGCACCGACCCCGCCCGGCGCCGACCCCGGCCGCACCGGCCCCGCCCGTCCGAAGACTCGAAGGGAGTTCCCGTGATCAGCCAGGAGCAGGCGCTCGCGACCGCCGAAGGGTGGCTCAACCCCGAGGGGCAGGAGCGCCGTGAGGTGCGGATGCAGGAGTTCGATCTGGGCTGGGTGGTGTGGGCCGCGGCCCCGCCGATCGAGCGTGACCCGGTCACGGGCAAGCGCCGGCCGCCGGCCACGATCGGCCACTCCTGCGGTGTGGTCGACCGCCGCACCGGCGAGCTGAGCACCTGGCCGTCCGTGCCGGTCGAGGAGGTCGTGCGGATGTATCAGCAAAAGCACGGCGGCAGCCAGGAGGCCGTACCGCCCGCGCAGCCGCCGGTCACCGGCCCCGGCAACACCACGGTCATCACCTACGTCGACCCGGGCACCGGCGAGGAGACGAGCCTCTTCAAGAACTCCGCCCCCGGTCTGCCGCACTCCGAGTTCCAGGCCATGATGGAGATCCAGGACCTCGGCGTCCCCGCGCAGAACGTGGTCGCGATCCACACCGACCTCAGCTCCAGTCTGCTCCCCGGCGGGTACCCGGGCCGGCTGGTCGGCAGTGCCTACCCCAACGCCCGGTTCTCCTGCACGCAGGAGTACGGCCTGCGGGCCGAGGAGCGCGCGGAGGCGATCGCCGGGCTGCTCCAGCACGTCGAGACGGTGCACCAGATCGCGGGGCAGCAGCCGCCGCCACGGCCTCACCGCGCGCCGGTGCCGGCCGATGTCGAGCCGGCCGAGCCGCTCCGCGATGTCGCCCTGGGCCGCGAGCTGACGGAGGTCTTCGGCGCTGACGGCGTACTCCGCTACGACGCCGACGACGTGGCGGGCACCCCGCTCCCCGAGGACGCCAAGGCCACGCTGGTAGGGGCCGGGCTTCCGACCGACATCCCGTTCTTCTTCACGGCCGACAGCCCGGAGGCCGGGCTGTTCGCCAATGTGGGGGTGTACCTGCGCCGGGTCGGCTCTCAGGCGAGCGCCGACTCCCTCGCGTTCCTGGAGGGTCACGTCAGGATCGGCACGGACGGGGCCGCGCTGATCACCGTCCAGTGCACGGGGTCGGATCTGGAGGGTGAGCCGGTCGGCCAGCTCTGGGCCGTCACTCCGGAGAACGGCGCGGGCCGCCGCGTCAACGCCTCGGTGTCCGCCTTCGCCCGCTCCCTCGCGCTCCTGCACACCACGCGCGAAGGGATGATCGGGCTCGACCCGGTGATGGCGGGCAGGGCCGTCGCCGGCTTCCAGGCTCAGCTCGTCGCCATCGACGCGACGGCCCTGGACGATCCGAGGAACTGGTGGTCGGTGATCGTCGAACAGATGTGGCACGGGTTGTTCTGATCGCTCCCGGCCGCCGTCGGGTTGTTCTGATCGCTCCCGGCCGCCGTGGAGGCGCGGCGCTGGCGTCTCGTGACGCGACCTCGCCTGCCTCTCCGGCTGATCGGCGTCACGTGTTGTGGAGTACGTACGACCAGGCGGGCTGCTCACTGCCCGTCTCGTCGATTTCGGCCAGCGCTCCCAGGACCCAATAGGTGAGCTGCTCTCGCTCTGAACTGGCCGGGGGCAGAACATCCCGCGTACGAAGCCCGGTGACCCACAGCGCGACCATGGTGAGGAAATCTTCGAGACTGTGTGCTGCGGGAAGGCCGGCGAGGTGATCCTGGCCCGGTTTCGTGGGAACGCGTAGGACGTGTCCGGTGGGCCCGTCGATGACGAGCTTGCCGCCCATCCACTTGCCGATCTGGAAGAAAGGACCGGTTTCGGGGACAGGTTCGATTCCCTCGGGCCAGGAGGGCAGTTCGTCGAGAATGCCCATCTCCCAGTTGCCGTACGGGAAAAGCCCCATGGCCCCTTCGTTCATGTCCGGCAGCCCGAATTCCAGGAGGAGTTCGCGGGTCGCCGCGTGGGTGAGCCGATCCGGGAAATCCTCGGTCTCGACGGGATAGATCGCGTCCTCGCCGAACAGGGTGCTGACATCCTCGTGGCCCGGGGCCGGCGCTTCGCTCGGACGGCTCGGGCCCGCGTCCGTGTAATCCCAGCTCAGGGGCTGCTTCCGGGCACCGAATTCGGATACGTCCACGCCGCCCGCAGGCCGGATGGCGATCAGCCCCGCGTCGCCCCCGAAAACGGCGACGTCACCCACGTCCAATGGGGCGCACGGCAGTACAAAATCCTGCTCGCTTCGCCGGGGGGACGACGAGCCGAACAGTTCCCGGACGAGAGCGGGCGAAGCGGAGCCGTCCGTCGGTGACGCGGGCCAGGTGAGATCCGCACGATGCTCCTGCGGAATCTCGTCGTTCTCCCAAGGGCCTGCGACACGGTCTCCCGTCTCCGCGTCCCAGACCGAGACATACGGCTGCTGTGCTCCGTCCACCGTCCGCTGCTGCAAACCGGCAACGGCGGGTCGCCCCTGCCAGCGCACCTCCGCCAGTGCCGCGAATCTCCCGGCCCGCAGATAGCGCGCATGGTAGCCACCCGGCGGCCGCCAATAAGCCCACTTGGCCTGCCAGGGCAGTGTCACGCCAGAGGAGGCGACCGCCGACGCGAATTCCAGATCGCCACGCGAAAGCGCCATCAAGTGCAGCCACGAGGCCCACTCTGTCTGATGTCGCGGGGTGATTCCCCAGCCCCACAGGTGAATTGCGTCGGCGGCGGCCGTGTTTCCGGGGATGAGGGACGTAATGCTTCGCGCCGCGTCCATGAGCGCGGTTTGCGGCAGATTGGCGACGATACGTCCGTCCCGAAGGACTTCGTCGTACGTTCCCGCTTGCACGGCGTGCATGGCGAGCCCGGTGGCCGCGTACAGGCCGACGGCACCGCGCTTGGACCATCCCTCGGGGTGGAGAAAACCCGGAGCCGAGCGCATCAGCCAGGCAACCACATGCCTATTGACACGGGCGAGGTCGGCAGATTCGATCTCCCGGCGCAAGCTCTCGGCCAGCCCCTCGTCGGCAAAGGAAACCCCGAGAGGCCCGAGCCGAAGAATTCCGGCCTCTTCCCCCGCGAATTCGGCGAGTTCGTCTTCGGATGCCGCTTCACCGGTCAGCGCGGTGACAAGTTGGGCCCAGACCGGAACGGGTACGGAGCGGGGCTCGGCCAGCGCCAACGCCCGCACGGCAACGGACTCCGCCACCGCCGGTGGCGACTCGACGGCTGCGGCGGACAGCCGGAACACCGCCTTGGGATCGACGCGGGCCGGCAGCAACTCGGGAACCACATGGACCATCACGGCCAACTTGCCACGCGCCAGCCACGGAAGAGTCCGGGTCACCAACCGCTCGGGCTCGTACGACCTCCGCGTCGGCCCGGCACGATGGGCGTTGACAACCAGCAGCAACCGCTCCTCGGGCCACGAGCCGAGCGCGAAACGCCAGTCGTCCCGCTCGTCCACGGACAGATCGACCCCGAGCGCCGTGAGGGCCTGCTGCATGACCTGCTCGGCGGTGAGACCGGTGGCATCGACGACAACACTGCCGGGCACGTGCTCGTGTGTCTCCCGTATAACGGCCGAAGCGTCATGGCCTCCCGTAGCAACAAGAAAGGCCACGTGGCCACCCAGCCCACCAGCACGCCACCACGCGCCGACGCGACCGGCGACCTCTTCCTCGGGAATTCCGGGGCCGGCATTTCCGGGGTTTCCGGGGGTGTCGGGGGTGTCGGTCGTGGGCACGGGCATGATCCTCCTGAGTTGCGCGGCGGTGGCGGTGGCGGCGACGCCGTCAGGCCGGGGCGGCCGTGACGCGGCGGAGCGTCACGGTCCAGTCGTCCTCGCTCGGCCAACCGGTCAAGTCGGCGAGCTGCCATGTCTCGTCACCCACGGGGAAGGTCTCGCCAACGCGGAGGGTGTGATACTGCTCCTCAGTGGTGACGATCCCGAGCCGAACCCTAGCCGAGGCGTCGGACTCTCTGTAGATGTCCATCACCGCGAAGCTCGCATTCTCGGTATTGCGCTGGATTCCGTGCCAGAGGCGAATCGTGTCGACGCTCACTTCTCATCCTCCAAAGATGCGTACTGGTTACTGCAGTATTTCATGAATTCCTTGATGCTCAGCGGCTCGGGATGCCGCCGGTTGTGCGGATTACGCAGCTGAATCATGCCCTTGTCGTCGACCGAGACGATCTCGTAGGCGTGGGAACTCAGGAGGTTCTTCTCCATCTTGTTCTCCACTCCGGTGCCCTTGGGGCGGGTGCCGATGACGACCGGCCTGCCGCTTTCCGTGAGCTCCCGCAGATGGGCCAAAATTTGCTTTTCCGGGCTGCGGCCGTGCATATCGTACTGCGTCGGGAAATCGTGGTTCTCCGCCGTACGTCCCGTCAGCTGGGCGAGCAGCTCGGCGCGGTCACCTGATGTGGAGCCCTGGCCGATACGCGAGTAGCCCGTCAACAGGTTGCCGTCGAAGTCCTTGTTGCCGGGGTACTGCGACTCGTTCTCGCGCTTCTTGTCGTCCCAGAACTGGTCCAGACCTGCGATGGCCTTCTCCATGATCGCCGGCCAGGCCACGCCCGTGTCGTTGGCGTTGGCGTAGGCGGTGGTGTTGGGGAAGTCGCTGTACACGGGCACGTCGGGAGTGACGCGCACGGTGAGGATGCGGCCGGTCGGAGCCTGGTTGCCGTAGTTGTTGCGCCGCACCTCGTGGAAGCGAACCTCGTAATTGCCGTCCTCCGTCTCCCGGATCATGTCCTGGAGGAGATCCGGGTACCTGCTTGCGAGGGCACCCAAGGTGGCGATGATGCCGCAGTCGCCGATGGCGCCCTGCTGCGTCTGCTCGCGCGACGGAGGCCCGTCGAACAGCGGCACGCGCGTCCCGTCGGGCCGGTCCAGCGGGGTGCCGTAGCGGTCGGGCTGGAACTCCGGCGGTTTCTTGTGGTTGCCGAAGCGCGGCTGGTCCACCTCAGTGGTGATCTCGGTGGGCTCGGCCGTACCTGAGTGGGTCAGGGACTGCCACAACTGCTTCAACCGGCCGCGCTTCTCGGGCTGGTTGTCCGAGGCGGGGGAGCCTTCGCGAGGCTCGTCGGCGGATGGGTTCGGGGCGCCGGCCTGCTCGGCAGTCCCCGTGGCAGTGGTGGTGGGACGCGGGGCCTCTCCCGTGCCCGCGGTTGCGGTCTCCGTGTGCGGAGCGACGCTCGCGGAGTTTGCCGCAGGTGTGCGCTCGCCACCGGCCGGGGTGGTGGTCGGCGTGCCGGAGGGGTCCGCCGGGGGACGGCGGTCTGTGCCTGCCGGGTTCGACGGGGGACGGTGGTCCGTGCCTGCCGGGTCCGGGTTCGACGAGGGTGTGCGGTTGGGGTCCGTGGGGTGGGACGGGCCCGACTGAGGCGCCTGAGTGGGCGGCGTCTTCTGGTCGGGCGTCGGGGGTGGCGGTGTGTCCTGGCCGAGGTTCGCCAGCGTCTGTGCCAGTTCGTTGACGAACTTCAGGTGTTGCTGAATCTCCCCGTCCTGGATCTGCTGGCTCGGCGTACGGTACCTGCCGAGCGCAGTCTTGATCTGGGACTCGGTCTTGCCTTCTGCGCGCAGTCTGTCCCGCTCGGCCGCCTTGAGAGCCTTGAGGTCCGGGTCCGCTCGATAGGTCGTGCTGTAGTGGACGGGAACACCGTCCATCGCCTGGGAATCGTTGATTGCCTTGGAGCAGTTGGCGTGCCCGGTGGGATGACCGGATTTGGTTTTGGGCAGGCCGCAGGGCTCACGTTCGGTGTAGAGACCCTTGACCTCGACTTTGGCCTGCTTCCGAGCTTCACGATTCTCGTTGAGCTGGTCGATCCAATTGAGAATGTGGGATTCGGAGTGCATCGGGTCGGCGCCGTCCACGGCAGGGGGAACCGACGAATCGACGATGTAGTGACTTTCCTTGGTGTCCGGGTCGAAAACCTCCACGACCGCGTAGTTCTTGCCGGAGAAGTCGGGCGAATTACTCTCCGTCTCCTCAAGCAGCCGCTTGAGGTCCTCCACGTCCCGGAGGTTCGTCCCATCCGGGTGCGATGCGAGTTCCCGTCGCCAGGGAGCCGCCGATTCGTGGAACTTTCCGTTGTCGTACGCATCGTTGTGCGCGGCCGGGTCAGGGGTCACGCCGACGGCGTTGTTGGCGTGGAAGGACTGGCTGATGCGGGCCAGAGCGGCGATCGCGGCGTACCGCTGGCCGTCGTTCATGTGCGACCACGCCGGATCGAGATGCTGCCGGAGATCACTGTCGGTGAAGTTTGTCGACGGCATCGGAACATTGCGGTGCGCCGCCATCGCGGCCTTGTGGGCGGCATCGGCCTGGGGCAGCGCCTGCTGGGCGTTGGCGAGCCGCTGCTCCGCCGCCGCACGCTTGGCCTGAGCCGCCTGCTTCGCGTCGTCGGTCTTGGCTTTCCGCGCCGCGGTCGCCGCCCTGGTCCGCTCTGCCTTGGCGTCGGCGACTTCTTTCAGTGCCCTGTCATAGTCCTGCCTGGCTTCGCGTACCAGCTGCGCAGACTCCGCGTGCGCCTGGCGGCGAGAGTTGGATTCCCGCAGTACGTCGGCCAAGGGCACCCGGGGCGGGTCGCCTTGTGGCTGGGCCCACTGCCGCATCTGCGCCTGGACCGGGTCCAGGCCGATCCGATGGACGTTGCGTACGTCTCGAAGCTCGCTCTGTGCTGTGTCCGGAGGAAGGTTCGCATGCGACTCGGTTCCTGCCTCCGGGTCGGGAAGGCTCTGGTTGCGCCGCTCGCGAGTGGCCTCCGCGCTGGGGTCGTTCGAATCAGCAGGCGAACCGGCCGGGCGCTGAGGGGCTGCGTGATCAGTATCGGCAGGTGTGGTCCGGCTCTGGTTGTGCGTAGTGGGCTGGGTGGTGGGTTGGCTGGTGGGTTGGTTGGTGGTCGCGATGGGGCGACGGTTGGCGTCCAACGGGATCGCGAAGACGCCGTTGTTGCCGCTGTGGAGCGGGGTGGTGCCGTGCTGGCCTGTCTGCGGGTCGGCGTAGACGATCTGCCCGTTGTGGTTGACCACGTTCCAGGCGTGGGCACGGCCGTCGGCGTTCTGGGTGATGATCACTGCCTGAGAGCCGTGTCCCTCGCTGAGGAGGGCGGTCTCCAGGTTTTTGTACGCGTCGCGGCCGTCGCCGAAGTCGTCGAACTGGGCGCCCAGGGCGTTCTCGATACGGTCGCGGCCGTTGGGCTCGGGAGTGTCGGCGGGGGTGCCGTCCGCGTTCGGGCTGCGGCGGGCGGCGACCGTGGGGTTGCCCGCGTACGACTCGACAAACGCCAGCGACGCGTCGGGGCAGTTGACGTCGCGGCCGGACTCGTCCGGGTTCTGGCCGCGCAGATCGTCGACCCAGGTGCCCTCGCGCGGGTCAGGGGCCTGCTGGAACGATCCGTCCTCGTTACGCGGGAATCGCTCCTGCTGCGCGCGGTTGTCGGCGTCGGCAGGGTCGTCGTAGCCGTCCGGGGGGCCGGAGGGGCGCGTGGCGGTGGACGGGAAGACCGGTTCCCTCGGCTCCGCTTGCTGGTCGGTGTCTTGAGGGGGGTGACTTTCGTGGGTGTCGTGGGTGTCGTGGGTGTCGTGGGTGTCGTGGGTGTCGTGGGTGTCGTGGGTGTCGTGGGTGTCGTGGGTGTCGTGGGTGTCGTGGGGTTTCTGGTTGTCCTGCGCGTCCTGGGTGGTGTTCCTTTCCGGAGAGACGGCGTCGTTCTGCGGTGCCGTCGTCTCCGGGGTTGGCGTCATTCCGGGGGTCGGCGTCGGCTCCGGCGTTGGGGAGGAATCCGGGGTCGTCGACGGCCGGGCTGTGTCGGTGCTGCGGTCGGTGGTGGAAGCGGTGGTCGAATTGTCGTTGCGGGAGGGGGCCTCATCAGTGGACGGCGAGGTGTTGGGAGGTCCGTCCGACTGAGCGTCGGAGGCTGACTGATCCGTCGATGAACCGGGATCCGAGCTGTTGTTGGTGTCCGGAGAGTTCTGGGTGTTCTGAGTGTGCTGAGTTGAAGGTTGAGGCGTCGACGGGGTCAGGAAGTACGGGGTAATCGGATTTCGATTGGCGTCCAGCGGGGTGTAGAAGACCTCTTGGGCGCCCAGGTGAATCGGATTCTCGCTGACGACGCCTGTTTGCGGGTCGACGAACAGAACCTGGCCGTTGTGGTTGACCGCGGCGAAGGCGTGGCCGCCACCGCCGGGCCAGTTGACGCCGATCACGGCTGCCGAGCCATGCCCGGCCTGCGACAGGTCGTAGGCGATACGTGCGTACGGGTTGGGGTGGTCCTTGCCCGCGTACGTACTGGGGGCGCCGGCCCAACGCGCCTGGTTGTCGACCGAGTCTCGCTCCGCGGAGAAGGTGTTGAGGCTGCCGTCCGCGTTGAGGTCCAAGGTGCGCGGGGCTGACACCGTAGGGCGGCCGAACCATGTCTCAAGGAACGAGCGGGTGCAGTCGGCGCAGTTGTTGGATCGGCCGGGCACCCCTACGCCGCCGTCGTTCTGCAGCGCGGCCCAGTTTCCCTGCCGCGGGTCCGCGTACACCTGCGGGGTGCCGTCGGCGTTCCTCGGGTGGGCGTTCTCAAGGTCCTGCTGATGGGCAGGGTCGGGTGCGGTCAGACCTTCGAACGGAGTGTTCAGATCATTACGGATGTCCGAGAGGCTGTCTGCCTGGGGCGAAGGCGGGGGCGCCGTGGGTTGCTCAGAGGGGGGCTGGGTCTGATCGGGCGTCTGGTTGGTGACGTCCGGCTGCTGACTGTTCGGCTGGTTGTTGTCCGGCTGGTTGTTGATCGGTGCCGGCATCCCCTGGTTGTTCGGCGTGGACGTGGGGGACTCGGCCGGCGGCCGCTCGCCGCGGGGCGGCGTGGTCGAGCGGCTCGGTGCCTCGGTACGTGGCCTCTCAGTACGCGGCGTCGCGCTGCGTGGCGTCTCGGTGCGTGGCGGCGATGCGGGGCGGTTCTGCTGGGTGTCCCGCGACGGCGTCGTGGGCCTGGTGCTCGGCTGTTCGGCACGCGGCGTCGTGGCGCTGGGTCTGGTGGCCCGTGGTGTCCTTGTGGGGTTGCCTGCCGCCGGCGCCTGCGTCGGGATGGGGCCGGCCGTCGGCGGTGGCATGGCTCCTGGGGTCGGCGTTGAGGGCGTCGCGGATGACGGGGCCGCCTGCTGCGGGATACCCGCCTCACCGGGCTGCGTACCGAGGCCCGGGGGCGCCGCCGTGGCGACGTTGCCCATGAGGCCGAGGTTCTCGTCGTCCGGGTGTTGCTGGGTCGGTGTTGATGGAGTCGGTGCGTGGCCCTGACCAGGGCTGGGGTTGGCGGTGGGCGCATTGCCAGGCATGGCGCCGCTCGGCATGCGGACGCGACCGCTGCCCTGGTTGTCGTTGCCGTTGCCGTTGCTGTTGCTGTCGTTGGAGTCGCCCGGCGTGGGGCCCTGGGCCGGTGCGGGCGTGGTGGCGCCCGGGTCGCGGTCAACCTGGTGCACGCCCGGCTCGGGACGGGAGTTGTCGGGAGCCGGGGCCGGTGCGGCCTCGGGACGGTCTGTCTCCGGCGGCGGGGACGGCATGGGCGCGGGCTCGGCGTTGCGCGGGTCCGGAATCGACGCGCCCTGCTCCGGGGTGTGCGCGCCGACACCGTCCGGGCGGCTCGGTCGAGCGCTGTCCGGAGTGGTGTCCGGCGCCGTGCTCGGCGGGGCGTCCGGTGTGCTGGCCGGGCGGCCTGAGTCATGGGTGGCGTCGGGGGCTGGCCCGCCTCCGACATCAGCCCTCGTCGTGTTGGACGACGTGGACGAGTCCGGAGACGAGTGGGGGGTGGACGAGTCGTCGCCCGAAGGACGCCCCACGCTTTCGTTGTAGGCATGGGTGCCCACGTCGAAGGGGCTGGGCGAGTCGGACCCACGGCTTGGTGAGGGCGAGGACGAGGAGGGGCTCGGCGAGTCCGGGCTGCCGGTACTGCCCGTGCTGCCCGTGCTGCTGTTGGACGCCGTATTCGAGGATGAGGAGGGCGAACTCGAAGCCGGCGGGCCATCGGATGACGAGGAAGGACTCGACGACGAGCTGCCCGAACCACTCGACGGAGACGAAGCCGACGCCGAAGACGAAGACGAGGGCGACGGGCCGCCGATATCCGGGGCCCTGCGCCCGGAGTCGCCGCTGCTCGGGCTCGGCGAACTATTGGAACTCGGGGAGCTGCTCGACGAACTGCTGTCGTTGGACGACGAGTTGTTGCTCGAAGAGTTACTGTTCGACGCGTTGTTGCTCGACGAAGAGGAATTGTTCGACGCCGGATTGTTGGAGTTCGACGAGCTGCCGTTGCCGGAGCCCGACGAGCCGTCGCCGCCACCGTCGCCGTCGCCGTGGCTTCCACTGTGGGTCAGCCCGTGGCGGGCGCCATGCCCCGCACGGGAGCCGGCGCCGTCGCGCAGGGACTCGCCGAAGGTGGAACCGGAGTTCTTGAGGGCCTCCTTGCCCTCCTCGTAACCCTTCTTGGCGGTGCGGCCCAGGTCATAGCCCGACTGCTTGCCGAAGTTCTGCTCGACGGTCTGGGCGACCAGGTCGGAGACCATGGCTTCCATAGCGGAGACAAAGGGTTCCTTGGCAGTTTCCAACACCGCCTGCAATATCTGTTGGGCTACCTCTTTGAGCAGTTTGCGCAGGATCATCCGCGTGGCGGCGGCCGCGCCCATCGCGCCGAGCTCGGACAGACCCAGGGTGAAGGGAGCGGCGGCCTGGGCCGCGGCGATCTCGATCGCCAGGATGACCAACTGGGCGATCACCGCCACCTTTAGCCCGATGATGAGCATCGCCGCTGCGTCCAGGCAAATAGCGATCAGCTCGGCGCCCTGGCGGGCGTCGTCGAAGTAGCCCGAGCCGCCGCCGAACTTGTCCCAGGTCTTGTTGAAGCCCTCGATGGAGTCGCCGGCGTTCTCGGCTAGTACGTTGCCGGCGGCGCTCATGCCACGAGCCTGGAGACTCGACACGTCAGCGGCGAACTGGCGCCAGGTGTTGGCGCACTCCATCATCTTGTCTTCGTTGCCTGTGGGCCATTCGAAGCCGCACATTTCGAGAACCCACTCAAGTGCGTTCGGCAGCATCAAAGCCATGACAAAGTCCCCCGTTGTCACCCATGTGATTCGTGTCGTCCCGACCCTGCGGGCCGACCGGCCCCATCCGCCTCACCACCGGCGCAGAGCCATGCCCATGCCAGAGCCTACTCAAAAGCCCTTCCGCACCACCGACTAGCCGTCGAGCCGTCGAGCCGTCAGGCGACGGTCCTAGCCGTTGGGCCGGCGCAGGCTGCGGTACAGCTCGATCGCGGAGTCCGGCGGAAAGTTGGGGACATAGGTGACGGCTCCGTCGATTTTGGAGATCACCATATGACTGCCACCCAACGGCGCCTGAGTGCCGGGCGGCGGTGGGGGCATGACGGCGTGGACGAGAAAGCCGATGTCGAACTCCGCCACGTACAAGGGCGCCGGATTTCCTTCCATATCCAGTACTTCGAATCGGGCGCGGGCGGCAGCCAGTGCCTCTTCGGCGGTGGCGGGGACGGGCTGTACCGGTTCCGGCGCGTCGGGATGCGACACGGGATCTCTCCTAGCAGTGAGGGGACGGCTGTGGGGCAGGCGCAGTCATGCGGTCGAACGTGGTCGAGCTGGGCGCGGGGCGGTTGGGAACCTAGACGTCGAGCCGGAGCCGATACGGCGTAAGCTCTCGCCCTTGGCTGCCACGTGTCACTTGCTCATGGACTTGAGGATCCGCACCTCGCCGCCGAATTGGTTCTCCGGCTTCTGCTCCTTGATGAGAGCGTGGTTGAAGTCCTCGTTCTCCTCGTGGTTCTTCGCCATCCGCTCCAACGCCTTGCCGATTTCGTTGAGCTTGGTGGCAAGGTGCTCCATCGAGTCCGTCATGCCGTCGCGCAGGCCCTCGTAGACCACGCCGAACTTCTCGCCGAGCTCGTCGTCACCCCACGGTGGGGTGCCTTCCTTGTCACTGAAGGTGGTCAGGCCCTTCCAGGCGTCCTGGGCAACGCTCGAAAAGGTCGTCTCTTTCGGCGCTTCGCCTCCGCCGCCTCCACCGTCACCCTGCGCGGCCAAGCCGTTCTTCAACTTGGCGGTCGCCTGGTAGAAATCCCTGGCGATCTCGGAAAAGTTCTTCCCCTCGACCTTCAGTGTCTCCGAATTGCTCTTGAACCCGTCGCCCATGGCTGCGCCCCCGTTCACCACCCGGCGTCCTCGCGCCGCCGGTTCACATCCGTCTCACGTCTGCGCCAGCGTACCCAGTGGCACTGACATGCTCTCAACCCCTGAACGTCACAATGCTGTCCCGGGCGCGTCCGGCCGATGCACCTTCCGGGACAAAGCGATCACCGTGCTCGCGATGGCTGTGGCGCTGGCTGCCCCCGTTCTCCCCTGATCCAGTGTCGGTAGCCGATGTCGAATTTGTGGGCGTGCATCGGCGCAGGAGAGTCGTCCGCCGATTTGGGGTGGTCGGGGACGCGGGGAAGGTCTGTTCCGTCAGGCTTCTCTTCTGTTCAGCGCGGTTGTGCCACCGGGTGTGCGGGCCGGACGGAACGCCGTCGACGTAGGAGATGCCAGCGGTGATCTGGTGTCCGCGGCCCCGGGAGGCGTCGGCCTTGGCGATGACGGCGTTGCTGCCGCCGGGGTAGGGCGGCATCAAGGGCGGTTGGTTGCCATCCGATATTCGATCTGTGTTGGTTGGGTCGGCCATGGAACGCCCCTCCTGTCTGGTGGCTCGTTTCAGGTGGTGATCAACCTGATCGACGCGTTGAGGGTGGTCTTGGTTACGGGTGGGAGCGGAACCGAGGGAGCGGAGGTGTGTCTCTGGTCGCCCGCCCTCCCGTCACCCGTCCCCCGCTACCCCCCGGTCCGACGTCGGCCAGACGTACGGCAGGTCTGTGGGTACCCTCGGGAAGTACTGGCGGTAGTGCTCCGGAGCCTTGGTGACCAGGGAGGACTGGTGGCTGCGGTGGAAGGCCGGGTCGCCGAGCCAGTTCGGGAGGTCGCCGGCCTCGGCCAGTTCGGCGTACGCCCGTACCGGTACCCCCGGGCGGTAGGACGTGAAGTCGGTGGCCAGAGTTGTGGCGCAGGTGTCCTGGCGGCCGGTGGCGGTCCATTCGCGGCACATTTCCAGGCCGTACCGGACCAGCGCCTCCTCGTAGCCCTGCCACATGCGGACGGCCGGGTGATGACGCCAGCCGTAGCCGGGGACGGTGAGGCCCCGCAGGACCTGCAGGGTCTCCACCCGCTGCTTGCCAAGCCGGCGCGCGTCGAGGACGGCGGCGGACGCCGCGAAGTCGGGGTAGGGGAGGAAGGTCTGCATGGGGTCAGGTGTAGCCCCTGCGTGGTGATGGTGCAGGGGCGGTTGCTTCTTTTGGTCTAGCCCCTCCGCTTCTGGCCTAGTGCGACTCCCCCATCGGTCAGGGCAGCAGTTTCGAGATTGCGCTGTCGGGTTCGGTGGTTGCCGCCGTCAGGAGCGTTACCAGCTTTTCCGCCATTTCCTCCACCGTCTTCCGTTCGAAGAGGTCGGTGTTGTATTCCACGAAGCCGTCGAGGCCCTCGGGGGTGCCTTGGGGGGTGCGGTGTTCGGTGAGGCCGATGGAGAGGTCGAAGTGGGCGACGTGCATGTCGACGGGTTCGGGGCGGGCGTGGTTGCCGCCGAGGGTGAAGTGGCGTTCGGGGGCGTTGTCGAGGGTGAGGAGGGTTTGGAAGAGGGGGTGGCGGGCGGTGGAGCGGGCGGGGTTGAGGGCTTCCACGAGTTGTTCGAAGGGGAGGTCCTGGTGGGACCAGGCGGCGAGGTCGGTGTTGCGGACGCGGGCGAGGAGGTCGCGGAAGGTGGGGTCGCCCGAGGTGTCGGTGCGCAGGACGAGGGTGTTGACGAAGAAGCCGACGAGGTCGTCGAGGGCCTGGTCGGTGCGGCCTGCGATGGGGCTGCCGACGGGGATGTCGGTGCCGGCGCCGAGGTGGGTGAGGAGGGCGGCGAGGCCCGCTTGGACGACCATGTAGAGGCTGGTGCCGGTGTCGCCGGCGAGGGTGTGGAGACCTTGGTGGAGGTCGGCGGGGAGGCGGAGGGGGAACATGTCGCCGCGGTAGGTGGTGACCTCGGGGCGGGCGTGGTCGAGGGGCAGTGGGATTTCGGCGGGCAGGTCTGCCAGTTCGCGGCGCCAGAAGTCGAGTTGGCGGCTGTAGGTGCTGTCGGGGTCGGCGGGGTCGCCCAGGAAGTCCTGTTGCCAGAGGGTGTAGTCGGCGTACTGGACGGGGAGCGGGGACCACTGCGGGTCCTCGCCTGCGCTGCGGGCGTCGTAGGCGGCGGCGAGGTCGCGGGACAGGGGGGCCATGGACCAGCCGTCGCCCGCGATGTGGTGCAGGAGCAGGAGGAGTACGTACTCGTCCGGGCCCAGCGGGAAGAGGGTGGCTCGCAGGGGGTGTTCGGTGGCGATGTCGAAGGAGTGGGTGGCGGCCGCGTGGAGGTCGGCGGCCAGGTTGTCGGTGGTTGTCTCGACAACCGTCAGCAGGTCGCGGCCGGAGTCCGGCGGCAGGATGTTCTGCCGCGCGGCGCGGGCCTTGCGGGGGAAGACCGTGCGCAGGCTCTCGTGCCGGGCGACGAGGTCGCCGAGGGCGGCCCGTAGCGCTTCCTGGTCGATTTTGCCGGTGAAGCGCAGGGCGAGCGGGATGTTGTAGGTGGGGCTGGGGCCTTCGAGGCGGTGCAGGAACCAGAGGCGGCGTTGGGCGTAGGAGAGGGGGATGGCGGCGTCGGTGCGTACGGCGGGCTTGACCGGCGGGCGGGCCTCGGCCGTGGCGCTGTCGATGCGCTGGACGAGGGCGGCGACGGTGGGGGCCTCGAAGAGGGCGCCGATGGGGAGTTCGGCGTTCAGGGCGGTGCGGATGCGGCTGATCAGGCGGGTGGCCATCAGGGAGTGGCCACCGAGGACGAAGAAGCTGTCGTCGATGCCGACGCGGGGGACGCGCAGGACGTCGGCGTACAGCCCGCAGAGGATCTCTTCCTTCGGGGAGCGGGGGCCGCGGCCGCCGAGTTCGGAGCGCGGGTCGGGGGCGGGCAGGGCCTTGCGGTCCACCTTGCCGTTCGGGGTGAGCGGCATGGCGTCGAGCGCCACGATGGCGGCGGGCACCATGTAGGCGGGGAGGCGGTCGCGCAGGTGGCGGCGGAGGGCCGTGGAGTCGAAGGCTTCCCTGGATACGGGGACGAGGTGGGCGACCAGGCGTTCGTCGCCGGGGGTGATCTCGCGCAGGTTGACGGTGGCCTGGGCGACGGCGGGGTGGGCGTCCAGGACCGTTTCGATCTCGCCGAGTTCGATGCGGAAGCCGCGCATCTTGACCTGCGAGTCGGCGCGGCCGATGTAGTCGAGGCGGCCGTCGGCCGTCCAGCGGGCCAGGTCGCCGGTGCGGTACATGCGGGCGCCGGGGGCGCCGAAGGGGTCGGGGACGAAGCGTTCGGCGGTGAGGGCGGGGCGGTTGAGGTAGCCGCGGGCCGGGCCGGTGCCGCCTACGTAGAGTTCGCCGGTCACCGAGGGGGCGACGGGGCGCAGGGTGCTGTCGAGGACGTAGACGCGCATGTTGTCCATGGGGCGGCCGATGGGGACGGTGCCGGCGATCCGCTGGGGTGCCCGCATCGCGTGGTACGTGGCCGACATGGTGACCTCGGTGGGCCCGTAGACGTTGCAGACGCGCGTGTCGGGGCAGGCGTTGAGGATCTTCTGTACGGCGGACGGGGAGGCGGCCTCGCCGCCTGTCCAGACCTGGCGGACGCCGGCGAGCGCGCCCGGGCACTCCTCGGCGAGGAGGTTGAACAGGGCGGTGGTGAGGAGGACCGCGGTGATGTGGTGGGTGGTGAGGAGTTCGCGGTAGTCGTCGGGGGTGAGGTCGCCGGGCGGGGCCATGACCAGGTGGCCGCCGTTGAGGAGCGGTACCCACAGGTCGAAGGTGGAGGCGTCGAAGGCGGTGGAGGCGTGGCCGAGGACGGTGTGCCGGGGGTCGCCGAAGCCGTTGTCGATGCCGTTGTCGATGCCGTTGCCGGGGGCGTTGCCCGTGCCGTTGCCGGGGCCGTCTTCGCTCCAGCAGTGGTCGGCGGCCAGGGCCACCACGTCGCCCTGGGTGACGGCGATGCCCTTGGGCGCGCCGGTCGAGCCGGAGGTGTACATGACGTACGCGACGGAGTCGGCGTAGGCGGCGGGTGCCGGGAGGTCGGTGCCGGGCAGGTCCGCCAGGGTCTGGGCCCGGGCGTCGACGGCCAGCGCGGGGACGTCGGGGAGGTAGGCGGAGGCCGGCAGGTCCTGCTGGGTGAGGACGACGACGGCTTCGGTCTCGGCCGCGATCAGCCGCATGCGGGCGGCCGGGTAGCGCTTGTCGAGCGGTACGTAGGCGCCGCCCGCCTTCAGGACGGCGAGGATCGCGACGACCAGGTCGGCGGAGCGCTCCATGAGGACGGCGACGCGGCGCTCGGCGCCGACTCCGTACGCGTCGGCCAGGTGCCGGGCCAGGCGGTTGGCGCGGGCGTTCAGCTCGGCGTAGGTGAGGGTGGTGTCCTGGAAGGTGAGGGCGGGGGCGTCGGGGTGTGCGGCGGCCCGGGCCTGGAACGCCTCGGCGAGGGAGGTGCGCCGGACGGGCCGGTCGGTGGCGTTGACCTCACCGAGCAGCAGGGCGCGCTCGTCGGCGGTGAGCACGTCGAGGCGGGCGAGCGACTGGTCGGGGTCGGCGGTCACCGTGTCGAGGAGGGCGACGAGCCGGGCGGCCAGCGCCTCGACCGTACGCCGGTCGAAGAGGTCGGTGCTGTATTCGATGGCGCCGTCCATGCCGGGGTGTGTGCCGCGTGCGCCGCGGCGTTCGGTCAGGAAGACGGACATGTCGAAGCGGGCGGCGTCGACGTGCACGGGCTCGGTGTGGGCGGCGTGGCCGCCGAGGGTGAACTCCCCTTCGGGCGCGTTGTCGAGGGTGAGCATGGTCTGGAAGAGGGAGTTGCGGGCCGCGGAGCGGACCGGGTTGAGGGCTTCCACGAGTTGTTCGAACGGCAGGTCCTGGTGGGCCCAGCCGGCGAGTGCGGTGTCCCGTACGCGCTGGAGCAGTTCGCGGAAGGTGGGGTCGCCCGAGGTGTCCGTACGCAGCACGAGGGTGTTGACGAAGAAGCCGATGTGGTCGTCGAGGGCCTGGTCGGTGCGGCCTGCGACGGGGCTGCCGAGGGGGATGTCGGTGCCCGCGCCGAGCCGGGTGAAGAGGGCGGCCAGGCCGGCTTGGAGCACCATGTAGAGGCTGGTGCCGGTCTCGCCCGCGAGGGCGTGCAGGCGCTGGTGCAGTGCCGCGGGGATCTCCCAGGTGATGGAGTCGCCGCGGAAGGAGGCGCGCTGGGGGCGCGGGCGGTCGAAGGGCAGGGCGATCTCCTCGGGGATGCCCTTCAACTGTTCGCGCCAGTAGGCGGTCTGGCGTGCGTAGACGCTGTCGGTGTCCTCGGGGTCGCCGAGGTGGTCGCGCTGCCAGAGGGTGTAGTCGGCGTACTGGACGGGGAGCGGTGTCCACTGCGGGGCCCGTCCGGCGCGGCGCGCGTCGTAGGCGGTGGCCACGTCGCGGGACAGCGGCGCCATCGACCAGCCGTCTCCGGCGACGTGGTGGAGCAGCAGGAGCAGCACGTTTTCGTCCGGGCCGACGCGGAAGAGCTTCACGTGCAGCGGCAGGTCGGCGGTCAGGTCGAAGCGGTGCCGGGCGCCTTCCTTAAGGAGCGCGCGGAATGCCTCCGGGTCGTCGGGGGTGTCCTCGGTGACGGTGAGGATGTCGAAGGCGTCCGGGTCGGTGGCGGGGTCGAGGACGATCTGCTGCGGGGTGCCGCCGGTCTCGCGGAAGACGGTGCGCAGGCTCTCGTGCCGGGCGAGCAGGTCGCCGAGGGCGGCGCGCAGCGCTTCCTCGTCCACCGGGCCCTGGATGCGCAGCATGAGGGGGATGTTGTAGGTGGGGCTGGGGCCTTCGAGGCGGTACTGGAACCACAGGCGGCGCTGGGCGTACGACAGCGGCAGGACGTCGGGGCGCGGCATGGGCCGCAGGGCGCCGCGGGCGCGCGCGGTGGACAGGCCGAGGCGCTCGACCAGGGCTTCGACGGTGGGGGCCTCGAAGAGCGCCGCGACGGGCAGTTCCACGCCGAGTACCGCGCGGACGCGGCTGACCAGGCGGGTGGCGAGCAGCGAGTGGCCGCCGAGGGCGAAGAAGCTGTCGTCGATGCCGACCTTCGTGACGCCGAGGAGGTCGGCGTACAGCTCGCACAGGATCTCTTCCTGTGGGGAGCGCGGGGCACGGGCGCCCGCGCCGGCTCCGGCGCGTGCCGGGTCGGGGGCGGGCAGCGCCTTGCGGTCCACCTTGCCGTTGGGGGTCAGGGGCAGCGCGTCGAGCACCGTGATCACGGACGGCACGAGGTGCTCGGGCAGCCGGGCGAGCAGGTCGCGGCGGAGGTCGGCCGCGAGGGTCTGCCGGGCGGCGTCGGAGGTGGGTACGACGTAGCCGGTCAGGCGCAGGTCGCCGGTGCGGTGGTCGGCGTGCGCGGCCACGGCGGCCTGGCGCACCGCCGGGTGTGCGCCGAGCGCCTGCTCGACCTCGCCCGGCTCGACGCGGTGGCCGCGCACCTTGACCTGGTCGTCGGCGCGGCCCACGAACTCCAGCCCGCCGTCGCTCCGGCGCCGTACCAGGTCGCCGGTGCGGTACATCCGGGCGCCCGCCGGGCCGAACGGGCAGGCCACGAACCGCTCCGCGGTCAGCGCGGCACGCCCCAGGTATCCGCGGGCCAGGCCCGAGCCCGCGAGGTAGAGCTCTCCCGCGCCGCCGTCCGGCACCGGCCGCAGCAGCGCGTCGAGCACGAACAGCCGTACGTCGCCGATCGGCGCGCCGAGTGAGGGCGCCACCCGGCCGGACAGCGGCTCGCCCACCGACGCGCACACCGTGGCCTCGGTCGGGCCGTACGCGTTGACCATGCGGCGGCCTGCCGACCAGCGTTCCACCAGGTCGGCGGGGCACGCCTCGCCCGCTACGACCAGGGAGACGACACCGGGCAGCGTCGCCTGCGGGGGCAGCGCGGCCAGGACGGAGGGCGGGAGGGTGGCGTGGGTGACGTGCTGTCCGGCGAGCAGTTCTTCCAGGCCGGCGCCCGGCAGCAGCCGCTCCCCCGGCGCCATGACGAGGGCGGCGCCCGACAGCCAGGTCACGCACATCTCGGAGACCGACGCGTCGAAGCTGGGCGAGGCGAATTGGAGCACCCGGCTCTCCCCCGTCACCGCGAAGCGTTCGGCCTGCGAGGCGGCCAGTGCGGCCAGGCCCGTGTGGGAGACGACGACGCCCTTGGGCGTGCCCGTCGAGCCGGAGGTGTGGATCACGTACGCGGGGTGGGCCGGGCGCAGTCCGGTCGCGGGGGCGGTGTCCGGGTACGCGGACAGGTCTTGGCGCACCGCCTCGGCGTCCAGGGCGAGGACGGGCGCGGTGTCGGCGAGGACGAAGGCGCGCCGCTCGGCGGGGTACGCGGGGTCCACGGGGACGTACGCGCCGCCCGCCTTGAGCACCGCGAGCAGCGCCACCGCCAGCTCCACCGAGCGCGGCAGCACCACGGCCACCCGCGCCTCCGGACCCACGCCTTGCGCGACCAGCCAATGGGCCAGCCGGTTGGCCCGCGCGTCCAGTTCGCGGTAGGAGAGCACGGCGTCCTCGAAGACCAGCGCCGTGGCGTCGGGCGTACGGGCGACCTGCTCGGCGAAGAGTTCCGGCAGGGTGCTGTGGCGCACCGCGGGCCGGGGGGCGGTCGCGTCCAGGCGCAGCCGCTCGCGTTCCTCGGTGGTCAGGACGTCGAGGTGGGCGAGGGGCACGTCCGGGGTGGCGGCGGCCGTTTGCAGTACGCGTACCAGCTGGCCGGCGAGGGTTTCGACCGTGCGGCGGTCGAAGAGGTCGGTGCTGTACTCGACGAAGCCGTCCAGGCCGCCCGGCTCGCCCTGCGGGCCCTGGCGCTCCCAGAGGCTGAAAAAAAGGTCGTACTTGGCGGTGCCGGTGCTGAGCAGTTCGGAGCGGGTGCGGACGCCGAGCCGGTCGAAGCCGCCTTCGGGGGCGTTCTGTACGGCGGCGACCACCTGGAAGAGGGGCTGCCGGCCCGCGGAGCGCGCCGGGTTGAGGGCCTCCACGAGCTGTTCGAAGGGCAGGTCCTGGTGGGACCAGGCGGCGAGGTCGGTGTCGCGGACGCGGCGCAGCAGATCGCGGAAGGTCGGGTTGCCCGAGGTGTCCGTACGCAGCACGAGGGTGTTGACGAAGAAGCCGACGAGGTCGTCCAGGGCCTGGTCGGTGCGGCCGGCGACGGGGCTGCCGACGGGGATGTCGGTGCCCGCGCCGAGGCGGGTCAGCAGCGCCGCCAGGCCCGCCTGCACGATCATGAACAGGCTGGTGCCGGTGTCGCGGGCCAGCGCGTGCAGGCGCTTGTGCAGGCCGGCGGGCAGCTCCAGGCCGAACGCGTCGCCCCGGTACGTCGCGCGCCGCGGCCGCGGCCGGTCGTACGGAAGGGCGATCTCCTCGGGGAGGCCGCGCAACTGCTGTTTCCAGTAGACAAGTTGCTTGGCCTGCACGCTGCCGGGGTCCTGCGGGTCGCCCAGGAAGTCGCGCTGCCAGAGGGTGTAGTCGGCGTACTGGACGGGGAGCGGGGACCACTGCGGGGCCGCGCCCTGGCGGCGCGCGTCGTAGGCCGCCGCCAGGTCGCGCGAGAGCGGGGCCATGGACCAGCCGTCGCCCGCGATGTGGTGCAGCACGAGCAGCAGTACGTGCTCGTCCGGGCCGACCGCGAACAGGGTGGCGCGCAGCGGCAGTTCGGTGGCGATGTCGAAGGCGTGACGGGTGGCCTCGTGGAGGAGCCGCCGCACGTCGCCGGGGCCGGTCTCCACGACGGAGCACACGGACGACGTGCCGGGCAGGTCGCCGGGGTCGCGGACGACCTGCCGCGGGGTGCCGGTGGCCGTCTCGTGGAAGACGGTGCGCAGGCTCTCGTGCCGGGCCAGCAGGTCGCCGAGTGCCGCCCGCAGCGCGTCGTGGTCCAGCTCGCCGGACAGGTGCAGCGCGAGCGGGACGTTGTACGTGGCGCCCGGCCCCTCCAGGCGGTGCAGGAACCACAGGCGGCGCTGGGCGTACGACAGCGGGAGCGCGTCGGGGCGCGGGGCCGCCCGCAGCGCCGGGCGGCCAGCGGCGGCGGCCGCGTCGACGTGCTCCGCGAGCCGGGCGATCGTGGGCGCCTCGAAGACGGCGGTGATGGGGAGTTCCACGTCCAGGGCGGTGCGGATGCGGCCGATCAGGCGGGTGGCGAGCAGCGAGTGGCCGCCGAGGGCGAAGAAGTCGTCGTCGATGCCGACGTGCGGCACGCCGAGGACGTCCGCGTAGAGCTCGCACAGGACGCCTTCGCGCGGGGTGCGCGGTGCCCGGCCGCCCGCTTCGGCCCCGAGGCGGGCGGGGCCGGGCGCGGGCAGGGCCGCACGGTCCACCTTGCCGTTCGCCGTCAGGGGCAGGGTGTCCAGCGCGACGATCGCCGACGGGACGAGGTAGGCGGGCAGCCGGTCCCGCAGGTGCCGGTGGAGGTCGGTGACCAGGGCGGTGGTGTTCAGGGCGACGCCGGGGTCGGTGGTGAGGTCCGCGAGGCCGGCGGTGCGGTCGCCGGCGGGCAGGAAGAGGCCGGCGGGGGCCGCCGACGCCAGGTCCTCCCGCGGCGCGAACAGCACGTCGTACCGGCCGTCGGATCCGTCGGCCGCCCAGGTGACCGCGGTCCACAGGCCGAGGCGGTCGCCGGTCTCGGCGCACGTGTCCGGTTCGGCGCCGGCGGTGGCGTCGGCCGTGGCGAGCAGGGTGCGCGCCTCGCCCACGGGCAGGCCGGCGGCCACGGCCGCCTCCGCCGCCGCCTCGCCCGCCAGGCGCGGGTTGGGTACGCCGGTCACGCGCAGCCGCTGTCCGGGCCGTTCCCGCAGGGCCTCTTCCAGGGAGGCCGTGTCGGTGACGTCCTGTCCCCAGCGCAGGCACGGCACGTCGGCGAAGGAGACCGTGCGGGCCGGGTGCTTGTGCAGGACGGCGTCGTAGCGGTGGCGGGTGAGTTCGTTGTGGTGGCGGGTGCCCTTGAGCTGGAGGTCGGTGCCGGTCACGTCCGGCAGTTCGGCGGTCAGCGCCGCGAAGAACTCCGGGTCGACCAGGAGTTCCTTCTCCAGCCTGACGCTCTGGTCGACGGCCGCGCGTACGGCGTCCGGCCCGGCGTCCGCCCCGGCGCGGGCCAGCTCGACGGCCGTACGGAAGAGCCGGAGCGTGCGCAGGTTGCGCAGGTCGCCGACGAAGACCCGGCCGCCGGGGGCCAGCAGGTCCACGGCCCGGCGCAGGACGCGCAGGAGGTAGGCCGCGTTGGGGAAGTACTGGGTGACCGAGTTGATCACGATGGTGTCGAAGTAGCCGGTGGGCAGGCCCTCGACGGCGTCGGCGGGCCGGCAGCTCAGCTCGACCCGGCCCGCCAGCTCCGGCACGGCGGCGACCTGCCGGCGGAGCCGTTCGACGGCCGCGGCGGAGAAGTCCGCTCCCCAGTACGCCTCGCACTCGGGTGCCACCTTCGACAGCAGCAGGCCGCTGCCGACGCCCATCTCCAGGACCCGGCGCGGCTTGAGCGCGAGGATGCGCCGTACGGTCTCGGCGCGCCAGTCGCGCATCTCGTCCAGCGGGACGACGGTGCCGTCGTAGCTGCTGTTCCAGCCGCTGAAATCCTCGCCGAACGGCACCGCGTCGCGGTCCTGGCCGGCCTCGTCCGCGTAGACCAGGTCGTGCATGTCCTGCCACTCGCCGACCCGGTGCGCGTCGCCTGCCGCGTCCGGCCCGGCGCCGGTGGCGGGCACGACGTAGCCGACCAGGCGCACGTCGCCGGGCCGGTCCTCGCGTGCGGTGACCACGGCCTGCCCGACCGCCGGGTGCGCGCCGAGCACCTGCTCGACCTCGCCCGGCTCGACGCGGTGGCCGCGCACCTTGACCTGGTCGTCGGCGCGGCCCACGAACTCCAGCCCGCCGTCGGCGCGGCGGCGCACCACGTCGCCGGTGCGGTACATCCGGGCGCCCGCCGGGCCGAACGGGCAGGCCACGAACCGCTCCGCGGTCAGCGCGGCACGCCCCAGGTAACCGCGGGCCAGGCCGGTGCCGGTGACGTACAGCTCGCCGGTGCCGCCGTCCGGTACCGGGCGCAGCCGCTCGTCGAGCACGTGCAGGCACGCGTCCCCGGCCGGCGCGCCGAGGGCGGGCACCACCCGTCCGGACAGCGGCTCGCCCGCCGACGCACACACCGTGGTCTCCGTCGGGCCGTACGCGTTGACCAGGCGGCGGCCCGCCGACCAGCGCTCCACCACGTCCGGCGGGCACGCCTCGCCCGCGACCACCAGCGAGGTGATCTCCGGCAGGGTGGTGTGCGGCGGCAGGGCCGCCAGGACGGACGGCGGCAGCGTGGCGTGGGTGACGCGCTGTCCGGCGACCAGGTCGGCCAGGCCGGCGCCGGGCAGCAGGCGCGCGGCGGGCGCCATGACGAGGGCGGCGCCCGACAGCCACGCCGTGCAGAACTCCGACACGGACGCGTCGAAGGCGGGCGAGGCGAATTGCAGCACGCGGCTGTGCGCCGTCACCGCGAACCGTTCGATCTGCGTGGCCGCCAGGCCCGCGAGGCCCGCGTGGGAGACCACGACGCCCTTGGGGACGCCCGTCGAACCGGAGGTGTAGATGACGTAGGCGGCGTTCGCCGGGGTGAGGGGCACCTCGGGGGCGGTGTCCGGGCAGGCGGAGAGGTCCTGGCGCAGGGCCGCTTCGTCCAGGGTCAGGACGGGGGCGGCGTCGCCGAGGACGTGGGCGCGGCGTGCTTGCGGGTGTTCCGGGTCCACGGGGACGTACGCGCCGCCCGCCTTGAGCACGGCCAGCAGCGCCACCGCCAGCTCCACCGAGCGCGGCAGCATCAGCGCCACCCGCGCCTCCGGGCCCACGCCCTGCGCGACCAGCCAGTGCGCCAGCCGGTTGGCCCGCGCGTCCAGTTCGCGGTAGGAGAGCACGGCGTCCTCGAAGACCAGCGCCGTGGCATCCGGCGTGCGTGCCACCTGCTCGGCGAAGAGTTCCGGGAAGGGGGCCGCCGCCCGCGTCATGTCGTTCACTGGTCCTCCACTCGTCGGCCGACGCGCGGAGCGGGCCGCTCAAAAGGTTCGAAAGCGGAAATGCGGTGGTCTTGCCCCGCCCGTGCGCCCGCTGGAAAGGTGATCTCCGTGGGGACGAGCGGACGGCCGGTGGCAGTGGTGGCGGGCACGGACGAGGTGCTCGGTAGTGATCCGGCGTACGAGCGGCTGCTGACCGGCGCCGAGCGGCGCCGCGCCGACGCGTTCCTGACCGCGGGCGGCCGGGCCGACTTCGTCGCCGCGCACGTGCTGGTGCGGCTATGCGCGGCCCGGGTGCTGGGCCGGCCCGCGGACTCCCTCGTACTGGAGCAGCACTGTCCCGGCTGCGGTTCCGGCGAGCACGGCAGGCCCGCGCTCGCCGGGCTGCCGCAGGTGTACGTCAGCCTGTCGCACACGGCGGGCGTGGTGGCTGCCGCCGCGGGCCGCGCACCGGTCGGTGTCGACGTGGAGCGGGGGGCGCTGCCGGACAGTGTGCGCGGGGCCGCCGGGCGGGTGCTGAGCGCGGCCGAGCTGGCGGCGATGCGCGAACACGCCGACGGCGACGCGTACTTCCTGCGGCAGTGGGTGCGCAAGGAGTGCCTCGTCAAGCTCGGCAGGACCACGCTGGGCGGGCTGGCCGCCGTCGACCTCTCGGCCCTCCCCGTCGGTGCCGGGAGCGGCCCCGAGCGCCTCTCCCGCCACGGCGACCTGTATGTACTGGACCGGACCGACGCGCGCCGGGACGCCGTGGCCGCGGTCGTGAGCACGGCACGCCCGCGCTTCGGACCGGTGGCGGCCACGCTCACCGGTCCGCGGCGTCCGGGCAGTCCGAAGGTCCGGCGCACCTGATCGCCGCCCCTCAAGCCAGCAGCTCGGCGAGGCGCCGGCGGTTCAGCTTGCCGTTGTCGTTGTGCGGCAGCTCCTCCAGGCGCCGGATGCGGCGCGGCACCATGTGCAGCGGAATGCGCTCCCGCAGCCAGTGGCTGAACTCCCGCCCGCGCATCTCCTTGCCCAGGTAGGCGGCCAGCAGCCGCACCTCGTCCCCGGCCCTGACGACCACCACGGCCGCCTCGGTCACCCCCGGGTGGCGGCGCATCGCGGCCTCGACCTCGCCCAGCTCCACCCGGTGCCCCATGATCTTGACCTGGCTGTCCAGCCGGCCGCGGTGCACCAGCAGGCCGTCCTCCCGGCGGACCCGGTCGCCGGTGCGGTACCAGTGGTCGCGGGTGAGCGGCCCGGTGCCGTCGTACGGGACGGCGGGCGCGCCCGGCTCGTACCGTACGAACCGCCCGGCGTTGTCGGCCGGGTCCAGGTAGCCGTCGAACCGCTGGGCGCCGCGTACGCACAGTTCCCCGTCGTCGCAGGGCAGCCCCTGCTCGTCGAGGAGGACCGCCTCCATGTGGGGGTGGGGCGTCCCGATGGGCACCGTGCCGTTGGAGCTGCCGGCGCCCGCGTCGGCGAGTTCGTGGTCGGTGCAGGTGATGGTCAGCTCGGTCGGCCCGTAGAGGTTGTGGATCCGGCTGCCCGGCGCGACCCCGGCCCACAGCGCGGTCAGCTGTGCGGTGACCGGCTCCGCGCTGAAGCAGCTGTGGCGGAGCGTGGCGACCTCGCCGAGCGGCAGGTTCCCGTACCGCTGGGCGGTGGTGACCAGGGACGGTACGGAGAACCAGTGGGTGAGGCGGCGGCGTACCGCGTAGTCCACCGGGCGGTACAGCTCGTCCTTGTCCGGTACGACGACGGTGGCGCCCGAGCCCCAGGCGACGAACAGGTCGAACACCGACGGGTCGAAGGTCAGGCCGAAGGTCTGGGACATCCGGCAGCCGGGGCCGGCCTCGTAGCGGGCGATGTTGTACGCCACGTACGGGGAGACGTTGCGGTGGCGGACCGGCACGCCCTTGGGACGGCCGGTCGAGCCGGAGGTGAACAGGAGGTACGCCTCGGCCTCCGGGTCGCCCGGGTGGGCGGGCAGGGCGCCGGGCGGCGGCTCGGGGAGGCCGCCGCCGTCCGCGGGCACGACGGTCACCGGGGGCCGGAAGTCCTCGGGCAGCCCGGCGAACGCCTCGTGGTGCGCTTCGTCGAGGAGGAGGGCGCCCACTCCGGCGCGCCGCGCGATGTCGAGGTTGCGGGGCAGCGGGTGCTCGGCGTTGAGCGGCACGGCGGAGGAGCCGAGGCGCTGGACGGCCAGGTACGCCACGTACGCGGCCACCGTGCGGGAGGCGACGAGCGCGATCCTGGCGGGCGGCCGGGCGGGCCCGGAAGCGGTGGGTTGACCGTCCAGGACGCGGGCCGCCAGGGCGAGCACCCTGCGGTGCAGCTCGCCGTAGGTCAGGGTCTCTTCGCCCAGTTCGAGGGCCGGTGCGTCGGGCCACCGGCGGGCGGACCCGGCGAACCACTGGTAGAGGGTGCGGTCTTCCAAGACGTGCTCCACGGGGACGGTTCCGGCGGGGAACGGTGGGTGCGTCGGTGCGGGGTCGCTGCTCGCGGTGGGCGGTCGGCTCACGGAGCGGCCTCCGCCGGTATGCCGTCCGGGGCCCCGGCCCGCCGCCGCTGTGCCGCGCCCATCCGCAGCACCGGGCGCGTGACCAGCACGGCCAGCAGCAGCACACCGGCACCGGCCGCCACATACGGGACGTTGACCTCGACCAGCTTGGCCGTGGCGCCGCCCCCCAGCGCACCCAGCGGGATGGTGCCGGTGCCGATCAGCCGGTAGACGCCGTTGAGCCTGCCCAACTGGTCCGGCGGCGTGGTGGCCTGGCGGAAGGAGACGGTCAGCGCCTGGTAGACGGCGGCGCCGAGCGCCATCACGGCGAAGCCGGCGGCCGCGGCGACCGTGTGCCGCACCAGGCCGGTCAGCAGCATCGCCAGGCCCATCAGGACCATGCCGCCGAGCGCGGCCGGGAAGGTGCCGAACCGGTCCGCCAGCCGCGCGTTCAGCAGTCCGCCGGCGATGCCGCCGATCGCGCCGACCGCCAGGAACACGCCGAAGGCGGCTTCCGGCAGGCCCAGCCACCGTACGACGTAGAGGACTTCGAGCGTTCCGGTGACGGCCATGAAGAAGTTCAGCGTGCCGAGCATGACGGCGAGGGTGACGAGCAGCCGGTCGGCGCGGAGCAGGCGTACCCCGTCGAGGATCATGGTGCGCCAGCGCGGGGCCGCGCCGGGGCCCGTACCTGCGGCGGGCCCCCGCTTACCGGCGAACCGCGGCACCGTGCACAGCAGGACCACGCCGAGCAGGAAGGACACCCCGTCGATCAGGAAGGGCAGGCCCGCGCCCGCGACGAAGGCGAGGCTGCCCAGCGGCTGCCCGGCCGAGTCGCGGAAGACCAGCTGGGCCACGTGCAGCCGGCCGTTGGCGGCGGCGAGCCGGGAGGTGTCGACGACCATCGGCAGGAACGACTGTGAGGCGACGATGTGCACCGTCTCGCCCAGCCCGAGCACCGCCGCCACGGCGCACACCACCGGCAGGCTCACCACACCCGCGGCCACGGTCAGCGCGAGGGCCAGGACGGCGGCGGCGCGCACCAGGTCGACGCCGATGAGCAGCGCGCGCCGGTCGGCCAGGTCCGCCCAGACGCCGGCCAGCGGCGCGAGCAGCAGCGGCAGCCAGTTGGCGACCGTCACCAGGGAGATCAGCAGCGGGTCGGAGGTGAGCGAGACGGCGAGCAGCGGCAGGGCCGTCAGCCGTACGCCGTCGCCCAGCGCGGAGACCGCGGTGGAGGCCCACAGCCGTCCGAAGGCGCCGCCCGTCATGCCCACGGTGTCCCGGTGCCGTCGGCGGACCACAGGGCGGGCCCGGTCACGGTGAGCGTCGCGGGGGCGGCCTGCCGCTGGGGCACCAGGTGCAGGCGCTGTACGCCGGCCGTGGCCGGGTCCTGCCCGTCCCGGCAGGGGCAGGGCTTGGAGTCGAAGCCCGCGAAGCGGTACGCGACCTCCATGATGCGGTTGCGTTCGGTGCGCCGGAAGTCGGCCTCCAGGTGCACGCCGGCCCGGGCCGCCCGGTCGGCGATCCAGCGCAGCAGGTGCGTGCCGATGCCGAAGTTGACCACCCGGCAGGAGGTGGCGAGCAGCTTCAGGCGCCAGCTGTCCCGCTGCCGCTCCAGCAGTGCCACGCCGACCGCGCCGTGCGAGCCGAAGCGGTCCTCGACGGTCGTGACCAGCACCTCGTGGTCCGGGTCGGTGAGCAGGGCGCGCAGGTCGGCGTCGGAGTAGTGCACGCCGGTGGCGTTCATCTGGCTGGTGCGCAGGGTCAGTTCCTCGACGCGTGCGAGGTCGCTCTCGTCCGCGCGGGCGATGCGCATCCGCATCTCCAGGGAGCGCAGGAAGTCCTCGTCGGGCCCGTTGAACTCGCTCTGCGCCGCCTCCCGGCGGAACTTCTCCTGGTACATGGCACGGCGGCGGCGCGCGTCGCCGGTGACGGTGGGGGTGAAGTCGGCGAGGTCCGGCAGGGCCGCCGCCTCCGGCGCGTCGTAGCAGCGCACGTCCGGCAGGTGGTAGGCGACCTCGGCGCGCTCGGTGTGCTGGTCGTCGATGAAGGCGATGGTGTTCTGCGCGAAGTTCAGCTGCTCGGCGACGGCTCGTACGGCGTCGGACTTGCGGCCCCAGCCGATGTGCGGCAGGACGAAGTACTCGGCGACGCCGAGGGCTTCCAGCCGGGCCCAGGCGTCGTCGTACTCGTTGCGGCTGGCCACCGACTGGAGGATGCCGCGCTCGTCGAGGGCGCGCAGCGTCTCCAGGACGCCGGGCCGCAGCACGAGGTCGTCGTTCTCCAGCAGGACGCCCTGCCACAGGGTGTTGTCCAGGTCCCAGACCAGGCACTTCACCGCGGGGCTCGCGGGCTTCCCGGCCGCCTCCGTGGTGGTCGTGGTCTCCGCCGTCTCGGTGCCCGCCATGCCGGTCATACCTCCCAGAGGGTCACGGCCCAGGCCGCGACGGGGCTGTTGTTGAGGACGAGGACGAGGTCTCCGGGCGCCAGTTCGCCGCGGGCCAGCAGCCGGTCGAGGTTGAGCACCACGTCCATGGCGCCCAGGTGCCCGTACGCCTGGAGGTGTTCGGTGCACACGGGGTGGATGCTCAGGCCGAGGAGGGTCTCGTAGAACTCGAAGGCCGGTGCGGTGACGTTCTGCATGAGGGTGGCGGCCACCTGCTGCCGCTCCACACCCGCGTCCTGGAGGACCTGCCCGACCAGGCGCTTGAGGTGCTGCCTGCTGTGCATGGCCAGTTCGAAGCGGTAGCGGTCGGCGGACTGGACCTCCTCGCGCCACTCGTACCAAGGCGCGCTCTTGTAGTCGACCTGGAGGAGGTCGTGGAAGCTGCCGTCGGTGTGCTGGCGGTGGGCGCGCAGCACCGGGCGGCCGCCGCGCACCAGGGTCATGGCGAAAGCGCCGTCGCCGACGACGGTGACCGGGTAGCGCACCCGGTCCAGGCCGACCGGGCGGCTGGCGTGCGCGATCATGACGGAGTGCCGGGCGGGGTCGGCCACCAGGAGGTCGCGGGCGAGCGACCAGGCGGCGCTGGAGCCCGTACAGCCCAGGCCGTCCAGGACGAAGGAGAACGCCGAGCCGAGTCCGGCCTCGGCCTCGACGCGCCCGGAGTCGGAGCCGAGCAGCACCTCGGGGGCGCGGGCGCCGACCACCACGAGGACGTCGGGGCCGGGTGCCGCCGGGTCCTTCTCCCGCAGTTCGCGCACCGCCCGGGCCGCGAGTGCGGCGGCGGGCTCGTCGGCGAACCGGCCGACCGTGCGGATGCCGCAGTCGCGCGCGAACTGCGCTTCCTCACGCGGCAGCTGGTCGATCTCGTCCAGCTTCTCGACGGGCACCCGCTCGTCGGGCAGGAGGCAGTGGATCGCCCCCACCCCGACGGCCGTGTCCGCGCTGGCGCCGCTGTCCGTGCTCATCCCCGGCCCGTCCGTACGTGGTCCGCGAGGAGCAGCTGGCTGATCTCCGTGCTGCCCTCGATGATCTCCATGAGTTTGGCGTCGCGGTAGGCCCGCGCCACCGGGTGGCCGTCCCGCGCCCCGCGGGAGGCCAGCACCTGCACCGCAGTGGCGGCGCCCTTGACGGCTTCCCTGGAGGCGACGTACTTGGCGACGACGGCCTGGGTGCCCAGCTCGGGGCGGTTCCCGTCCCAGCAGGCGCTGGCGTGTTCGCAGCACCGGAGGACGATCTGCTCGGAGACGGCCAGCTCGGCCAGGTGCCGGGCGACGAGCTGGTGGTCGGCGAGCGGCTTGCCGAACTGCTGCCGCTCGCGCGCGTGCGAGGCGGTGCTGTCCAGGCACGCCCGCAGGATGCCGGCGCAGCCCCAGGCGACGGAGAGCCGCCCGTAGGTCAGCGCGGCGGTGGCGAGCAGGGCGACCGGCAGGCCGGCGCCGGACAGCACGTGGTCCGCCGGTACGCGCACGTCGTCCAGGTGGACGTCGGCGTGGCCCGCGGCCCGGCAGCCCATCGGGTCCGGTACGCGCTCGATCCGTACGCCGGGCGCGTCGGCGGGCACCAGTGCCACCGCGGCGCCGTCGCCCCAGGTGCCGAAGACCACGAGCAGGCCGGCGTACGCGGCGCCGGTCACCCAGACCTTCGAGCCGCTGACGCGCACCGTGTCGCCCGCGCGGCGGATCTCGGTGCGCATCGCCGCCAGGTCGCTGCCCGCGCCGCTCTCGGAGAACGCGACCCCGGCCGTCTCGCCCCCGGTGAGCCGGGGCAGGAACGCGCTCCGCTGCGCGGCGGTGCCGAAGCGCTGCACGGTCCAGGCGGCCATGCCCTGCGAGGTCATCAGCGACCGCAGCGAACCGCACAGGGAACCTGCGTACGCGGTCAGTTCGCCGTTGGCCCGGCTGTCCAGGCCCAGGCCGCCGTGTTCCGTGGCGACCTGGGCGCACAGCAGCCCGCGCCGGGACGCTTCCCGTACGGTCTCCGCGGGGATGCGCCCGGTCAGGTCCCACTCCCCGGCGCGGTCGCCGACGAGTTCGCCGAGCGCGGCGCGGGCCGCCTCGTCCGCGGTCGCCTGTGCCGTCACCGCCCCGCCGCCTCCCCGCCGCGCAGCCGCACGACGAGCGCGGTGATGGCGGGCACGGTACGGAAGTTGTCCAGGGTCAGGTCGTCGCCCTCGACGGTGATGTGGAACTCCTGCTCGACGTACTGGAGCAGTTCCAGGGAGAACAGCGAGGAGAACGCCCCGGAGGCGAACAGGTCCTGGTCCACGGCCCAGTCGCCGCCGGTCCTGGAGCCGAGGAACGCCAGCAGGCGCCGCTGTACCTCCTCGCCGGAGCCGGTCGCCGCGTCGGCCTGGTTGTCGACGGTGGTCATGCGCGCGTTCCTCCGTAGGAGTAGAAGCCGTTGCCGGTCTTGTGGCCGAAGTCGCCGGCCCGCACCTTGTCCAGGAGCAGGTCGCAGGCCGCGTATCCGTCGTCGCCGGTGCGGTCGTGCAGCACCTTGAGGGTGTCGACGACGTTGTCCAGGCCGATCAGGTCCGCGGTGGCCAGCGGCCCGGTGCGGTGCCCGAAGCAGCCGGTGAAGACGCGGTCCACGGACTCGGCCGGGGCGCGGCCCTCGGCGACCAGCCGCGCCGCGTCGTTGATGACCCGCATCAGGATGCGGTTGGAGACGAAGCCGGGGCCGTCGCCGACCACGATCGCCTCGCGGTCCAGGGCTCCCAGCAGCCGGTCCAGGGAGGCCATCGCCGCGTCGCCGGTGCGCGGGCCGCGGATCACCTCGACGGCTCTGATCAGGTAGGGCGGGTTCATGAAGTGGGTGCCGACGACGTCCTCGGGGTGCTGGGTGTAGCCCGCCAGCTCGTCGACCGGCACGGCGGAGGTGTTGGAGGCGATCAGGGTGCCGGGGGCGACCGCCGCGCTGATCGCGGCGAGCGCCCCGGCCTTGGCCTCGGTGGTCTCGGTGACCGCCTCCACGACGGCCGCCGCGTTGGCCAGCTCCGCGTAGGAGGTGGTCACGGCCAGGTCGCCGTCGGGGCTCTTGGGGAGCTTGCCCAGCAGCCGGGCGTGCCGCAGCTGCTGGCGTACGGCGTCCTTGGCGCGTTCCAGCTGCGCCTCGGACACGTCGATCAGCAGGACCGGGAGGCCGCGGCCCACGGCGAGCGTGGTCAGCGCGGTGCCCATGACGCCGGCTCCGACGACGGCCAGCCGGCCGCCCCATTCCTCGTCCATCCTCGTTCCGTCCGTCGTCCCGTCGGTACTCACTGGGTCAGGCGCCTTCCGTCACATCGGTCAGCAGAGCGGCGAAGGCCGGGCGTCCGGCGAGGTACCGCAGGGCTTGCAGGGTCCGTTCGCCGTCCAGGCGGGGGTCCAGGTCCTGTGCGCGCAGCCAGTCCCGCCACAGCCGGGCCTCCACGTCCACGCGGGGCGTGTCCAGGTCGTG
Source organism: Streptomyces sp. NPDC017056 (assembly GCF_044332485.1). Classification (NCBI taxonomy): domain Bacteria; kingdom Bacillati; phylum Actinomycetota; class Actinomycetes; order Kitasatosporales; family Streptomycetaceae; genus Streptomyces; species Streptomyces sp. NPDC017056. The sequence continues at coordinate 57,847 of NZ_JBIRPD010000009.1, read as the reverse complement.
GGTCTCGTACAGCGCCATGGTCGACAGCACCGGGTCGCCGGTCTCCAGCGCCCGCCGTCCCGCCAGGCGCGCCCACTCCGCGACCGGTACGCCGCGGGTCGGCACGCCCAGCCCGTCCAGCTCTGCGAAGAGCGCGGAGAAGGTGGTGGGCTCCGCGCCGACCAGGTGGTAGGCGCGGCCCGCGGAGCCGGGCTCCCGGCCGAGCCGGACGATCGCGCGGGCCACCAGGTCGACGGGCGCCACCGGCAGCGGCATGTCGTCCGCCGGGTGGGCGCCGACGGCCAGGCACGCGGCCACCAGCCGCCACAGCATGTCCAGGTCGTTGCAGGCGCCGGTGGTGGTGGCGCCGCCGATCAGTCCCGGCCGGAAGACCCGTACCCGCATGCCGTCCCGCTCGGCCTTGTCCAGGAGCCTTTCACTGGCCCACTTGGAGATGCCGTAGCCGCCGGCCTCGGGGTCCAGGGGCTGTTCCCTGCGCTCCAGCAGCCGTCCCTCGGAGCCGAGGGCCTGGCCGCAGGCGGCGAGGGTGGAGACGTAGCTGATGTCGGTGACGCCGTGGCGGCGCATCCAGCCGAGGAGGTGGTACGTGGCCAGGGTGTTGGCCGGGCGCAGCACCTCGTACGGCTCGGTGAAGACGACGTGGGCGCCGCAGTGGACGACGTGGCCGGTGCGGCGGGCCAGTTCGCCGTCGCGGAAGGTCTCGCAGATCTCGGCGATGTCGCGCAGGTCGCCGGGGACGACGTGGACGCGTGCGGGGTCGGGCTCGGGGAGCCGGAAGCGTGCGGCGGTCTCGCGCAGGCGCCTGCGGCCGTGTTCCTCGTCGTCGGCGCGGACCAGGCAGTAGACGCGGCTGCCGGGGCGGCCGGGGTCCTGGAGCAGCTCGTGCAGCAGGAAGGCGCCGACGAAGCCGGTCGCGCCGGTGAGCAGGACGTCCGTGCCGGGCGGTGCCTGGCGCGCTGCCAGGGGCGGCAGTTCGAGGGCGAGGTCGGCGTCGAGGAGGGCGGCGTCGGAGGGGCGGGTCCCGGGGGCTTGGCCGGCCGTGTCGCCGGTGTCCGCGCGGGCGGCGCGGATCGCCTCGGCGACGCGGGTGACGGTGGCCTGGCTGCCGCCGGTGCGGTGCAGGTTGAGCAGCATGCCGTACCGCTCCTGCACCTCCAGCGTCATCCGCAGGCCGAGCAGGGACGTGCCGCCGAGCGCGCCGAACTCGTCGTGCACACCGATGCCGCCGACGCCGAACAGCTCCTCCCAGAGGGCTACCAGCTCGCCTTCGAGGCCGCCGGGCCGGTCGCCGGACGCGGGCGCCTCCGCACGCGGTGCGGGCTCCCGGGCGGCGGCCCCCGGCACGGTGAACACCGACTCGTCCAGTGCCGAGCAGCGGCGCCGGGTGTACGGGTACGTGGGGAGCGTGACGCGCCGCCCGGTGCCGTCGTCGAGTGCGCGCGGGTCCACCGGGACGCCGTGCAGCCAGGCGTCCGCGAGCGCCGCGGCGATCCGCTCGTCGCGTGCGGAGCGGTCCTCGTCCTCCTCCACCGGCAGCACGTACCGGCCGGTGCCGCCCTCCCCTTCGCCGACGATCAGCAGATACGCGTCGGCGGGTAGCGAGGAGGGTATGGAGTCGTGCTGTTCGACGCGCGGCCCGAGGGCGCCGGCCAGGGCGGCGCGTATCTCCTCGGCCCGCTCGCCGGCCGCGGTGACGGCCAGGACGGCGCGGCGCGTACCGGCGCGGTGCGTGCGGACGGCGGGCGGCCGGGGCAGCCGCAGGGCGGCGGCCAGCCGGTCGGGGGCCGCGGTGACCACCCGGCGCTCGGCGAAGTCCTGCCGTCCGGTGCGCAGGGTGTGGGCGATGTCCCCGGCCGCCGCGCGGTCCTGGTCGATCTCGTCGGCCAGGAGGCGGGAGAGCGCGTCGAGTTCGGTACGGGTGCGCGCGGAGAGCTGGAGCCGTACGACGGGCCTGGCGGGTGCCGAGGGGCGCACCGGCGCGGGCGGCGGGGCCAGGACGACGCACGCGTTGGCGCCGCCCAGGCCCATCGAGTTCACCAGCACGCGGCGGCCGGGGTCGGCGCACCGCTCCAGGTCGGTGGGGACGCGGAAGGGGCTGTCGGCGAGTACGCCGGGGTCCCTGGCGTGCTCGAACATCGGGTGCGGCGCGATGGTGCCGGTGCGGGCGACGTGGATCGCCTTGATCAGCCCGGCGATGCCGGCGGCCGATCCGGCGTGCCCGATGTTCGCCTTGACGGTGCCGAGCGCGCAGTAGTTGCGGTCGGCCGCGCGTCCGCCCGCGGCGCGCAGGCCGTCGATCAGGCCGCGCAGCTCGACCTGGTCGCCCAGGGGCGTGCCGGAGCCGTGCGCCTCGGCGTACCGCAGGTCGGCCGGGTCGGTGCCGGACACCGCGAGCGCGGCGGCGACTACCGAGGCCAGGCCGTCCGGGCTGGGCGCGGTGAAGCCGGGCCGGCGGGCGCCGTCGTTGCCGACCGCGCTGCCGCCGATCACGGCGAGCACCGGGTCGCCGTCGGCGAGCGCGTCGGCGAGGCGGCGCAGCACGACCACGCCGACGCCGGAGCCCGCGCCCGTACCGGTGGACCGGATGTCGAAGGCGCGGCAGAAGCCGTCCTCGGAGAGCACGCCGCCGGGCTGGTAGTGGTAGCCGACGGACGGGTACGACAGTCCGCTGCCGCCCGCCAGGGCGATGTCGCACTCCTCCGACAGCAGGCTCAGGACGGCGTAGTGCACGGCGGTGAGCGAGGAGGAGCAGGCGGTCTGCACGGCCATGGAGGGGCCGCGCAGGCCGAGCTTGTACGCGACCCGGGTCGCCATGAAGTCGATGCCGCCGCCCAGTTGCAGGGTCAGGTCGTCGAAGGCGGCGGGGCCTTCCGTGCGGGCGCGGGCGTACTGGAGCAGGGTGTTGTACGTGCTGTTGCTCGCCCCGGCGAAGACGCCGACCTGCGGGCCGTGCTCGCCGTCGGGCAGGTGCCCGGCGCGCTCCAGGCCGTCCCTGCACGCTTCGAGGAAGAGACGCTGCTGCGGGTCGATCAGCTCGGCCTCGACGGGGGTGTAGCCGAAGAACTCGGCGGCGAACAGCTCCGGGTCCTCGATCCAGCCGGACCGGGTCACGAAGCCCGGCGCTGCGGCCGTCTCCGCGGACACGCCGCAGCGGCGCAGGTCCTCGGCCGGGATGTCCCGGAGCGAGACCACGCCCTTGTCGAGGTTGTCCCAGAACTCCTCCGGGGTCGCGGCCTCCGGGAACCGGCAGCCGACGCCCACCACCGCTACGGCGGTCTCGCTGTTCATCGCGCGGCGGCCTGCCCGGCCGCGTCGTCCCGGCGACCGCGCCGGGCGCTGCCGAGGAGGCGGCCGCGGCCCTCCGGGGAGGCCGCGGGGGCCGGCGCCGCCGGCTCGTACGACGGGTCCAGCAGCCGGGCCTGGGCGCGGACCGTGTCGTGGCGGAACAGCTCGGCGACCTCCAGCTCCCGGCCCGTCAGGTCGGAGAGTTCGTCGCTGAGCATCACCAGCAGCATCGAGTTGCCGCCCGCGTCGAAGAAGCCGGTGTCCAGGGGTGCTTCGTCGATGCCCAGCACCTCCTGCCACGCCCCGCTGACGAGCCGCAGCGGGTCTTCGGGTGCGGACGCGCTGTCTTCGGGGTTCACCACGGGGTCCTCCGGGAGGGTTCTGTTCTCAGCCACGCCGCGCCGCCGCGGTGTCGAAGAGTTCGCGGGACCGGGCCATCGCCCGGCCGACCTTGTCGTAGGCGTTCTCCGGGTCGGCGAACGGGCCGACCTCGACGCCGACCCACGCGGCGTCGACGGCGAGCAGTTGCTCGGTGAAGGCGGGCATGTCCGCGACGCCTTCGCCGGGCACCAGGTGTTCGTGGTACGTGCCGTTGGAGTCGGAGTAGTCCACGCTGTTGACCCGCCCGGCCAGCCGGCCCACCTCGGACGCGGCCACGCCGGCGACCACCAGGTGGGAGACGTCCACGTTCGCCTGGAGGGCCGGGGAGCCGACGTCGTCGAGCAGCCGCACCAGGTCGTCGACGTCGGTGACGAGGGAGGTGTCCATCGGCTCGGGCTTCACGCTGAGCCCGATGCCGCACGCCTCGGCGTAGTCGGCGAGGCGGCGCACCGAGGTGGCCAGCAGCTGCCACTGCGCCTCCTCGGGCCACATGGCGCGCCAGAACCAGTCGCCCAGCAGGATCTTCATCACCCGGCCGCCCAGTTCGCGCGTCAGGTCGACGTGCGCCTCGGCCCGCTTGAGGTGGAATTCCCGTACGACGTCGCGGAAATCGCTGAGCCCGAAGGCGTGGCAGGCGGTGAGGCTGATCGGCAGGCCCACCGCGTCCGCGTCGTTGCGGAACTGCAGCAGCCGGTCCGGCTTCAGCTCCATCGCCTCTTCGACGATGCAGATCCATTCGGCGCCCAGTTCAGCCGCGGCCCGCCACGCGTCCTTGCCCTGGTAAGGGGACCCGTAGAACGCCTGGTCGACCAGCAACCCGAGACTTGTCTGACCGGTCATGGCTCGTCCCGCTCCTCGTCGGTGCGCTTCCCGGCCCGGGCCCGGAGGAAGCCTCGGCCTCGTTCCCGCGGAACAGGGCGGCACACAATTGCGTTGCCTGTAGTGGTGGTTGCCGCATGACACCGCGCGTGCGGGCCGGTGCCGTTTCCGGCAGCGCGTCGGCCGCTCGCGGGTGGTGGTCGGTGGTGGGAAAACCGGAACCGGACGCCGTGGGCCGGTATCCGCTGCGTCTGTCCGCTATGCCGCGGGAATCGCCGCGGAAGGCACTGGTGCGGTGCGGCGGACGGCCGCACACCGGTGCGTACCCTCCGCGCGGGCGGCGGTGTCCGCCACCGCGGCCGTTCTCTCGTTGATTGCCATCATGCGCGCCCCCGTCGGCCAACGATCCTGTCGACTTGCTCCAGCCCTGTCGAACACCCGGATGCTAGCACGCATCCCTGTGCGCACCCTATGGGGGAATATCCCCTTATGACGTCGCGCGGGACAACGAACTCGCAGGTCACAGGGGGTAGTTGGACGTATCGAACGAAAGCGGGAGCGGGCGGTCCGAACGGTCGGGACCGGACTGCGCCTGCCGCGCCCGCCGCACGGAGGCGCACACCGGCGGCCACGGTCGCGAGCGGCCGCCCGCCGGGGGCGGCTCCACGCCCCGCCGCGACACGGCGGGTTGCTACTGTGCGCGCGTTGCGGAGCAGCCGTACGGGCGACTCCGGCGGGGAGCCTAAGGAGCAGATGAATCCATGCCCAGCCGCATCATGCTGAGCCCGGGGGACACGGCGACACTCGACCTGACTGACCCGCGCACCCACGCCGAGTACGACCTGCGCGAGGTATGGCGCCATCTGCGGAAGACACAGCCGTTCTACTGGCACCCGTCCACCGGCGGCGCCCCGGGCTTCTGGGTCGTCTCCCGGCACGCGGACGTCTCCGAGATCTACCGGGACGACAAGCGGTTCACGTCGGAGAAGGGCAACGTCCTCACCACGCTGCTGATGGGCGGGGACTCCGCCGCGGGCATGATGGCCGCGGTGACGGACGGGCCGCGGCACGCGGACATCCGCAAGATCCTGCTCAAGGCGTTCTCACCGCGCGCGCTGGAAGGCGTGGTGGAGAACATCCGGCGGTCCACCCGCGCGCTGCTCGCCGAGGCCGTCGCGCGCGAGGAGTGCGACTTCGCCCGGGACGTGGCCGCCGACATCCCGCTCACCGCGATCTGCGACCTGATGGGCGTGCCCGAGGCGGACCGCGCGAAGGTGCTGGAGCTGACCGCGACGGCCCTCGGCAACGACGGCGCCGCCCAGTCGCCCGTCGCGGCCTGGCAGGCGCGCAACGACATCCTCGCGTACTTCGGGACGCTGGCCGAGGAGCGCCGCAGGAACCCGGGCACCGATGCCGTCAGTGTGCTGGCCACCGGGACGATCGAGGGTGAGCCGCTGACCATGGACGAGATCGTGGTCAACTGCTACAGCCTGATCATCGGCGGCGACGAGACCAGCCGGATGTCGATGACCGGCGGGGTGCTCGCGCTGGTCGAACACCCGGAGCAGTGGCGGGCGCTGAAGAACGGCGAGGTGGAGATCGCCACCGCGGTCGACGAGATCCTGCGCTGGACCACGCCCGCGCTGCACTTCGGCCGTACGGCCCTGGAGGACGTACCGGCCGGCGGGCAGGGGCAGGTGATCAGGGCCGGGGACGTCGTGACGCTGTGGAACGACTCGGCGAACATGGACGAGGAGGTCTTCGAGGCCCCGGAGCGCTTCCTGCTCGGCCGCACCCCCAACAAGCACCTGTCCTTCGGCTACGGCCCGCACTTCTGCCTCGGCGCCTACCTCGGGCGGGCCGAGATCGCCGCCATGCTGACCGGGCTGCGGGAGGTCGTCGCCTCGGTGGAACAGCGCGGCGACATCCGGCGCAACTACTCCAATCTGCTGAGCGGCGTGACCAGCATGCCGGTGGCCCTGCGGCCGGAGTGAGGCGGCAAGGCGGCGGCCCGGCACCCTTGCGAAAGGCAGGGTGCCGGGCCGCCGCGCGAAGGACCCGCTCAGCCGTCGAGGCGGACCGGCAGCGACTCGATGCCGTACACGATCGACAGCTTGCGGAACGCCAGCTCGTCAGGACCGACCGCGAGCCGCATGTTGGGGAAGCGCCGCACCAGCGCGGGGTAGGCGGCGCGCAGCTCCATCTTGGCCAGCTCGGCGCCGACGCAGCGGTGGATGCCGTACCCGAAGGCGAGGTGCGAGGGAACGTTGCGGGACGGGTCGAAGCGCTCCATCTCCGGGCCCAGCTTGCCGTCCCGGTCGGCGCCGCTCAGCGAGCACAGCACCACGTCGCCCTTGGCGATCTGCACCCCGGCGATCTCCAGGTCCTCGCGCGCGAACCGGGGGAAGGCCACCTGGACGACGGTGAGGTAGCGCAGCAGCTCCTCGACGTAGCGGTCGGCCGCCTCGTCGCCGTCCTTGAGGGCCGCGAAGTGCGAGGAGTCCTGGAGGAGCACCAGGGCGCCGAGCGCGAGCATGCTCGCGGTCGTCTCGAAGCCGCCGGTCAGCACGCCGTCGGCGAGGCCCGCCAGCTCCTCGTCGCTGACCGTGTCGCCGTGCTCCTTCACGATCATGCCGAGCAGGCCGTCGCCCGGGTCCTTCCGCTGCTTCTTGACCACCTCGCGGAAATAGGCGAGCGATTCCGATATGGCGCCGAAGGACGCGTTGGCGCCGCTGAAAAGGTCGAAGCGGGCCGCGCTCAGCCGCTCGAAGTCCGCGCGGTCCTCGTACGGCACCCCGAGGAGTTCGCAAATGACCAGGGACGGAATCGGCAGGGCGAAGTGCTCGACGATATCGACCGGCTCGCCGGACCGGCCGGCCTTCTCCATGGCGTCCAGCCGCTCCTCCACGATCTCGTGGATACGCGGCGTGAGCCGGCCGAGCCGGCGCATGGTGAATTCCGGGGTCAGCAGGCGGCGCAGCCGGGTGTGCACCGGCGGGTCGGCGAAGCCGAGGCCGCCGGGGTTCTGGTCGGTGCTGGCACCGGCCTGGCCGATGAGGTTGGTGAAGTCGGAGCTGAAGGCGTTGCCCTTGCCCAGCACCGCCTTGACCTCGTCGTAACCGGTGACCAGCCACACGTTGGCGGCGATCGGCACCGGCAGCTTGCTGATGGGCTCCTTCTCGCGCACCGTCGCCAGCTCGCCCACGGGGTCGAGGCCGTCCCGCCGCAAGGGCATCAGCACAGACTCGGGCAAGAAAGACATCCGAGACAGGTCGAAGCCCTTCTTCCTCGTTCTTGCCATATACAAGCGGCCGGCCCAGGCGATGATCCGGGAACGGAGAGTCGTCATGACGCTAATACTGCCTTTCGTCGAGGGGGACGGTCACCCGCCCTCGGCGGGCCCCGGTAAGGGCTGCCGAACGCCGGGACATCCGCTCGGCGTTCGCGGATGTGACGTGCGCCATGAACCGGTCGGCCGCATCCAGCGTGACGAGCTCAGCCTTGTACATATGTGTGCGCGTGGTCTGAGGGCGAGTTTACAAACTGCCATTGCGGCCAATCACGGATCAACCCTTGTTCGTCCCCTAGGGGCGCCCCCGACGGAGCCGCGACACCCCGGCCCACCACGCCGGCCGGGCCCGGCCCGGAGCAGGTGGGGCGCCGTCTCGGCGTCCGGTCGCCAGGGCGCCGCACGGCCGGGCCGGCGCGGAAAGAGTGCCCACCCGGCCCGGAATCGGAGACCGTGCGGCCGCCTCGCGCGGAACGGCACGCGCCCCGCCCGCCGGGGAAGCCGTACCCGTACGGCCCTCCCGCCCCCGGGGGCCACGCCACCCCACCCGGCCATCGGCAACAACCTCGCACCACACACCCCACACACACCGACATAAAGGACATATATCCCCACGCTTGCTACGTTGCCTGCCATGACGGCTACCGCGGCGGACACTCCCCCACCGGGCCTGAGACTGCCCAGACGCCGGGGCACCGAGCTGCTGCTCCTCGTCGGAGCCGTCCTCATCAGCGTCTACGGGTACATCGACGTCGGACTCGCCCGGCAGAACGCGGTGCCGGGCGACGCGGCGAGCTACGGCGCGGGGCTGGGGGCCCTGGCCCTCCTCGGCCACCTCGCCGTACGGTTGCGCGCTCCGTTCGCCGACCCCCTGCTGCTGCCCATCGCCATCCTGCTGAACGGGCTCGGGCTGGTCCTGATCTTCCGGCTCGACCTGGAGACACCCAGGGACCAGGCGGCACCCACCCAGCTGGTCTGGTCCGCGCTCGGCGTCGCCCTGTTCGCCGCCGTGGTCCTGCTGCTGCGCGACCACCGCACCCTCCAGCGCTACGCCTACGTGTCGGTCGCCGCCGGACTCGTCCTGATGATCGTCCCGATCCTCTTCCCGGCGGTGAACGGGGCCAAGATCTGGATCCGGGTGGCGGGGTTCTCCTTCCAGCCCGGCGAGTTCGCGAAAATCCTGATCACCGTCTTCTTCGCCGCCTACCTGGCGGCCAACCGCAACGCCCTGGCCCACACCGGCAGACGGATGTGGAAATTCCAGTTCCCCACCGGCCGGGTGCTCGGCCCGATCGCCGCCATCTGGCTGGTCAGCGTCGGCGTCCTGGTCCTCGAACGCGACCTGGGCACCTCGCTGCTCTTCTTCGGCGTCTTTGTCGTCCTGCTGTACGTGGCCACCGGGCGCACCGGCTGGATCGCGGTGGGCCTGCTGCTCGCCGCCGTCGGAGCCGCCGCCGTCGGCTCCGTCGAACCCCACGTGCACAGCCGGGTCGCGGACTGGCTGCACCCGTTCGCCAGCATCGAGGCGGGCCGCGGCGCGGGCCAGCTCGCCCAGTCGCTGTTCGCCTTCGCCGCCGGCGGGCTGCTCGGCACCGGCCTGGGCGAGGGCCACTCCGCCCTCATCGGCTTCGCCATGAAGTCGGACTTCATCCTGGCCACCTTCGGCGAGGAACTGGGCCTGGTCGGCCTCACCGGGCTCTTCCTCCTGTACGCGCTGCTGGTCGCCCGCGGCTACCGGGCGGGCCTGGCGCTGCGCGACCCGTTCGGCCGGCTGCTCGCCGTCGGCCTCGCCTCCCTGCTCGCCATCCAGGTCTTCGTCATCGCCGGCGGGGTGATGGGCCTGATCCCGCTGACCGGCATGGCGATGCCGTTCCTCGCCCAGGGCGGCTCGTCCGTCGTCACCAACTGGATCATCATCGCGCTGCTCGTCCGGATCAGCGACAGCGCCCGCAGACCCCACCCGGACGCCGCGGAGACCGGCGTCGTCGCGCCCGTACGCACCCGCGGCGCGCCGTCGGGGGCCTCCGCCGAGCCGGACGGGGACGCCCCGTACCTCACCGGGTACGCGGGCGGCCCGCGCGAACCCGGCGGCCCCGGCCCGGAACCCCCCGCCACCGGCCGCACCGACCACGACGACGAGGGCGGTGCCCGATGATCCGCTACATCCGCCGCGCCAGCGTCTTCTGCCTCCTCCTGCTCGTCGCGCTGCTCCTGAACGCCGCGCGCGTCCAGGTCTTCAAGGCCGACGAGTACGACAAGAACCCCGCCAACCGGCGCCCCGTACTGGCCCGTTACAGCCAGCCGCGCGGCAACATCCTGGTCGGCGGCGAACCGGTCACCGGATCCCGCGACAGCGGCGGGCATCTGCGCTACGAACGCACGTACACCCAGGGCCCGCGCTACGCCCCCGTCACCGGCTACGCCTCCCAGACCTACGGCACCACGCTCCTGGAGAACGCCGAGGACGGCGTGCTGTCCGGCACCGACCCCCGCCTCGCCCCGGTCCCCCTGTGGACGGACATCACGCGCGAGCAACAGCCCGGCGGTGACGTGCTGACCACGATCGACGCCGCGACGCAACAGGCCGCGTTCGAGGGGCTGGGCGGCAAAAAGGGCGCGGTGGCCGCCGTCGAGCCGCGGACCGGCAAGATCCTGGCGCTGGTCAGCACGCCCTCGTACGACCCGGACGACATCGCCGGCACCGGACAGCCGGCCGCCGACGCCTGGGCCCGGCTCAACCGGGACGGCGACCAGCCGATGCTCAACCGCGCGCTGCGCCAGACGTACCCGCCGGGCTCCACCTTCAAGATCGTCACGGCCGCCGCGGCACTGGACCACCGCAAGGTCACCGACCCCGACGCGGCCACCGACACCCCGAGCCCGTACCCCCTCCCCGGGACGTCGACGCAGCTCACCAACGAGGCGGGCGGCTGCGAGAACGCGACGCTCCGGCACGCCTTCGAGGTCTCCTGCAACACCGTCTTCGCCCACCTCGGCGTGGACGTCGGACTCGAAGACATGATCGACACCGCCGAGAACTTCGGCTTCAACTCCACCGACCTGAAAATCCCCTCCACCGCCGCCCGCAGCAACTTCGACACCGACATGAACGACGCACAGCTCGCGCTCTCCGCCATCGGCCAGTACGACACCACGGCCACCCCGCTCCAGATGGCCATGGTCGCCGCGGCGGTGGCAGCCGACGGCGCCGTCATGTCCCCCTACCTGGTCGACAAGGTGACCGACGCGCACGGCGAGACGGTCTCCACCACCCGGCAGAAAACCCTGCACCGGGCCATGAGCCCCGGCACGGCCCGACGCCTCCAGGAGATGATGACCGGCGTCGTCACCCAGGGCACCGGCACCGGCGCGGCGATCGGCGGGGCCACGGTCGGCGGCAAGACCGGCACCGCGCAGCACGGAGTACGCAACGAGGGCACCCCGTACGCCTGGTTCGTCTCCTGGGCCAAGAAGGACGGCGCGCGGGACCCGGCGGTGGCCGTGGCGGTGGTCGTCGAGGACGCGTCCGCCAACCGCGCGGACATCAGCGGCGGGGGCAGCGCGGCCCCCATCGCCCGCGCGGTGATGCGGGCGGCGCTACGGTGACGTACGAGAACACGGGAGCCGGGGAGCACCGGGGCCGGGGAGCACCGGGGCCGGGGAAACACAGGGGCCGGGGAAACAGGGGGACACTCATGAACCAACCACACCTCTCCCTCACCGAGGTCGAGGCGCTGGCCCGTCGCGCGCACGAAGGACAGACCGACAAGGCGGGCCGCCCGTACGCGGAGCACCTCGCCGCGGTCGCCGAGGGCGTACGGGCGCGCGGCGGCAGCGACGAACAGATCGCCGCGGCCTGGCTGCACGACGCGATCGAGGACGACGCGCTGACGCCCGCGTGGCTGGCCGGGGCCGCGCTCACCGAGCACACCAAAGCGATGATCCGCGCGGTCACCAAGCGCCCGGGCGAACCGGTCGAGGCGTACACGGCCCGCATCCTCGCCACCCCGGGCGCGCTCCTGGTCAAGGAAGCGGACCTGGCCCACAACGCCGACCCGGCACGGCTAGCCGCCCTGCCCCCCGTCACCCGCGACCGCCTGACCGCCAAGTACACCCACACCCGCACCCTCCTGAACCTCCCCCACTAACCTCACTCCCCCTTCCACCCCCCGGACACCACCCCACAAACCTGCCCCACACAGCTACCCTGCCCGCCATGACGACCTCGGAGCCCTCGGACACCCCCGCCCCCTCGGCCCCCGGAAACCGCGTGATCGCCGCCCTCCACGACGCGAGCGTCCGCCGCCTCACCACCGGCCAGGTCATCCTCGACGCCATCGACTGGGCCGTACGGGCCGGCGAACACTGGGCCCTCCTCGGCCCCAACGGCGCGGGCAAGACCACCGTGCTACGACTCGTCGGCGCGCTGATGTTCCCCACCACCGGCACGGTCGAAGTCCTCGGCCACCGCCTGGGCACCGTGGACGTACGCGAACTGCGCGCCGCGATCGGCCTCGTCTCCAGCGCGCAGAAAGTCCCCCAGGACGCCACCGGCAACACCGTCGTCCTCACCGGAGCGACCGGCACCGTGCAGCCGCTGTGGGGAAAGTACGACGACGCCACACGCGAGCGCGCGCACGAGCTGCTGACCGAGCTGGAGTGCAAGGACCTGGCGGACCGGCCGTACGGCGTGTGCTCCGGCGGACAACGGGCCCGCCTCCTCATCGCCCGCGCGCTGATGGCCAACCCCTCGCTGCTCCTCCTGGACGAACCGTTCAACGCACTCGACCTGCCGTCCAGGGAAGACCTGATCGACACCATGCACCGCCTGGCCGAGACCCGCCCCGACCTGGCAACCGTCACGGTCACCCACCACCTGGAAGAACTCTCCCCCGCCATCGGCCACGCCCTGCTCCTACGCGACGGCCGCGTGCAGGCGGCAGGACCGGTGGCGGACACCCTCACCGACTCCCGCCTAACGGCCTGCTTCGGCCGCCCCATCCAAGTAACCCACCACAACAACCGCTGGCACGCCCACTCAGGACGCCACTAACCGTCCAACCGGCCACATTTAAGCGCCCGGACGAACGCCCCCCACGACCCCGAGCCGGCCGCCGCGACGACGGCCGGCTCGTCGCTCTCCCGAAAGCGGACGGGCCCGCCGGAGCTCGCGGCCACCTCCACGCACTCTCCGTGGTCCCCGGTGCTGAATGATGACTTGCGCCACACGACCTCTTCCGCTTCGCACGCCAAGCAGGCGTGTCGGCCATGACGGCCAGACGGACACCCTGCTCGCACGCACCGGTCCAGCAGCCCTGGCTCAACCATCCAACTGACCTCCTTGGACGGCCCGAACGAAAGCCTTCCACGCCCCCGAGCCGGTCGACGCAACCACGGCCGGCTCGTCGCCCTCCCGGAAACACACCCGCCCGCCAGGACCGACGGCCGTCTCCACACAGTCGCCGTTACCCCCGCCACTGAACGAGGACTTGCGCCACACGAGCTCGTACATCCGTCTCCCTCTTACATCCTGTACATCACGTGCTGGATGAGACTGAGCGAGTCCCGAGACTCATGGGACTCAGGTGTCGACTCCGGATCGACAGCAGGAAGGGCCAGCCCGGACAGTCGCTCGAACATCTTGGCGTACTCCTCGATGTGGTCGCCATCCCGCAGGAACACGGAGTCCATCGGATGCTCCAGGTGCACCGTGTCGAGTTCGGGCACCGATCCGCCGAAGATCCCGAAGGACCGGCTGAAGGACGAGTACGAACCCGCTTCGAACGGAAAGACCTGCACCGTGACGTTCGGCTGCCGAGCCGCTTCGATCAAGCGCAGGAGTTGCCGACGCATGACCTTCGGTCCACCGATCTGAACGTGCAGTGCAGCTTCGTGAACGATGGCCCGATACGTGACCACACCGGCCAGGATGCGCTGCCGCGCCATCCGGAACTCCACGAAGCGCTCCACCCGGTGCTCGTCCTGCTCCGATTCCGCGATGACCGCACGTGCGTAGTCCGCCGTCTGCAGCAGCCCAGGCACGAACAGCGGCTCATGGACGCGAATGCCCGCGGACCGGGCCTCCAACTCGGCCAGGTCGCGCCCGACCGGCGCCACCACATCGCGGAAGTCGCCCCACCAGCCCCTTCCCGTCTCCTGAGCCATGGCCATGAGCTCTTCGAACAGTGGGCCGTGCGGGCACCCGTAGCGGCGCAGGAGCATGTAGAGCCGATTGCGCGCGACATCCACGCGGCCCGCCTCGATATTGCTGATTCGGGTGCGGTCCGCGTCCAGCAGGGATCCGGCCTGATCGCCGGAGAGTCCCGCGCGGTTCCGCAGCTTTCGTAGCTCCAGTCCGAGTCTCCGTTGGCGCTCCGTGGGACGCGTTCTGGGTGGCATGCGCACCTCCTCGTCTCCTGCGCAGTCTCCCGAACCCAACACGGCCTACCCGGCGGGGAGTCGGCGCTTCACCCGCGCGGGTGGAATGACGCGGGAACGGTTGCAACAAACGACGACCGTTCCCTACTTTCGGCACCGTTCCACCCCCTTTCGGCAGGAGACCCCCATGCACACCTGCTCCCTCGTCTTCCCACCCGACCCCGTCTGGGTCCGCGTCGCGCGGGAAGCCGTGCGGGCGTTGCTCGCGGCGGTGGGGCGGGGGGATCTTGCCGACGACGCGCTGCTGCTCACGTCCGAGGCGGTCACCAATGCCGTCAACGCGTGTCGTACGAGCGACTGCTCAGCGCCGGTCACGGTGTACGCGGAGTGGTCCGTACCCAGTCAGCTCCGGGTGCTGGTCCATGACGAGGCCGCCGGGCTGCCGGTGTGTGCGGCGGCCTCGGCCGGGGCCGAGGCCGCGGAGACCGGGCGCGGCATACTGCTCATCTCGGCTAACGCCGCCGCGTGGGGCGTGTGCCGGCACGGCGTGGGGCCGGGCAAGGCGACATGGTTCGAGGTGGGGGCGTTGATGGGCCGGGCGTGAGGGACGGGCGGGTTCAGCCCTCGCCTTCCTCCGCCCCCTTCGCGACCGCCTCCGCCACCTCAGCGATTCGGTCGTGCTCTTCCTTCGCGAAGCGTGCCGCGTCGAGTTGTTCGGCTAGTTCTTCGTCTTGGGCCATCAGTTGGTCGAGGTTGGAGTCGCCCAGGTCGAAGACGCCCATGTCGACGTAGGCGCGTTGGAGGCGTTCGCCCCATAGGCCGATGTCCTTGACGCAGGGCACGATGCGGCTGAAGAGGAGTTTGCGGAAGAGGTGGAGGAATTCGGAGTTCTCGGTGTATTCGGCGGCCTCGTGGGCGGGGATGCCGAAGTTTTCGAGGACTTCGAGGCCGCGTAGGCGGTCGCGCATGAGGTAGCAGCCGTCGATGACGAATTCTTCGCGTTCGCGGCGTTCGGCGTCGGTGAGTTGTTTGTAGTAGTCGCGCAGTGCCATTCGCCCGAAGGCGACGTGGCGGGCCTCGTCCTGCATGACGTACGCCAGGATCTGCTTGGGCAGCGGCTTGGTGGTGGTGTCGCGGATCATGCCGAAGGCGGCCAGTGCCAGACCTTCGATCAGTACCTGCATGCCCAGGTAGGGCATGTCCCAGCGGGAGTCGGTGAGGGTGTCCTCCAGGAGGGACTGGAGGTTGTCGTTGACCGGGTAGAGCATCCCGATCTTGTCTTTCAGGAAGCGGCTGTAGATTTCGGCGTGGCGCGCCTCGTCCATGGTCTGGGTCGCGGAGTAGAACTTGGCGTCGAGGTCGGGGACGGTCTCCACGATGCGCGCCGCGCACACCATCGCGCCCTGTTCGCCGTGCAGGAACTGGCTGAACTGCCAGGACGCGTAGTGCTGCCGCAGTTCGCCGCGTTCTTTGTCCGACATCCGGTCCCAATAGGGGGTGCCGTACAGGGAGACCGATTCGTCCGGGGTGCCGAGCGGGTCGTACGGGTCGACCTCCTGCGTCCAGTCGATGCGCAGGTTGGCGTCCCACTGCTTGTCCTTGCCCTTCTGGTAGAGGGCCAGGAGCCGTTCGCGGCCGCCGTCGTACTCCCAGTTGAAGCGGGCCGGGCTGCCCGCCGGTACGGTCCACAGCCCGTCGCCCGGGTCCATCGCGTACAGCTCGCGGCTCGACACACGCGCCTCCTCGCTTCACCCGCCCCCCAGCGCCGGAGGCGGTCGTTGGCAGGCTCACACGGGACTTACCGGCGGGTCAATAAGTCGTGCGCAGGGGATTGACGCGCTTGCTGACAAGCAGTCTCATAAGACGTGACCGCGGGTAACCCACGAGCGAGGTAACCACAGCCATGACGACCGTGACGACAGCAACCACCGTGACGGAGCCGGAAGTCCTCCGGGACGCCCTCGGGCTGCTCAAGAACCGCGAGCAGGTGGCGGAACGGCTGCTCGACTCCTCCGCGAAGCACTCCTTCGACCCGGACACCGAACTCGACTGGGACGCGCCCCTGGAAGAGGGCAAGTGGTACTGGCCGCCGGAGCTGGTGTCCCTCTACGACACCCCGCTGTGGAAGAAGATGTCCGAGGAGCAGCGGATGGAGCTGTCCCGGCACGAGGCGGCCTCGCTGGCCTCGCTGGGCATCTGGTTCGAGATCATCCTGATGCAGCTGCTGGTACGGCACATCTACGACAAGTCCGTGACCAGCGCGCACGTCCGCTACGCGCTCACCGAGATAGCCGACGAGTGCCGGCACTCGAAGATGTTCGCGCGCATGATCCAGAAGGGCGGGGCGCCCTCGTACCCCGTCTCGCGCCTCAACCACAACCTGGCGCGCATCCTCAAGACCGTCTCCACGACGCCCGGTTCCTTCGCCTGCACGCTGCTCGGCGAGGAGATACTCGACTGGATGCAGCGGCTGACCTTCCCGGACGAGCGGGTGCAGACGATCGTGCGCGGCGTCACCCGCATCCACGTCGTCGAGGAGGCCCGGCACGTCCGGTACGCCCGTGAGGAGCTGCGCCGCCAGATGGTCACGGCGCCGCGCTGGGAGCAGGAGCTGACCCGGCTCAGCTGCGGGGAGGCGGCCCGCGTCTTCTCGATCGCCTTCGTCAACCCGCAGGTCTACACGAACGTCGGGCTGGACCGGCGGGAGGCGGTGGCCCAGGTGAAGGCGAGCGGGCACCGCCGCGAGGTGATGCAGTCCGGCGCGGGCCGGCTGACGGAGTTCCTGGACGACATCGGCGTGCTGCGGGGCGTCGGCCGCAGGCTCTGGAAGAGCTCCGGGCTGCTGGCGTAGCGGCGGCGGCCGGGCCGGGGGCGCCCGCTCTTCGGGCGGCGGGTGCTCCCGAGTGCGCCCGAACCCGCCCCGGCGCTTCGCCGACGGGGCGGTTACGCTGCTGGGATGAACGGCAGCGGCACCGCCCCAGCAGTACCCCGACCCGCCTATCGCAGGCTCAGCGTCGAGGAGCGCCGCTCCCAACTCCTTGCCGCGGCCCTGGGCCTGTTCGCCCAGCGCGCCCCGGAGGACGTCTCGCTGGACGACGTCGCGAGTGCCGCGCAGGTGTCCCGGCCGCTCGTCTACCGCTACTTCCCCGGCGGCAAGCAGCAGTTGTACGAGGCGGCGCTGCGCAGTGCGGCCGACATACTGGAGGGCTGCTTCGACGAGCCCGAGGACGGTCCGCTGACGCAGCGCCTCGGCCGGGCGCTGGACCGCTACCTCGCCTTCGTCGACGAGCACGACGCGGGTTTCAGCGCGCTGCTCCAGGGCGGCAGCGTCGTCGAGACCACCCGCACGTCCGCGATCGTGGACGAGGTGCGGCGCACCGCCGCCGAGCAGATCCTGCACCACCTGGGCGCGACCGCCCCCACGCCGCGGCTGCGGATGGCGGTCCGTACGTGGATAACGGCCGTCGAGGCGGCGTCCCTGATCTGGCTGGACGAGGACAAGCAGCCGCCGCTGGACGAGCTGCGGGACTGGCTGGTCGACCACTTCGTCGCACTGCTGACCGCGACCGCGGCGACCGACGAGCAGGCCGCGCAGGTGGCGCGGGCGGCGCTGGCCATGGAGACCTCCGAGGGCCCGGTCGGCGAGCTGGCCCGGCGGATCCTGCCGATCGTGGCCGAGGCCGCGCATTTGATCTGAGCGCGCGCCGCCGTTCGGCCTACTCGGCGGCGCATGGCCTGACCTGCGCTTTCACCGGTCCGGGAATCGATGTGAGACTGGTGGGGTGAGAAGTGAGAACACCCCGTTCATCGGCGGTCCGCTGGATGGGCGGGTGCTGCCGGTCCTCGTCGGTGCGACCGGCCAGCCGCCGAAGACGTACGAGATCCCGGTGCCGAACGACGACGGCCGCCCGCCGACGGTGCACCTGTACCGGCGGGCGCCGGGGCGGGTGGGCCGGCTGGGGCTGCCGCGGGGGTGGAAGTACGAGTACGACCCGGAGGGCAAGCCGGCCGGCGGCCCCAAGTGGCCGTGGGTGCGGCGGCGTTGAGGCACACCCATCTTGGTCCGGACCATTGACAGTACTGGTCTAGTCCTGTTTGCTGCCTGCCCAGGGGGGAGCCGCGCTTGCGCCTCCCTGGCAAGGCCCCACCCCCGCAGGGGCGGCCCCCTCCCACCTTCGGCACCCGTGTACGCCCCCTCCGTACCGCCGTCGACAAGGAGCACCCCCCATGCGCCGCAGACGCAGGCCCGCCAAGAGACCCCTCGCCGCCGTCGCCGCCGGCCTCCTCGGCGCCACGGCCCTGTTCGCCTCCCCCGCCCACGCCACCCCGGCCCCCGCCCCCGCACCGACCGCCCGCGCACAAGCACTCCCCGAGCACGCCCTCGTCGGCTACCTCCACGCGAGCTTCGCCAACGGCTCCGGCTACACCCGGCTGGCCGACGTCCCGGACAGCTGGGACATCATCGACCTGGCCTTCGGCGAGCCGACCTCCGTCACCTCCGGCGACATCCGCTTCTCGCTCTGCCCCAGGGCGGAGTGTCCCGGCGTGGAGACCGAGGACGAGTTCAAGGCCGCGGTCAAGGCCAAGCAGGCCGCGGGCAAGAAGGTGCTGATATCGATCGGCGGGCAGAACGGGCAGGTGCAGCTGACCACCACCGCGGCCCGCGACCGGTTCGTGCAGTCGGTCGGCGCGATCATCGACCGGTACGGGCTGGACGGCCTGGACATCGACTTCGAGGGCCACTCCCTCTCGCTGGCCAACGGCGACACCGACTTCAAGAACCCGAAGACGCCGTCGATCGTCCATCTGATCTCTGCGGTGAAGACCCTCAAGGCCCGGTACGGCGCCGGGTTCACCCTGACCATGGCGCCGGAGACGTTCTTCGTCCAGCTCGGCTACCAGTTCTACGGCTCGGGCCCCTGGGGCGGCCAGGACCCGCGCGCCGGCGCGTACCTCCCCGTCATCCACGCGTTGCGCGACGACCTGACCCTGCTGCACGTCCAGGACTACAACTCCGGCCCCATCATGGGCCTGGACAACCAGTACCACTTCATGGGCGGCGCGGACTTCCACATCGCGATGACCGACATGCTGCTGACCGGCTTCCCGGTCGCCGGCAACCAGAACAACGTCTTCCCCGCGCTCAAGCCGTCCCAGGTCGCCGTCGGCCTGCCCGCCTCCCCGTACGCGGGCAACGGCCACACCCCGCCCGCCGAGGTCACCAAGGCCCTCAACTGCCTGACCAAGTCCACCGACTGCGGCAGCTACCGGACGCACGGCCGCTGGCCCGCGCTGCGCGGCCTGATGACCTGGTCCGTCAACTGGGACCGCTTCGGCGGCTGGGAGTTCCAGAAGAACTTCGACAGGTACTTCGGCAGCTGATCCCGCGTCAGCGGCACGGCTGACGAGGCGTCGGGTACGGCGACACGCCACCGGCCGCCGATCGGGTGACCGTACCGCTCCGGTGGCCCCACCCCCACGGCGAAGATAAGACGACCGTGGCACGATCCGAACGAACCGGGCGGCGGACCGCGGGTCCGCCGCGGCCGCAGCAGTTCGTCGGAGGTGGACAGGTGTCGCAGCGGTGCCCGTCGGTACGGCCCGGACCAGGTCGGTCGGCGCCGGGGCGGATCGTACGGTCGGTGTGCGCGGCGGCGCTGGTGGGCGCGGTCACCCTGACGCTCCCCGCGGCCCCCGTGCACGCCGCGCCCGAACCGGACCCGTCCGCCACCGGGGAAGCGCCCGAACCGGGCCCGGACCATGCCGGTGCGTCGCCGGAGCCCGGCGGCTCCGGCGACGTGTCGCTCCGCCGCCTGCTCACCCGCCTCCAGGACCTCTACCGGCGGACCGAACAGGCCACCGAGGAGTACAACGCCACCGAGGAGGGCCTCAAGGCACAGCGGAAGAAGTCCCAGGACCTCAACGTCCGGCTGGCCCGCACCCGTACGCGGCTCGCCGACGGGCAGGCCGACGCGGGACGGCTGGCCCGCCAGCAGTACCAGGGCACCGGCGCCGGCGGGCTCTCCGCGTACCTGCGCATGCTGCTCGCCGACGACCCGCGGGACGTACTGGAGGAAGGGCACCTGCTCAAGGAGGCGGCCGGCGGCCAGGCCGCCGTCGTCAGCCGGCTCACCCGCAACGAGAAGCGGGCGGACGAGCTGGCGAAGGCGTCACGGGCGGCGCTGGACAGGCAACAGGTGCTCACCGAGCAGCGCAAACAGCAGCGGGACGCGGTGCAAGGCCGCCTCAAAGAGGTCGAGGAACTGCTCTCCGGCCTCTCCGAGGACCAGCTCGCCGCACTCGGCCGGATGGAACAGGAGGGCACGGACGACGCTCAGCGCAGCCTGCTGTCGTCCGGCGAGCTGCGCGGGGCACGCGCCCCTTCGGCGAGCGGCGAGCGGGCGGTCCGGTACGGCCTGCGGCAGGTCGGCAAGCCGTACGTCTGGGGCGCGCAGGGGCCCGACTCCTTCGACTGCTCCGGCCTCACCTCGCAGGCGTGGTCCCACGCCGGCCGGCCCGTCCCGCGCACCAGCCAGGAGCAGTGGCGGCAGCTGCCGCACGTACCGCTGAGCCGGCTGCGCCCCGGCGACCTGGTGCTCTACTTCCCCGGCGCCACGCACGTCGCGATGTACCTGGGCGACGGCAAGGTGGTCCAGGCCCCGCGCCCCGGCGCCCGGGTCAAGGTCTCCCCCATCGCGGCGAACCCCCTGCTCGGCGCCGTACGCCCGGACCGGGACGCCGCGGCGCTCAGCGCGTACGTGCCGCCGCGGTGGTACTGACACCACCCCCGGGACTCACACCTGCTTCATCGACGTCCCCGGCCGCGCAGCGCAGCATCGTTCCCGTACGGCACACAGCCGTACGTGCCTACAGGGGAGGAACGTATGCGGGTGTTCGGAAAGCGCCGGTGGCGAAGCGTCTCCGTGGCGGGACTGGTGACCGTGGCGACGGCCGCGCTGCTGCCGGCGGCCACCGGGTCCGCCGTTGCCGCGGGCGGCGGGCACGTTCCCGCGCGCTACACGGAGCAGCGGCTCGACTGGCACACCTGTGACGGCGCGCCGTCGCTGGAGTGCGCGACGATGACCGTGCCGCGCGACTGGCACCGCCCCGAGGGCGGCCCGGACATCGGCGTTTCCGTGTCCCGGCACCGGGCGGCCGGTCCGGCCGCCCGGCGGGGCGTCCTGATGATGGCGGCGGGCGGGCCGGGCGGGCAGGGCCTTCGCAGACCGGCGGAGTTCGCCGGGAGGTCGCCCGCGGTGGCCGCCGCGTACGACATCGTGAGTTTCAACCAGCGCGGGCTGCCGCTCAGCGCCCCCTTGCGCTGCCAGACCCAGGAGGAGTTCGACGCGTTCTTCGGCGACGACTCACGGGACCGCTCGGCCGGGGCGGTCCGCGGCGTCGTGCGGCGTTCGCGGCAGCTGGCCCGTGCCTGCCAGGAGCGGGGCGGCGGTCTGGCGCCGTACGTCACCACCGACCAGACCGTGCGCGACATGGACCTGTTCCGCGCGCTGCTCGGCGCCCGCAAGATCGCGTATTACGGTCCCTCGTACGCGACCATGATCGGCGCCTATTACGCGACGGAGTTCCCGCACCGCGTCGACCGGCTCGTCCTGGACAGCCCGGTCGGCTTCGCCGGCACGTGGCAGACCTTCGAGGAGGGCCAGCCGCTCAGCTTCCAGCGCCGCTTCGAGCAGGACTTTCTGCCCTGGCTGGCCGCGCGCGACGCCACGTACCACTACGGGCGCACCGCCCCCGAGGCGAAGGCGAAGTGGGAGGCGCGGCGGCTTGCCCTGCGCGACCACCCCGCCGACCTGGGCAATGGGCAGCGGGTGACCCCCAACCGCCTGGACTTCGGCACCAGCCAGGCCGTCTACAACGCAGCCGAGGGCTTCGCGCCGCTGGCCACCGCGCTCGCGGCCCTCGACCACTGGGACACCGCCGCACCGGCCGGGCGCGGCGCGGCCCGGAAGGTCTTCAGCGGCTACCTCAGCCCGGAGTTCCTGGCCGAGTACACGGCGGTGACCTGTAACGACACCCCGTGGAGCCGGGACATGGACGGTTGGGTGCGCCGTACCGCCGCGTACACCGCGAAGTACCCGCTGGTCGGGGCGCGGTCCCTGGCCTTTGCTGCGACCTGCGCCGCCTGGCCCGCCTCCCGCGCCCCGCGCGTCCACGTCACCGGCAAGGGCCTGCCGACGACGCTCATGCTCGCCTCCTGGCACGACCCGGCCGCCCACTACGAGGGCGCGCTCGCGGCCCACCGGGCCCTGCGCGGCTCCCGTCTGGTCACCGTCGGCGGCGGCGACCACGGCCAGTACGGGAACGGCAACCGGTGTGTGGACACCCTGGTGGACCGGTACCTGCTCACGGGGGCCGCGCCGGCGAAGGACGCCGGCTGCCCGGCGCCCGGGTCGGTCCGCTAGCCGAGCGAAGCCAGGTACGCCTCGGTCTTCTCCGGCTCGAAGAAGAAGTTGTCGTAGTCGGCCGGGTCGTTGAAACCGTTCGCGAACCGGTCGGCGACCG
Organism: Streptomyces sp. NPDC017056; assembly: GCF_044332485.1. Classification (NCBI taxonomy): domain Bacteria; kingdom Bacillati; phylum Actinomycetota; class Actinomycetes; order Kitasatosporales; family Streptomycetaceae; genus Streptomyces; species Streptomyces sp. NPDC017056. The sequence continues at coordinate 35,172 of NZ_JBIRPD010000009.1, read as the reverse complement.
GCTGGAGCTGTCCGGCCGCGCCGATCAGGTTCAGCACGTGCTCCGGCGGCGGCGCCAGCATCGCGTTGGTCCACCTCGTGACGTGCCGGGCGGTCTCCCAGTAGCGGTCGAAGGCGGTCTGCATCCAGTCCGCGTCGAAGGGGCGGTCTCCGTGCTCGATGATCGAGGCGAGGTAGGAGGCGGCGCACTTGGACGCGGAGTTGGAGCCCTGGCCGGTGATCGGGTCGTTGGCGACGACGACGTCCGCGACGCCGAGGACCAGGCCGCCCGAGGGCAGCCGGCCGACGGGGTGGCGCACGGTCGGCGCGTAGCGGCCGGCGAGGGTGCCGTTGGCGTCGGTCAGCTCGACCTTCGTGGCGCGCGCGTACTCCCAGGGAGTGAAGCGCTCCATCAGCTCCAGGGTGGTCGCCAGGTGTTCGTTGGGGTCCCGGACGCCTGCGAAGACGTCCAGCGGGCCGCCGGGTATGCCTTCCCAGAAGAGGATGTCGGCGCGGCCCGAGTTGGTCAGCGTCGGCATGATGAACAGCTCGCCGACGCCCGGTACGAGGTTGCAGCGCACCGCGTCGAAGTCGGGGTGCTCGGGTCGCGGGCCCAGGCCGTGCACGTACGCGACGGACAGGGCGCGCTGCGGTGCGTCGTACGGGGACCGGGACGCGTCGCGGCCGAACATCGACACCAGCTCGCCCTTGCCCGCCGAGACCAGCGTCAGGTCGTAGCGGCTCGCGAAGAAGTCGAGGTCGGAGACGGCGGCGCCGTGGATGACGAGTTGCCCGCCGCGCTGCGCGAAGGTCTCCATCCAGCCGGCCATCTTCAGGCGCTGGTCGACGGACTGGGCGTAGCCGTCCAGCTTGCCGACCCAGTCGACGGCGCGCTGGGTGCCGCCGGGTTCCGCGTGGCTGCCGGGGGCGGCGACCGAGACGCCCAGCCCCTCGATGCGCGGCGCCTGGCTCTCCCAGAAGTTGAGCGACAGGTCGCGCTCGTGCTGGAGCGCGGTGTGGAACATGCACTGCGTGGACATGACCCGGCCGGAGCGGATCTCGTCGGCGGTGCGGTTGGACATGAGGGTGACCTCGTAGCCCGCGGACTGGAGTCCGAGGGCGAGTTGGAGACCGGACTGGCCGGCTCCGACGATGAGTATCTTCCGCATGGTGGTGCTCTCTTCCCAGGTACGGGGGGGGCGGCGGCGGTACGGGGGGGGCGGCTCGGGGCTATTCGGGAGTGGCTTCGAGGGCGTGGGCGACGAGCGCGAGCAGCGCGTCGACGACCGTGATCCGCTTGCGCGCGTCCATGATCACGACGGGCACGTGCGGCGGCACGGTCAGCGCCTCGCGTACGTCCTCGACGGCGTACTCGGCCGTCCCCTCGAAGTGGTTGACCGCGACGATGTACGGCAGGCCGCAGCTCTCGAAGTAGTCCAGCGCGGGGAAGCAGTCGTCCAGGCGGCGGGTGTCGGCCATCACGACGGCGCCGATCGCGCCGCGTACCAGGTCGTCCCACATGAACCAGAAACGTTGCTGCCCCGGCGTACCGAACAGGTACAGCACCAGGTCGGATTCGAGGGTGATCCGCCCGAAGTCCATCGCGACCGTGGTCGTGGTCTTGTGCGGAGTGGCGGACAGGTCGTCGGTGCCCTCGCTGGCCTGCGTCATCACCGCCTCGGTCTGCAAGGGGGTGATCTCGGAGACCGAGCCGACGAAGGTCGTCTTGCCCACGCCGAAGCCGCCCGCCACCACGATCTTGGTCGCGATGGGCGCGCGGGAACGATCCGTCTGCCAGCTCTGCAGCCCCGCCTCGTCGGCCGCCGCGGACACCTCGGGCGCTCCGGCGGCCCCGGCCGCAGTGGCCGTCATCGTGTCAGAGCCTGCGAAGTCCACCCAACACCCTTTCGAGCAGCGCGCGGTCGGGCCGGCCGGGGCCGTGCCCGGTGCCGTAGACGCGGATCTTTCCTTGGTCTGCGAGATCGCTGAGCAGGACGCGGACCACGCCCAGCGGCATCTTGAGCAGCGCGGAGATCTCCGCGACCGAGCGCATGCGGCGGCACAGCTCGACGATCGCGCGCATCTCCGGCATCACCCGGTCGCCCCAGCCGCCGGAGGTCAGCTCGCGCCGCTCCTCGGGGCCGTCCAGCGCGGCCACGAACGTCTCGACGAGCAGCACGTGGCCGAAGCGGGTGCGCCCGCCGGTGAGCGAGTACGGGCGCACGCGCGAGGGTTTCCTGTCCCCGCCGCGCACGGGGAGTTTGGGGGCGTTGCTCACTGGGCGCTCTCCATCGACTTGCGCAGCTCGCTGCGGAGTTCGGGGGTGAGGACGTGGCCGGCCCGGCCGACGAACAGCGCCATGTGGTAGGCGATGACGCTCATGTCGCAGTCCGGGGCGGCGTGCACCCCGAGCAGCGAGCCGTCGCTGACCGACATGACGAAGAGGCTGCCCTCGTCCATCGCGACCATCGTCTGCTTGACCGCGCCGCCGTCCATCAGCTTGGCGGCGCCGGTGGTCAGGCTGCCCAGCCCGGAGACGATGGTCGCCAAATCCGCGCTGGACCCGCGGGGCCCCGCCGGCTGCCCGCCCGGGGCCGCCGTGGCGGCGGCCTTCGGGTCGGAGGAGAGCAGCAGCAGTCCGTCGGAGGAGACCACCGCGACCGAGCGGATGCCCGGTACCTCGTCAACCAGGTTGGTCAGCAACCAGTGCAGATTCCGTGCCTGACTGCTCAGTCCGTAAGCAGTGGTCGCTTGCGCCTTCAATCGCGTGCCTCCTCGACAACGTGGCTCTCTCCCGGGGCCCCCGCTCCGTCGGTGTCCGTCTGTGGGATGGTCTGCTCCGCTGTACGTTCCGCGATCTCGGCCTCGACGTCGCGCCGGCCGTCCCGCGCCCCCTGCTGGAAGCCGCCGAGCCGGGCCCGCAGGGCGTCGGCGGTGGCCGCCGCGTTGCCCGTGCGGGGTGCGGCGGGGGGCTTCCGTGCCACGATCCGGGGCGTGCGCTTGGGCAGTCCCTGATCGGTCACCCGGCGCGGCGTCGCGGCGTCCGCCCGGGTGTGTTCGCCGGGCCCGGCGGCGTACGGTCCTGCCGCGCCGGTCCCGCTGGTCGTCTCCGCGGCCGGGGCCGCGGTCCCGGGCGCCGGGCGTGCCGCGTCCTGGGCCCTGTCGTGTTCGGCGGTGTCCACGGCGCGCTCCGCCGCCGCCACCAGGGGGTCGCCCGTGGGGGCGCGCTCGCCCTGGTCCGCGCTCCCGGCCGCCGGGTCCAGGCGCGGCAGCCGCGCCTGGAGGGTGTTGGAGTTGGCCTCGGCGACCGAGCCGGGCAGGTTCTGGCCGGCGCCGGACTCGCCGGGCGGCGCGGGCGCGGCGGCCGCCGGTACGGGCCGGGTGGGCAGGATGGACGCGGGCAGCACGACGACGGCCGTGATGCCGCCCTGCTTCTGGTCCCGCAGCTGTACGCGCACGCCGTGCCGGGCGGCGAGCCGGACGACGACGTACAGGCCGAGCCCGAGGGGCTCGTCCGCCGCCTCCAGGCTGTCGCCGGCGGGCTCCGCCGCGTCCGCCAGGCGGGCGTTCAGCTCCGCCAGCCGGTCGGCGGTCATCCCTATGCCCTCGTCCTGGACGGAGAGCATGACCTCGCCGCTCTCCAGCAGCCAGCCGGACAGCTCGACGTGCGAGTCCGGCGGCGAGAAGGCGGTGGCGTTCTCCAGCAGCTCGGCCACCAGGTGGCTGACGTCGTCGGCGGCGAACCCGGCGACCTGGGAGTGCGGCGGCAGCGACTGGACGCGGACCCGCTCGTACCGCTCGATCTCGCTGACGGAGGCGCGCAGCACGTCCAGCAGCGGGACCGGGCCCGGGTGCGCGGTGCTGTGCTCGGCGCCGGCCAGCACGAGCAGGTTCTCGCTGTTGCGCCGCATGCGGGCGGCGAAGTGGTCCAGCTTGAAGAGGGTTTCCAGGCGGTCCGGGTCCTGCTCCTTCTCCTCCAGCGACTCGATGACGGTCAGCTGGCGCTCCACCAGGCCCAGGGTGCGCAGCGCGAGGTTGACGAACCGGCCCTGGACGCCGGTGCGCAGCGCCGTCATCCGCCCGGTGAGGTCCGCGATCTCCTGCCGCAGCGACTCCCGTTCCTCCCGCAGCGCCGCGCGCTCGGTGGCCAGCCGCTGCCGTCCGCCGATCAGCCGGGCCCGCTCGGCCTCCAGTTCGGCGACCCGGCGCGCGGTCTCGCCCACGTGGGCGTGCAGCGCGTTGACGGACCGTACGGCGTCGGCGAACTCGTCGTTGCGGCCCTTGAACCCGACCGGCGGCTCGCCCGCCGGGTCGGCCGCCACCCGCTTGGCGCCCAGGCGCAGCGCCGCGAGCGGCCGGGTCACCGAGCGCCACGCGGAGATACCGGCGCCGGCCGCGATCAGCAGGCAGGCGCCGACCAGGGCGATACGCAGCTCCATGGCCGTCACGTCGTCGTCGCGCAGCGCGCCGAACCGGTCGATGTCGGCGGTGGCCATCGACGCCTCGACGCCGCGCATCAGGCCGATCCGGGCGGTGAGCGCGGCCTGTACGCGCGCGCTGCTCAGGCTCTGGTCGGCGGTGTCCAGGCGCGGCTGGTCGGTGAGCCGGGTGAGGTAGCGCTCGGCGGTGTTGACGTCGCCGCCGTTGACGGTGCGTTCGTAGGCGTCCTGCGCCTTGGTGCTCGCCGACTGCTTGAAGGCGGCCAGCGCGGCCTGTTCGCGTACGTACGACTGCTGGGCCGCGGCGGTCAGCCGGGCCTGCGGGCCGCCGTTGGCGAGGGCCGGCACCAGCAGCGCGCGGGTGACGGACGCCTGGTCGGTGGCGCGGCCGAGCTGCGGCAGGGCGCGGGCGTCCGGGGCGGCCTCGTTCGCGCGGGCGGGCAGGTCGCGGGCGACGGCGTCGGACAGGGCGCCGAGCGCCTGGATCGCGGCCGTGTAGTCGTTGAGGGTGTCGGTGGCCTGGCCGGGGCCGGACAACGCCTTCTGGCGGGTTTCCGGCAGCGCGCGCAGGAGCTTGTCGGCGGCCCGGTACGTGTCGGTGGCTCCGGCGGCGCCGTGCGAGACCGCGCGCAGTTCGCTGATCTGCCGGTCCACGCGGGCCCGCTGGGACTCCGAGACGCCGGCGCCGGACTTGGCGGTGCGCCCCGCGGCGACGTACTCGGTCATCGCGTCGCGCTCGTCGGCGAGGGAGTGCGCGAGGGTGACGGCGCGGGCGTTCAGCCCCGCGAGGTCGACCAGGCGCTGGGAGTCGTGGGCGTCGTCCACGGCGGACAGGACGGCGGGGGCGCCCGCGCCGAGAACGGCGGCCGCGGCGACGGCCACGGCGACGACGAGCCGGTTGCGCACCCGTGCGGGGCGGCCGGCGGGCGCCGGGACGGGGGCGGGCGGCGCGCCCTTGGGCGGGGTCTTCTTGGGGGCGGCGGACCCGTTGCCGCCGGGCCCGGTGCCGGTTGCCGGTGCCGGAACGGTCCCCGGGGGTGCGGCCGGGCCGACGCCCTGAGCCGTACCCGAAACCGAACCGGCCGGTGTTTCCGGCCCGACCGCGCCGTCCCGAAGCCGCTTCTTCCGCACCGCTGCTCGCATTCCTGTCTCGCCTGCCCACACCGTGTGGTTCCGCGGACCCGGATCGCTCTCCGCTCGCGGCGCGTATCCGTGCGAAGGCCGCGAGGTCCGCAGCAATTCGCACGTCCGCGAGGGAAACAGCCCGGCTCTGCGCGTCGCGACGAGCGTTCCGGCCCCACCCAAGATCCGGGCCACGACCATTCCACCGGCATCGCGCAGCGGCCCGGCAACGCACACCCGGCCACTCGAATGAGTGAACATCAATCGGAAGTTGACCATCAACTTCCGATCTTGGCCGTCGCGGCGTGCAACCCTCCGCAACCCCCGGACGGGTTTGGAGAACCGTACGGAGTCCTGGAAAGATGCGCGCCCGCATCCGGGCCGACCGCGATTTCAAGCCCCTGTTACGGCTCTGACCTGCTGCTACGCACCCAGGCCCGGCGAACGGCGCACACCGCGGGAAACCGGACCCGCTGCGGCAGACTGGCCCGCATGCGCATCGAACTGGCCACCGAGCCGGGAGACCCCCAACACCCGAACGAGGACTACGCGTCCGTCGCCCTTCCCGCCTCCGGCCAGGGCGGAGTCCTGGTCCTGCTGGACGGCGTGACCCCGCCGCCCGACGACGTCGGGTGCGCCCACGGAGTGCCGTGGTTCACCGCCCGGCTGGGCGGCGCATTGCTCGAACTGTCCGGTTCATTCCGGGATATGACGCTCCCTGAGACACTTTCGGCCGCCCTCTCCCGGACGGCCGAAGTTCACCGCTCCACCTGTGACCTTTCTCACGCACGCACGCCACAGGCAACCGTGGTGGCCGCGCGGTGGTCGCCCGGCACCGTCGAGTACCTGGTCCTGTCCGATTCCGTCCTCCTCGTCGAGCACCCCGACGGCTCGGTGCGGCCGGTCCTGGACTCCCGCCTGGACGAACTGCCGCCCGCCGTGCAGGCCCTGCGCGACGCCGTACGGGCGCTGCCGCGCGGCTCCGCCGAACGCGCGGCGGCGGGCCGCGAGTACGGGGCCGCGGTCGAGGCGCTGCGCAACGCCGAGGGCGGCTTCTTCACCGCGGCGGCCGACCCGGCGGTGGCCGCCCGCGCGGTCACCGGCTCCTTCCCGCGCTCCGAAGTGCGGTCGCTGACCGCGCTCAGTGACGGGGCGTCGCGGTGGGTCGAGGTCTTCGGGGAGGGGTCCTGGGCCGACTGCCTCGCGGTGGTGCGCAAGGAAGGGCCGCAGGCCCTGGTCGACCGGGTGCGCGCGGCGGAGGCCGCCGACCCGGCGGGCGCCCGGTTCCCGCGCGGCAAGTCCCGGGACGACGCAACGGTGATCCTGGTCGAGCCGTAAGAGGGGCAAGGGCGGGCAGCGGCGGCAGAGACCGGCAGAGGCGACAGGGGCGGGCAGGGGCGGGCAGGGGGCGGCTGAAAACGGCCTTATACGACGGGTTCCGCCCGGCCTAACTTTGACTGTGTGACCAGATGAGAAATCCGGTCACGCGGTCAGGGGGGAACGTGGAAGCAGCGGAGCGTACGGAACGGGGCGAACGCATCCTGGACGCCGCGTGCGAGCTGCTGCTCGCCTGGGGCTACCGCCGCGTGACCACCGACGAGATCGCCCGCCGCGCGGACGTCGGCAAGGGCACGGTCTACCTGCACTGGAAGAACAAGGACGCGCTGCTGCTGGCCGTGGTCCTGCGCGCCCAGTCGGGGCAGCACCGCAGGCAGTTGGAACGCATGCGGGCCGACAGCCGGGACATACTGCCCAGCCGCCTGCTGCGCGGAGCCCTCCTGGACTTCGTCGAAGACCCCGTACTGCGCGCCCTGTACCTCGACGACTCCGACATCATGGGGCGGCTGCACGACGTCGCCAAGAAAGAGATGGCGGAGCTGGTGGAGACCAGCCACCAGACGCTGCGCTCGCAGCTGACCGACCTGCGCGCCCACGGCCTGGTGCGCGAGGACCTGAGTATCGACCGGCAGATGTACACCTGCCTCGCGACGGCCGGCGGCTTCTTCCAGGCCGAGGTGCTCTTTCCCGAACGCGCGCCGGGCCGGCCCGAGGAACGGGCCGACCTCCTGTGCCACACGATCCGCAACGCGCTGGAAACCCACGCCGACCCCGACCCGCGGCTCACCGCCGCAGCCGCGCCCGGCATCATCGCGCGCTACGCGCGCCTGGAGGAACTGAGCCGGCAGGAAACCCGGCGGCAACTACGCCAGTGATCCCCGGTCACACCCTGATCGAGAGGAGAACGCACGATGACCACATCGTCCACCGAATCCGCCGCGGCCACCCCGCCGGGCGCGTCCGCCTCCGACTCCGTCGCCGTGCCCGACACGCTGCCCAACTACGTCGGCCTGCACCCGGGTGAGCCGAACCTCATGGAACCCGAGCTGCTCGACAACCCGTACACCGGCTACGGCAAGCTGCGCGAACAGGCCCCGCTCGTCCGCGCCCGGTTCTTCGACGACACGCCCCTCTGGCTCGTCACCCGCCTGGACGTGGTGCGCGAGGTGATGCGCGACCCGCGGTTCGTCAACGACCCGAGCCGGGTGCCCGGCCACCAGGGCGAGGACCCGCGCGAACGGCTCGTCAAGCTGTTCGGCGTACCCAGCCACCTGCGCGAGTACATCGTGAAGTCGATCCTGTCCAGCGACCCGCCGGACCACACCCGGCTGCGCCGCCTGGTCTCGCGCGCCTTCACCGCCCGCCGCATCCAGGACCTGCGGCCCCGCGTCGAACTCATCACCGACGAGCTGCTGGACCGGCTGCCCGGCCACGCCGAGGACGGCGTCGTCGACCTCATCGAGCACTTCTCCTACCCGCTCCCGATCACCGTCATCTGCGAGCTGGTCGGCATCGACGAGGCGGACCGGGGGCTGTGGCGGCAGTTCGGCGCCGCCTTCGCCTCCCTGGATCCGAGCCGCGTCGGCGCCGCGGTACCCGCCATGGTCGAGCACCTCCACGAGCTGATCGGCCGGCGCCGCGCGAACCTGCGGGACGACCTGCTCAGCGCGCTCATCCGGGTGCAGGACGACGACGGCGGCCGGCTGAGCGACACCGAGATGGCCACCCTGGTCCTGACGCTGGTGCTGGCCGGCCACGAGACCACCGCCCACCTCATCAGCAACGGCACCGTCGCCCTGCTCACCCACCCCGACCAGCGGCGCCTGCTCGACGAGGACCCGGCCCTGCTGCCGCGCGCGGTCCACGAGCTGATGCGCTGGTGCGGGCCGATCCAGGCCACCCAGCCGCGGTACGCCACCGAGGACGCCGAGGTGGCCGGCACGCAGGTCCGCCAGGGCGACATGCTGATGTTCAGCCTCGTCGCCGCCAACCACGACCCGCGCCACTACACCCACCCCGAACGGCTCGACCTGACACGGCAGCCGGCGGGCCGGGCGGAGGACCACGTCGGCTTCGGGCACGGCATGCACTACTGCCTGGGGGCCTCGCTCGCCCGGCAGGAGGCGGAGGTCGCCTTCGGCAAGCTGCTCGCGCGCTACCCGGACATGGCGCTCGCCCTCACCCCGGAGGAACTGGAGAAGCAGGAGCGCATGCGGCGGCCCGGCACCTGGCGGCTGCGCCGGCTTCCGCTGAGGCTGCACCCGTAGGCGTGACCGGCGGGACGGAACGCCGGCCGTCCGCGGAGGAGGCGGCCGTCCTCCGCCCGCCGGGCACCGGGCCGGGAGCCGGTGCGTATGGTCCCGCCGGGGCCCGCGCGCCGGCTCTCAGCCTTTGGCGCAGCTCTCCTCCGCGTCCTGCTCCGCGTTCAACCGGTGCAGCAGCCTGGCCAGTTCCGCGACCTCGCGGCGGTCCCAGGAGGCGAGCCTGCGGGCGTACTGGGCGCGGCGGCCGTTGCGTACGCGGCTGAACCGGTCGTGGCCCTCGTCGGTGAGGCGCACGAGGACGGCCCGGCCGTCGGCGGGGTCCGGCTCGCGGGCGATCAGGCCGAGGTCCTCCAGGGCGCGCAGCTGCCGGCTCATCGTCGCCTTGCCCACGCCGAAGTAGCCGGCGAGGTCGGTGGCGCGCTGCCGGCCCGCGTCGGCGAGGCGTACGAGCAGGCCGTACGCCGCCGACTCCAGCTCCGGGTGGATGTCCCGCGCCAGCTCGCCGGAGGTGGCGCGGGCGCGGCGCAGGAAGACCGCCAACTCCCGCTCCAGGGACAGGAACACCTGGTCCACGCCACTGGGCTCGTCGCCTCCCGGCATTTTGTCGGCTCTGGTGTCGTGCACGTCAGCGCCCTCTCCCGCTTTCCGGACCGTGAAAGTTTCTGCCAGCGGCGGCCGAAGCCGCAGCGTGTCCAGTATTTCGCAGGAGTAGACCAACGGAACCCCGGCTCCCCTCTTTGCGGCCCGCATCTACGCGCGTACCGTCGATGGACGTTCCTGACATGGCCACACCAAGGCGCCGCACCGAGCCCCTACGCCAAGCCGTCGCCGGTACGGCCAGTTCACCGAGATCTTCGGAGGCACGTATGCCCGTGCACAGATCCGGCCCCTCCCACCGCCGCCCCCGCTCGTACGCGGCCCTCGCCGGCGTGTTCCTCACCGTCACCGCCCTCCTCCTCACCCTGCCGGGCACCGCCGGCGCCGCCCCGCACGGACCGGCCCCCGAGCCCACCCACCCCGGCCTGGACTGGGCCGGCTCCCAGATCGCCAAGCACGAGGGCGACGCGCCGGGCGAGGCACCGCCGCCGTCCCTCGCCTCCGTCGAAGGCGTCGACGTCAGCAGCCACAACGGCAACGTCCCATGGCAGACCCTCTGGAACGGCGGCGTCCGCTTCGCCTACGTCAAAGCCACCGAGTCCACCAGCTACACCAACCCCTACTTCGCCCAGCAGTACAACGGCTCCTACAACGTCGGCATGATCCGCGGCGCCTACCACTTCGCCACCCCGGACACCTCCAGCGGCGCGGCCCAGGCCGACTACTTCGCGGACCACGGCGGCGGCTGGTCCAAGGACGGCCGCACCCTGCCCGGCGCCCTCGACATGGAGTACAACCCGTACGGCCCGACCTGCTACGGCAAGACCGCGGCCGGCCTGGTCGCCTGGATGAAGGACTTCTTCGCCACCTACAAGGCACGCACCGGCCGGGACGCCGTCATCTACACCTCCACCAGCTGGTGGAAACAGTGCACCGGCAACTACACCGGCTTCGGCGCCGTCAACCCGCTGTGGCTCCCCCGCTACGGCACCTCGGCCGGCGAACTCCCCGCGGGCTGGGACTTCCACACCATCTGGCAGTACACGTCGTCCGGCACCACGGTCGGCGACCGCAACCGGTTCAACGGGGCGTACGACCGGTTGCAGGCGCTGGCGAACGGGTGAGACGCCGACGGGTCCCGGCACGGCACGGACCGTCACGCGCGGCAGAAGTCCGCCGTCTCCAGCGTCAGCCCGACGACCGTCCGGGTCAGGTCCACCGGATCACCGAAGGCGACGGCCGGGTGGAGACGGTACGTACCGCGCTCGGGATCGGTGAAGAGGTGGCACTGGCCGAGGTGCGGATCGACAACGAGGTAGACAGGCACACCCGCCAGCGCGTAGGCGTCCTTCTTGGGACCGTAGTCGTTCCGCGCTGTCTCCCGGGACGTCACTTCGGCGACGAAGTCGATGTCCCGGCAGCACCAGCGCCCCTCGTCGTCCGCGGCCGCGTCCTCCGCCATCGCCACCACATCGCTCGCGAAGCCGTTCAAGTGGCCGGGGAAATCGATACGGACGTCGGACTTCAGCCGCTTCCTCGGGTAGGCACCCATCAACTGCTCGATCGTCCCGATGGTGTTGTGCCAGTGCCAGTCCCGTTGCGGCCACAGACAGACCGCTCCCCCGACGACCTCGGACTTGTAGCCCTCGGGCACGGGCATCCGCTCCAGCCAGTCGAAGAGCAGGTCCAGACTGAGCGGGCAGCCGCCCGCCGGCTCGATGGTCATCATGCGCTCCTCCCCACCGCCGCGAAGTGCGGGCAGTCGCGCAGTACAACGATACGCACGGTGACCGGGACACGCGCGGCCCGGAGCCCCCGTGTCAGGGAACTCCGGGCCGCCGTGGCCGGTCGCGTCCGTCACGCCGCGGCCGGGACCTCCCGGGGGGCCGGGGACGAGGCCGGGGTCAGGGCCAGGTCGAGGACCTGGCGGACGTCGGAGACCGGGTGGACGTCCAGCTTCTCCAGGATCTCGGCGGGGACGTCGTCCAGGTCCGGTTCGTTGCGCTTGGGGATGACCACGGTCGTGATGCCCGCCCGGTGCGCCGCGAGCAGCTTCTGCTTGACGCCGCCGATCGGCAGCACCCGCCCGGTCAGCGAGACCTCACCGGTCATCGCCACGTCCGGGCGCACCTGCCGCCCGGAGAGCAGCGAGGCCAGCGCGGTCGTCATCGTCACGCCCGCGCTCGGCCCGTCCTTGGGCACGGCTCCCGCCGGTACGTGCAGGTGGACACCGCGCTCCTTCAAGTCGCCGACCGGCAGCTCCAGTTCCGCGCCGTGCGAACGCAGGAAGGACAGCGCGATGTGCGCGGACTCCTTCATCACGTCGCCCAGCTGGCCGGTGAGCTGGAGCCCGGACGCGCCGGTCTCCGGGTCGGCGAGCGACGCCTCCACGTACAGCACGTCGCCGCCCGCGCCGGTGACCGCGAGGCCGGTGACCACGCCGGGGACGGACGTACGCCGCTCGGCCGGGTCCTGCGCCGACTCGGGGGTGTGGTGCGGGCGCCCGATCAGCGGGCGCAGTTCGTCGACGCCCACCGCGAAGGGCAGGTCGCGCTCGCCCAGTTCGCTCTGGGCCGCGACCTTGCGCAGCAGGCGCCCGACGGCGCGCTCCAGGTTCCGTACGCCCGCCTCGCGGGTGTACTCGCCGGCCAGCTTGTGCAGCGCCTCGTCGGTGAGCGTGACCTCGCCGGGCTCCAGGCCGGCCCGCTCCAGCTGGCGGGGCAGCAGGTGGTCGCGGGCGATGACGACCTTCTCGTCCTGGGTGTAGCCGTCCAGTCGGACCAGTTCCATGCGGTCGAGCAGCGGCTCCGGTATGGCCTCCAGGACGTTGGCGGTGGCCAGGAAGACCACGTCGCTCAGGTCCAGCTCGACCTCCAGGTAGTGGTCGCGGAAGGTGTGGTTCTGCGCCGGGTCGAGGACTTCGAGGAGGGCGGCGGCCGGGTCGCCCCGGAAGTCCGAGCCGACCTTGTCGATCTCGTCGAGCAGGACGACCGGGTTCATCGAACCGGCTTCCTTGATGGCGCGGACGATACGGCCGGGCAGCGCGCCGACGTACGTACGCCGGTGGCCGCGGATCTCCGCCTCGTCCCGTACGCCGCCGAGCGCGACCCGGACGAACTCGCGGCCCATGGCACGGGCCACGGACTCGCCCAGCGACGTCTTGCCGACGCCGGGCGGCCCCACCAGCGCCAGCACGGCGCCGCCGCGCCGGCCGCCGACCGACCCCAGGCCGCGGTCCGCGCGCCGCTTGCGCACGGCCAGGTACTCGGTGATGCGCTCCTTGACGTCCTCCAGGCCGGCGTGGTCGGCGTCCAGGATCTCCTTGGCGCCGGGGATGTCGTACGCGTCCTCCGTGCGCTCGTTCCACGGCAGCTCCAGCACCGTGTCGAGCCAGGTCCTGATCCAGCTGCCCTCGGGGCTCTGGTCGCTGGAGCGCTCCAGCTTGTCGACCTCCTTGAGGGCCGCCTTGCGGACCTCTTCGGGCAGCTGGGCGGCCTCGACGCGGGCGCGGTAGTCCTCGCCCTCGTCCTCCGGATCGCCGTTCAGCTCGGCCAGCTCCTTGCGGACGGCCTCCAGCTGGCGGCGCAGCAGGAACTCGCGCTGCTGCTTGTCGACGCCTTCCTGGACGTCCTTGGCGATGGACTCCGCGACGTTCTGCTCGGCGAGGTGGTCGCGCAGCGCCTCGGTGGCGAGCTTGAGCCGCGCCACCGGGTCGGTGGTCTCCAGCAGCTGCACCTTCTGCTCGGTGCTCAGGAACGGCGAGTAGCCCGAGTTGTCCGCGAGCTGCGCTACGTCCTCGATCTGCTGCACCCGGTCCACGACCTGCCAGGCGCCGCGCTTCTTGAGCCAGTCGGTGGTCAGGGCCTTGTACTCCTTGACCAGCTCGGCGACGGCGCCGGGCAGCGGGTCGGGCACCGTCTCCTCGACGGTGGTGCCCTCCACCCACAGGGCGGCGCCGGGGCCGGTGGTGCCCGCGCCGATCCGCACGCGGCCCAGGCCGCGGATGAGCGCGCCGGGGTCGCCGTCGGACAGCCGGCCGACCTGCTCGACGCGGCCGAGCACGCCGACGCCGGCGTAGGCGCCGTCGACCCGCGGCACAAGAAGCACCCGCGGCTTGTTACCCGGTGAGGCGGCGGACTGCGCGGCTTCCACCGCGGCGCGCACGTCCGCTTCGGACAGGTCCAGGGGCACCACCATGCCGGGCAGGACCACCTCGTCGTCGAGGGGCAGCACGGGCAGAGTGAGCGAGGCGGACGTCGAAGCCATGATCTCCCCTTCGGCAGGCAAGTTGAGCAATACCCACTCAATGCTGCTGAGCCCGGAGATGTTCCCTTACTCGTGTTCGCTGTGAGCGATCAGCTGCGCGTGCCACCCGGCGGGGCGGGACCTCAGTCCTGGGACATGTGCATCAGTTCCCACACGTGACCGTCGGGGTCCTGGAAGCTGACGCCGTACATGGGGCCCGCCTCGACGGCCGGCTTCCAGGGGGTGGCACCGGCGGCGAGGGCTTTGGCGAGCAGGTCGTCGGCCTCCTCGCGGCTGTCGCAGGACAGGCAGGTGAGGACTTCCTTGGTCTTCGCGGCGTCGCTGATGTCGCCGTTGATGAACTCGCGGAAGCGGGACTCCTGGAGGAGCATCACGCAGATGTTCTCCTCGACGACCATGCAGAGCGTCTGCTCGTCGGAGAACTCCGGGTTGAACGCGAAGCCCAGGCGGGTGAAGAACTCACGGGACGCGGCGATGTCCCTGACCGGCAGGTTGACGAAGATCATGCGCATGGTGTGCCTCTTCTTCCCGTAGGTGTGTTGCCCAGGAAGCTAGCGGCAGGCACTGACAATCGCGGGTTCGCGCGGCTCCCGGCGGCGTCGCAGGAGCGGCCAGGTGAGCACTCCGAGGATCAGGGCCAGGAGGTGGCCCGAGTCGCTGACGGGGTCCACGGAGATCAGCAGGTTGTCGACGGCGAACCAGGTCACGGCCGCCAGGAGGGGCCACCGGGCCCAGGCGGGCAGCAGGCCCGCCAGCGCGCCGGTGCAGGCCATCACGCCGAAGCTGATGCCGTAGTCGAGGCGCTGGAGGGAATCGGCGGGGAGGTGTCCGAGGGCGACCGCGGCACCCACGGGGAGTTCGGTGGCGAGGGTGGCGATCGCGTGGCCGCCGAAGAAGACCGCGGCCGTACGCAGGGGGCCGGCGCGGCGTTCCAGTGCCGTGAGGACGAAGAGGAAGGCGATGGCGAACGCGGAGGTCATGCCGCCGGCGATCCACAGGGCGCTGGCGACGAGCACCAGCAGGGGCGCTTGCGCCAGGTGCTCGACGTCCGTACTGGATGCCTGGAGCAGGGCGTAGACCAGGTCGGGGTCGGCGTGCTCGGCGAAGAGCGAGGTGACGACGAGCAGGAGGGCGTAGCCGAAGGTGAAGGGGGCGCCGAGGGGGGTGGGCAGCAGGCGCCAGGGCCGCGGCAGGGATCGTATGGATGCGGGGGTGGGTGTGGGAGTGGATTCGGGTGTGGGTGTGGATGCCGGTGCCTGTATGGGCGCGGGGTCCGGCAGCGGCGGCGGGGGCGTGGTGTCCGGGGCGGGCTCTTCGGGTGTCGCGGCACTCCGCTGTCTGGGAACCCCTTCGAGGGACGCCGTCTCCTGGGCGCGTGCCCTGTCGGGGGACGTCGTCCCCTCGGCGGCCGTCCGCTCGGAGGCGGTGGTGTCTGCCGTCGCAACCCGGCTCACTGGTTCCAGGCCCCTTCCGTCGTGGCGCCGGGTGGCGCCGCCGGCGGGCCGCGCCCGTACCCCCTCGGCCGCGTGCCCCGCGTGGTCGATCCCCGTCCACTGGATCTACGTCCTGGACAGCCTGCACGTTCAACCCATGAGCGAGCTGTGTCAGTGACGTGCGTCACCGGCGCGTCCCGGCGGCGGGCCTAATCGGCTGGACCCGGCCTTCGGGTGTTCGCCAGGATGGACGCCATGTCTCACCCCGCGCACGCCGTGCCTCACCCCGTGCACGTACCCGGCTCCCCCGTCCCAGGAGGTGCCCCGCCGGAGGGTCCGCTGACCCTCGACCGGCGCGAGGGCCCGTACGGCGAGGTGGTGCTGCGGCAGCGCGGGGAGCACTTCGAGATCATCGCCAACGGGTGCTTTCTGATGGACACCTCCGACGGGCGGTCCGAACGGCTGCTGGTGGACGCGGCGCTGGCGGAGCTGGCCGGCGGGCCGGCGGCGCCCGAGGTGCTGATCGGCGGGCTGGGCGTGGGTTTCTCCCTGGTCAGGGCCGTGCAGGAGGACCGGTGGGGGCGGATCACCGTGGTGGAGAGGGAGGCCGCGGTCATCGACTGGCACCGGGCGGGGCCGCTGGCCGCCGTGTCCGGGGCGGCGCTCGCCGACCCCCGTACCGACGTCGTCGCCGCCGACCTGGTCGCGTACGTGCGCGAGGGCGCCGGCGGGCGGGTTTTCGACGCACTGTGCCTGGACATCGACAACGGCCCGGAGTGGACCGTCACCGAGGACAACGGGGGCCTCTACTCCCCCGCCGGTCTCGCCGCCTGCCGGGATCTGCTGCGGCCCGGCGGGGTGCTCGCCGTGTGGTCGGCGCAGCCCTCCGCCGCGTTCGAAGCCGCGCTGCGAAATGCCGGGTTCACCGGCGTACGTACCGAAGAGATCCCCGTTGTCCGAGGCGTCCCCGACGTGGTGCACCTCGCGCGCAAGGGCGCGTAGCCGACGGTCACACCCTGCCCTTACGCTGCTCCCCAGCAGGATGCGACCACGCACACGGGGACACGCAGGGGCGGGCGATGGATCAGACTCAGACCACCCAGGGCGGCACCGCCGCGGCCACGCCCGGCGCCCAGCGCCGGGTCCTTGTCGTGGAGGACGACCCCACGATCGTGGATGCCATCGCGGCCCGGCTGCGCGCCGAGGGTTTCCAGGTGCAGACCGCGACCGACGGCCCCGCCGCGGTGGACACCGCCGAGGCGTGGCAGCCCGACCTGCTGGTCCTGGACGTGATGCTGCCGGGCTTCGACGGACTGGAGGTGTGCCGCCGGGTGCAGGCCCAGCGCCCGGTCCCGGTCATGATGCTCACCGCGCGCGACGACGAGACGGACATGCTGGTCGGGCTGGGCGTCGGCGCGGACGACTACATGACCAAACCGTTCTCCATGCGGGAGCTGGCGGCGCGCGTGCACGTGCTGCTGCGCCGGGTGGAGCGCGCGGCGCTGGCCGCCCACACGCCGCGCAGCGGCATCCTGCGCCTCGGCGAGCTGGAGATCGACCACGCGCAGCGCCGGGTGCGGGTGCGCGGCACCGACGTACACCTGACGCCGACCGAGTTCGACCTGCTGGTGTGCCTGGCCAACACGCCGCGCGCGGTGCTCTCCCGTGAGCAGCTGCTGGCCGAGGTGTGGGACTGGGCGGACGCGTCCGGCACCCGTACGGTCGACAGCCACATCAAGGCGCTGCGCCGCAAGATCGGCGCGGAGCGCATCCGTACGGTCCACGGCGTCGGGTACGCGCTGGAGACCCCGCCGGTATGACGGCTCCCGCCCGCCGCAGGCCGGCCGCGCACCAGGACCGGGAGCCGGGCGCCGGCCGGGCGCGGGAGCGCGCGTGGGACGGGCTCGGCGGCTTGCGGGAGCGGTTCTGGGAACCGACCTGGAAGCGGGTCTGGGAGGGGCTGCGCCCGCTGGACCCGTACCGCTCGGTCAAGGCGGCGCTCGGCGCGCTGGTGATCGTTTCGGTCGTCATCACGACCCTGCTGGTGTTCGTCGCCATCCACTCCGACACCGAGCTGCGGGTCATCACGGTCTTCTCGATCATCGCCTCGCTGCTGGTCACCCAGTTCGTCGCGCAGGGCCTGACCGCGCCGCTGGACGACATGACGGACGTGACGCGGGCGATGGCGGACGGCGACTACACCCGCCGGGTGCGCGGCGGGCGGCGCGACGAGTTCGGCGACCTGGCCGACGCCTTCAACCGGATGGCCGCCGACCTGGAGGCGGTGGACACCCACCGCAAGGAGCTGGTGGCCAACGTCTCGCACGAGCTGCGCACCCCGATAGCGGCGCTGCGCGCCGTCCTGGAGAACGTGGTGGACGGCGTCTGCGACCCCGATCCGGAGACGATGCGCACAGCGCTGAAGCAGACCGAGCGGCTGGGGCGGCTGGTCGAGCACCTGCTCGACCTGTCCCGGCTGGACAACGGAGTGGTCCCGCTGCACTCCCGGCGCTTCGAGGTGTGGCCGTACCTGTCCGGGGTGCTCAAGGAGGCCAACATGAGCCGGGGCGCCGCGACGCTGGCCGGCTCCGGCACCCACACCCGTACGGACGTGCACCTGCACCTGGATGTCTCGCCACCCGAACTGACGGCGCACGCGGACGCCGAGCGGCTCCACCAGGTCGTGGCCAACCTGATCGACAACGCCATCAAGCACAGCCCGCGGCACGGCCGGGTCACGGTGCGGGCGCGGCGCGGCGAGACGCCCGAGAGCCTGGAGCTGGAGGTGCAGGACGAGGGGCCGGGCATTCCGGCGGCCGAGCGGTACCGCGTCTTCGAGCGCTTCAACCGGGGGGACCCGGCGGCGCCCGGCCCGGGCAGCGACGGCGGTACGGGGCTGGGCCTGGCGATCGCCCGCTGGGCGGTGGATCTGCACGGCGGGCGGATAGGAGTGGCCGAATCCCCGCGCGGCTGCCGCATCCGGGTCACTCTTCCGGGGAGCGACTCCACGCGGGGCTGACGCCGGGTGACGTAGGGTCGGTGGTGGAAGCACTCACATCCGGGGTGCGACGGTGATACCCCCTACCCGGATGCAGGCGAACCATGGGTGTTTCCCGCCAAGTCATGCCCCGAAACCTCTTGCTGAATGTGACGTGCACGACGACTGACCCTCCCGGACTGCACCAAAGGTCGGGAGAGGCGTAGCCTTTATTCCCGCTGTCCACCACCTTAGGAAGCGGAAGAGGGCGGTTGCCGCCGTGTCGCCACAGTCCCCCAACAGTTCGAGCACTTCGACTGACCAAGAGGGGCAGGGTAAGAACCCTGCTGCCGCGTTCGGTCCGAACGAGTGGCTCGTCGACGAGATCTACCAGCAGTACCTCCAGGACCCGAACTCGGTAGACCGAGCCTGGTGGGACTTCTTCGCCGACTACAAGCCGGGAGCGGGCGCCACCGCGCCGAGCCCGGCGAGTGCCGGCAGCCCCGCCACTCCGGCCGCCGGAACGCCCCAGGCCGCACCGAGCGCGCCCGCGGCCCCCGCCGCGCAGCAGCCCGCGCCGAAGGCCGCCGAGCCCGCCGCGGCGCAGCCCGCCGCCCCGGCCGAGCCCGCCGCGAGCGCCCCGGCGCCCGCCAAGGCCGCTCCCGCGAAGACCGCACCCGCAAAGCCCGCAGCCAAGAAGGACGACGTGAAGCCCGACGAGGCGCCCGCAGGCCCGGAACTGGTCACCCTCCGTGGCCCCTCCGCCGCCGTGGCGAAGAACATGAACGCCTCCCTGGAGCTGCCCACGGCCACGTCCGTGCGCGCCGTCCCGGTGAAGCTGCTGTTCGACAACCGCATCGTCATCAACAACCACCTCAAGCGCGCCCGTGGCGGGAAGGTCTCCTTCACCCACCTCATCGGGTACGCGATGGTGCAGGCCCTCAAGGCCATGCCGTCGATGAACTACTCCTTCCAGGAGAAGGACGGCAAGCCGACGCTGGTCAAGCCCGAGCACGTCAACCTCGGCCTGGCCATCGACCTGGTCAAGCCCAACGGTGACCGCCAGCTCGTCGTCGCGGCCATCAAGAAGGCGGAGACGCTCAGCTTCTTCGAGTTCTGGCAGGCGTACGAGGACATCGTCCGCCGCGCCCGCAACAACAAGCTGACGATGGACGACTTCACCGGGGTCACCGCGTCGCTGACGAACCCGGGCGGCATCGGCACCGTCCACTCCGTGCCCCGCCTGATGCCCGGTCAGGGCCTCATCATCGGCGTCGGCGCGATGGACTACCCGGCCGAGTTCCAGGGCACCTCGCAGGACACCCTGAACAAGCTGGGCATCTCCAAGGTCATGACGCTGACCAGCACGTACGACCACCGCGTGATCCAGGGCGCCGCCTCCGGCGAGTTCCTGCGCATCATGAACCAACTGCTGCTCGGCGAGAACGACTTCTTCGACGACATCTTCAAGTCGCTGCGCATCCCCTACGAGCCGGTGCGCTGGCTGCGCGACATCGACGTCTCCCACGACGACGACGTCACCAAGGCGGCCCGGGTCTTCGACCTGATCCACGCCTACCGGGTGCGCGGCCACGTCATGGCCGACACCGACCCGCTGGAGTACGAGCAGCGCAAGCACCCCGACCTCGACATCATCGAGCACGGGCTGACGCTGTGGGACCTGGAGCGGGAGTTCGCCGTCGGCGGCTTCGCCGGCAAGACCATGATGAAGCTGCGCGACATCCTGGGCGTGCTGCGCGACTCGTACTGCCGCACCACCGGCATCGAGTTCATGCACATCCAGGACCCCAAGCAGCGCAAGTGGATCCAGGACCGGGTCGAGCGCGGGCACTCCAAGCCGGAGCGCGAGGAGCAGCTGCGCATCCTGCGCCGCCTGAACTCCGCCGAGGCGTTCGAGACCTTCCTCCAGACGAAGTACGTCGGCCAGAAGCGGTTCTCCCTGGAGGGCGGCGAGTCCGTCATCCCGCTGCTGGACGCGGTCATCGACTCGGCCGCCGAGTCGCGCCTGGACGAGGTCGTCATCGGCATGGCCCACCGCGGCCGCCTGAACGTGCTCGCCAACATCGTCGGCAAGTCGTACGCGCAGATCTTCCGCGAGTTCGAGGGCAACCTCGACCCGAAGTCGATGCACGGCTCCGGCGACGTGAAGTACCACCTGGGCGCCGAGGGCACCTTCACCGGCCTGGACGGCGAGCAGATCAAGGTCTCGCTGGCCGCCAACCCCTCGCACCTCGAAGCGGTCGACCCGATCGTCGAGGGCGTCTCCCGCGCCAAGCAGGACATCATCGGCAAGGGCGGTACGGACTTCACCGTCCTGCCGGTCCAGCTGCACGGCGACGCGGCCTTCGCGGGCCAGGGTGTGGTCGCCGAGACGCTGAACATGTCGCAGCTGCGCGGCTACCGCACCGGCGGCACCGTGCACATCGTCATCAACAACCAGGTCGGCTTCACCGCCGCGCCGGAGTCGGCCCGCTCCTCCATGTACGCCACGGACGTGGCCCGCATGATCGAGGCGCCGATCTTCCACGTGAACGGTGACGACCCGGAGGCCGTGGTGCGCGTCGCGCGCCTCGCCTTCGAGTTCCGCCAGGCGTTCAACAAGGACGTCGTCATCGACCTGATCTGCTACCGGCGCCGCGGTCACAACGAGACCGACAACCCGGGCTTCACGCAGCCGCTGATGTACGACCTGATCGACAAGAAGCGCTCGGTGCGCAAGCTCTACACCGAGTCGCTGATCGGCCGCGGCGACATCACGCTGGAGGAGGCCGAGCAGGCCCTCCAGGACTTCCAGGGCCAGCTGGAGAAGGTCTTCACGGAGGTCCGCGAGGCCACCACCGCCCCGGCCGCCCCCGAGGTGCCGGAGCCGCAGGCCGAGTTCCCGGTCGCCGTGGACACCGCGATCTCCCAGGAGGTCGTCAAGCGGATCGCCGAGTCCCAGGTCAACATCCCCGAGCGGGTCACCGTCCACCCGCGCCTGCTGCCGCAGCTGCAGCGCCGCGCGGCCCAGGTGGAGGACGACACGATCGACTGGGGCACCGGCGAGACCCTCGCCTTCGGCTCGCTGCTGATGGAGGGCACCCCGGTCCGCCTGTCGGGCCAGGACTCCCGCCGCGGCACCTTCGGCCAGCGCCACGCGGTGCTGGTGGACCGGGAGACCGGCGAGGACTACACCCCGCTGCTCTACCTGTCCGAGGACCAGGCGCGCTTCAACGTCTACGACTCGCTGCTGAGCGAGTACGCGGCGATGGGCTTCGAGTACGGCTACTCGCTCGCCCGCCCCGAGGCGCTGGTCCTGTGGGAGGCGCAGTTCGGTGACTTCGCCAACGGCGCGCAGACCATCGTCGACGAGTTCATCTCCTCGGCGGAGCAGAAGTGGGGCCAGACCTCCGGCGTCACCCTGCTGCTGCCGCACGGCTACGAGGGCCAGGGCCCGGACCACTCCTCGGCCCGTATCGAGCGCTTCCTCCAGCTGTGCGCGCAGAACAACATGACGGTCGCCATGCCGACGCTCCCGTCGAACTACTTCCACCTGCTGCGCTGGCAGGTGCACAACCCGCACCACAAGCCGCTGGTCGTCTTCACCCCGAAGTCGATGCTGCGTCTCAAGGCCGCGGCGTCGAAGACGGCGGAGTTCACCACGGGCGGCTTCCGCCCGGTCATCGGGGACGACGCGGCGAAGGCCGGGGACGTCACCAAGGTGATCTTCTGCTCCGGCAAGGTCTACTACGACCTGGAGGCGGAGCGGGTCAAGCGCGGCGCGTTCGACACGGCGCTGGTCCGTATCGAGCGGCTGTACCCGCTGCCCGGCAAGGAGCTCCAGGCGGAGATCGCCAAGTACCCGAACGCGGGCAAGTACCTGTGGGTGCAGGAGGAGCCGGCGAACCAGGGTGCGTGGCCGTTCCTGGGTCTGAACCTGATCGACCACCTGGACCTGTCCGTCGGTGCCGACGTGCCGCACGGCGAGCGCCTGCGCCGCATCTCGCGGCCGCACTCCTCGTCGCCGGCCGTGGGTTCGGCCAAGCGCCACCAGGCCGAGCAGGCCGCGCTGATCGCCGAGGCGTTCGACGCGTAGCCCGCACCCCACCGGTGTGATAGCCAGGGGCCCCGCCGCGAACGTCACTCGTTCGCGGCGGGGCCCCTGGCCGTTCGCCTGCGGGCTTCTCAGACCGGCTGCGGCTCGAAGTCCCAGTACGGGCGGCGCCGGCGGCGGGTGGAGAGGGTGTGGGGGTGCTCGGCGCCCAGGGTCTCGGTGAGCTGCTGTACGGCCTCCTGCTCCAGCTTTGACGCCTCCTGGCCGCGCCGCAGCGCCCGCAGGTCGTCGGCGAGGGCCGTCTTGGCGGAGAGCGTCAGCGGGTGGGTGTCGCCGAGCACCCGCTTGGCGCGCTCCAGGGTGTCGCGGCTCAGCTCGGCGGCGCTCTCCTCGTCGTCGACGCGGTTGCGGGCGCCGGCGGCGTTCAGGGCGCAGCCCAGCGTCCAGGGGTGGTCGGGACCGACCGCTTCGGTCATGCCGCTCAGCGCCCGTTCGGCGATGGCCAGGGCGTTGTCCCGCTCGCCGAACTCCCAGCACACCAGGCCGGTGTTGCCGAGTGTGCCGACGGTGAACGGGTGCGCCTCGCCGACCAGGGTGCGGTACCGGTCTGCGGCCTCCTCGCCCAGTTCCTTGGCCTCGCCGAGATCGCCGTGCTCGCGCAGGAAGGTGGCGTAGTTGGCCTGCATCATGAGCGTTTCCGGATGGCGGGGGCCGTGCACCCGGCGGGAGCGCTCCACCACGTCGGCCATCAGCGCGTCGGCCTGGGTGACGGCGCCGGAGCGGCGCATGCACAGCGCGAGGTTGTGCTCGGCGCGCAGGGTCATCGGGGTGTGCCGGCCCATGACCTGGTGATAGAGGCGGACGTTCATCTCCTGGCGGGAGAGCGCGTCGGTGTAGCGGCCGAGCAGGCGCAGCACGCGGGCGTAGGACGAGACCGCGCCGAGGGTGAGGTGGTGCCGGGAGCGCAGTTCGCGCTCCCAGACCAGCAGCACCTCGCCGAAGAGGGTGAGCGCTTCCTCGTAGCGGCCGAGCGCGCTGAGCGCCGAGGCGAGGTTGCTGCGCGAGGAGAGGGTCAGCGGCGCCTCGGGCCCGAGCAGCTCGGTACGGCCGCGGACGACCGAGTCGAAGATGTCGCGCGCCTGGCTGTAGGAGCCCAGGGCCATCAGGGTGCCGGCGAGGCCGTCCTGGGCGCGCAGCAGCGAGCCGTCTTCCGGTCCGCGTTCGGCGGCGAGTTCCTCGACGATGGCGCTGCCGACCGCCTCGGCCTCGCGGTAGCGGCCCAGCCTGCGCAGCATGTTGGCGTGCTGGTGGGTGATCACGAGCATGGTGCGCTGGGTGGGCGCGATGCGGGTGCGCCAGCGGGAGAGGAACTGCTCGCACAGCCGCAGGCCGATCCGGTACTCGCCGCGTACCCGCAGGTACTCGATGCAGTTCAGCAGCAGTTCCTGGACGGAGGTCTCCGGGCTGTCCAGGACCCCGGCCGGTTCCAGGTGCGGGATCAGGGCGGCGTAGCGCTCCCAGGTCCTGGTGTCGGAGGGGCTCTGCGGGTCGGCGGTGGCCAACACCCGGCAGGCCGTGGCGGACATGGCGTCCCGCTCGTCCTCGGGCATGTCGCTGCGCAGGAACCGGTGGTAGAGCCGGTGCATCTGCGCGGTCTCCACGGCGGGGTCCGTGGTGGTCTGCGCGACCTGGTAGTCCAGGCGTACGGCGGTGGACTCGGTGAGCCGGCGCAGCGCGGTGTTCCAGCTGATCGGCTCGGCCGCCAGGTCGGCCAGGTACTCGGGCAGGTCGCCGCGCCGGGCGCGGGCGAGCATGGGCACGGGGATCGCGTCGGGCGCGAAGAAGGCGAACAGTTTGAGCAGTTCGACCGCGGCGGGGCTGCGCTCGCGCAGGGTGTTCAGCGTTATGGCCCAGCTGGTCTGGAAGGCCATCGGGTAGTCGGTGGAGATGCGGATGCCGACCAGGCTGGGCTCGCCGCGGCGGATCAGTTCGATGTACTCCTTGGGCGCCATCGGGTTGGCGTCCAGCCAGGCGGCGGTCTGGGCGAGCAGCAGCGGCAGGTCCTGCACGGCGTCGGCGAGCTTGTCGGCTTCCATGTTGGTCAGCCGCGGGGCGCGCCGCCGCGCGTAGGCGACCGACTCGATGCGGGTGAAGGGCAGCACCTCGATCTCCTGGGCGCTGCCGGAGCCGGACCAGTCGCGGGTGAGGGTGGTGATCAGGACGTGCCCGCGGCCGTCCGGCACCAGGTCCTCGATCTGCTCCATGTCGTCGGCGCTGTCGAAGATCAGCAGCCAGCGGCGGTACGGGCGGCCGACGCGCAGCGCCTCGTGGACGGCGCGGATGCGGTCGCCCAGCTCCTGGCCGACGGGCAGGCCGAGGCGGGTGGCCAGCTCGGCGAGCTGCTCGCGGGCGGCGCCCCGGTTGGTGGCGCTGATCCACCACACGACGTCGTAGTCGTTGCCGAAGCGGTGGGCGTACTCGGCGGCGATCTGGCTCTTGCCGACGCCGGAGATGCCGTACAGGGCGATCCGGGTCTCCAGCGGCTGGCCGAGGCCGGGGACCGGGCCCGCCAGCTTGCCGTGCAGCTCCTCCAGCGCGGTGTCGCGGCCGGTGAAGCGGTTGTTGCGGCGGGGGATGTTCCAGATCTCGGGCGGGTCGTTGGGGAAGCGCGGCGCGTTGGCGTCGGGGTCGGCGGGGCGCCGTTTGGCGGCCGGCACGCCGAGGCGGTTCAGGACGCGCCGGTTGGCCTCGACGGCGTCCAGGTCGCGCAGGTCGGCCGGGCGCAGCACGGACGCGGTGGCGGGCAGCCGCTGGGTGGCCACGCTGACGGCCGCGAACCGCTCGGAGTGGTCCGGCACCACCTCCTGGAGGGCGGACGTCCACTCCTCGTGGGTCTTGGGGCCGAGCTTGAAGTACCAGTCGTCGAGCACCATCAGCAGGCGGCCCTCGGCGGCGAGCAGGCCGGCCAGTTCCTCGGTGAGGGGGCTGTCGGCGGGCGGGTCCCAGCGCAGCATGGTGGTGCCGTGTCCGAGCTGTTCGAGCTGGTGCGAAATCCACGCCGCCCACGGCCGGTTGAAGCCCGCGTAGCTGATGGTGATGTGCTCTCCGGAGCCGGTGTTACCGGACGTACCGACCATGCGACCGTCTCCTCGGGGTGCGGTGGTCCGCGCGTGCGCGAGCTGGCTGTTCGGCACGATAGCCCAAGTGTCCTCCCTCGCGGCGACGCCACGTCAGGACGTGTTTACAGTACGCCAGTTGACGGATAAGGGCGCCGGTGCCGTACCGGCCGTGGTCGTCAGCCCGCGCGCACCTCGGCCGCCAGCCGGGACGCGATGTGCCGGATCACCCGTTCCAGGTCGGCGCAGTACACGGACGGGTTACGGAAGCCGGTGCCGCCGGCGCGGTAGCGGTGGGCGTAGTTGCCTCCGCCGCACACCGTGAGCAGCGGGCAGGAGCGGCACTGGGCGCACAGGCCGTCGGCGCCCAGCCTGCGGGCGGTCATGCCCGGATGGCCCAGCGCCTCGTCGAAGCTGTTGCGGAAGACGTCCAGGCCGGTGGCGGCGGCACCCTCGTACGCCGATTTGAGGGAGTCGACCTGCTCGATGGCGCCGTCGGTGTCGACCACGAGCGCGACGACGGGCGACAGGCCGACCGCTTCGCTGGTGCTCGGGCGGCCCAGCAGCAGGCCGATGATCTCGGTGAAGAGGCGGACCCGGGGTGCCGGTCCCGGCTCGCCCCACCACAGGTCGAAGACGGTGCACAGCCAGTCGCCGTACGGGGTGGGGCCCGCCGGTCCCGGTGGCACCGGCGGGCGGCTCGTCCAGTTGGCGTGCGGCAGGAGGAAGTCGAGCATCGGGGGGCCGAGCGCGCGCAGCGAGCGGTAGACCAGGGCCGGGTCGGACGTGAGGTCGATGGTGCACAGGATGCCGGCGAAGACGCCGGGGCGGCGGGCCAGCAGCCGGGCGGCGCGGGAGGCCGCGGGCCAGGAGGCGCGGCCCGCGTGGTCCAGGCGCCGGCGGTTGAGGCCCGGGGTGCCGCCGTCCAGGCTGAGGCCGACGCGGAACCCGGCGCCGGCCAGGGCGTCGAGCACCGGCTCGGTGAGCAGGGTGCCGTTGGTCTGCACGCCGAGGTGCGCGCGGCAGTCCGGCGGCAGGGCCGCGCGCAGCGCGGCCGCCTGGTCGAGCAGCGGTCCGGGCCCGGTGAGCAGGGGTTCGCCGCCGTGCAGGTCGACGCGGATGTCGCGCAGGCCGTGGGCGCGTACGTGTTCGGCGATGCGCAGGGCGGTCTGGCGTACGGTGCCGGGCGGCGCGTGCGGCGGGCGGTCGCGCCAGCTGCGGTCCGGGCCCGCGTAGATGTAGCAGTAGGTGCAGGCGAGGTTGCAGCGGCTGTGGGTCTTCAGGACGAACTGCCGGAAGGGGACCGCGGTGTCTGGACGGCTCTGGCACACCACGACGCCGCCCCCTGCCTGCTTCCGACGTCCGGGCACCCCGGCAGGGGCCCCGCTGTGGCCATATCTGGCTCGGCCACCGGGAGTCATGCACAGGGCAACGACAACTGGCCGGATCCGCCGCCCGATTGCCCAAAAACCGCCGTCGGCGGCCGGTACGCGCCAGCCTCTCAGCGTACGTCGGGGCCCGGCCCGTCGTCGTAGTACGCCACCGCCTCGGCCGCGGGTGTCCAGTTGCGCAGGAGCAGGGACGCCACCGCCCCCAGCACCGGGTGGCCCGTCCGCGCGGCCACCGCGGCCACATCGACACCGCCGAAGTCCGGCAGCGGCTCGGCCGACGGGCCGGACGGCTCGGCCGGTGCGGCCGGGGCCGTACCGGTGACGGGGACTGTCGCCACGCTGTTCTCCTCTGGGCCGGGTGGACGGGTGTTTTCCCGCGCGCCCGGGCACGGAAACCCCCGGACCGGCCGGGTCAGCCGGTCATTCGGACGGTTCCAGGGCGCGCATCCGCTCCCTCGTGCGCCGGGCCTCCGGGCCGTTCTCCTCGGCCGCGCGCTGCCACTGCTCCCAGCTCTCCCGGTACGCCGGCAGCGCCGCCTGCGGCCCCGCCGTGTCCTCCAGGACCCCGGCCCTGCGGTGGTGGGCGCGCGCAGCCAGCAGGGGGCTGCCCGCCCGCTCGGCGTCGGCCGCCGCCCTGCGGTAGCTCGCGGCGGCGCGGTCGTGCCGCTCCCGGGAGCCGAAGCGCCGGTCCAGGGACAGCTGGACGTCGCCGACCTCCAGCCACGCCTCCGCGCACACGGCCGGGTCCTCCGAGCCGCGCGCGGCCAGCTCCAGCACCCAGTCGGCCTCGTGCAGGTCGGCCAGCGAGGGCTGCCGGTCGTTGCGCAGCCGCAGGGCGCGCCCGAACAGCAGCCGGTGGGAGCCCAGCGCGGGATCGTGCGGGGCGACCCGGGCGAGCGCCTCGCGCAGCACGTGCACCGCCTCGTTGGCCAGCCGCTTCCCCGGCTCGCCCGGGGGCTCCAGCCGGGCGCGCAGCAGCAGGGCCGCGCCGCGCTCGGCGAGCAGGGAGCTGTGCTCGGGCGAGTCGGGGGTGGTCAGCCGGAGCGCGGCGGCCAGCGCGTCGATCGCCGCGTCCAGCGCGTGGACGTCGCCGGTGCGGGTGTGCAGGGAGCGGTGCGCGGTCGCCGTACGGGCCAGGGCCTCCGCCTCCAGGTTCGGGTCGTCCAGTTCGCGGGCGAGCGCGCGGGCGCGCTCCAGGACGGGCAGCACGGCGGGCGGGCCGTGCGCGCCGCCGAGCAGGCTGCGGGCCTGCGCCAGCTCCAGCAGCGTCTCGCACACCTTGCGGTCGGCGCCGCTGCCGCGGCGGCGCAGCAGGACCGTGGCGGTGTCCAGGTCGGCGGTGGCGCGCAGGGCGAGCGCCCCGGTGGGCGTGTCGGCGCCGGTTTCGCGGCCGGCGGCGCGGCGCGCCTGGTCCAGCAGGACGCCGCCGCGCGCGGCGTAGATCTCGCCGGGCACCTGTTCGCCGCTGGGCCACTGTTCGAGGAGGGTGGTCAGGGCTTCCTCGGCCTCGCCGAGCGGGTCGCCGGCGCGCCCGTGCCCGGACACGGCGGCCGAGGGCAGCGCGGCGAGCCGCCGCAGCACTTCGGTACGCAGCACCATGCTCTCCAATACGCGGGGGTCCAGCAGGCTCATCAGCCCGCAGGCGTCCTGCAGGTGGCGCGCGGCGTCCTCCAGCGCACCGCGCTCGCCGTCCGGGTACCCCGCCGCGCCGCGTTCCTGCGCACCGGCGTAGCGGACCCTGGCGAGCACGATCAGGGCCCTGACGCGCGCCTCGCCGTCCCCGTCCGGCGACTGGGCCGGGTCCTCGCCGACGGCCTCGGCCGCCGCCCGTACCGCCCGCTCCGCCTCCTCCAGGGCGTCCGGCTGCCGCCACTTCGCCCAGCCGTGCAGCAGCGCGCGGGCGAGGTCGGTGCCCGCGGCGGGCAGCTGCTGCGTCGCGGCGCGCAGCAGGCGTACGGCTTCGATCAAGTCCCGTACGGTGCCGTCGCTTTCGTAGCGCTCCAGCAGGGCCGCGCCCTCGGCGGCGGGGCCGTCGGGCGCGTACGTCAGCTGTGCGGGCGTCCTGAGGGCCGGTTCGAAGCGGCGCAGCACCCGCTCGGAGACCCGCGCGAACGGCTCGGGCACGGCCCGCTGCCCGGTCGCCGGTTCCCGGCCGCTGCCGGAGAGCATGGCGACGGCGACGGCGGGGAAGTTGCGGGCGCTGCGGCCGAAGGTGCGCTCGATGTAGAGGGAGCAGTGCTTGAGGACGAGGGCGGCCTCGCCGGCGCTCAGGCGGCTCAGCAGCTCGTCGCGCACGCCGGGCGCGAATTCGTACCAGGGGCCGCCGGCCTCGCGCCCGGCCGGTACCGCCGGGTCGGTGAGCTGCTCGACCAGACCGCTGAGCAGCACCTCCGCCAGCTCGGCCGGGCCGGTCTGGGGCAGCATGGCGCGCTGCACGAGCTGGATGACGGGCAGCGCGAGCGGCACGGCCGAGAGGTGGACGGCCAGGTGGCGGGCGTCGGGCGAGGCGGTCTGCTCGAACTCGCGTACCAGCCGCGCCGGTTCGGGCAGCTCGTGGCGGCGCGTGAGGTCCGCGCCCAGGCCGTGGTCGCGGCGTACGAGGGCGGCGGCGCCGCGCAGCGAGAGGCCGGACTCGGCCGCGGCCAGCCTGGCCCAGGAGCCGAGGGCGGCGGGCGCCGCCGAGAGCACCGGCACGGCGCGCTCGCGACCCTCCTCGCGCCCGCGCCCGTCCGCCGACGGAGCACGGCGGCGGCGCCTGGCGGGCTTGAAGTCCAGGGCGCAGTACGGGCCCTGGCGGCGTACGAGGGTGCCGGCGAGGGCGGGGAACAGGGTGCGCGACCACATGCGCTGCGGCAGGGGCTGCACGACGGCGAGCGGCGCGTCGGCCACCCAGCGGTAGAGCAGCCGCTGGATGCGCCCGTCGCGCCAGAGGGGGCCCGCGCAGTCGCTGACGACGAGGGTGAGGTGGTGGCCCGTGGGGTCGTGCAGCTGGTCGGCCGGGCGCAGCGGGGCGTCCCGCCCCGGCCCGGCCGCGACGCCGACCTCGTCGCCGTACGGGTGGAGCCAGTGCACCGTCACGTCGCGGAAGGCCCCCACCCTTTCGCAGACCTGCCGCAGGTCGTGCAGCATCTGTTCCCATACGGCCATCGAGGAGGAGCCGTCCATCAACAGGCGCATGCCGGCCGCGCGGCGGCGGACGCCGCGCAGCACCGGGATGATCAGCTCGGCGTGCGCGGAGAGGTCGGCGGTGGCGGCCTCGTCCAGTTCCCGCCGGGCCGGGGCCACGGGCGGGTGGTAGCGCTGCACCGGCCGCAGGGCGCGTTGCAGCGGCAGCAGGCCGGGAAAGGCGGAGGCGACGGGGATGCCGACCTCGCCGAGCCGCCCGCGGCCGGGGGCGAGGGCGCGGTCGTCCTGGGCCGGCAGCAGCTCCACCTCCGTGCGGCGGGGGCGGTCGCGCGCGGCGGGCTCCGTACGGGAAGGGGCGTCGCGGGCCGGCTCCCGGCCGCGGGGATCGACGGAGAAAGTGGCCGGTTTTGGCCTGTGTGTGCCGGCCTGGCCGGGATCGTCGGCGGGCGGCTGCCCGCCTCCGGGCGCCTCCGGGGTGATCCACCGGGCCAGCCACAGCGCGTCCGCCATGGCGCGGGCATCGGCGGGCAGACCGGCCGCGCGCAGCCGCGCGACGATCTCACCGAGGGGGCCGAAGCCCGGTTCGCCGGCCGGCACCGCGGCTCACCTGGTCCGATCCAGGGGCCGCAGCAGTTCGGCCGTCAGGCGCCGCCGCGTCTCCTCCTCGTCCTCGTCCGCCCAGCCGGCCTTCTGCGTCAGGTGGATGGCGTTGAACAGCTGGTCGACGGCGCGCACGTCGCCGGGCTCGCGGTCCAGGAAGCGGTCGATCACCGACTCGTAATCGGCCGCCGCGCTCTCGCCGAAGTGCGCCCTGACCATGTCGGCGAGGCGCTCCTTGTCGGGCGTCGGTATGTTCAGGTGGATGCAGCGGCGCAGCAGCGGCGCGGGGAAGTCCCGCTCGCCGTTGCTGGTCAGCACGATGAACGGGAAGGCGCGGCAGCGCACCCGGCCGTCGCGCACGGTGACCTGGCTGCCGTCGTCGCCGAGCACCGGCACCTCGGGGGCGGATCCGGCCAGCCGCTCCAGCTCCGGAATCCGGAACTCCCCTTCCTCCAGCACGTTGAGCAGATCGTTCGGCAGGTCGATGTCGCTCTTGTCCAGCTCGTCGACGAGCAGGACACGCGGCTTGGCGGCCGGCAGCAGAGCCGTGCCGAGCGGACCGAGGCGGATATAGCGCCCGATGCCGCCCCCGGGCTCCTGCACCCGGGGGCCGTCCGCCGACTCCGGCTCCGACCGGGCCGCGCGCTCGATCTGGAGGTCCTGGAGGCGGCCGATGGCGTCGTACTCGTACAGCCCGTCGCGCAGCGAACTGCGGCTGACGATCGACCAGTTCAGCACCCGCCCGAGACCCAGTTCGTACGCGACCGAGTGCGCCAGGGTGGACTTGCCGCTGCCCGGCGCGCCCGTCACCAGCAGGGGGCGGCGCAGGTAGAGCGCCGCGTTGACCAGCTCGCGCTCCGTCTCGCCCGGCCGGTGGTAACTCGCCTCGCGGCGCTGTACGCCGAGCCTGCGCTCGGAGGCGTGGTCCAGGGCGGCGGGCGGCGCCACGAGCGGGCCGCCGTCGAAATCCCGCCAGGGCGGGGGCGGTGGTAACTGCTCGATGCCGTCGTGCGGGGCCCCTGCGCCACGGTAGATGAGCCAGTCGCTCACGTCGGAACTCCTCGTCGCCGGCCGGCCGTCGGGCAGGGGGCGAAAGACCGCGGAAGACCCCGGGGAAGCGTGGACACCCGCTTCTCCCGTCCTCCCCGAACCCGCCCTCTAGCAATCTCTCACGACGCTAGGACAGTAGCCAGCCGGACGGAAGCATACGGGGCGTTTTCCGGTCTCCAGGGGTGTCACGGAGGCGACAATTGCGCCCCCCGCGCGAACAGTTGAGGGATCGGGTTGCCCGGATCGTCGTACAGCAGCACCAGGTCCCGGGCCCAGGAAGCGCCCCCTTCCGCCGCCTTCGCCCGCAGCTCACGGACCAGTTCGGGAATCTCGGCGACCGCCTTCGGCGCGCCGAGCAACTGCCGCACCTCACGGTGGAACTCGTCACACACCCGGTCGCAGTCGCGCGCGCCGTGCCCCTCCGCGACCCACAGCGCGACCGGATGGCCGGTGTCCAGGGTCCAGCCGACGGCCTCCTGCCCCACCCCCTCCACCACCGAACGGCACATCGCCGGCACCGCCCCCTCGGCCGCCTCCTCCAGCAGCCGCGACAGCCCCGACGCCGAGGCCCGGGCGCCGGCCGGTACCCGCAGCGCGGTCAGCCGCCCGGCCGCGACCAGGCCCTCCCAGCGGCGCAGCCAGGCCGGGTCCACCTCCTGGCGGCGCCCCTGGTCGCGCAGCACCACCGCACGCGCCGGGCCCAGCGGCCGCAAGCGCGCCGCACGGCGGGTCGACGCCGGCACCCGCCAGCGGTCCGCCGGCGTGTGCCAGCGATCCTCCGGCACCGCCACCTCCAGGCGCACCCGCACGCCGCCCGCCGCGTCGTCGGCACGCAGCAGCCGCGGGCCCAGCCGCTGCAACACCTGGTCACGGGCCTGCTCGAAGGTCATCCCCTCGTGCGCCTCCTGAACCTCCACGCGCTGCCACTGGCCCTTCCCGTACCCCTCGCTGACCGACCAGTTGAACAGCTGCCGCCCACCGGCGTCGTCGTAGTGCAGCGGCTCGAACTCCACCAGCACCGCGTCCGGGCGCCGCCGCACCGGGCCGATCCGCTCACGGTCCCTGGGCAGCAGCACCACCGCCTTGGCCGTCACGAACTGCGCCAGCCGCTCCGCCGCCGCGCGCGCCCCGGCGCCCTCGTCCCCCGGCGCGCCGCGCGCCTCGTCGGCCGTGCGCTGCGCGACGATGCGCAGGTAGTGCACGAAGGCGCACAGCTCCGTATACGGGTCGCTCCCCTGGTACAGCGCGCCGTGACCGTCCCGCCAGGTACGCAGCGTCCACGGCCCGGCACGGCCGGTACGGCCCGCCGGATCCGCCCGGCCCAGTGCCTCGGCGACCGCAGCGCCCACCACCAGCGGGTCACGGGGCGCGGGCAGCGACGCCAGCAGGTCGAGCGCCTGGAGCCGCTCCTGCACACCCCACAGGCGGCCGCGCCCCGACATGATCGCGTGCTGCGCGTCGAACCAGGTGGGCTCGCCCGAACCCCCGAGATCCTGCCCCGCCCAGTGCCAGCGGTCGTGCCCGCACATCAGCGCGTGATACGGGTCCTCGCCGAGCCCCGCGGCCCCCGGCACCAGATGGTGCGGCGCCAGCCGGCGCAGCTCGGTGACCGGCACCGCGAGACCCACCAGGTCCTCGCGGTGACTGCCCTTGACGATCCCGACCACCTCGCCCCGGTCGCAGTCCAGCAGCGGGCCGCCGGACGCCCCCGGAGTGACGCGCACGTCACTGCCGAACTGGAGGCCGCGGGCATCCCGGGCACCGAACCGGACCGCGATGAACGGATCGACCGCGCTCCGGTCGTGCCCCCGGAAGATGAACGCGTCCTCCAGAAGCGCCGCGGGCTGGTCACTCAGCCAGGCACACGGGTGCACCACCCCCGGATCGAGCAGCCGCAACAGCGCCAGGTCGACCCGCGGCCCCGGCTCCGCGCCGGGCCCGGCGTCGTCCGCCTCCTGCCCCGCGTCCTCGCCGGACGGGCCCACGGGCGCCGGACGGCTCAGGTCGTACTCCAGGCGCGCCGCCACCACCCGGCCGTCGAACTCCACCCCGACCTCCCCGCCCGGCCCCGTGGGACGCCGCCGGCCGTCACCGGCGGCCAGCACATGGGCGCAGGTCAGCACCCACCCCGGGGCCACGAAAACACCACTGCCCCACAGCTGCGCCGGGTGCACGCCCGCACCCGGTGGCGGGCAGACGGCGACGGTGGCGCGCCCGGCGTGCCCCAGGAGACGCGCGTACTTCTCGCGGTCCGCCCGCCCCTCACCACGCCCGTGACCGCCCTCCGGGGACGCCATCACGCACCCGAATCGCCCGGCGCCTCCTGGCGGCGCCAGGTGAGCGTCACCGACAGGTTCGCCTTGGCCTCACCGTCCGCGAGCATCGCCACGGCGCGGCCCGGCTTCGCCGACACCTCCACCCCGAAACTCACGCTGGTCTCGTCCGGCGCCACCCGCTCGGTCGCCTCCCGCAGACTCGCGGCGACCCCGCCGACCAGCTCCCGCAGCCCCTCCACCCGGGCGCCGAGCGTCTCCCAGGCCCCCACGTCGTCGAATTCCCCGTCCGGCTCACCGGCCACGTCCAGCCGGGACACCCGGGCCCAGACCGCCGTCCCGTCGGGCAGCTCGATGAGATGTGCGCGATCGCGCATCACGGCCTCCTGCTCCCCCTGAGCGGCAACGCACACTGCTACAGGGCCGTGGTAATGGTCTCCCCTGACAGGTGATCAGGTTATCCCCAGGGTGCGAGTGACGCGAGAGGGTCGGGCGCCTGCCTATCCTGGCCGGGTACGTCCCGAAGAACCCTGGTGGAGAGCGCGTGTATTTCACGGATCGCGGTATCGAGGAACTGGAGAGCCGACGCGGCGAGGAGGAGGTCACCCTCGGCTGGGTGGCCGAACAGCTGCGCACCTTCGTCGACCTGAACCCGGACTTCGAGGTCCCGGTGGAACGTTTGGCGACGTGGCTGGCGCGCTTGGACGACGAGGAATAGCCCGCTACGCGGGCGGTTTCCCACTTGCCTGGTCGCGCTGCGCGCGTTTCGCGCTGGCGCGCGTTTGCGCGTTAGGCCCGGTGGGTGGGGGGGCCGGGGCCCCGCAGGGGTCTCTCCTCACCGCAGTCGCGGAAGCCTTGTCTGGAACGCTGAACCTGGCGTTGCGACGTGTCGGCTGCGGGGAGCCCCCTGCGTGTCCCCGGCCCCGGGCCCGGATAGCGGCCACCCCGCCGTCGTGGCCGAGGCCCCCCGAAGGGGGGCAGTTCTTTGCCTTTCCCCGGGTGGGCCCCCGGTGGCGAGGAGACCGCCTCCTGGTTGCTGCGCTGCTGGTGTCTTTTCCCTCCCCCACCCCCACTCGCGCGGGGCTGCCGAACCGGCCGGAGGGGACGTGCAGGGGGGTGTCCCCGCAGCCGACAGCTCGCAACACCAG